>NZ_JBFBKW010000002.1:0-731597 GCF_040702325.1 Pseudarthrobacter sp. 902506025
CAAAACGCTCGGCTGGAAGACTCCAGCCGAGCGCTTACGTGATTTACTACTAACCACCTAACCAACAGGTGTTGCGACGACCCCTAGAAACCGCCACTCAAGTGAGTGCCGACGTCGGCCCTTTCCGTTGTGGTGTTGCTAGCCCTCGGTTGCCATCGCCGCGTTGGCGGGCACCGCGTCCTCCGCGGGATCGAACCTGGGGTCGTTGGACGACGGATGGGCGGCGACTGCCGCGGCGTGCTCGGCCAGCACCCCGGTCTGATGGCGGATCTTCAGGCGGTAGAGCATGGCCCCGCCAATCACTACAGCGGCCACGAAGAACACGCCGCCCCACTGCAGGTACCACTCGAACGGCGGCACCGAGTTGTAGATTTCCGGGCGGGGCCAGACCAGGTTCACCGTCATCGCGGCGCCCCACAGGACGGCGAGGATGTTCACGGGAAGGCCCCACTTGCCCATGGTGAACCCGGGCTCGGATCCGTCTGCGACGAGCGGCCACTTCTTCTGTAACCGCTTGCGGAGCAGGGGGACCGTGACCAGGAGGTAGGACAGGTAGATCAACACGATGCTGATGCTGGACAGGATGGTGAAGATGGCCGGCTGCATCACGTTGACCAGCAGCGGGATGACGGCGATGACGCCGATGACGATGGCCGCCACCGTCGGGGTCCGGCGGACCGGATCCACCTTGCTGAGCTGCCGGCTGAAGGGCAGGTTGTTGTCGCGGGCCATGGCGAACATCATGCGGATGGCGGCGGCGTGGACGGCCAGGGTGCAGACCACCACAGCCACCACGATGCAGGCCAGGAAGGCCTTGCCGAACGGGCCGCCCAGGACGGAGAGGACGATGTGCTGCAGGCCGCCGTCGGGGGAGCCGATCTGCGGGTCACTGAGGTCCGGTGCGGCCAGGATGCCGAACAGCAGGATTCCCCCGCCCAGCAGGAAGGACGCTGTGACGGCGCGCAGGATGGCCTTGGGAGCGGTCTTCTTGGGGTCCTTGGTTTCCTCGCCCAGCGAGCTGGCGGTGTCGAAGCCGTACATGACGTACCCGGAGGCCATGGCACCGATCAGGAAGACGCCGAAGAAGCCCAGGTCCTTGCCTTCCCCGAAACCGGCCGTATCAAAGAAGACCTCCGGGCCGCGGACCACATGCCAGGCCAGTGCCAGGATCAGCAGGACGGCGGCGATGAGCTCCACGAAGACGCCGATGCTGTTAATCCGGGTCATCAGCTTCACGCCGAACGCGTTGATGAGCGTGGAGATGGTGATCATGATGGTGGCCAGCACCACGCCGTTCATGGCGAAGTCATAGGGGCCTGTGCCGTCACCAACGAACTGGAAGCCGGACCACAGTTGGGGGAGGGTGATCTGCAGGGCCAGTGCCACCGAGCCCAGCGCCATGATGGAGGACAGCAGCAGCAGCCAGCCGGCCAGCCAGGACGAGGTCCCGGAGGACAGCCGCTTGGCCCAGTTGTAGACCGAGCCCGCAACGGGGTAGCGGCCGGCCAGCTCGGCGAAACAGAGGGCCACCATCAGCTGGCCGACGAACACGATGGGCCACGACCAGGCGTACGCCGGGCCGGCCATGGAAAAGCCGAAGTAGAACAGTTGGAAGACACCGGTGAGGATGGAGATGTAGCTGACACCGGCGGCGAAGCTCGCGAACTTGCCGATGCTCCGGTCGAGGGTCTGGGTGTAGCCAAATTCATCCATGCCACTTGAATCAATACTCTTGCTGGGTTCCAATATGGACTCCTAGATCAGAAAAGCACGATGGGACCGGCCGCCCTGGGGTGCGGCGAGATAACGTTCTGCGGGGGCCGCCATTGTTGGGAATGCGGCGCCCTTGATGACCCGCCGCTCAGGCGAGGGACGTGGTGAGCTCCTTCTCTTCCGAGGCGCCGGTGCCGGCACGGTCCGCCTTGATGAGATCGGCACAGCGCTCGCCGATCATCATGACGGTGATGTTGGGGTTGACGGTGACGTGCTCGGGCATGACGGACGCATCGGCGACCCGGAGGCCGGTGACGCCCTTGACCCGCAGCTCGGGATCCAGCGGCGACATGTCGTCGTCGGCCGGGCCCAGGCGGACCGTGCCCACGGGGTGGTAGACGGTGTTGTGGGTCTTGCGGATGTAGTCCTGCAGTTCCTCATCGGTCTGCGCCCCGATGCCTGGCGAGAGCTCCCGGCCGGTCCATTCCGCCATTGCGGGCTGGGCGGCGATCTCGCGGGCCTTGCGGATGCCGGCCACCATGACGCGCATGTCGTGGCCGTCCGGGTCCGTGAAGTAGCGGGGGTCCACCATCGGCTTGTCGCGGAAATCGCGGCTGCGCAACTTCACCGTGCCACGGGACCGGGCATGCGTGACGTTGGGGGTGAGGCTGAAGCCGTTCTCCGTGGTGGGGTAGCCGTGGCGGAGGGTGTTCATGTCGAACGGCACCGACCCGTAGTGCATCATCAGGTCGGGGCGGTCCAGGCCGTCCTCGGTGGGGGTGAAAATGCCGATTTCCCACCACTGGGTGGAGGTCTGCACCATGGGCTGCTTGGCCTCGAACTGCACCACGCCTTCCGGGTGGTCCTGCAGGTTCTCACCGACGCCGGGGGAGTCCACCAGCACCTCGATGCCGTGCTGGGCCAGGTGTTCCGCCGGGCCGATGCCGGAGAGCATGAGCAGCTTGGGGGAGTCGATCGCCCCGGTGGACACAATGACTTCCCGGTGCGCGGTGAGTCGGTGGGTGCGGCCGAAGGCCCCGTCCACCACGTCCACGCCGGTGCAGCGCTTGTCCGCGTCAATCACCAGCTGGCGGGCGCGCAGGCCGGTCAGCAGGGTGAAGTTGGGGCGGTCCACAATGGGGTGGATGTAGGACACGGAGCTCGAGGAGCGGGTACCGTCCGCGCGGCGGTTGATCTGGAAGAAGTTGGCGCCGTTGACCACGGTGGTGCCGGTGTTGAACTTCGCGCGGGGGATGCCCGCCTGTTCACAGGCGTCCAGAAGGGCGACGCCGGCAGGATCCGCCGGGGGCACGTTCATCAGGTGCACGGGGCCGGAGTCCCCGTGGTGCGGTGCGTCAGGCCCGGCGTCCTGGTTGGTTTCCAGCCGCTTATACAGCGGCCAGGCGGCATCGGAGTTCCAGCCGGTGGCGCCGTACTTGGACTCCCATTCGTCCAGGTCCTCGCGCGGGGCCCAGAAGGCGATGCAGGAGTTGTGGCTGGAGCAGCCGCCCATCACCTTGGCGCGGGCGTGGCGCATGAAGGAGTTGCCGTTCTCCTGCGGCTCGATGGGGTAGTCCCAGTCGTAGCCGGATTCCAGCAGCTCCATCCAGCGGTCCAGCTGCAGGATCTCGGGGATATTGCGGTCGTCCGGGCCTGCCTCGACGAGGGCCACGGTCACGTCCGGATCCTCGCTGAGCCGTGCTGCCACGGCGGCCCCGGCAGACCCGCCGCCGATGACGACGTAGTCGAACCCGCGGTCGCTCACGTCCTCGATGTTGTCGTAGTGCATCTAGTTCTCCTTGCTGTGGTCAGCGAACCAGCCGGTGACCTGCGGGCTGGTGTTCTGGTAGATGTGCTTGGCTTCCTGGTACTCGGCCAGGCCGGTGGGGCCCAGCTCGCGGCCGACGCCGGACTGGCCGAAGCCGCCCCACTCGGCCTGGGGGAGGTAGGGGTGGTAGTCGTTTATCCAGATGGTGCCGTGCCGCAGCCGGGACGCCACGCGCTGCGCCTTGCCGGCGTCCTGGGTCCACACAGCGCCGGCCAGGCCGTAGATGGTGTCGTTCGCGGTGGCCACGGCCTCGTCCTCGGTGCGGAAGGTTTCCACCGTCACCACCGGGCCGAACGCCTCGTCGGTGACCACGGACATGCCGCGGGAGACGCGGTCCAGAATGGTGGGCTGGTAGTAGAACCCGGCGTCGTACTTCTCCCCGGAAGGTGCCGCGCCGCCGGTCCGGAGCCGCGCGCCCTCCTGAATGCCGCGCTGCACGTAGGCGTCCACCTTGTCCCGGTGGGCGGCGGAGATCAGCGGGCCGGTCTCGGCGTCCTCGTCGAAGGGGCCGCCGATCCGGACGTCCTTCGCGCGGCGGACCAGTTCATCCACGAAGCGTTCGGCGATGGATTCCTCCACCACCAGCCGGGCGCCGGCGGAGCAGACCTGCCCGGAGTGGACGAACGCGCCGTTGAGGGCGTTGTCGACGGCGGCGTCGAAGTCCGCGTCGGCGAACACCACGTTGGGGTTCTTCCCGCCGAGTTCCAGGGCTACCTTTTTGACGGTGGCGGCAGCGGAAGCGGCGATGCGCTTTCCGGTTTCCAGGCCGCCGGTGAAGGAGACAAGGTCGACGTCGGGGTGTTCCGAGAGCGGGGCGCCTGCCTGGGCGCCGGCACCGGTGACGAGGTTGGCCACGCCGTCCGGAAGGCCGAGGTCCTGCAGCAGCTGCATGGCCAGGATGCTGGTGGACGGGGTCAGCTCGGAGGGCTTGAGGACGAAGGTGCAGCCGGCGGCCAGCGCGGGGGCGATCTTCCACGCCGCCTGGAGCAGGGGATAGTTCCACGGCGTAATGAGTCCGCAGACGCCCACGGGTTCGTAGACGATCCTGCTGACGACGGCGGCGTCCCCGGCGTCCACCACCCGGCCCGCCTGCTGCCCGGCGAGCCTGCCGAAGTACTCGAAGCAGGCGGCGATGTCGTCCATGTCGATGCGGCTTTCCACCATCCGCTTGCCGGTGTCCAGCGATTCCGCGCGGGCAAACTTTTCCCGGCGCTCCCGCAGTCCGGCGGCGACCTTCAGGAGGAAGGCGCCACGCTCCGGTGCCGGGACGCTGGACCAGGCGCCGGAGTCGAAGGCGGCGCGGGCCGCCGCGATGGCACGTTCGGCATCTTCCCGGCCTGCCTCGGACACGGTGGCCACCAGCTCCCCGTCTGCGGGGTTGCGGATTTCACGCATCGCGCCGGACGCCGCCGGCTCCCACCTGCCGTTGATGAACAGGGAGGAGGCGGGCTTGGTTTCAGTGCTGGGGGCGGCTTCCTGGGCCGGTGTGGCGTAAGTCATAGGAAGGACAGTAATGCACGTTGAACGAGTGTTCAATACTTTTCTTGAACACTTGTTCAATGCTCATCGCGCGGCTACTGTTGCCCCTGGAGCGGGTGTTTCAGGGCTGTGAGGCGCCCTGGGCGTCGCCGTTGTCGTCCGGGACCGGGGCTAGCGCGATCTGCTCCGTGCGCGCAATGCTCCGCTGGATGGAGGCCTTGTCCACCCCGAGCAGCGCCGTCAGCCACACGCCGTTCTGGATGACCACGATGTCCGACGCCCGCTCCCTGCACGCTTCCCAGGACAGTCCGGGCCTGGCGCTGGACACCAGCGCCGCGAGCCCGTCGATGTACCGATCGAAGGCGGCGGCGTTGATCTGTGCGTAGTCCTCGTCCGCCTGGGCCAGGGCCCACAGGTGCAGGCGCAGGGACAGGTAGCGGGTGGTCAGCAGGTCAGCGCCGGCAACGCGCCGGAGCGCCCGGCGCAGCTGTTCATCGGGGGCCACCGAGGGGTCCGGGGCGACGAGTAAAAGGTCATGCTCGTCTACGCGGCGCAGGGCAGCGCGGATCAGGGTGGTCTTGTCGTCGTAGTAGTAGTTGACCAGGCCCAGCGCCACGCCGGCTTCCCGCGCCACGGCGCGCATGCTCACGCCCGAAATCCCGTGGCGGGACAGCAGGTCCATTGCCGCCTCGAGAATGCGGGTCTGCCTGTCCACTTGTTCGCCGGAAGTCACGGCACTGGTCCCCATCTGGCCAGACTATTGCCTAACACTGCACGTGCATAACGCGGTACCGCCACGCCCTCCCCGCAGTCCGATGGGGCCGCTGATGATGTTTGAAGCCTTCTTCCGCAGGGCACGGTGGTTGTACACCGGGATTGACCAGTACAGCTTGGAGAACGATGGAAAGCGCAAGCCTCATTGCCCTCTTATTTGCCGGCGCCGTCCGAGCGGGCGAAAGCGCGCGGCCCCACGCGCCGCAACTCAGCGCCACGCCGGGGTGGAAGCGGGGCGCGTGGCTGGCGTTCCGGAGCAGGACGGCGACTTTCCTGCACCGGCTGGCCTGGGCGCTGGAACCGGACCCGCGCTGACGCGGAAGAAGCCCTGCCGGGCGCCGTAACATGGCCGGTCCGGCTCAGGGCTGGGCGTGGTCCGCGCGCTCCAGCAGGCGGGACACCCCGTAGCCGATCACCAGGCCCCAGAACGCTGCGTGGATGTTGAAGAGGTTCATGCCGGAGATGGTCACCACGAACGTCACCAGCGAACCCAGGGTGAAGCTGGTGGCGAAGGCCGTGACGAAGGCCTGCTGAAGGGCCCGCAGCATCGCGATGCCGCCCAGTGCCAGGACGAATTCCTTGGGCGCGGCCAGCATCAGCCGGGTCAGGGTGGGGGCAAACGCTGCGAACACCACGGCCAGGAGACCGTACGCCACGGCAGCCGTGTATTGGCGCTCCCTCTTCCCGGACGAGGTCAGCAGGGCGTTGGTGGGGCCTGTGACGCAGGCTGAAACAGCGCCGAAACCGGCATTCAGCACTGAAAAGGCGCCGGAGGCAATGGCGAAGGCGTTCACGGGTGGACGGTGCCCGGCGGCGCGGAGGACGGCGATGCCCTGGCCGTTTTGGACAAACAGCACGGTGAGGGCCAGGGGAACCACCAGTTCCAGCTGGGCAGCCCACGTGAATTCAGGGGCGGTGAACACCGGGGTGGCCAGGAGCTGCCCGCCGGGGGACAGCCTGAACGGCCCGCTGGCCGCCACGGCGATGCAGCCTGCCACCAGGGTGCCCAGGACCGGCGGCAGGAACCTGCCAAGCCTGGGAACCGCGGTGAGGACCAGGAACGCAGCCACCATCGGAGCAGCCACGGCCGGGTTGTCCTGGGTGGAGGCAACGATGTCTGTGCCGAACTTCAGGAACACCGCGGCCACCATGGCCATCACCAGCGGCATGGGCACCAGTGCCATGGCTTTACGCACCACCCCGGTGGCGCCCAGGGCGAGGATCAGCATGCCCGAGGTGAAGAAGGCCCCGACGACTTCGGGGAAGGCCAGGTGCTGAAGGGACGGTCCCAGGAGCACCGTGCCGGGGATGGACCAGGCGAAGCCCAGGGGCTGCCGGTAAATGAGCGACATCAGCAGCGTGGCCGCTCCGCCGGAAAAGAGAATGCCAAAAACCCAGGACGACAGCTGGCCCTGGGTCAGGCCGCCGGCCGTCCCCACGGCCAGGGTGACGGCGATGGGTCCGGACGCCGCGAAGATGAGCCCGATGGCCCCGTTGGAGACATAGGACAGTCCCAGGTCGCGAAGAATCCGCCGGGGGCCCGCGGGCCGGATTCCCGGGCGTTCCAGCAGGGGTTCCGGCGCCGGCGCCGGCGGGGCTGACCCGACGGATGTGGCGGCCGGGTCGGGGCGGGGATGGCTCATCGGAACTCCTGGCTGGCGCGAAAAACCGGAAGCGCTCCGAAGCATCAGCTCCGGAGCGCCTCCGTGCGGGGGTGTCTCCCAGTTTGCGTGCTACTTCTTCTGGCCCTGCTTTGCCAGGACGTAGTCATAAACTACTTCCTCGCCCTTGCCGTCGGTACGGGGGCGGGGGTCCAGCATCAGTTCAGGCTTCACCGCCGAGGCGATGTCGTCCGCGTTGTGGGGGTCGCCGGGGAAGTACAGCTGCTGCGTGACCGGCTCGTAGCCCGGCGCGGACACCTTGATGTGGATGTGCGCGGGACGCCAGGCGTGCCAGCCCGCGGCGTTGATCAGCTGTCCGCAGGCGCCGTCCGTAGGGATCTGGTAGGGCGCCGGACGCATGGTGTTGATCTCGAACCGGCCGTCGTCGGAGGCCTTGACGGTGGCCCGGAAGAGCCACTCGGGCATGCCCGGGGCGTACTGGGAGTAGAAGCCGGCGGCGTCCGCGTGCCAGATCTCCACCTGCGCACCCTGGATGGGGTTGCCGTCGGTGTCGGTGAACTGGCCGGTGAACCGCAGCGGGGTGCCCTCTTCGTCGTCGCGCATTTCCACGGTGGCGGGCGTCTGGAGTTCCGGGGAGCCGGGAACGTAGTAGGGACCCTCGATGGTGCCGACGGTGCCGGGACGGTCCTGGGAGTTCACGTCCTCAATGGTGTGTTCCAGCCAGACGTCGAGGAACAGCGGCCATTCACCGTCCGTGCCCACCTTGATCAGCCAGGCTTTGAGGGCGTTGTATTCCTCGTAGGTGACCTGGTGCTCGACGACGATGTCGTTGGCGGCCTTGATCAGTGCGCCGGCCAGCAGGCTCACCCGTTCCTTGGATACATCCACCCGGGAGAGCTTGCCTGACGCGGCGAACCGTTCGGTTGCCTTGGAGCCTGCTTCGACGGCGGTGCCTTCGTTTTCCGTGCGGCTGTCCGTTGGGGTTTGGGTCATGACGATGTCCACCTTCTTCATTGAATGGGACAGGAAGGGCTCCTGCTCCCCACGCGGCCTGCGGGGCGGGCAGTTCCACCTGCCCTGCTCGGCACCGCGTGATCTTGGTCTCAAGCGTAGGCCCGGAGATAAGGACGCTACAAATATCAACTAGGCGTCTTTTGAGTCATTATCGGTACATAAAGACACCCTTGGTGGAACCTAGGTATTTGCCTGATGTGAGGCCAATCACGAGCGGCAAGAATTGCTGGACAACGTCCGCCGCCGAAGCCTCTTCCCGAGTGGACCTCCGCCCATCCGTCCAGCAATCTCCAATGAAGGAGCACGCCATGACCGAGAACCTGATCCATGCCCGCGAGGTCCTTGCCGACGCCGTGATCGACGACCGCGAGAACGGCGTCATCCGGGCCAAGCGCGAGATCTTCACCGACCAGGAGATCTTCGAACTCGAGATGAAGCACATCTTCGAAGGCAACTGGGTGTACCTCGCCCACGAGTCGCAGTTCCCCAACGTGGGGGACTACTTCACCACCTACATCGGCCGCACCCCCGTGATGATCACCCGGGACAAGGACGGGCAGCTGAACTGCCTGGTCAACGCCTGTTCGCACCGCGGCGCCATGCTGTGCCGCCGCAAGACGGACAACCGCACCACCTTCACCTGCCCGTTCCACGGCTGGACCTTCAAGAACTCCGGCGAGCTGCTGAAGGTCAAGGACTCCCGGAACGCCGGCTACCCCGAGACCTTCAACAAGGAAGGCTCGCACGACCTCACCAAGGTGGCCCGCTTCGAGTCCTACCGCGGCTTCCTGTTCGGCTCGCTGAAGGCCGAGGTGCTCCCGCTCGAGGAGCACCTCGGGGACGCCACCAAGGTCATCGACTCCATCGTTGACCAGTCACCCGAAGGCCTGGAAGTGCTGCGCGGTTCCTCCACCTACACCTATGACGGCAACTGGAAGGTCCAGGCCGAGAACGGCGCCGACGGCTACCACGTCACCGCCGTGCACTGGAACTACGCGGCTACCACGGCCCGCCGGAGCGCCGGAGACTCCGCCAACAAGACCAAGGCCATGGACGCCGGCAAATGGGGCAAGGTCAAGGGCGGCTTCTACTCCTACGACCACGGCCACCTGCTGCTGTGGCAGGAATGGACCAACCCCCAGGACCGTCCGCTCTGGGACCGCCGCGACGAGCTCGTGGCCAAGTACGGCGAGGAGATGGCCAACTTCATGATCAACATCTCCCGCAACCTCTGCCTGTACCCGAACGTCTACATCATGGACCAGTTCTCCTCGCAGATCCGCCACTTCCGGCCGATCTCCGCGGACCAGACCGAGGTGACCATCTACTGCATCGCCCCCAAGGGCGAGTCCCAGGAGAACCGTTCAAAGCGCATCCGCCAGTACGAGGACTTCTTCAACGCCACGGGCATGGCCACCCCGGACGACCTGGAGGAATTCCGCTCCTGCAACAAGACCTACTGGGCCACCAGCGCACCGTGGAACGACATGACCCGCGGCTCCACCCACGAGATCGCCGGACCGGATGAGCAGGCGCAGGCCCTGGGCATGAACCGGGTGATCGCCTCCGGCGTGCGCACCGAAGATGAGGGGCTCTACCCCATCCAGCACGGGTACTGGAAGGAAGTCATGGACCGGGCGCTGGAGGAGGAAGAGGAGCGTTCCGCCCTGGAATCCGTTCCCGTCACCGCCTGAGAGAGCCCGCCGGAACCACAGAGAGCGCAGAACCCATGACCAACCTGACCCACACCGCCCCGGTCCTGAAGACCGCGGAGGAAATCGCAACCCTCGAAACCGTCCGGGCGTTCCTCTACCGGGAAGCCCGCCTGCTGGATGACCGCCAGTTCGATGAATGGCTGGAGTGCTACCACCCGGACTCCGAATTCTGGATGCCGGCCTGGGACGTGGACGACCAGCTGACGCAGGACCCCCAGAACGAGATCTCCCTGATCTACTACGACAACCGCGGCGGCATCGAGGACCGGGTATTCCGGATCAAGACCGACAGGTCATCGGCCACCTCCCTCCCGGAGCCGCGCACCGGCCACAACATCACGGACGTGGAGGTTTTGGCGAACGACGGCGGCAAGGTGGACGTGCGCTTCAACTGGTTCACTCTGTACTTCCGCTACAACACGACGGACACGTACTTCGGCACCAGCTACTACACGGTGGACCTTTCCGGCCCGCAGCCGGTGATCCTGAAGAAGAAAGTGGTCCTGAAGAACGACTACATCCACCACGTGGTGGACGTCTACATGATCTGACCTGACCCAGCCGGCGCCCGGTACGTACGGGCGCCGCACGGCAGGTCCCATTCCGTGCCCGCCGGGCACGCCCCAACTTTTCCCCGGACGCGACGACGCGCCCGCCCAGTCAGGAGGACCCCATGGGCCACAAAGTAGCCCTCAGCTTCGAAGACGGCGTCACCAAAGTCATCAAGGTCGGCGACTATGAGACCGTCATGGACGCGGCCTACAAGGCGCGGATCAACATTCCGTCGGACTGCCGCGACGGCGCGTGCGGCACCTGCAAGGCGTTCTGCGATTCAGGCTCCTTCGACCCGGGCGACTTCATCGACGACGCCATGACCGAAGAGGAACTCGAAAAGGGCTACATGCTGACGTGCCAGGCCGTCCCGGATTCCGACCTGGCCATCCAGATCCCGGCTACGTCCGAGTCGGCCAAGACGGCGGCCGCCACCTTCAGCTCCACCATCAAGGAGCTCAACCGGCACACGGACACCACGGTCTCCTTCACCCTTGAGGTGGACAATCGCGACGCGCTCGCCTTCCTCCCCGGGCAGTACGTCAACCTCAAGGTTCCCGGCACCGACGCCGAGCGCTCCTACTCCTTCAGCAGCGGCCCCGAGGTCCAGGACGCGTCCTTCATGGTCCGCGTGACCCCGCAGGGCGCCATGTCCGAGTACCTGCGCGACCGCGCCGCGGTAGGCGACGCCATCGAATTCACCGGCCCCTACGGATCCTTCTTCCTGCGCGAACCGAAGCGGCCCCTGCTGCTCCTGGCCGGCGGCACCGGCCTGGCCCCGCTGCTGTCCATCCTGGAGAAGCTTTCCGAAAACCCGCCGTCCACCCCGGTCCACCTCATCTACGGGCTCACCCGCGAGGCGGACATCGTGGGCCTGGACTGGCTCCGCGCCTACGAGGCGAAACTGCCCGGCTTCACCTGGGACTACATCGCCTCCGAGCCCGGCACCTCCGCCCCGCACACCGGCTACGTCACCCAGATCATCGAACCGAAGCACCTCAACGACGGCGATGTGGACATATACCTCTGCGGCCCGCCGCCCATGGTCAACGCCGTCTCCAAGTGGCTGGACACCGAAGGCATCAAGCCCGCCAACTTCTACTTCGAACGTTTCGCGCCGAAGGAGACCACCGGGGGCGACGCCGAAACCGGCGCCCCGGCACCGGCCGGGAAGATCCAGGCCGAAGGCGACACCATGAGCCGCGGCGAGGCCGTCTCCTCACTGGAGACCGGCCGGCTGGATTTCCGCAAGGAGGACAGCTTCGCCCAGCTGGACGCCCGCATGGGCCTGGAGCTTGCGGTCAGCGAACTGCTGCTGGGAAGGCTCAGCGAACAGCAGCTGCGCCAGTTCCGCCGGCTCGCGGAAGCCACCACCGGCTCGGTGCAGGGCGGGAACATCACCGACCCCGAGGAGTTCGCGCGCACCAACGAGGAATTCCACGAGTACCTCTTCATGGTCTGCGACAACCCGATGCTCCTGGAGTCCTACCGGCGCCTGGACGTCCACGCCCAGATGGCCGCGGCCTTCGAGGCCGGCACGCCGATCTTCGAACGCGTCACCCAGGACCACCTTGAGATCGTGAATGCCTTCGAACGCGGCGACAAGGACCACCTGCGCGCCGTCATCACCGCCCATGCCCAGGACGCGAAGGACACCATGGCCGGGGCCATCGACGCCAAGGCCGCCCGCTGATGGCTGCGCCGTACGCCGGGCAATACGTGACCCCTGGCCGGTTCGGCGGCAAGGTCGCCGTCGTCACCGGTGCAGCCCAGGGGATCGGCCAGAAGGTGGCCGAACGCATCGGCGCCGAAGGCGGCGCCGTGGTACTGGTGGACCGCGCGGACCTGGTCCACGACGTTGCCCGCGGCATCGGCGAGGCCGCCAGGGCGTCGGGTTCCGGGGGCTCGGCCACGGCCGTCACCGCAGACCTGGAGACCTTCGCCGGCGCCACCCAGGCCATCAAGGCCGCGCTCGCGGCCCACGGGCGGGTGGACGTCCTGGTCAACAACGTGGGCGGGACCATCTGGGCCCGCCCCTACGAGGAGTACGACGAGGACAAGATCGAGAAGGAAATCCGCCGCTCGCTCTTCCCCACGCTCTGGACCTGCCGGGCAGTGCTGCCGGCCATGATCGAGCAGGGCTCCGGCACGATCGTGAACGTCTCCTCGGTAGCCACCCGCGGAATGCACCGGGTGCCCTATGCCGCGGCGAAAGGTGGCGTGAACGCCCTGACCCAGTCGCTTGCCATGGAGGTGGCCGGGCACGGCATCCGCGTGGTGGCCACCGCCCCGGGCGGCACGGAAGCCCCGCCGCGGAAGGTCAAGCGCGGGCCGGACGCCGAATCCGCCACCGAGAAGGACTGGTACCAGACCATCGTTGACCAGACCGTGGAGTCCTCGTTCATGAAGCGCTACGGCACCCTGGACGAGCAGGCGGCGCCCATCGTGTTCCTTGCCTCGGACGAGGCGTCCTACCTGACCGGCAGCATCCTCCCGGTGGCCGGCGGCGACCTGGGGTAGGGGCCCGTGTTGGACGCGCGGCACCAGGGGCGCCCGGGCCGCTCCGGTAGGATTGCGGCCATGACAGCGGGCTCCACCCAGGGCGAGATGGCGGAGGACTTCCCGCTGGCGGGTCGGGCCGCGGCGTTCGAGCAGCTGCTGGAAATCCTCCGCACCGTCCGCAAGGGCAAAGTGGGAACCGTGGTCCTCTCCGGCCCGTCCGGGTCTGGCAAAACCGCGCTCCTGGAACTCTTCCTTGACCACTGCCGCACGGCAGCCCGCGGCGTCCGCCTGCTGTCCGCCATGGGGGACGACTGGGAGGCCCAGTTCGCCCTGGCCGGCTACTCCCAGCTGATGCGGACCCTGCCGCTCCGGACGGCAAAGGATTACGACGGCGGCCCGGCCCTGGCGCCGGGGCCCGTCGCCTCCCTGACCCCCGACCAGGTGGTCAACTACGCCTCCACCCTCAGCACCCATCTCGAAGGCCTGCAGACGCACGGCAGCGTGGTGGTCGCCGTCGACGATGTCCACAAGCTCGACGAGGAGAGCCTGCGCATCCTCACCTTCGTCATGCGCAGGCTGCACGACAAGCGGGTCCTGTTCCTGCTGACCCTCAACCCTGTAGACGCGCCCCGCGTCCCCGCCGGCGTGCTCGACTTCCTCACCGGCCACCAGGTGGTCCGCATTCCGCTGGAGCCCCTCTCGCCGCAGCAGGTCCAGGACGTGGCCCGGAGCCTGTTCGGCCTGGACCTCAGTGCGACGGCGGCCCACGGCCTGGTGACGCACACCGGCGGGATAGCCCAGTCCATCGTGGAGCTGCTCCGTGAACTGCCCCCCGAGACCTGGCAGTCGTGGTTCCCTTCCCTGCCGCCTACTTCCCGGGTGCGTGCCAGGGTCCGCAGTGTCCTGGCCGCCGCGTCCCCCGCCCTGGTGGCCGCCGCGGAATCCGCTGCGGTGCTCGGCCCCGGCGCGGGACTGGCTGAGGTGGCCAGGGTGGGCGGCCTGGAATCCGTCATGCCGGCCCTCGATGAGGGGCACCGCGCGGGGCTGCTGGGACTGTCGTTGGACCAGTCCCGCTCCGCCGTCGCCTTCCTCGAACCCGGCACCGCGGAGGCCGTTTACGAACAGATCGTCCCGAGCCGGCGCATTGCCCTGCATTGGAAGGCCGCCGAGGTTGTCCAGTCCGAGGGCGAACAGCTGGGCCACCGCGTTGCGGCCACCCCGGCAGCCGACGAAACCCTGGCCGCCGAACTGGAAGAGTTCGCGCGGCGGCAGGCCACGGTTGGGGCGTGGCAGGATGCCTCCACCGCGCTGTTCTCCGCCTCGCGGCTGTCCCCCGATATCCGCGCCCGGAACCTCCGGCTCCTGAAAGCCGTCGACGCCCTGGTGGGCTCCGGCAACGTGGCCCAGGCGCAGGCCTGGGCCGGGGCAGTGGATGCCCTGCCGCCGTCGCCCCTGCGCTCCTCGGTTCTGGGGTACCTGTCCACGGTGTCCGGCCAGAATGACAGCGCCCAAAGCCAGCTGGAGATGGCCTGGCGCACCAGCAATCCGCAGCATGAACCCGCCGCGGCAGCACAGGTGGCCCAGCGGTTCGTCCTCCACGGGGTGGCTTCCTGGGACGGTCCGATGATTACCGGCTGGGCCGAACGCGCCACGGCGCTCACCGAGCCCGGCACTCCGGCGCACATCGAGTCGGAGGCCATCTATGGCCTGGGCCTGTATGCCCAGGGCCGGATAGCGGACGCCGAGGCCTCCTACCAGCGGGCCTCTGCCCAGGCGGCCGAGAATGCCCAGAAGCAGCGGGTGCAGATGGGCGCCGGCTGGCTGGCCCTGCGCCTGGACAACGCCGAGTCCGCGCTGGTGAATTTTGAGTCGGCCGCCCCCACCGAGTACCGCGGGGGGTCGCTGCGGATTTCCCTGTGGGCCGAGGCCTGGCTGGCCCGCACCCACCTTGTGCTGGGCAACTGGGATGCGGCGGCCGCCACCATCTCCCGGGCAAGCGTCCGGCTGGAGACATCGCGGATGCCGCTGATCCGGCCGCTGCTGTACTGGACGGCCGCCGAGCTGTGGTCCATGCGGGGCGACTGGGACCGGGCACGCTACTACGTTTCACAGGCCGCGGTGCAGCCGGGAACCTACCGGGCCATGCAGGTCCCGGCCAGCCTGGCGCGCGCCCGCTTCCACGAGGCACGGGCGGATTACGAAAGTGCCTTGGCCGCCCTGCAGCCGCTGGCGGAACTGGACCCCTGGACCGATCAGCGGGTGTCCTTCTGGCCGTGGCAGGACACCTACGTCAATGCGCTGGTCATGACCGACAAGCTCGATGCCGCAGAGACGTTCCTCACCGCATTCGAAGGAGTGCACCGCGAGCGGGAAGTCCCCTCCGACCTGGCCCGCGTGGCGTGGGCCAGGGGCCGGCTGCTGGCCGCGCAGGGGGACCCGGACACGGCAAGGGAGTACTTCGAGGCGGCGCTGGGACACCTCCGCGGGCTCAACCGCCCCTACCTGCGGGCACGGATCAGTTTCGCGTTCGGGCAAAGCATGCGCCGGGCCGGAAAGCGGCGCCTGGCCTCATCGGTGCTGCGGGCTGCCCGGGACCTGTATGACACCCTCGGTGCGGCAACGTACGTGGAGCGGTGCGACCGTGAGCTGAAGGCCACCGGCCTGGACGTGGGGAACCTGCCGGACCCGGCGGACCCGGTGCTTTCTTCGGTGGGCGGCCACCATCAACAGCTCACGGCCCAGGAACAGGCCGTGGCCGAGCTGGTGGCTGCGGGGGCAACCAACAAGGAGGCAGCCCGGGCCCTGTTCCTGGCTGAGAAGACGGTGCAGTACCACCTCACGCGGCTGTACCGGAAGATGGGAATCCGGTCACGCAGCGAACTCGCGGCCGCGTTCCGGGCCAAGGACTGACCCGGAACGCCCCGGTGCTAACCCGTGGTTACTTGACGTCCGACGGGTGCTTGGCCAGCGGAACCACCGTGATGTCCATGTACGGGAACAGGGGAAGGCCCTGCAGGATGCCGTGCAGTTCGTCGTTGGATTCGACGTCGAAGATGGAGTAGTTGGCGTATTCGCCCACCACGCGCCAGATCTCGGGCCATTTGCCGGAGCGCTGCAGTTCCTGGGAGTAGGCCTTCTCCGTGGCCTTGATTGCGGCGGCTTCTTCGGCAGGCATGCCGGCGGGCAGGTTGACGTCCATGTGGACCAGGTACTTCATGGTGACCTCTCGGTGGAAGGGATGGGTGTCAGTCGGTGCGGTAGTGGGCGAGCTTGTCGTCATCCACGTCAGTGCCCGCGCCGGCACCTTCAGGAACGCGGATCCGGCCGCCGGTGATCGCCAGCGGCCGGGCCAGCAGGTCATCGGTCATGTCGAGGTAGTTGGACAGCTCCGCCGCGCGCTTGGCCGTGTGGGCGAAGGCTGCGCCGAACACCACCGAGGCAACCGTGCCCACCTGGGTGTCGATCTGGTTGCCGATGTAGACGTCGATGCCCATGCCCTCGGCCATGCCAACGATCTTGGCGGCTTCGGTGAACCCGGACCGGGCGGTCTTGACGGACAGGAGGTTGGCCCCGCCGGTGAGGATTTCGCGGGCAGCCTCGCCGAGGTTGGCGGCAGATTCGTCGGCGGCAATGGGGATGGGTGAGTTGGTGACCAGGCGCCGGCGGCCCAGGACTTCGCGGGCGTCGTCCGGTTCCTCAAGGAACTGCAGACCGAGGTCGGCGGTGCGGCGCAGCACCTCGGCGGCCTCGTTGGCTGTCCAGCCGCGGTTGGCGTCCATGTACAGCTCGGCGTCTTCGCCCAGGCCGTCCCGCAGCACCCTGGCGGCCTCGATGTCCAGGTTCAGCGGACGGCGGCCGGTCTTCAGCTTGAAGGTGTTGATGCCGTAGGTTTCCCGGAACTCCAGTGCCAAGGCCAGGAGCTCCTGGGCGGGCTTGAAGCCGAGCATATGGGAGACGCGGAGCGAATCGGTGTAGCCGCCCAGCAGTTTGGTGACAGGCTGCCCCAGGGTCTTGCCGATGACGTCCCACACGGCAATGTCCACCGCGCCCTTGGCGGTCTGGTTGTGGATGGTGCGGGCCAGGACGGCCTGGATCTTTTCCCGGTCAAAGACGTCGATGCCCACCAGTTGCGGGGCGAAGACATCCTGCACCACCGCGACGATGGACTTCTGCGTCTCACCGTAGGTATACGGGCGGGGCGGAGTGTCTGCGGTCCCCACTACGCCGTCATCGGTGTGGACACGGACCAGGACATGGTCGGCCTCGTGCACGGAGCCGGAGGCGAAGTGGAGAGGGTGGCGGTACGGGATCGAGTAGGGGATCGCCTCGATGGCTGCGATCTTCATGATGGGAGGTGCCTTTCATCAGCGGGAGCGGGGGTGGCGGCGTCAGCGGTTGCCGTGGCCACGACGTCCAGGAAGTTTTGCAGCAGCGCGGAGCGGTGGCCGCGCAGCCAGGCGACGGCGAGTTCCACCGGGGGAGCATTGTCGATTTCCCGGTACGCCACGCCTTCAAGCTGGAAAGCACGCACACTGGACGGCATGACGGCGATGCCGCCGCCCGCGGCCACGAACGCCAGCATCGTGGAGGTCTCACCCACCACTTGCGTGATCCGCGGCTGGAAACCCGCCTGGCGGCAGAGGTCCGAGGTAATGCGGTTCAGCACGGACTCCGGTGCGTAGGCGATGAAGTCCTGGTCCTGCAGTTCGTGCATGGCCACGGGACGGTCCACCGCCAGGGCGCTGAAGGAGGGAAGCGCGACGACGAGTGGCTCCTGGGTGACCACGCGGTAGTCGATTTCCTCGGAGGCAACGGGGGGACGCAGCAGCGCCGCGTCCAGGGTCCCGTTCCGCAGTCCCGCTTCCATGGACGGCGTCAGCATCTCCCCGTTCAGCGCCAGCGACAGGCCGGGAATGACCTGCTTGGTGAGCCGCGCGATCCGGGGCATGACGCCGTAGGTTGCCGAGCCGGAGAACCCCACCCGGAGGACGCCGGTGGCGCCCTTGCCCACCTGGTAAACATCCGCGCGGAGCGTTTCGACGTCGTTGACGATCTGGCGGCCGCGGTCCAGCAGGAGCTGGCCCGCCGCCGTCAGGTCCACCCTGCGGGTGGTGCGGTTGAGGAGCTGGACACCCAGCTGGTCTTCCAGTTGGCGGATCTGCTGGGACAGCGGCGGCTGCGCCATGTGCAGGCGCTTGGCCGCCCTGCCGAAGTGCCGCTCCTCCGCGACCGCGATGAAGTAGTTCAGCTGGCGGATTTCCATCCGGTGCCACCTTTCCAACGGGCCGGGGGAGGCGCGGCGCAGCCTCATTGATTCATAGAATAACCATAAAAAGCCTTACTTAGATACTTTTTCAACGTAATCTCGCGGCTCTTCAACCGTGGGCAGTGCTTCCTCGAGCCGGTGCTGGCGCGGCACCAGGATGGTGACGGCGCCGCCGAGCAGGGCCACCGCGCCGTAGATGTAGAAGGCTGTTGCCCCGCCGATGCCCGCCGCTGCCAGCCAGCCGCCGATGATCGGCCCCAGGACCCCGCCCAGCCGGCCCACGCTGGCGCACCAGGCGACGCCGGCGGCCCGGGCGTTGGTGGTGAAGTAGTTGGACTGGAAACCGTAGACCAGCACCTGCGTGCCCAGGGTTCCCACCCCCGCGGTGGCGATGAAGGTGAAGAGCAGCGGCAGCGGGAAGCTGAACGTCATCAATCCCAGGGAAATGGTGGCGAGGGCAAACGTGGCAGCAATGACCCTCTGCGGTCCCTTCCGGTCGGCCATCCGGGAGGCCACAAGTCCGCCCACCACGGCGCCGAGGTTCAGGGCCAGCGGGAAGAACAGGGCGTAGGTGCGGCCGTAGCCGTAGCCCTCCATGATCTTGGGCAGCCAGGTGTTGAGCCCGTAGGTCAGGAGGAGGCCGCAGAAGGACATCAGGCCCAGCAGGATGGACGCCGCGGCGAACTGGCGGGAGAAGACGGCGGCAAACCCGGACTTCCGTGGTGCGGCGCCGGCCTCCCGGATCACCTGCTCTTCGGCGAGCGGCACCCCGGTGCGCCAGGCAGCGGCCAGGGCTTCCTCTTCCCGGCCCCGGGCCAGCAGCCACCGCGGGGATTCCGGAAGCTTCCGCCAGGCGATGGGCAGGATGACCAGGAGGGGCAGGGATCCAATGATGAAGAGGCCGCGCCAGCCGATGCTGTCCAGGAAGGCGATGCCCAGGATGGATGCCAGCACGCCGCCCGCGGGGACCCCGGAGTAGACGATCGCGTTGTAGAACTGCCGCCGTCCCGCGGGTGCGAACTCGGCCATCGTGGCGCCGGCGCTGGCGATAACGACGCCCAGGCCCAGCCCGGTGGCAAACCGGAGGGCGCCGAAGGCGGTGACGTCCGTGGCCAGGGCGGTGGCGAACATGCCCAGGGAGAACCAGGCGATGCCCGCGAGCATCAGCCGGCGGCGGCCGAAGAAGTCACCGATCGCCCCGCATGCCAGCGACCCCACCAGCACGCCGATCAGGGCCCAGGATCCCAGGAGCCCGGCGGTGGCCGCATCAAAATGCCCGATTTGGCCCACGTCTGCGAGCAGTCCCGGAAGGACGGTGCCGTAGACCACCAGGTCGTAGCCATCAAAAAGGAGGGCGGCGCAGATGACGAAAGCCACCCAGTTGGCTGTCCGGGTCTCCTTTCCCGGGTTTCCGGAGATCGTGGATTGGGGGTGCGGCAGCGTCATGGCGCATGTCCTTTCAGGGGGCGGGTGGGGAGGCGTCGCTGTATCCGGATGGATCTGTACCGGGGCCTTGGCAACCCAGCCTGACAGGCAATGTGACGCACGGCATATGAGGGAAATACCCGGTTTCCCGCCGGGGGTGCATTGCGCCGTTTCCGCATATCAAAGAGGCGGTTTTTGCGATGGATCCGGCAGGAACAGGCCAAACGCGCGCGGCAGCACGGGCATCACGGCGCCGATGGGAGGACAGGTCTTAGTCCATACGCGGCCGGTATGAACCAGGCGGCCCGTAACCATCGCCGGGGTCATGGCGCCGCGGTTAGGCTGGCGGAATGATCAATCCAGCACGGCTGCACTCAGACCTGTCCCGCCTGGGCCGGGAGACGGACATGTTCCTTGCCACGGTCTCCTCCTTGTCCGATGAAGAGCTGGCCGCTCCTTCGCTGTGCGAAGGGTGGACCCGCGCCCACGTCATCGCGCACGTCGCATCCAGCGGGCGCGCACTGGTTGGGCTGATCGACTGGGCGACGTCCGGGGAGGAACGCCAGCTGTACGCGTCCCCTGAAGCGCGCTCGCAGGCCATTGCCGCCCTTGCGGCCCTGCCGCGGGAGGAACTCCTGGCTGAAGTGCGGGACTCGGCCGCCGCTTTCGCCGATGAAGCCCAGCGGTTGACCGGGGAGCTTGTGGCGCCGGAAGTAAAGGTGGGTGGCTGGGAGCTGCCGGCAACCTCCATTGTGGCGCTGCGGATTGCCGAGGTGGCGGTGCATCACCATGACCTGGACACCGCCTGGACCATCGAGGAGGCCGACCCCGATTCGCTGCTGAACGCCATCGAGGCCGTGGTACGTGCCATGCGTGCCAAGGGTGCGCCCGGGCTGACGCTGGTGACCGAAGAACGCGACGAATGGGTCATTGGTGACGGCGGCCTGCGCGTTGAGTCGGACCGGGAGGGCCTCCTGAAATGGCTGGCACGCGGCGACGCCGAAGATGTTGAGGCGGCAGGCCCGGTGCCCGTTCTGCCGGCCTGGTAAAGCCAAAGAAGAATCCCCGCCGGGGACCAGCGAATCGCTGGCGTGCCCGGCGGGGATTCCTTCGTCGGCGGGACGCCTACTTCTTTGGCAGGCCCGCCGGGTTCAGTTCGGACTTCTGGATGGCCTCGGAGGAGAGGCCCCAGCGGTCCAGGATCCTGGCGTAGGTGCCGTCGTCAATCAGGTGGTTCAGCGCAGCCTGCGCGGCGGCCGCCAGTCCGTTGCCCTTCTTGGTGGTGAACGCGATCTCGGCCTTCAGCGGCCAGCCGCCCTCCAGCGTGCCCACCTGCTTCGTCTTTCCGTCCTGCGCCGCCTTGTACGCGGCGGCCGCGTTGGGCCCGAACGTCAGGTCCGCACGGCCTGACTGAAGTGCCAGGCTCGAGGCCGAGTCGTCGTCGTAATACTGGAACTGGACCGGCGCCAGGCCGTTCTTCCTGTTCTCCTCGTCCCAGCGCACCAGGATGGCTTCCTGGTTGGTGCCGGATCCCACGATGATCCTCTTGCCGGCCACGTCCTTGGCTTCCGCGATCTCGCCGGTGCCCGAATCACTCTTGGCGTAGAAGCCCAGGAGGTCGTTGCGGTAGGTGGCGAAGTCGAACTTTTCCTTGCGCGCCTCGGTGACGGTGACGTTGGAGAGCACGGCCTCGTACTTGGACGATTCGATGCCCAGCGGCCAGTCAGCCCACGCCACGGGCAAGACTTCCACCTGCAGGCCGAGCGACTCGCCCACGGCGTACGCGATGTCCACTTCGCTGCCGATCAGGGTCTTGTTGTCCGTGGCGAACAGGCTGAGCGGCGCCGCCCCGCCCGTTGTCACCACGGTCAGCTTGCCGTCGGCCTTGATGGCCTCCGGCACCAGTGCAGCCGCGGCGGGGTAGGCCGCGACGTTGAAGCGGTCCTGTTCCGGGGACAGGTTGAAGGTCTTGCCGGCGGAGTTGGTGGCGGACGACGACGGTGCCGTCGCCGCCGAAGCGCCGGGATCGGAGCAGGCAGCCAGTCCCAGCAGCGCTGAGACGGTAAGGGCCACGACGGCGGCCGGCTTGGTGGTGATGGCCATGGTTCCTCCTGGGAAAGGGGGCGGAAGATGCAACGGAGTGTGCGCGTTGCAGCCACTATCCGGCAGCCCCGGAGGCGGAATCAAAGGCCTGCGACACCCTGGGATACAGGGAGTAACCGCAGTTAACCGGAGGACCGCGGCGGTCATATTCCCCGGCCATAACTCCGCCGGCCACGTACCTGCCACGCATCCAGCAGAAAGCGAGTACCCGGGCACAAAAGACAAGTGGTGATTACGCGTGTTCTCCGCCCGTACCGGAATCTACGGTTGGGCCATGAGGCGGCCAGGGTGGGCCGCCGTAAAGGTCTCACCAGGAGCTCGCATGCACACATCCCCGTCCACGTCCCGCCTTTCACGCCGCCTTGCTGCCGCCGTTGTCCTGCCCGGGCTGCTCACCACCAGCATGGTGCTGGTCCAGCCGGCCGTTGCCGCTACAACCTCCACCACCGGCATGTGCAACGGAGTGGTCAACCAGCTGGCGCAACGTGGCGCCATGCAGGAAAACCTTTTGAAGGCCGCCGCCAAGAAGAACGCCGACGCGATCGCTGCCTTGCAGGCCGACAAGGCCAAACTGCAGGCCCAGGCGGATGCCTTGGCGGCGCAAAAGGCTGACGCGGAGAAGGCGCTGGCTGATCTTGCTGCCCAGGAGACGCAGCTGGACAGCCAGGAAACGGCAGCGCAGGCAGAACTGGACAGGGTGACCGCTCAGCAGGAAAGCCTCACCTTGCAGGTAGCGGCAGCGACAACGGCCATCACCGACCTTCAGGGCAAGAAGGCAGATGTGGAGAGCCGGCTGGCGCCGCTGCAGGAGGAACTGGCAACTGCAGAGGCCGCCTCTGCGGACCTCCAGGCACAGGCCGACCAGCTGGGCGCAGATCTTGTGGCCAACAGCGCGGCTATTGCGGCCGCGAATGCGGAGCTTTCCCGGCTTCAGCAGGCCGCGGACCAGGCAGCATCAGACCTCGCTGCCAAGGAGGCCCAGATCCAGCATGCCCAGGATCAGCTGACAGGCCTGGCCGCGCAGGCACAGGAGGCCGCCGCGGCCGTGGGCGCTGCGCAGCAGGCCGTCACCGACGCCGAAACCCTGCTGAACGCGCTGGTGGCAGCCGGAAACACCGCGGCAGCAGAGCTGCAGGCCCAGCAGGACAAGGTGGATACTGCGAAGGCGGCACTGGCCGCGCTGCAGGAAACCGCTGCAGCCGCCAACGCTGCCGTCACCGGCAAGAAGGATCAGATCGCAACGGCACAGGCCGAGCTCGGTACCCTCCAGTCCACGGCTACCGCTGCCAAGGCGGCCCTCGATGCCAAGAACGCCGAGATCGCCAAAGCCCAGACGGACCTGCAAACCCTCCAGGCCAACGCGGCGGCCGCAGCAAAGGCTGTCAGCGATAACACCGCCAAGATTGCCGCGGTCAATGCCGACATCACCAGCCTCCAGGGCCAGATCCCCACGGTGAACAGCCAAATCGCCTCGAAGCAGGCCGCGCTGACCCAGGCCCAGAGCGACCTTGCAGCACTGAACGCCCAGAAGGACGCGTTGACTGCGCAGATCGCGGACCTGACCAAACAAATCGATGCAATCAACGGCAACTCGAAAGCGAAGCGCGACCTGATCGCCCAGCGCGACGGCCTCCAAACCCAGTTGAATGGCGTGAACAGCCAGATCGCCGATAAGAGCGCCACCATCTCCGGCCTTCAGGGCGATCTGGCTACCCTCCAGAAGCAGGTGGACGGCCTGAACTCCCAGCTGCTGGCCAAGCAGCAGGAAAGCAGCACCCTGCAGCAGAACGCTGCGCCGCTGCAGGCAACACTGGACGCAGCCAATGCAGCGGTGGCCGCAAAACAGAACGACATTGCCACCCTTAAGGCCCAGGTGCCTGCACTCCAGGCTGCCGTGAAACAGGCCACTGCGGCTGTCACCACCAAACAGGGGGAGCTCACCACCCTGCAGGGCCAACTTCCGGCCCTGGAGCAGGCAGCGAGGGATGCTGCTGACGCGGTGACGGCCCAGCAGCAGGTGGTGGCGGGCCTCGAAGCGGCCCTGCCCACACTCACCGAAAACGTTGCGCAGGCCCAGCAGGCCATTACCGACCAGCGGGCAGTTCTCGACGGTTTAAATGGCGCCCTGGCCCAAGCAAAGGATGCGCTGGCGGCGGCCAACAGCGCGGTGGACGGCAAGAACGCCGAGATTTCAGCGCTGCAGGCCCAGCTTCCGGCTCTGCAGGCCACCCTGGATGCGGCCAACACTGCCGTCATATCGAAGACGGCGGAGATCGATTCGCTCAACAAGCTGGGCGACGACCTCGTCGCCCGGATTTCGTTGCTCAATGCCCAGATCGCCATCGCCGAAGCCAACGTCCTTGACCTGCAGGGACGGGTAACGCCGCTGCTGGCTCAGCTCAACCAACTCACCGACGACATCAGCGCCACGGAAGCAAAATTGGCGGATCTGCAGTTGCAGCTGAACGCTGTCGACTCGCAGGTGACGGCTGCGCAGCAGAAGCTGGCAGGGCTTCAGGCGCAAAAGAAGCCCAACACCGACGCAATCAAGACGCAGAAGCTGCTGCTGGCCAGCCTGCAAACCCAGCTGGCGGACATCCAGAAGCAGATCGCGGCAATCGATCCCAGCATCGCGAATGGAGGCTGCGCCGCCTGATGCACGGGGAATGAAGGCCGGCGCCCAGCGACGTGCGCCGCAAAGAGGGGACCAGTTCAGTGCGAACTGGTCCCCTCCTCTGATTCGAAGCGGTCAGTGCCGGCTGATTACGACAGTGCCGCGAGGACTTCCTTGGCCACGTCCTCGCTGGACTGTGGGTTCTGTCCGGTGATGAGGTTGCCGTCGCGCACCACGTTGGAGGACCAGGCCGCACCGTTTTCGACGACGGCACCCTTCTCCTTGAGCGCGTCCTCCACCAGCCAGGGGGTGTTCTCCCCGGTTCCGCCGCCGAGTTCTTCCTCGTTGGTGAAGACCGTCAGGCGGCGGCCCTTGAAAGTGAACCCGCCGTCGTCGTCCGTTGCGCTCAGCAGCCCCGCGGGACCGTGGCAGAACGGTGCAATGATCTTGCCGTCCTTGTTCGCTGCGACCAGCAGCCGGCCCAGGTCGGCGTCCTTGTACAGGTCTGCCATGGGACCGTGGCCGCCGGGCATCACCACGGCGTCGTAGCCGGCAATGTCGACGTCGGCGAGGACCAGCGGGTGCGCCAGCTCGCCGTCGATCTTCGCGATGTAGTCCCGGAAGCCCTGGGCGCGTTCCTCGCCGCCGGCCGACTCGGGAGCCAGGCTTACCTGGTCCACGGTGGGCTTCCTGCCGCCGGGGGTGGCGATGTGGACCGTGTTGCCGGCGTCGGTCAGGGTCTGGTGTGACACCACCAGTTCCTCTGCCCAGTAGCCGGTGGGGTGTTCGCTGCCGTCCTTCATGGTGAGGGAATCTGCGGCCGATACAACCATCAAAATGTTTGCCATGGTGTTTCTCCTGTCTTAGCTGACGTGAGTGGCTGGAAGCCGCTTGCTACTTGCCTGCTGCTTCCAGCTCAGCGTACGTGGCGTCGTCGAGCGTTATGCCGGCGGCGGCCATGTTCTCTTCGAGGTGCTGCACCGAGCCCGTGCCGGGGATCGGCATCATCACGGG
The DNA here is from genome assembly GCF_040702325.1 of Pseudarthrobacter sp. 902506025. Lineage (NCBI taxonomy): Bacteria > Bacillati > Actinomycetota > Actinomycetes > Micrococcales > Micrococcaceae > Pseudarthrobacter > Pseudarthrobacter sp. 902506025. The sequence goes on from NZ_JBFBKW010000002.1 coordinate 25,622, forward strand.
GGAGCGGCGCAGCAGCCAGGCCAGGGCCACCTGGGAAGTCGTGGCGCCCAGGCGCTTGGCCGCCTCATCCAGCGGGCCGCCCGGCTGGGCGAGTTCGCCGGCGGAAATCGGAGCCCAGGGGATGAAGCCGATGCCGTTCTCCTCGGAGTAGCGGAGCACGTCCTCGGAGCTGCGGTCGGTCAGGTTGTAGCGGTTCTGGACCGTGGACACCGTGAAGTGCTTCCCGGCCGCCTCCAGCTCCTCGACGCTGACCTGGGACAGGCCCAGGGCGCGGACCTTTCCTTCGTCCTGGAGCTCGCGTAGCACGCCGAACTGCTCCTCGGCGTCCACCTTGGGATCGATCCGGTGCAGCTGCAGCAGGTCCAGGGTGTCCACCTTCAGCTTGCGCAGGCTCAGCTCGGTCTGCTGGCGCAGGTATTCGGGACGCCCAACGGGAATCCACTTATTGGGCCCGGTGCGGGTGAAGCCCACCTTGGTGGCGATCTTCAGCCCCTCCTTGTACGGGTGCAGGGCCTCGGCGATGATTTCTTCGCTGATGTTGGGTCCGTAGGAATCGGCGGTATCGATGAAGTCGACGCCGAGTTCGACGGCGCGGCGCACCACGGCCACGGCCGCCTGGCGGTCTGCGGGCTCGCCCCAGACACCGTCGCCCACGATGCGCATGGCACCGAAACCGAGGCGGTGCACGGTTCCCAGGTTCTTGAGGTCGATCGTTGCGGACAGTTCAAGCTGGTTCGTTGAATCATGGCTCATAGGGGCGGCAACATCATCAGTGTGCTGAGTATTCCGGGAAAGACGAAATAACCCGGGCCCCGCCGTGGTTATGCCTAAAGTGCCCGCCGCGATCCGGCCGGCGACTCTTACGAAACGTTCCTGAAAGGCCGCACCTGACGTGACTCTTCCCCTCTCCATCCTTGACCTGGCAACCATCGGCAAAGGCCAGACGGCGGCGGAGAGCCTGGCGGGCAGCGTGGCCATGGCGCAAAGCGCCGAGAAGCTGGGCTACCGGCGCGTCTGGTACGCCGAGCACCACAACATGTCCTCTATTGCCTCCTCCGCCACCAGCGTGCTGATCGCCCATGTGGCTGCGCACACCGAAAGCATCCGGTTGGGCGCCGGCGGCATCATGCTGCCCAACCACTCACCGCTGACCATCGCCGAACAGTTCGGCACCCTGGAAACCCTCCACCCGGGCCGGATCGACCTGGGCCTGGGCCGTGCCCCGGGCAGCGACCAGAACACCATGCGCGCCCTGCGCCGCGACCCCATGTCCGCGGACAGCTTCCCGCAGGACGTCCTGGAACTGCAGGGCTACCTCACCGGACCGACCCGCATCCAGGGCGTGGAGGCCACCCCCGGCAAGGGCACCAACGTTCCGCTGTACATCCTGGGCTCGTCCCTGTTCGGCGCGCGCCTGGCCGCCCAGCTTGGCCTGCCGTATGCCTTCGCCTCGCACTTCGCCCCGGCTGCTTTGCAGGAGGCTGTGGCCATTTACCGGAGCGAGTTCAAGCCGTCCGCCCAGCTGGATGCGCCGCACGTGATTGCCGGCGTCAACGTGATCGCCGCTGACTCCGCGTCCGAAGCGCAGGCCATGTTCCAGGCCACCAAGCGGGCCCGCGTCTCACTGTTCTTCGGCGGCGGCACCCGCGAATTCACCGACGACGAGGCGGACATGATCCTGGACTCGCCGCAGGGACGGCACATGGCACAGATGATGACGTACTCCGCCGTGGGGACACCCGACGTCGTCATCGACTACCTGGACAGCTTCGGCAAGCACGCCGATGCCGACGAACTCATCGTGGCCCACCAAAGCCCCGGCACCCGGGACCGGCTGCGGTCCATCGAACTGCTGGCGGAGGCCGCCGGGCTGGTGCGGGTCTAGCCTTCGGAAAGCCCGGACCGCGTCCCCGGCAGCGGACTTTTACACATACGCAATGCAGGGGACTTTCGCGGGAAACCGGTGAGGCTGAACATGGGAACTGCCCCCTCGGGAAACGCTGGGATTCACGAGCGGGGCACCAACCGGTAGCCCGCAGGCAATCCAGCGGCTGCAGTCCCGGACTGGTCCAGCCTCAAAGGGGTTATCTGGATGCCGACGCCGCTGAACCAAAGCGTGGCGGATTCCGCTCTGCTCACCCGGTCCCTTCCGCTGGACATGCTGCGCGCCTTCATCCAGTCGGACGCCGCGGACAGCGGGCTGACCCCAGCGCTGCTGGCCGAGCTCAAAGTGTTGGCGCGTGTCCCGGGGTTGCTGGTTGCCTGCAACTACGGGGGTACGCTGTGCGACGCCGAGGGCATCTCCACCGAGACTCTCCCGCTGGGCAATGCAGCCATAGCCCTACGTGCTTTGGCGGCCCTGCCCAATACGCACGCCGCCATCATTTCGGGACGCTCGCTCCGTGACCTGGCGGCGGTTTCGCGGCTGCCGGCCGAGGTGCACCTGATCGGGTCCCACGGGGCCGAAGCGGACATGGGCTTTGCCCACGGCCAGACCCTGGCCACCGAATCGGTCCTGCAAAAGGTGAACGCCGAGCTCAACGAGTCCGTGGGCTTCCAGGAAGGCATCTGGATCGAACGCAAACCAGTCGCCGTTTCCGTGCATACCCGGCACGCGCCGGCGCACGTCGTGGATGCGGTGACCGAAACTGCGCGGGAGATCGCAAGGATCCACGGGCTGTTCTTCATCGTGGACGGTTCCGTGCTTGACCTTTCCGTCCTGGAGCCGGCCAAAGCCGAGGCGCTGGAAATCCTCCGGTCCCGGCTCGGCGCCAGCGCAGCCCTGTTCGCAGGGGACGCTTACAGCGACGAACTGGCCATCGCCACCCTGCGCGGACCTGACCTGGGGCTCCGGGTAGGGCCAGGGGAGACCTCGGCCGCGCATCGACTCCGCGACCCGGAAGCCTTCGCCAGGGTACTTGCCCTCCTCTTCGAACTGCGGCGCGCCTGGCTGTTCGGTGAGGATGCTGTGGGGCTCGAACGGCACACCATGATTGGCAACGGCTCGTCCACCGCCCTGCTGACCCCGGACGCGAAGATCTGCTGGATGAGCCACCCACTCCCGGACTCGGGTTCACTGTTCGCACATATCCTGGGCGGGGATGCCGCCGGCCACTTCTCCGTGGAGCCGGTCAAGGTCTCCCAGGTGCTGGGCCAGCGGTACGTGGACAGCACCATGATTGTTGAAACCCGCTGGGCTAACGTCACGGTCACCGACTACCTGGAACCCGCGCCGGACGGAATTACCAGCCTGGTCCGGGTGCTGACAGGCCACGGCGCTGCCAGGATCACTTTCGCTCCGCGGCCCGATTACGCCAATGCCCCGTTCAGCATGGAGGCCCGCGGCGGCGAACTGCATGTGGTGGGCACGTCCGAACCCATCATCCTGTTCGCGCCGGGCGTCGCGTTCAGCATCACGTCCGACGGACGCCACGCGACGGCCACGGCGTCGGTCAACCTGCAGGACGGCCCGGTGGTGCTCAACCTCCGCTGCGGCGACACGGAACCCCAGCCTGCGGATCCTGGAGGGGAGAGGGACCGGCGGGCCGAAGTGGCCCTGCACGCCCGCCAGTGGGTCCAGCAACTCGTCCTGCCCTCCGTGAAACCTTCCCTGGTGAGGCGCTCGGCCCTGGTGCTCCGCGCCCTCGTGCATGAACCAACCGGCGCCGTCCTCGCCGCCCCCACCACCTCCCTGCCCGAGGGAATCGGCGGCACCAGGAACTGGGACTACCGGTACTGCTGGCTTCGCGACGGCTCCATGACGGTCAACGCACTGGTGGACCTTGGCTCCACCTCGGAGGCGGCTGGCTTCCTTGCCTGGTTGGGCCGGATCCTCGAACACGCTCCCGGTCCCGAATGGCTGCACCCCCTGTATTCGGTGACTGGCGCCCCGCTCTCTACGGAAGCCGTCGTCGACAGCCTTCCCGGATATGCGGGTTCCCGTCCCGTGAGGATCGGGAACGCAGCCGACCACCAGGTCCAGCTTGACGTTTTTGGGCCCGTTGCCGAACTGATCCATAACCTGAGCGAACGTGAAGGCGCCCTCGCCGATGACAGCTGGGAGTTGATGGTCCAGATGGCCTCCGCAGTCCTGGCCCGCTGGCACGAACCGGACCACGGCATTTGGGAGGCCCGGCGGGCGGCGCGCCATCACGTCTATTCGAAGGTGATGTGCTGGGTGACCCTTGACCGGGCACTGCGCACCGCGGCACGGCATGGCCGCGAACCTGATCCTTCCTGGGCGCCGACGGCGGAAACCATTCGGGAGGAGGTGCTGCGCGAGGGCTGGGACGACACCGCAAAGTCCTACACCGTGGCCTACGACAGCCCGGACCTGGATGCCGCCGTCCTGCACATCGGGCTCTCGGGCCTGCTGGATGTCTCGGACCGGCGCTTCCTGGACACCGTCACCGCCGTTGAACGCGAGCTGCGGGTAGGTCCCACCGTCTTCCGGTACCGGTACGACGACGGCCTGCCGGGCCTGGAGGGCGGGTTCCATATCTGCACCACGTGGCTGATCGAGGCCTACGTGGCCGTGGGCCGCATTGATGAAGCCTGGGACCTGTTCGACCAGCTGGTGAACCTTTTCGGCCCCACGGGGCTGCTCCCGGAGGAATACGACCCCGGCACGGAGACCCATTTGGGAAACCACCCGCAGGCCTACTCACACTTGGGATTCATCCGCTGCGCGCGGCTCCTGGACCGGCACCAGGACAGGCGGTAGGCGGTGTCCGTCGTGGGTACCTAGAGTGGAGGTAACAGGGACCCGAAAAAGACTGAAACGAGACTGATGATGACCGCGCGCGCCCAGGGAGTGGGATTCCGTTCCGAGCGGGGCCCAATTCTCATCGCTTTAATGCTTTCCACTGGACTTGTGGCCATCGATTCCACCATCGTGGCCACCGCGGTTCCGTCGATCGTCCGCGACGTGGGCGGCTTCGCTTCCTTCCCCTGGCTCTTCTCCGCGTACCTGCTGGCGCAGGCGGTGTCTGTTCCCATCTACGGCAAGCTCTCCGACATGGCAGGGCGCAAGCCGATCATCCTCGCCGGCATCGGCCTGTTCCTGCTGGGCTCGGTCCTCTGCGGGGTGGCATGGAGCATGCCCTCGCTGATCGCGTTCCGGGCCCTGCAAGGACTCGGCGCCGGCGCGGTGCTGCCGGTGTCCGTCACCATTGCCGGGGACATCTATACCCTGCAGGAGCGCGCCAAGGTCCAGGGCTACCTGGCCAGCGTCTGGGCCGTCTCCTCCGTGGTGGGTCCCAGCCTGGGCGGAATCTTCTCCGCCCTGGGCATCTGGCGCGGCATCTTCCTTGTCAACGTGCCGCTCTGCCTGCTGGCCGGCTGGATGCTGATCCGCACTCTTCACGAAAACGTGGAACGGGCCACCCACAAGGTGGACTACGCCGGCGCCGTCCTCCTGGCCGGATCCCTGGGCCTGCTCATCCTCGGAGCCCTGCAGGGCGGCCAGGCGTGGGCCTGGAATTCGCCCATCGGTATCGGCGTCTTCGTTGTCGGGGCGGTGCTGCTGGTGGCCTTCCTGCTGGTGGAGCGGCGGGCGGCGGAGCCCATCCTCCCGGCGTGGGTGGTGTCCCGGCGCCTGTTGGCCACCACGGCGCTGGTGTCCTTCGGCGTGGGCGCCATGATGATCGGACTGACCTCCTACGTGCCCACCTTCCTGGAGGGTGCCTTGTCCTCCTCGCCGCTGGTGGCCGGCCTGGCCCTTGCGGCGCTGACCCTCGGCTGGCCGCTCAGCGCCTCGCAGGCCGGGAAGTTCTACCTGCGGATCGGGTTCAAGTCCACCGCCCTGATCGGCATTGCCATCGCCGTGGCGGGGCTGCTGATCCTGTCGCTGACGGCCTCCACGCCCAACGTGGCGCTGATCGCGGTCAGCTGCTTCGTCGTCGGCCTCGGCCTGGGCCTGCTGGCCACCCCCACGCTGATCTCCGCCCAGTCCAGCGTTCCCTGGCATGAGCGCGGCGTGGTGACCAGCACCAACATGTTCGCCCGGTCCATCGGCAGTGCCCTGGGCGTGGCCGTGTTTGGTGCCGTGGCCAACTCCATCTACGGCGGCAGCAGCGGCGGTGACGCCGATCCCGCCACGGTCATCAGCGCGTCCGGTGCCGTGTTCCTGGCCGCGCTCGTGGCCGGCCTGCTCACGGTGGCCGCGGTGCTGTCCATGCCTGCGGTCAAGGCCGAAGACAGCGGCAATTCCGATGCGGAGCCCGTACCCACCCAGGCGGAAGGCAGCTCCAGCCAGGCTGCCGCCGGCGGAGATGTTCCTACAGGCAAGTCCTGAGGGCGAATGTGTTTTCTTCCTTAGTGCTATTTGTTTTTTCCGCGTGCGGCTACGCGCCAGTGGTCCACGATTTTGCCGCCGCTGACGACAGCGATGTCGTCAACGAGATTCACCGCCACGCATACGTGGTTCGGTATGACCCGTAACCGCTCTCCGAGAGGCGGGAGCTCTGCATCTGCTGGCCAGACCACGGTCGCGTGATGTTCCGAGAGCGCGGTGATGCGTGCTTCGGGATAGTCGAGCAGCCGTCCAAAGCCGGTTGCCCACGCAGGCCGGTCGCCGCCCAGGATTTTGCTGCCGGAGTCCAGGACGATCCTTCGCGGTATGACGTCGTCGCCCTCATGCCGGCTTACCACTGTTGCGGCGACGGTCAGTGCGATGTCTTCAGGGGCGCATCGTTCCAGTTCCAGTTGCTGGGCGTCATTGAAGACATAAACTCCAGGCCGGACCTCGGTGGCTGCGGAATCACCGGTGAGAGTGGCGGTGGGAGTTGAACCGCCGCTGCGATGCAGGATTTCAAAGCCTGCTTGTGTGAGCAGGTCCGAGGCCTGTGTGAGGGCCGACCGTTCTTCTTCGGTTGCTTTTAGGGGCATCCCGGGGGCGTAGCTGTGGCCCGGGAAGGTGAAGACGCCGCTGACCCTTAGGCCGGCGCGTGCCGCGGCGTGGGCCACGTCAACGACCGCACCCGGGGCGATTCCGCTGCGGTGATGGCCGCTGTCGATTTCCAGCAGCACGTCAAAGTCGCTGGCTGCGTCACCCAAGGACGCTCCCATGGCTTGGGCTGCCTCCCGTGAATCCAGTCCCACTGAGATCTTTGTGGCGGCGGCAAGCCGGCGCAGGCGTTCGGCTTGACGGGGACCGACCCAGAGGGGGTAAGCGATGAAGATGTCGGTCGCTCCGTGTCCTGCAAAGACTTCAGCCTCGCCGAGGGTCGCTACGGTGATGCCGACTGCACCGGCTGCCAGCTGCAATTGCGCGATTTCGGGCACCTTGTGGGTTTTCACGTGGGGTCGGAGGCTCAAGCCTTTCGCATGGACGGCAGCGGCCATGCGGTCGATGTTCCGCTGGAGCACATCCCGGTCGACCAGGATCTCTGGAGTGTCGACTTCTTCTGGGATTGTCATCACTGGTTCTCTTTCTCTAGGTCAGGTAGCTAGCGGGACGCCCGGAAGATCGACGGCGCGGGCCGGTTTCCGGTGGCAAGGTCGGCAAGGATGCGCCCGATCACCGGCGTGAACTTGAAGCCGTGGCCGGAGAAGCCCGCGCCGATCACCACCGGCCCTATCCGGTCCAGGACGAAGTCCTCGTCCGGGGTGGTGGTGTACGTGCAGCTGATGGCCTCGAACGAATCAGGGTCCACGCCGGGCAGCCACTGCCGTGCGTAGTCCTGCAGGGCGGCGAGCTGTTTCGGCTCCGGCAGGAAATCCCGCTGGTCCGGGTCCACCACCGGGCCCACCCCGTGCCAGCCGGCCTTGATGCCCTCGCCGGGGGTCTGCATCCCGTACACGGGGGAGTACCAGCCCTGGTAGTCCGTGCCCGGGTAGTGGTTGAAGCCGGGCCACACCGCGCCGGGGTCCGCCACGCGGAAATGCGCCGGCTGCTCCTGGGTCACCCTGAGCTTCGGGATCCGCAACGCTGCGCCAGCCGTGCCCGCCACCTTGGCCAGCAGCTTCTCCGTCCAGCCGCCCGCCGTCACCACGGCCTGGGCTGCGGTGACCACCTCCGTGCCCGCAGCCGATTCCAGCACCAGCCGCACGCCGTCGTCGAACACCTCGAAGTCCACCACCTTGGTGTGGTGCCTGATCTCGGCGCCGCGGGCGGAGGCCAGCCGCTGGAAGGCGGGCAGCGCCGCCTCCGGGTTGAGCTGGCCGCCGTCGGGCATGTGCAGGACCTGCTGGTCGAACCGGATGCCGCGCCAGCGTTCGCCGGCCTCGCCGGGGGACAGGAATTCGGCGCTGATGCCGGCCTCGGTGAGGGCTGCGGCAACTTTCGGGAGGTCGCCGCCAGGACCGTGGGTTACGACGCCGGTGCGCGCCAGCAGCTGCACGCCGCTGTCCTGCTCCAGCTCGTCCCACAGGGCCAGCCCCTCTGCCAGCATGGCCACGTAGTCGGGCTGGTGGTAGCCCGGGTTGAGGTTCCGGGTGGCGCCGTGGGACGCGCCGATCCTGTGCCCGGGGCCGAACTGCTCCACCAGCGTCACCTGCCGGCCGCGGCGGGACAGTGCCCACGCGGCGGCCGAGCCCATGGCGCCACCGCCGATCACGACGGTATCCAGCACAGTATTCATCAGCCCTCCAAGCTGCAGTTACGACTCGTGGCCAGTGCTCACGCCAGGAGCAGTGCCACACCGATCATGGCGGGCACTGCCACCACGGTGGTGATCAGCACGGTGTCCTTGGCGACGGTCAGCCCCGTCTGGTAGCGGCTGGCAGCCACAAACACATTCTGCGCGGTGGGCAGCGAGGACGTCACCACCACCGCGAACAGGGCATGCCCCTCCATCCCGAGCGCGAAGCGGGCAAAAACATAAGCCAGGGCCGGCTGGACAACGAGCTTGAAGCCACTTGCCAACAGGGTGTCCACCCGGCGGCCGGACGAGGCCTGCAGGGGCCGGGTGCCGTTCAGGCTCATCCCGAACGCGATCAGCATGGCCGGGATCGCGGCCCCGCCAATCAGGTGGATCGGCTCCATGACCAGCGCCGGAACCTGGAAGCCGGTGCCGGCCACCAGCAGCCCCAGGCCGGAGCCCACGATCATGGGGTTGCGCAGGATCATCAGGAAAAAGCCCAGGGGCGTGGTGCGGTGCGTGCTGGTGCTCGAGTCCAAAATCATCAAGAACATCGGGGTGAAGAAGGCCAGCTGGAAAATCAGCAGCGGCGCCACATAGCTGGCATCACCCAGGACATATACGGCGATGGGAATACCCAGGTTCGCCGAGTTGGCAAGGGACGCGGACATCGCGGACATCAGCGATTCCGGGAGGGCCCGCTTGAGCCAGAACCTGGCCAGGGCGAAGAAGATGGCGGCGGTGGTGATCGCAGCCACCGCCGTGACCAGCAGCGGTTCGGCGAAGACTTCCTGCAGCCGGGCCTTGCTGAGGGTTTCAAAGAGGAGTGCCGGGCTGGCGACGAAGAACGTCAGGCCGCTCAGTACGGGGCGGGCGTTATCGCCGAGGATCCGCTGCCGGCCCACGAACCACCCCACCAGGATGATGCACCAGACCACGAAGAACCCTGCCAGCACCCCTAGCAAGGATCAGCCGTTCGGGCACGGCGGAGGCAGGGACCGGGACGCACGCTCCGGTTACAGGGTGGCGTTGTTAAGCGCGAAAGGGGGGCGCATCATGCCGGGGGTGAGGCCCTCGGCGGGGTCGTTGCCCAGCTGGATAATCCGGTTGTCCCGGTCCACGTGGACCACCTTGGGCTCGTAGGCCCTGGCCTCTTCCGTGGTCATTTCCGCGTAGGTAATGAGGATGACGATATCGTTCTCGTGCATCAGGTGCGCCGCTGCACCGTTGATGCCGATAACGCCGGAACCGCGCTCGCCGGCGATCGTATAGGTTTCAAGCCGCGCGCCGTTGGTGACGTCCACAATGGACACCAGCTCGCCCGGCAGGATGTCGGCGGCCTCGAGCAGGTCGAGGTCAACGGTGACCGAGCCGACGTAGTGCAGGTCGGCGTGCGTGACGGTGGCCCGGTGGATTTTGGACTTGAACATTGTTCGATTCATAACGGCTCCAGTCTAGACCTGCGGCCCTTTACCCGCAGTGACGCACGAAACATACGGACCTGCACGGACCTGCGCGGTGACGCGGGTGCTCAATGCGCAGGGGACGCAACTGCGCAGCGACGGACGGCCTGGCTGCGCACGGAAGGACACGGACGACGGCGGCCGGTCACCCGGCGTCGTCCGTTGCCACCGCCGCGGCAGCCGCAGCCAGGGTCTCCCTCGCTGCCAGGATGGCCGGGCGCTGCGTGCTGGAGCGGCGCACCGAGGTGAAGATGGTGCGGTGCGGCTTGCCCGGCAGCTCCAGCAGCTGGGCGGTGGTGCCGCGGCCGGTCCACACCAGGTCCGGCATCAGGGCCACGGCGTTGCCGGACTCGATCAGGCGGGCCTGCGCCTGCAGGTCGGCGGTTTCAAACCGGACATCGGGCTCGAAGCCTGCGCTGCGGCATGCCTGTTCTGCCCAGTGCCGCGATGCGGCCCCGCGCGGTTCCATGACCCAGGCCAGGTCCGCCGTGTCCTCCAGGGTGCGGATCGCGGGTCCGCCGCCGGACGCGGGGGGAACGGCCAGCCGGATGGCGTCGGTGGTCAGCTTCACCTTGTCCAGTTCGGGGTAGCGCGGGGCCGCGTGTCCCGGATACTGCTCGGCGATCACCAGGTCGAAGTCCCGGGCCCAGGTTTCGTGCAGCGCCGTCTCCGGCTCCCGCTGGATCATCTCGATCCGGACCTCGGGGTACTTTGCGGCCATGCGCGTCAGGGTGTCAGGCATCAGGGCGAGCGCCGCTGACTGGAACACCGCGATCCTCACGGTGCCGGTCACGGTAGTCAGGGATGCAGCCAGGTCCGCCTCAGCCTGCTCCATGGTTTCCAGCAGCTGCGCGGTGTGCGCCACCAGCACTTCCGCCTGGGGCGTCAGCTGTACGCGCCGGCCCGTTTTTCGGAGCAGCTCGACGCCCACTTCCTTCTCCAGGAGGGCCAGCTGCTGCGATACCGACGACGGGCTGTACTGAAGCGCCTCGGCCACCTCCGCCAGCGTCCCACGGATGCTTAATTCGCGGAGCAGCCGCAGCCTGCGCACGTCAAGCATGATGGATTCCTAACTGAAACTAACGAATATAGGTTAGAAGTAGCCACTTTATCTAACGCAATTGCGCACGCATACTGTTGAAACCGAGTTACCCCCGTCACAGCCAGGTTTCTTGGCGTGCCGCGGCGGGGTCGCACCCCAACCAGGAGTTCCTGATGAGCAGCAAAGATTTGAGCCAATCGATCATGCGGCGAAAGCCCATCGATGACATCGAAGAAGAGAGCAAGCACAGCGGACTGTTCAAGTCCCTCGGGCTGTGGCAGCTCACCGCCATTGGCGTTGGCGGAATTATCGGCGTCGGCATCTTCTCCCTCGCGGGACTGGTAGCCGCCGGCAGTGAAGGCAACCCGGGAGTGGGGCCCGCGGTGCTGATCTCCTTCCTGATTGCAGGCCTCGCCTCCGCGGCCGCCGCCCTCTCCTACGCGGAGTTCGCCGGCATGATCCCGCGGGCAGGCTCCGCCTACACCTACGGCTACGTGGCCCTTGGCGAGGTGATCGGCTGGTTCATCGGCTGGGACCTGCTGCTGGAATACATCGCCATCGTGGCAGTGGTGGCCATCGGCATCTCCGGCTACCTGGACGCCTTCCTGGCCGGCATCGGCATCCATCTGCCGGCCTGGATGACCTCCACCTTTGACGAAGGCAAGGGTGGCATCATCAATGTCCCCGCCATCCTGGTCTGCCTCCTGGTGACCTGGATCCTGTCCCGCGGCACCAAGGCCTTCGGCAGGTTCGAACTCGTCGCTGTGGCCATCAAGGTGGTCCTGATCCTGTTCATCATCGGGCTGGGCGTCTTCTACATCGACACCAACAACTACAACCCGTTCATGCCCAGCGGCTTCGGACCCGTTGTGGCCGGCTCCGCCACCGTGTTCTTCGCAGTGTTCGGCTACGACGCCATGAGTACCGCGGCCGAGGAAGCCAAGGACGGCAAGAAGCACATGCCCAAGGCCATCGTCCTCTCGCTCATCATCGCCATGCTCCTCTATGTTGCCGCCACCCTGGTCCTCACCGGCATGCAGAACTACAAGGACATCGACCCCAAGGCCGGGTTCGCCTCCGCCTTCACTTCGGTGGGCCTGCCCGTCATCGCCACCATCATTTCGGTGTTCGCGGTCCTCTCCATCCTTACCGTGATGCTCACCTTCCTGCTCGGCGTCACCCGCGTCTGGTTCTCCATGAGCCGTGACGGCCTGCTCCCGGGCTGGTTCGCCAAGACCGACCGGCACGGTACCCCGCAGCGCGTCACCTGGATCGGCGGCATCGCCTCCGCCTTCCTGGCCGGCGTCTTCCCCATCAAGGCAGTCGCGGACCTCACCAACATCGGCATCCTGGCCGCGTTCGTCGTCGTCTGTCTGTCCGTGATCATCTTCCGTTACAAGCGCCCTGATGCTCCCCGTACGTTCCGCCTCCCCCTGATGCCCGTAATCCCGGCGTTCGGTGTCCTGGCCTCCGCCTTCCTGATGCTGCAGCTGCACTGGGAAACCTGGCTGCGGTTCGTGGTGTGGCTGATCATCGGTCTGGTCATCTACTTCGGCTACGGCCGCAAGCACTCGCTGATGAACCCCAACAGCCCCCGCCACGAGGAACTCGCAGAGCTGCACCGCCCGCTCACCTGACCTCTCCCCGGACGCGCCATCACGTTCTGACCGCTTTCCCCCAACGCCCCATCAGATAATGCGGCGTCCAGCCGAACCCTCCCCCACATTCTGTGGGGGAGGGTTCATTGGTTTCGGCGGAAGGTGATGGGGCGTTGGTCATTTCGGGGCGGAAGGTGATGGGGCGTTGGTGGTTTGGGGGCGGAAGGTGATGGGCCGTTGGTGGTTTGGGGGCGGAAGGTGATGGGGCGTTGGTGGTTTGGGGGCGGGAGGTGATGGGGCGTTGGGAGGGGGATAAAACATTGGTTTTCCTAACCTGTACTGGTTGGAAAAGATCGCTTTATCTTATGTGAGTTGAAGCTCATACTGGTGGAAAGACCTCCCAGAACACCAGAAAGATCGGGAAAAACAATGACCCACGTTGCAATGGAACCGGCAGTCGCCAAGGCGGCCACCCCGCAGACCGTCGACGTCGACGTCCCCCAGGCCAAGGCCATCGCCAATGAAGCCGTCGCCCTGGTCCGGCGCTGGCTCACCGAGGCCGCCAAGGTTCCGGTGGACGCCTCCGCCGAGCAGTTGGCCGGCGTCCTCAAGGACCCCAACGGCCTGGACTTCACGGTGGGCTTCGTGGACGGCGTGGTCCGTCCCGAGGACCTCAACGTCGCCGCCCGCAACCTCGCGAAACTGGCCCCCAAGGTTCCTGCCTTCCTGCCCTGGTACATGCGCAGTGCCGTGGCACTGGGCGGCACCGTGGCCCCCGTCCTGCCGCAGGTGGTCATCCCCGTGGCCCGCAAGGTCCTGCGCGAAATGGTGGGCCACCTGATCGTTGATGCCACCGACGCCAAGCTGGGCCCGGCCATCGCCAAGATCAAGAAGGACGGCATCAAGCTCAACGTCAACCTCCTGGGCGAGGCAGTCCTCGGCGAGCACGAGGCCTCCCGCCGCCTCGAAGGCACGCACACGCTGCTGGCCCGCCCCGACGTCGACTACGTCTCCATCAAGGTCTCCTCCACCGTGGCCCCCCACTCCGCCTGGGCCTTCGATGAAGCCGTGGAACACGTCGTCGAAAAGCTCACGCCGCTCTTCCAGCGCGCCGCTTCCTATTCCGCCAGCGGGCAGAAGAACAAGTTCATCAACCTGGACATGGAGGAATACAAGGACCTGGACATGACCATCGCGGTCTTCACCCGGATCCTGGACAAGCCTGAGTTCCAGGACCTCGAGGCCGGCATCGTGCTCCAGGCCTACCTTCCGGATGCGCTGTCTGCCATGATCCGGCTGCAGGACTGGGCCGCAGAGCGCCGCGCCAACGGCGGCGCCGGCATCAAGGTCCGCGTGGTCAAGGGGGCCAACCTGCCCATGGAGCAGGTGGAAGCCTCGCTGCACGACTGGCCGCTGGCCACCTGGGGTTCCAAGCAGGACTCGGACACCAGCTACAAGAGCGTCATTAACTACGCGCTGCACCCCGAACGCATCAAGAACATCCGCATCGGCGTCGCAGGGCACAACCTGTTCGACATTGCCTTCGCCTGGCTCCTGGCCAAGCAGCGCGGTGTGGAGTCCGGCATCGAATTCGAGATGTTGCTGGGCATGGCGCAGGGCCAGGCCGAGGCCGTCAAGAAGGACGTCGGCTCGCTGCTGCTCTACACGCCGGTGGTGCACCCGTCCGAGTTCGACGTCGCCATCGCCTACCTGATCCGCCGCCTGGAAGAGGGCGCCAGCCAGGAAAACTTCATGTCGGCGGTCTTCGAGCTCAGCGAAAACGAAGGACTGTTCGAGCGCGAGAAGCAGCGTTTCCTCTCCTCGCTGGAGGCCCTGGACAACACCGTCCCGCTGCCCAACCGCCGGCAGGACCGGAACCTTCCCCCGGAGGCCATGCCGCACACCGGGTTCCGCAACACCCCGGACACCGATCCCGCGCTGCCGGCCAACCGTACCTGGGGCCGGGCCATCCTTGACCGCGTCCCCTCCTCCACGCTGGGTGACGCTGCGGTGAAGGCCGCCTTCATCAACGACGAGGACACCCTCAACTCGGCCATTGCCAACGCCGTGGACAAGGGCAAGGCCTGGGGCCAGCTGTCCGGCAACGAGCGTGCGGAGATCCTGCACCGCGCCGGTGAGATCCTGGAAGCCCGCCGCGCCGACCTCCTCGAGGTCATGGCCAGCGAGACCGGCAAGACCATCGACCAGGGCGACCCCGAGGTCAGCGAGGCCGTGGACTTCGCCCACTACTACGCCGAGTCCGCCCGCAAGCTGGACACGGTCGACGGCGCCACATTCGTCCCAGCCAAGCTCACCGTTGTCACCCCGCCCTGGAACTTCCCGGTCGCCATCCCGGCAGGGTCCACGCTTGCGGCACTCGCCGCCGGCTCCGCCGTCGTCATCAAGCCCGCCAAGCAGGCCGCCCGCAGCGGCGCCGTCATGGTCGAGGCGCTGTGGGAGGCCGGCGTGCCAAAGGGCGTGCTGACCATGATGCAGCTGGGGGAGCGGGAACTCGGCACCCAGCTCATCAGCCACCCGGCCGTGGACCGCGTGATCCTTACCGGCGGCTACGAAACCGCCGAGCTGTTCCGGTCCTTCCGCAAGGACCTGCCGCTGCTGGCCGAAACCAGCGGCAAGAACGCCATCATCGTCACCCCCAGCGCCGACCTGGACCTCGCTGCCAAGGACGTGGCCTACTCCGCGTTCGGCCACGCCGGCCAGAAGTGCTCCGCTGCCTCGCTGGTGATCCTGGTGGGCTCCGTGGCCACGTCCAAGCGGTTCCACAACCAGCTGATTGACGCCGTCACCTCCCTGAAGGTGGGCTACCCGCAGGATCCCACCAGCCAGATGGGTCCCATCATCGAACCCGCCAACGGCAAGCTCCTCAACGCCCTCACCACGCTGGGGGAGGGCGAGAGCTGGGCCGTTGAACCCGCGAAGCTGGACGAGACCGGCCGGCTGTGGAGCCCGGGCGTGCGCTACGGGGTCAAGCGCGGCTCCTACTTCCACCTGACCGAGTTCTTCGGCCCGGTCCTGGGCGTGATGACCGCTGACACCCTGGAAGAAGCCATCGCCATCCAGAACCAGATTGAATACGGACTCACGGCAGGCCTGCACTCCCTCAACTCCGAGGAACTGGGCATCTGGCTGGACACCATCCAGGCCGGCAACCTCTACATCAACCGCGGCATCACCGGCGCCATCGTCCAGCGCCAGCCCTTTGGCGGCTGGAAGAAGTCGGCGGTCGGCGCCGGCACCAAGGCCGGTGGACCCAACTACCTGGCCGGCCTCGGCGACTGGCTCCCCGCGGAGGCATCCGCCACGGCTCCGGTAGCCAACGCGGCCGTCCGCCGCATCCTCAACGCAGCAGGCCCCGCCCTTGCGCCGGCGGAACTCGAGTCCGTCCAGCGGGCCCTGGCATCCGACGCCGAAGCATGGGCTGAAGAGTTCGGCACCGCCAAGGACGTCTCCGGGCTGGGCGCCGAGCGGAACATCTTCCGCTACCGCAGCCTGCCGGTCACCATCCGCCTTTCCGAAGGTGCGCCGCTGGCGCACCTGGTCCGGACTGTGGCGGCCGGTGTGCTGGCGGGTTCGGCCGTCACGCTGTCCACCGCCGTCGAACTTCCCGCCCAGCTGCGCTCCGTGCTCACCGCACAGGACGTCGACGTGACGGTGGAGTCCGACGCCGGCTGGCTGGTTTCCGCCGGACACCTCGCCGCCGCGGGCAAGCTGTCCGGCGCCCGCATCCGCCTGATCGGGGGCGACGCCTCGGCGCTGGCCGAAGCCACCGGCGGCAGGCCCGACCTGGCCATCTACGCCCACCCCGTCACGGAGGCCGGCCGCGTGGAGCTGCTGCCCTTCCTGCACGAGCAGGCCGTCAGCATCACCGCCCACCGGTTCGGCACCCCGAACCATCTGTCGGATGCCCTGATCTAGCGCCTGCGGGCACAAAATAGTCCGGCGGTTGGGTTTGTTCTCACAAGCCCAACCGCCGGACCTTTTTGTATGTCCGCTAGCCCAGGTACCAGCCCGGCGGCGTCCAGGTGGCCGGGACGCTGTGGGCGGAGAAATCTTCGCAGCGGGTGCAGGTGTAGGCCACCTCGCCAAGGGTGGCCACCGTTCCGTCACGCCGGTAGGTGGGCGGAATGTACGACTCGAGATAGACGAACTCGTCCGTACGGCATTTGTCGCAGGTGGGTTTCCCCACGTATCCGGAGTCAACGGAGGCGTGTCCGGTTCCGAGGGTGTTCTGGCGGGTGGACGGCCGTGCGTTGGAGTACGGGCGTGCATGCGCAGAACCTGGGTGGATGTTCCTGGCTGTCGTCATTGGCTGCCTGTCCCAAGCGGTGGTTTCCGGCATGCGGATACGCGCTTGTTTCGGTGAACTGGCCTGCTGCTTGACCTTGGAAAACCAGCATAGGGGAAGCCACTTCCCCTATCAATGGACACGGCCCCCCTAACTCGCCGAAATGCTGGAAATTGGGCCGCAGGAGAGTTAAGTTTGGCGGTTAATGGTCCTGCCGACAATCGACTGGGTGAGGGCGTCGATCACCTCAGCATTGGCCAGCGGATTGCGGATCAGGGTGAAGTCCACGTCCCCCACGGCGGGAAGGTCGAAGCGCCGGGTGATGATTTTCAGGTCTTCGGGCACCAGCGACGTGGGCATGACGGCCACCCCGATGCCCGCCCTGACCGCGGCCAGGACACCGCTGATCTGCCGGGTGGTGCAGGTGATCCGCCACGTCCTGCCGTTGGCCTCCAGCGCATCGATGGCCAACTTTCGGCTGAGGCTGGGGGCCGGATAGGCGATCAGGGGCACGGGGGTTCCCGGTTCCATCACCGTCTGTTCCAGGCCCACCCAGGAAAACGAGTCGTGCTGGACCACGGTGCCGTCTTTGGCCCCGGCCACCCATTTCACGAAGACCAGGTCCAGTTGGCCGGCGTTGAGCTTTCGATACAGCTGGTCGCTTTGGCCCACCGTGAGTTCGAGGTTGATCTGCGGATAGATCTGCCGGAACTCGCGCAGGATCCGGGGGAGCCCGGTGATGGCGAGGTCGTCAGCGGTGCCGAACCGCAGCCGTCCGCGCATGGCCGACCCCGAGAAATAGCGGGCAGCGGCGTCGTGCGCGGACAGGATGCTCCGTGCGAAACCGGCCATCGCATCGCCGTTGTCCGTGAGCCTGACGTCGCGGGTGTCCCTGGTGATCAGGGTGCGCTTGGCGGCTGCCTCCAGTTTGCGGATGTGCTGGCTGATGGTGGGCTGGGCCAGCCCCAGGCGTTCAGCGGCCTTGGTGAAGCTCAGGGTGTCCGCCACCGCCAGGAAGGAGCGCAACTGTGCTGGTTCGAACATGAGGGACTCCGGTGTCCTTCCGGCTGGGTTGCTTATTGCGTTTTGCAATACGAGTTATAGGGACCATACCCCTCCATAATCTGCTCGGCCAGCCTAGCGTTAAGGACATCCCAGACCGCCCGCAATTTTGAGGACACTCCTGTGGCACCGCCTCCGCCTTCGTCGGCTTCCGTCTCCCAACCAGTCATCGACGCGGCGGGTTCAGCGCCGCCGGACAACCAGACCCAGCCGCTGCCCGTCGTGGCGGAGCGGCTCCCTTGGAAGCACACCTTCATCTCGCTGAAGGTGCCCAACTTCCGGATCTTCGCCGCCGGCCACTTCATCGCGGTCATTGCCATCTGGATGCAGCGGATTGCGCAGGACTGGCTGGTGCTCCAGCTCTCCGGCTCCGTGACGGCCGTCGGCGTGACCGTGGCCCTGCAGTTCCTGCCGTCCCTGCTGCTGGGTCCCTGGGGCGGCATGATCGCCGACAGGTTCGCAAAGCGGAAGATCCTCATCCTGTGCCAAAGCATGGCTGCGGTCCTGGCTGCAACGCTGGCCACGCTTGCCCTCACCGGCGTCATCATGGTGTGGCACGTCTACGCCATCGCCCTGGTCCTGGGCCTGGTGACGGTCCTTGACCAGCCCGCACGCCAGGTGTTCGTCAATGAGCTGGTTGGTCCCCGGTACCTGCGGAACGCCATCAGCGTGAACTCCACGACGTTCCAGCTGGGCGGCCTGATCGGTCCCGCCATTGCCGGCCTGCTCCTGACGGCGGTCGGTGCCGGCTGGGCTTTCGCGGCCAACGCCGTTGCCTGCTGCTCCACGGTGGTGATGCTGCTGATCCTCCGGAAAGACCAGCTGTACGTCAACGCTCCCACCCCCAAGACCAAGGGAATGCTCCGGGAGGGGCTCCGCTATGCCTTGAGCAAGCCCACCATCTATTGGCCATGGCTGATGGCCGGCTTCATCTCAGTTTTTGCCATGAGCCTGCCGGTGCTCCTGGCCGCCTTCGCGGACCACGTATTCAAGGTAGGCGCCGGCGGCTACGGGCTCCTGAACGCGCTGGTGGCACTGGGCGCGTTGTCCGGCGCCGTGGCGTCCACCCGCCGCCGGCAACTGCGGCTGCGGTCAGTGGTGTTCTGCGCCGGAATGTATGGCCTGATGCTCTGCCTGGCCGTCCTCGCCCCCTCCATGGTCTGGTTTGGGGTGGTCATGGTGCTGTCCGGCTTCTGGTGCCTCATGTTCCTCACCGGGTCCAACCAGCTGGTGCAGGTCAGCTCCAACATGGGGATCCGCGGGCGGGTGATGAGCCTGTACATCATGGTGCTCATCGGCGGCCAGGCACTGGGCGGGCCCATGCTGGGGTGGATCGCCGAACACGCCGATCCGCATGTGGCCCTGCTGGTATCCGGGGGAGTCCCGGCACTGGCGGCACTGACCGTGGCCGCCATCCTGGCACGGAAAGGTGGCCTGACGGTCAGGATGGACATGAAGGACCGCCTGCCGTTGAGAATCGTCAGCAGGCAGGCAAGAGCCTAGGAGGCGTGCCCGCTGGGATCCTCCCGGGAGCAAAACAAGACCCCGCCATCTGTGTCGATGACGGGGTCTTGTGCTTTGGCCCAGCAGGTTGGTGCTGGTTTACTTCTTCTTCGCCGCTTTGGTGGGTGTGACGTCCAGGGAACCGGCAGGGGCGGATGCGGCCCTCTTGTCTGCGCGCTTTTCCTTGATGGACTTTCCGGACTTCTTTGATGCCGTTTGACGCGGGGACTTATCAGCCATGATTGCTCCTGTAGCGGAACCGCAAAAGGTTCCTTACTGCAGACCATACACCTTGGGGGGATGCTTCGGAGCGCGCGTAGCCGGCGGGGACATTGGAGCGGCTGACGGGAATCGAACCCGCGTATCAAGCTTGGGAAGCTAGCGCTCTACCATTGAGCTACAGCCGCAGTGCCGCCGCTCGCGCGGGGCAGAACTTAGCTTAGCGCAGATCGGCGGGCTCCCCGCCCACCCGGGCCGGCGGCCGCTGCGTGTCCTGCAACCGTGGACGTCATCCAGTAACTCTTCAATAACGTCGGCGGTGCCGGCTAGGTCCGGGTGCCGGGCGGTGGCTAACCTGATCCGGGTAGCGGCCGCTTTGGGGGAGGCAGCTATTGCGGCAGCCGACGTCAACCACAGGAATTTCTTCATGGCAATCGCAGAGCACGAGGTCCTCATAGAACGCGACGCCATGGCCGTGTACCAGTACCTCCTTGATGCCACCAATCTTCCCGCCTGGCGCAGCGACGTCCGCAGCGTGAAGCTCGTGCAAGGGCCGGCCGAAGCCAAGGGCGCCGTGTACCGGAAGATGGTCGCCGGACGCTCCGGACTGAGCATCCCCGCGGAGCTGGAGATCACCAATGTGCGGCCCGGAGCCGAAATCCAGTTCCATGTGGTGTCCGGCCCTGCCACCCGCTGGGGCGGCTATTACCTCAGCAGCGAAGACGCCGGCACCAGGGTCCGGTTTGCCGTGGAAGCCAAACGCGAGGGACGGTTCGGGTTCCTCAGCAGGTGGACCTTCTTTAACGGGATGCTCCAGCGCCGGGTCAGTTCCGACGTGGCCCAGCTGGACCGGCTGAAAAACGTGCTGGAGCTCCAGCCGGCCCTCTGAATCAGTTCCGGATCACTGCGCCAGCCGCTGCCCGGTCCATGGTCCGGCAATGGTCGACGGCGACGCGAGGCTTCCGGAGCCCAGGGCCCAGTACTGCACGGTGTCGTTGGCCCGGCGGATCGCAACACCCCTGGAGTTCAGTCCGGTGACGTTCAGCAGCGCCCGGATTCCCGTGACGTCCGTCCAGCCGGTGGCGACGGTGGCCCGCGTTTCTGCGCGGAGCGCGGTGCTGCCCAGTCCGCGGTAGAGCTGCACGGTGCCGTCGGCCCTCAGCCCCAGGATGTCCTGGAAGCCGTCACCGTCGTAGTCCACCATGGACAGCCTGGATGCGTAGACACCCGTGGCAACCGTGACGCGCTCAGCAATATCCCCGGTGCCCTTGTTGCCGTATAGGTACAGGTTTCCGGCACCGTCCAAGGCCAGGATCTGCGGCATCCGGTTGTGGACGCACCAGCCTCCCACCGCCAGGGTCAAGGTGTCCCAACCGCCCACGCCAAGGGTGATGGGCGCCTGGAACCCACCACTCGCGATGCCCCGGTGCAGGGTCAGGTTGCCACTGGCCCACTGGGTCAGGACGTCGAAAGTGCCATCGCGGTCCCAGTCGGTGACGAAGACTTCCTTGGCTCCGCTAAAGCCTGCGCCGATTACCCTGGCCGCGGCGTAGGTGCGGGGCCCGGTGGAGGCGCGGTCCAGCAGCTGTCCCGCGGAGTCGACAGACACGAGGTCGGCCGGACCGGTGATTGCCGCAGCGGCGAGGTTGAGGGTGGGCGGCATGTGCTTGACGGGTGCGTCGCACAGGCTTGGCGGCGGTGCCGGGAGCGATCCTCCCGATGAAGCACCGCCGGGTGAATCGAGGGTGCCCGCCGGCAGTGTGGTGTAGCCGAAGAAGTTCACCACACCCCAGATCTGGTAGGTGGAGTTGGTGTAGGAGACCCCTGCGCCCATCACGTTGAAGCGCGGGTCCAAGAGCATGGCGTTGTGCCCGGGTGATCCCTTCCACCATTCCACGAGCTGGGCTGCGTCCCGGTCGGTGCGGATGGCGATGATCTCACCGGCGCCGTTGTTGGGGCTCATCGCGCGGGGGTCGGTCCAGAAACTGGCCCGGTGCTCGATCACCTCACGGGTGGCAATGTTGTCCGACCACTCCTGCGACAACCCGGCCACGGTGGGGTGGTACTTCACCTTGTTCAGGCCGTTGGCCACGCGGTACTCGTTGATTTTGGTGAAGAGGGTAAGGACGGCGGAGGAGTTGCTGTCCGGGACCAGGGCTTGCGTGGACGTACGTGTGGCGGCAGGGTCGGCAGCCGCGGATGGGGCGGACGGCGATGCCAGTTCCTGGTCCGGTGCCCAGAGCGGCGGGATGGAAACGGTCTGGGGTGCGGCTTCGGTGGATGGTAAAGCCGGGGCCGGTGGTAGTGCCGTTTCCGTTGCGGGTTGGACCGCCACTGTGGAAGGAGCTGCCGCGGGCGTGGACGTGGGGGCGGGTGCAGGGGTGGCCTCCGGCGCGGGCGACGCCGCCCGGATATCCGGGTCGACGGCAGGGGTGAGGCTGCCGGCGGAGCCGTCGTCCTTACTGGTCATGCCAGCGCCGCGCACCAGGGGCGCTGCCAGTGAGATGCTCGCTGCTCCCGCGTGGTTGAGGGGCGCGGGCACAGGAGGTGCGGACGCGGACGACGAGACCAGCGCCAACGCACAGAGCACGCCAAGAAAAGACGGTGCCACTAATTTATTCACAACATCCCCAGCTCTGTTATGCCATCCGGGAGACCATTCCGGCGGCTTTCATTCGCAACATTAGCCCCACGAGGCCACAGCAACAACGGGAAAGTGCTCTTGTGGATAACCGATACGGTAATTTGGGACGGTGCTGATCTCTGACCGCGACATTCGTGCCGAAATTGATTCCCAGCGGATCGTGCTGGAACCGTTCGATCCGGCGATGGTCCAGCCGTCGTCCGTAGATGTCCGGATCGACAAATTCTTCCGGTTGTTCGACAACCACAAGTACGCGCACATCGATCCCGCGCAGGAGCAGCCCGAGCTGACCCGGCTGGTGGAAGTGGAGCAGGACGAGGCCTTTATCCTGCACCCGGGCGAGTTCGTCCTGGGGTCGACCTACGAGACCGTGACGCTGCCCGATGACATTGCGGCCCGGCTGGAAGGCAAGTCATCCCTGGGCCGGCTTGGCCTGCTGACGCACTCCACCGCAGGCTTCATCGACCCCGGTTTTTCCGGCCACGTCACCCTCGAACTGTCCAACATGGCCACCCTGCCCATCAAGCTGTGGCCCGGTATGAAGATCGGCCAGCTCTGCTTCTTCCGGCTAAGCTCGGCCGCGGAGTTCCCGTACGGCCAGGGGGAGTACGGCAACCGGTACCAGGGCCAGCGCGGTCCCACCGCCAGCCGCAGCCACCTGAATTTCCACCGCACCAGTATCTAGCAGCACCTGTGGCCGGCCGCCGGCCACCAGTCGGGCCGGGAACGCTAGAGCTGGGGTGCGACCGCCGGCCTCCGGATGAACGGCTTGGCCAGCGGTTCCACGTAGCGTGCGGCCAGCGGCCCCATCACCGCCATCAGCAGCACGTAGGCGGTGGCGAGGGCAGCGAGCTGATGCGGGACCGCTCCCGAGGCGACAGCCAGCCCCGCAATCACGATGGAGAATTCGCCGCGGGCCACCAGGGCAGCGCCGGCGCGGAAGCGCCCGGGCCGGGCAATCCCGGCCTGCTTGGCCGCCCAGATCCCGGTCAGCATCTTGGTTGCCGCGGTGGCGACAGCCAGGACCAGGGCCCACCCCAGGACCGGCGGGATGGATGAGGGGTCCGTGTTGAGCCCGAACGCCACAAAGAAGATGGCGGCGAACAGGTCCCGGAGCGGTTCGAGGATGCGGGTGGCGTTGTGGGCGGTGGAACCCGAGATGGCGATCCCCAGCATGAAGGCACCCACCGCGGCGGAAACCTGCATGGCGGACGCTGCGCCCGCCACCAGCAGGGCTGCCCCGAGGACATTCAGCAGGAAGACCTCGGAGTTCTCGCTGTGCACTGCCTTGGAGACATGGTGCCCGTGCCGCAGGGCCACCATGAGGACCACGCTGACCACGGCCAGGGCGATCCCCACCGTGGTGAGGCCGCCGAGGAAACTCACGCCCGCCAGCGTGGCCGTGAGGATGGGCAGGTACACGGCCATGGCCAGGTCCTCGAAGACCAGGATGGACAGCACCACGGGGGTTTCCCGGTTGCCCAGCCGGCCGAGGTCCGTGATGACCTTGGCGGCGATGCCTGACGAGGAAATGTAGGTGACGCCGCCCATGACCATGGCTCCTACACCACCCCACCCCAGGAGCAGGGCAAGCGCGGCGCCGGGCAGGAAGTTCAGGACGAGGTCGAGGACACCGGCCTGCCAGGAGCGGCGCAGGCCGGTGAAGAGCTCTGCGGCCGTATATTCCAGCCCGAGCATAAGCAGCAGGAGGATGACGCCGATCTCTCCGGAGAGATGTGCGAACTCGTGCATGCCTTCAAGCTTGATGATGCCGCCCGCACCAAACGCCAGGCCGCCCAGCAGGTAGAAGGGGATGGGGGACATGCCGATCCGTCCGGCCAGCCTGGCCAGGAGGCCGAGGCAGAACACAACGGCCCCCAGTTCAACGAGGGTCTGGGCCAACGGGTCCATGGGAACTAGCCGTGGCGCAGGATGTCGGCCGCTGAGTCGAGGCCTTCCTGGGTGCCCACTGCCACCAGCAGGTCGCCGGGGTGGAGGACGACGTCGGGTCCGGGCGAAGGCAGCACCTCACCCTCGCGCATGATGGCCACGATCGACACCCCGCACCGGGTGCGGATGGACGCCTTGCCCATGGGCTGGTTCTGGAACGGGGAGTCCGCTGCAATGGAGAACTGCCGGGTGACGATCCCCGGGACGTCCTTGTGCTCCTCCGCGAGCTTCATGGCCAGGTGCATGCCGCCCAGGAGGTTGCCCAGGGTGGCTGCTTCATCGCTGGTAAGCGGAATCGAGGCCTGGCAGGTATCGGGGTCGTCCCAGGTGGAAACGATGAGTTCCGTCTGGCCTTCCCGGAGTTCCACCACGCCGATGCGGCGTCCGGAGGCGGTCATGAAATCCTTCCGGCGGCCCAGTCCGGGGAGGTTCGTTTCATCCACGTTCATGACTCCAGCCTAGTCTGCCTGGCAACATCCCGCCGGGGTCCGGAACAGGGCCGGACGGTGGTTTCAGCTGGCGGGGACCACGGCGATGGGTGCCCGTTCCGGCGCCTTTACCGGCAGCAGGACCAGCAGTCCGGCGAGCAGGACCACCATGATGCCCAGGATGCCCCACCGCTGCGCCTGCCCCGCGGGCACCAGCGGGGTGGCAACGGTGATGCAGAGCGTGAAGAGAGCGGGCGCCATGAAGCTGACGGCCCGTCCGGTGGTGGCGTAGAGGCCGAACAGTTCACCGGATTCGCCATGCGGTGCCAGCCGTGCCAGGTAGGCGCGGGAGGAGGACTGGGCGGGACCGACGAACAGGCAGAGGAAGAGCCCGAAGACCCAGAACGTGGTGCTGCCCGCCCACTCCATGCCGAAGACGGAATAGTTGCCGTTTCCCAGGACCAGGATTGCGCTCCCGGCAACCAGGAGGCCCACCAGGGAGCCGGTGATGACGGCCTTGGGTCCCACCTTGTCGTCCAGGAATCCGCCGATCACCGCGCCGATGGCTGCCACGACGTTCCCGAAGATGGCGAAGAAGATGACCTGGGAGAGGGCAAAGCCGAAGGTGCCGGCAGCGATGATGCCGCCGAAAGTGAAGACGGCGGCGAGGCCGTCCCGGAACACGGCGCTGGCCATGAGGAAGTAGATGGTATGCGGGCTGGTGGCGTAGATGGCCTTGATCCGCCGGAACAGCAGCCCATAGCTGGCGAGGAACCCCAGGCGCGCTGCCTGCCCGGAGCGGGGCAGTTCAGGGACGGCAAACAGGACGGGGAGCGCGAAGACGAAGAACCACAGGGCGGAGAAAACCGCCACCAGCCTGATGTTGAGGCTGTCCTGCGTGGAGGCGCCGAACCATGCGAAAGCAGGCTGGACGAACAGCTGCAGGACGATCAGGAGTGCCACGATGCCGCCCAGGTAGCCGGCGCCCCAGCCGAAACCGCTGACCTTTCCGATGTTCCGCGGGGTGGACACCTGCGTGAGCATGGCGTTGTAGTTGACGCCGGCGAATTCGAAGAAGACATTGCCCAGCGCGATCAGGGATACGCCGAGGAGCAGGAATTCCGGGTGCGGGAACACGAAGAAGCACAGGGCGGTGAGGATGGCGACGACGGCCGAGTTGACTCCCAGCCACAGCTTGCGCAGGCCCCCTGCGTCCGAGCGCTGGCCGGTGACCGGTGCCAGCAGCGCGATGGCGAACCCGGCAACCGCCAAGGCGCCGCCCAGGACTGCGGAGGCACTGTCCTCGCCGCCGAAGGCGTTGGACGTCAGGTAGACGGTGAAGACGAAGGTGGTCATGACGGCGTTGAAGGCCGCCGAGCCCCAGTCCCAGGAGGCCCAGGCCAGGACCTGCCCTTTGGTGGAGGACCCGGTTCCGGCAACAAGATCCGAGGCGGGCTGCATCGCCCCTGGAGCGCTGGCGCTGTTCATAGGATGCATCGTATCCGCCCGTGGCGAACACCCCCGGGAGCGCGGGCCCTTGTCGCCGGGGATTCCGGCTTTGGGTGCAGGTAAAACCGCCAAGGTTACCGGACCGGCCTTGGTAAACTGAACCCTCCCGAACCTTACTTTTTGCCGCCTGCTCCAACTTTTGACAATCGAATCCCTGACGTTGCGGAGAATACAGTGATCACAGTCCTTGCCGTGCACTTTTCGGTGGCTGTCCTCGCGCCCTTCCTCTTCAGGGTCTGGGGCCGCAACGCCTTCTACGCGTTGGCTGCCGTCCCGGCGGTTTCCTTTGGCTGGCTGATGTTCCAGCACAACCCCATCTACTCCGGACCCGGTGCCGTCACTGAGGTCCTCGAATGGATCCCCAGCCTCCACCTTTCGCTGTCGTTCCGCATGGACGCGCTGGCCTGGGTGATGTCCCTGCTGGTGCTCGGCGTAGGGTCCCTGGTGCTGGTCTACTGCGCGCGCTACTTCAAGCGGAAGGACCAGGACCTGGGCGCCTTTGGTGCCCAGCTGCTGGCGTTCGCCGGTGCCATGTTCGGCCTGGTCACCGCGGACGACCTCCTGCTGCTGTTCATCTTCTGGGAACTGACCACCATCCTGTCCTACCTGCTGATCGGCTTTGCCCGGACCCGGCTTGCGGCCCGCCGCTCCGCCCTCCAGGCGCTGATCGTCACCACCGCCGGCGGCCTTGCCATGCTGGTGGGCCTGATCATGCTGGGCAATGCCGCCGGAACCTACAGCATCTCCGCCATCCTGGAGCAGGCCCCGGCGCTGGGCGGCGGGACGGCCGGCACCATGGTGAGCGCCGCCGTCGTCCTCATCCTGGTGGGTGCCATCACTAAATCCGCGCTGGTCCCGTTCCACTTCTGGCTTCCGGGCGCCATGGCGGCCCCCACCCCCGTGAGCGCCTACCTGCACGCGGCGGCGATGGTGAAGGCAGGAATCTACCTGGTGGCGCGGCTTGCCCCGGGATTCTCGGAGACGGCGTTCTGGCAGCCCGTGGTCCTGGGGCTGGGCCTGGCCACGATGCTGGTGGGCGGCTACCGGGCGCTGCGGCAGACCGACATTAAGCTGATCCTGGCCTACGGCACCGTCAGCCAGCTGGGCTTCCTCACCATGGTGGTGGGCCTGGGAACGCCCGACGCCGCCCTGGCGGGCCTGGCCATGCTGCTGGCGCACGGCCTGTTCAAGGCCACACTGTTCCTGGTGGTGGGCATCATCGACCACCAGTCCGGGACCCGCGACGTCCGTAAACTGTCCGGCGTCTTCCGCTCCTCCCGGGCCCTCGGCATCGTGGCCGGCATCGGGGCTGCGTCCATGGCGGGCGTTCCGCTGCTGGCCGGCTTTGTGGCCAAGGAATCGGTGCTGGAAGCATTCGTGCACCACGCCACGGACCCGCACGCCGGGCCGTGGGGCATGGTGGTGCTGGTGGGAATAGTGGTGGGCTCGATCCTCACTTTCGCCTACAGCGCCCGCTTCATGTGGGGCGCGTTCGCCGTCAAGCCCGGCGTGGACCCCACTCCGTTCAAGGCCATCAGGCCCTCCTTCCTGGCCGCCCCCGCGGTCCTCAGCCTCCTGACGATCGCCTACGGACTTTGGCCGGTGCCGGTGGACGCCTGGATCCACCCGTACGCCGCGCTGTTCGCTTCCACAGCGCCCGACGCCGGCACCGCGGCAGCGCAGGCGGGCCACCTTGCGCTGTGGCACGGCGTCACACCCGCACTGGGGCTGACGGCCGTCACCTTCGCACTCGGCCTGGCCATGTACTTTGGCCGCGGCGCAGTGGCCCGGGCCCAGTCCCTGGTCCCGGCCTGGGTGGACGCCGACCGCGCCTACCAACTGACCATCGGCGCGCTGGACGACGCGGCCGTCTGGATCACCGGCCGGACCCAGCGCGGTTCACTGTACTTCTACCTCGCGGTCATCCTGAGCGTGGCGTTCGTCCTACCGCTGGCCGCGATCCTGCTTGGCGGCAACGCCCTGCCGCAGGACATCTACCTTGTGGACCCCAACTCGCCGCTGCAGCTGGTGGCCGGGGTGGGCATCGTCATCGGCGCACTGGCTGCCGTCAAAGCCAACAAACGTTTCCTTGCCGTGCTCATGGTGTCCGTCACCGGGTACGGCATCGCGCTGGTGTTCGCACTGCAGGGTGCCCCGGATCTGGCCCTGACCCAGATGCTGGTGGAAACCATCATCCTGGTGGCCTTTGTCCTGGCCATGCGCAGGCTGCCGCCCGAACTGCGGGACCGCACCGGCGGGAAATACCGGGTCCTGCGGGTGATCATCGGGCTGGGCTTCGGCGTGACCATGGTGTTCGCCGCGATTTTCGCCATGGGCGCCCGGACCGCCATCCCCGTGTCCCTGCAGTTTCCGCAGCTCGCCTATGAAGGCGGCGGGGGCCTGAACGTGGTCAACGTGACCCTGGTGGACATCCGCGCCTGGGACACCTTCGGGGAGATCAGCGTCCTGGCGCTGGCCGCCACCGGCGTGGCAAGCCTGATCTTCGTCCGCGGCCGGGGCGACAGGCTGCAGGCATCCGCCACCGTTGCAGCGGGCACGGTGGGACGCCACCCCGGCGTCGACCCCGGCTCCCGCGACGCTGCGGCGCTGGCCATCAGCCGGAAGTTCGCGGCCTCCACCCGGGACGTTTGGATTGTGGCAGGGCGGACCCTGGCTCCGGAACGCCGCTCCATCATCTTCGAGGTGGTCACCCGGCTGATCTTCCACTCCATGATCATCTTCTCGCTGTACCTGTTGCTGGCCGGCCACAACCTGCCCGGCGGAGGATTCGCCGGCGGCCTCACCGCGGGACTGGCCCTGACCATCCGCTACCTGGCGGGTGGCCGGTTCGAGCTGCGGGAGGCGGCGCCCCTGAGTGCCGGCGCGCTGCTGGGCATTGGCCTGGCCCTGGCGGCCGCCTCCGGAGTGATGCCCCTGCTGCTGGGCGGCCAAGTCTTCCAGTCCGCCATCATCCAGGTGTGGCTGCCCGTCTTCGGGGACATCAAGTTCGTCACCTCCACCATCTTTGATATCGGCGTCTACATCGTGGTGGTGGGCCTGGTGCTTGACGTGCTGCGCAGCCTCGGAGCCGAGATCGATGAACACCTGGAGGACCAGTCCGCGCCCGGGAGCGAGGACCAGGAACAGGAGCAGGAGCAGGAGCCGCACCAGGAACCGGACCACGGCCAGGGCCGGGAGCCGGACCGGGCCGGGGAAGAGCAAGGATCCGGCCGCCTGGACCAGGAACCGGACGGGGTTCCTGCCGAAACCACCGCAAAGGGCCACGCATGAGCGTCAACCTGACCCTGCTGATTGTCATGGGAGCGCTGTACGCCTGCGGCATCTACCTGATCCTGGAACGCAGCCTGACGCGGGTGCTGCTGGGGCTGATGCTGCTGGCCAACGCCACCAACCTCCTGATCCTCGCCACCGGGGGATACGCAGGCCTGGCGCCGCTGTTCTCCAAGGACACACCTGCCCAGGACTACAACGATCCACTGCCGCAGGCCCTGATCCTGACGTCGATCGTGATTTCCTTCGCCGTCACGGCATTCATGCTGGGCATCATCTACCGCACGTGGGTGCTGGCCCGCCAGGACGACATCCAGGATGACGTGGAGGACCTCAGGGTGGCGGAGACCCCCAGCTTCGATGCGGAGGACGACGCCGAGGTGCCCGCGGAAACGTCCGAATTCCCGCTCACCATGCTCGGTTCCGACGGCCGGAATGTGTCAGACCACGGACCGTCCGGAGCGGATGCCGGCCAGGAAACGGACCAGCCGGTGGCCACGCTGGTGGCCGGCGGCCGGGAGATGCCCGCAGAACACGCTGCCGCGGAGGAAAAGCCCGGCTCACTCAACGTTGACCCCAGCCCGGAAGGAGGCGGAAAGTGAACATCGCAAGCTTTGCCCCGCTCGCCGTCGTACTTCCCATCCTGGGCGCCGCCCTGACCTTCCTGCTGATCCGGCACTCCAGGGCCCAGCGCGCGGTGAGCATCGCCCTGCTGTCGCTGACCCTGGCGCTCGAATGCCTCCTGCTGGCCTCCGCGTGGAATGACGGCACCGCCGCGGTGACCATCGGAGGCTGGATCCCTCCGTTTGGCATCGTCATGGTGGTGGACCAGTTCTCCTCCCTGATGCTGGTGGTGTCCTCCGCCGTGAGCCTGGCCGTGCTGGTCTACGCCACAGGGCAGGGCATGGCCGACGGCGACCACGACGCACCGGTCTCGATCTTCCACCCCACGTACCTGATCCTGGTGGCAGGGGTGTCCAACGCGTTCCTGTCCGGTGACCTGTTCAACCTCTACGTGGGCTTCGAGATCCTGCTGACTGCAAGCTACGTGCTGATGACCCTGGGCGGCACCGGGCCGCGCATCCGCGCCGGCGTCACCTACGTGGTGGTGTCCGTGGTGTCCTCGGTGCTGTTCCTGATTGCCATCGCCATGGTCTACGGAGCCACCGGAACGGTGAACATGGCGGACCTGGCCATCAAGCTGGGCGAACTGGACCAGGGCACCAAAACCCTGCTGCATGTGATGCTCCTGGTGGCCTTCGGCGTCAAGGCCGCCGTTTTCCCCCTCTCCTTCTGGCTCCCCGACTCCTACCCGACGGCGCCCGCGCCGGTCACCGCCGTGTTCGCCGGCCTGCTGACCAAGGTGGGCGTCTACGCGATGGTCCGGACCGAGACGCTGCTGTTCCCCGGCGACACGTTGAACACGCCCCTGATGGTGGTGGCGCTGCTGACGATGGTGGTGGGCATCCTGGGTGCGCTGGCCCAAAGCGACATCAAGAGGCTCCTCTCGTTCACCCTGGTCAGCCACATCGGCTACATGGTGTTCGGGCTGGCCATGTCCTCCGCAGTGGGACTGGCAGCGGCGGTCTTCTACGTGGCGCACCACATCACCATCCAAACCAGCCTTTTCATGGTGACCGGCCTGATCGAGCGCCGCGGCGGCAGCTCGTCCGTGGACCGGCTGGGCGGCCTCGCAAAGCTCTCGCCCATGCTGGCCCTGCTGTTCTTCATTCCCGGAATGAACCTGGCCGGCATCCCGCCGTTCTCCGGGTTCCTGGGCAAGGTGGGGCTGCTGCAGGCCGGTGTCCAGCTGGGCACACCACTGGCCTATGCGCTGGTGATCGGCGGTGTGGTGACCAGCCTCCTGACGCTGCTGGCCATCGCCAGGGTTTGGAACCGCGCGTTCTGGCGCCGCCCCACCGATGCCGAACATCCGGACCCGGTGCTCCTGGCCCCTCCCGTGGCGAGGCTCTCCGGTCCAGGCGCCAAGGTCAACAACACCGTGACGCTCCTGCCGCGCACCATGGTGGGTTCGACAGCGGGCCTGGTGGGGCTCGGCATTGCCCTGACCGTCTTTGCCGGACCGCTGTTCGCTCTCTCGGACCGGGCCGCCCGGGACATGCTTGACCGGACGCCGTACATCGAGGCGGTGCTGGGCGACGGTACTTCCGTCCCGGGCACAACCGCCGGGGGAGGAGGGCGATGAGCCGCAAACGCATTTCGCTGCGCCAGGAACTGCCCCTGCTGGTCTGGCTGGTGATCGTCTGGGGCGCCCTGTGGCAGGATTTCAGCCCCGGAAACCTGTTGTTCGGTGCCCTCCTGGCCGTGGGCGTGGCCCGGCTCTTCTACCTTCCGCCGGTGGAGCTCAGCGGCCGCTTCAATATCCTCTACGCCGTGCCCTTTGCGCTGGCCTTCGTGGGCAAGGTGGTGGTGGCCAGCGCCCAGGTGCTGTACCTGGCAACGGCCCGCGGACCCAAGGTGACCAACGCCGTCGTCGCGGTGAAGCTGAGGAGCCGCCAGGACCTGATCGTCACCGCCACCGGCCATGTGATCTCCCTGATCCCGGGCTCGCTGGTGGTGGAGGTGGACCGTTCCACGTCCACCCTCTACCTGCACGCCCTCAACATCACCTCAAAACAGGACGTGGAGGGCCTGCGGAACGAAGTCCGTTCCATCGAAGCCGGCCTGATCCGCATCATGGGCAGCCGCGAGGAACTTGAAGAAGTGCGAATGGAGGCCACCGCATGATGAACGTTGTCCTGGCCGTCACGGCCGTCATTTTCTCGCTGGCCGCGGCGGGTGCCATCCTCCGGATCGCCCGCGGCCCGTCGCTGCTGGACCGTGTCCTGGCAGCCGACGTCCTGCTCGCCATCCTGGGCGGTGCCCTGTGCGTGGATATGGCAGTGAACCGGCACTTGAACAACCTGATGCTGGTGGTGGCCATCTCCATCATCGGGTTCATCGGGTCCGTTACAGTGGCCCGGTTCGTGGCGGACCGGAGGGTGAAGCCCAATGAATCCTGACTTTTCCGGGCCGGATGCCTGGATCGACGCTGTCTCGGCCGTGTTCATGGTGGTGGGCGCGCTCATGTCCCTGGGCGCGGCGATTGGCCTGCTGCGCTTCCCGGACCTGCTGAGCCGCATGCATGCCGCCACCAAGCCGCAGGTCCTGGGCCTGTTCCTGCTGCTGGCCGCCATTGGGCTGCAGATGCGGACCTGTTCGGTGTGGCCGGTCCTGGCTGCGGCATGGATCTTCCAGCTGCTCACGGTGCCCGTGTCCGCCCACATGGTGGGCCGGGCCGGCTACCGCACCAAGCACCTGCACCGGGAACTGCTCACAGCCGACGAGCTGGAAGCCGTGGTGCAAAAAGCCGCCGCCGAGACCGCCCTGGAGGACAGTTCCGACGACGGCCGGCAGCGCTAAGCGAAGCTTTGGGCAGCTAGACGATGTCTTGCGTCTTGGCGAACCGGGTGATGGCACGCTGGGTGCCGCGGTTGGCCAGGACCTGGATGATGGCGCTGACAGACGCCGAGATCAGCGCGAAGGTCAAAGCAGACCGGAGGCTGGTGGGGACGTCCTCATTCTTGCCGGTGGGTGCTTTCTGCCCCGTGGTCTTTTCCCAGATGGTGTTGACCAGCTTGGTGCCGGCCAGGCCTGCGCCGAGGCTCACGGCGGTCCCGAGCAGTTTGATGAGAAGGTTCATTGCTGGTACTCCTTGCGGGCGGAAAACGGACTGGTCCCAGCCTAGCCTCACACCCGGGCTGGTCCGGGCAGGGCGTGGCCGGCGGGCGGCTCTGTGGTCAGGCCGGGGGCTGGCCGGCCTTGGGTTCGGTGCGGAACTTGATCATCTTGTGGGTGCCGTCGCAATAGGGCTTGATGGCGGACGCCCCGCACCGGCACAGGGCGACGGTCCTCCGCTCCCTGGGCACG
The DNA here is from genome assembly GCF_040702325.1 of Pseudarthrobacter sp. 902506025. NCBI lineage: Bacteria > Bacillati > Actinomycetota > Actinomycetes > Micrococcales > Micrococcaceae > Pseudarthrobacter > Pseudarthrobacter sp. 902506025. Next base: position 59,149 of record NZ_JBFBKW010000002.1, read on the forward strand.
GCGTCGCCGGAAGGGGTAACGATCTCGAAGTCACCCCTGACAATGAGGGGACCATCGGGGCACACCACGATCGAGCCGGGGGCGGGTTCCTGCTCCACGTCCGGCCGTGTTCCATGCTGTTCGAAGTTCATGCCTGCACCACATTCATTGTTGTTTCCGGTTTCCTCGGCGCCCAGCCGCTGCGGCTTCGCAGAATCGTCGTAGGCCTGCCGCCAGCCTGTCACGCTGCCGCCGGCACGGCCGCCCGGAGCGATGTTTCCCCGGCTTCCCAGGAGGACAGGAGGTGGGCGGAGACGCGGCCGTCAATGGCCATGACGGCGGTGGCACCGAACAGGACGTCCGCAAGGAGCTTTGGCTCGGCCTCAACCAAGCCGCCGGCGAGGTCCCGCCCGGCAATCTGCTCATGCACGGCGTCGGCCTCCACATGCTCATCGAAGTAGTGGGTGACGTCCGCGGCGAAACCGTGCCGGCGGAATCCGTTGCCGTAGAAACGGTTGGGCTGGGATGAAGTCATTTCGTAGATGGCCAGGTGGCCGGTGATTGCCCCGCGGAGCCGCCGGTTCAGGCCGCACAGCGACATGAGGTTCACGGATGCGAGGGAGACGGCCGGGATGGTGTCGACGTACGCGCCGTACCTGTCGTCCAGGCCCAGCCCGCGCATGGTCCGGGCAAACAGCGCGCTGTGCATCCGTTCCGGCCTGCCGCCGCCGTATTCGTCCGCCTGGATTTCCACGAGGGCAGCCTTCGCCCGGCCGGTGAGCCGCGGAATGGCCCAGGTGTGCGGATCCGCTTCTTTCAACTGGTACACGGACTTGTGGATCAGGAACTCTTTGAGCTGCTCCAGGCTTGCCTTCCGTGCGACAAAGCGGGAAACGCTGGGACCGGTGTCCATACCGGCGAGGCCAAAAAGGACGTCGGCAACGGCATCGCTGGTCATGGCAATCCCGGCGGGCAGGTCGGCGTCACCGGCGGCCTGGCGTGCGGCGGCACGAAGGGCGGCTTCGAAGGGTTCCTCGATCAGGCGCCGGACCCTGATCAGGGCCGGTTCCCACTCCCAGGCGTCGCTGACCCCGTCCAGGCCCGAATAATGCAGTTCGTAGAGGCAAAAGAGGGACAGCTGGATGTCTTCGTCGGCGATGATGTCACCGGTTCGGGCCACCTGCCCCGCGACCAGCCGGTGCAGCCCGTCCAGCTCGGGCGTGGCTGCATCAGGGGCCTTGGACAGGGCCGCAAAGAGGGCGCTGCTGATGGGGCCTCTGGTGTCCGGGATTCTCATGGTGCTCCTTGGTTGCCGCGCCGGTTGCGGGAAGGGACGCCGAAGGTGCTCCCATTCCCTGTGGTGGTCGTACCCCGGGGACAATATAGTAAGCATGATTACTAATGAAAGCTAAGCGGCCTGGTGTCGCCGGGCATGTACGGTGCTTGTCCCGCTGCGCCTGGTCAGCCAGGGCTGGTTGGCCGGCGCTACTCGTCCAGCGCCGACCCCAGGATGTCGCGCAGTGCCTCAACCACCAGTTCGTGGTCCTGCAGCTGCGGCAGTCCGGACACCGCCACGGAAGCCACCACCCCAACGCCCGTGACGTGGATCGGAAACGCGCCCCCGTGTGCCGCATAGCGGGACTGGTCGAACCAGGCGTTGTCCTCGATCCGGCCGCCGCCCAGCCGGCCACGCAGTCCCACCAGGAGGGAGGGCACCTCGTACCGGAGGGCAGTGCGCTGCTTGGCCCGGATCCAGTGGCCGTTGTCAGGCGTGGCGCCAGGAAGTGCGACATGGAACAGCACCTGCTCACCCTTGGCGATGTCGATGGCGATGGGCAACGACCGCTCCTTGCCCAGTTCAACGAGGAGCAGGCCAAGGTTCAACGCATCGTCCAGCGAGAAGCCGGGGAACTGGAGCTCCCGGACCTCCGCCTCGATGCGGGCAATCTGCGCCTCCAGTGAGCCCTCCGGCTGGGCGTCGCTGGAATCAGGATCGAACCCGGTCACATCCGGTGGATTGGCGGTCATGGCCCTCAATCTACTCCTGCCAGGTGTAAACTTGACCACGCCCAACTGGGCGAAATGAACAGCGTTACCCAACCACAAAGCAACACTAAAAACGACAGGGGAGCGCCGCCGTCGGGCATCCTGGCGCAGGCCGGGCACCGCAGGTGGGCGCTGAGAGTGCGGACAGCCGCAGACCCTCGAACCTGATCCGGTTAGTACCGGCGCAAGGGAGTCGAGTTCTCAAAGTGTCGCGGATGCACGGCCACAGGCCGGCAGCCGGGTCCACTTTCCCCTCCTGTTTCCCAGGAGGATCACATGAGTACTGCAGCAATCAAGAAGACCACCAGTAAGTCCTGGCGCGTCGTGGACATCGTCGTCGCCGCCCTGGTGGCCATCGCGGGCGGCGTCATTTTCTGGGCATGGGACCAGGGGGCCGCCGCACTGTCCGCCCCCATGAACGCCGCCTACCCGCCCCTGACCGGACTGCTCGCCGGCGGCTGGATGATTCCCGGGGTGCTGGGCATGCTCATCATCCGCAAGCCCGGGGCTGCCCTGTTCTGCGAGACCGTAGCCGCCACCGGCGAACTGCTGATGGGTTCCCAGTACGGCGCCTCGGTCCTGTTTTCGGGTTTCATCCAGGGCCTGGGCGCGGAAATCATTTTCGCGATCTTCGTCTACCGCAAGTTCAACCTTCCTGTATCGCTGCTGGCCGGCGCCGCGGCAGGGTTCTTCTGCGGCCTGAATGACTCGTTTGCCCCGTGGGGCTGGAACATTGCCTACTCCGGCGCGGACAAGCTCGCCTACATCGTGCTGACCACCCTTTCCGGGGCCATCCTGGCGGGCGCTTTGTCCTGGCTTGCCACCCGCGGCCTGGCCCGCACCGGCGTGCTGAGCTCCTTCGCGTCCCGCAAGGCTGCCACGGAGCCCGTCTTCTCCTGATGGCACCCTCCCAGGACGCCTCCGGCATGGTCCGGCCTGCCGCCATCGCCGCCCGCGGCTGGGGATGGCGGCACGCCGGCCGGGCCAAGCCCGCCGTCCACGGCCTTGACCTGGACATCGCCCCCGGGGAGCGGGTGCTCCTGCTGGGGCCCTCCGGCGCCGGGAAGTCCACGCTGCTGCACGCCCTTGCCGGCGTCCTGGGGGACATCAACGACGACGGCGAGGCAGGCGACGCCGACGAGTCCGGTTCGCTGCTGGTGGACGGGGCCCCGCCACGGGCACGGCGCGGCCGCGCCGGCCTCATGCAGCAGGACCCGGAGACCCAGGTGGTCCTGTCGCGGGTGGGGGACGACGTCGCCTTCGGCGCCGAAAACCTTGCGGTGCCCCGCGACGCCATCTGGCCGCGCGTTCACGAGGCACTTGCCGACGTCGGGCTCGCCCACCTCCCGCTGGACCACCCGACGTCGGCCCTCTCCGGCGGCCAAAAGCAGCGCCTGGCGCTGGCGGGCATCCTGGCGATGCGTCCCGGACTGATCCTGCTGGACGAGCCCACCGCCAACCTGGACCCGGACGGCGTGCTGGAGGTCCGCGACGCCGTGGCCCGCTCCCTGGACAAAACCGGGGCGACGCTGGTGGTGGTGGAGCACCGGGTGTCCGTCTGGAAGGACCTCGTGGACCGGATCGTGGTCCTGCAGCCCGGCTCCGCCGCGGATCCTGCAGTGCTCCTGGACGGGCCGCCGGACCGCGTCCTTACGGAGGCGCGGACCATGCTGGCCGCTGCCGGCGTGTGGGTGCCCGGGTATGTGCCGGCCACACGCGCCCGCGCCGCCGTCCCGGCTCCCGGTGCAGGCAGCCTCCTGCTGGCCGCAGAGCAGCTGGGCGTCTCCCGCGAACGCCCCCGCCGCAAAGGCTTCCGGAAGATCCCGCCGGTCCCGGTCCAGGAGGGCGTGGCCGCGCAGGTCCGTGCCGGGCAGGCCCTTGCCATCACCGGCGCAAACGGTGCCGGCAAGTCCACTTTCGCGCTGACCCTCGCAGGGCTGCTTGAGCCGGTGTCCGGAAAAGTGTCCGCGACGCTGGATCTCAGCCGCGGTGCCGGCATCGATCCGTACAAGTGGAAGGCCGAGCAGCTGATATCGCGGGTGGGCACGGTGTTCCAGGAGCCGGAGCACCAGTTCGTCACCGGAAAGGTGCTTGACGAGCTGCTCTTCGGCCCGCGGCACCTGGGGCACGGCGAGGACCGGGTTGAGGAACTGCTGGAGCGGCTGCGCCTTACCCAGCTGGTGGACGCCAACCCCTATACGCTCTCCGGCGGTGAGAAGCGGCGGTTGTCCGTGGCCACCGTCCTGGCCGCCAGCCCCCAGGTGCTGATCCTGGACGAGCCCACGTTCGGCCAGGATGCCAATACCTGGGCCGAGCTGGCATCGTTCCTGTCCGAGCTCCTTGATGCCGGCACCGCGGTGGTAGCCGTGACCCATGATGCCGAATTCACGGAGGCGATCGGCGGGGCGGAACTGCGGATGGCCGTGGCGGAAGCGGTGGCGCCATGAGGCAGCAACTCGCCTTGAGCGGCAACCACGCCCTCCTGGCCCGCGCCAACCCCTTGAGCAAGTTCGCGGCCGTCCTGCTCATCACGGCCGTCCTGGCGCTGTCCATCGACTGGGTGTCCGCGTCCGTGGCCCTGGTGTTCGAACTTCTGCTGTTTCCCCTGGCAGGGCTCACCTTGTCCCTGCTGTGGCAGCGCGGCTGGCCGCTGATCCTCGCCGCTGCCGTGGGAGGCTGGAGCACCTCCATCCTGGCACCGGACAGCGGCAGGATCCTGCTCGACGCCGGCATCTGGAGCATGAGCGAGGGTTCCCTCCAGCTGGGCATCGGATTCCTGCTGCGGGGTTTTGCGATCGCCCTCCCGGCGGTGCTCCTGATGAGCTGCACCGATCCCACCGACCTCGCCGACGCGCTCGCGCAGAAGGCACGCCTGCCGCACCGGTTCGTCCTGGGAACCCTGGCTGCGATGCGTTTGGTGGGGCTCATGGCCGAGGAATGGCAGACCATCGGGATGGCGCGGCGTGCCCGCGGCGTAGGTGCGCGGGGCAGCCTGGGGCAGCGGGTGAAGGCGACACTCGGGCAAAGTTTCGGGCTCCTGGTCCAGGCCATCCGCCGTGCATCGAGGCTCGCCGTCACCATGGAGGCGAGGGGTTTCGGCGGCGGCCGGCGGACCTGGGCCCGGGTGTCCACCTTCAGCCCGCTGGACCTCTGGGTGGTGGCAGGCGGCGTCCTGGTGGCCGGACTCGCCCTTTTCGCAGCTGTTACGGCCGGTACCTGGAATATGGTGTGGCTGGGGAGTTAAGCCACCCGCCCGGGGGACAGGCGGGGCTCCCTATCGCACCGAATGGGTACCGCCCTCCTGGAGCCCCCTTCCCCGCCCGCGGGTAGCTGCCACGAAGGCTGGATAACTCATTTATGATATATTCGCGGTATGACCCAGGAGACCGCTGAACACGTTGCCGCCATGCTGAGGGACGCCCGGAGCGAGAAAGGGTGGACCCAGGGGCAGTTGGCCGCCGAACTTGGCACCAGCCAGAGCGCCGTGGCCCGGATGGAACAGGGCAAGCAGAACCTGAGCCTGAAAATGATCCAGCGGCTGGAAAACATCTTTGACCGCAGCATCGTGAACGTGGCCAAGCCGCAGATGACCCACCTGCGGGTGGAAGGCGGCCGCACCCTGTCCGGAGCCGTCGACGTCAACAGCAGCAAGAACGCCGGCGTCGCCCTGCTGTGCGCCAGCCTGATCAACAGGGGCACCACCGTGCTCCGGCGCCTGGCCCGGATCGAGGAAGTCAACCGCATCGTCGAGGTTCTGACCAGCATCGGCGTCGAGTGCACCTGGCTCAATGACACGGATCTCCGCCTGCGCCGGCCTGCCGTCCTGGACCTGGACGCCATGGACGTGGACGCGGCACGCCGGACCCGCAGCGTCATCATGCTTCTGGGCCCCCTGCTGGATGAGTCCCGTGAGTACCGGCTTCCCTACGCGGGAGGCTGCGACCTGGGCACCCGGACCGTGGAGCCCCACATGCAGGCACTGCGCGAGTTCGACCTGTCAGTGGAGGCCACCGCAGGTTTCTACACCGTGCAGGCGCCGCCCGCCGATACCCGGGACCGCTCCTTCGTCCTCACCGAACGCGGGGACACCGTCACCGAAAATGCGATCATGGCCGCGGCGCACCGCGCCGGAACAACCGTGATCCGCAACGCCAGCCCCAACTACATGGTGCAGGACCTGTGCTTCTACCTGCAGATGCTCGGCGTCACCATTGAGGGCGTGGGCACCACCACGTTGAAGATCACCGGACAGCCGGAAATCGACGCCGAGATCGAGTACTTCCCCTCCGAGGATCCCATCGAGGCCATGAGCCTCATCACGGCCGGCATCGTCACCAACTCCGAGGTCACCGTGCGCCGGGTGCCCATCGAATTCATGGAGATCGAACTGGCCACTCTGGGCCAGATGGGGCAGAAGCTGGAGATTTCGGGCGAGTACATGGCCCGCAACGGCCGCACCCGCCTGGTGGACGTGACCACCAAGCCCTCCGAGCTGCGTGCCCCGGAGGACAAGATCCACCCCATGCCGTTCCCCGGGCTGAATATCGACAACCTGCCGTTCTTCGCCGTCATTGCTGCGAACGCCCACGGCCAGACCATGATCCACGACTGGGTGTACGAGAACCGCGCCATCTACCTGACGGAGCTGAACCGGCTCGGCGCGCAGGTGCAGCTCCTGGACCCGCACCGGATCTACGTCAACGGACCCACCAAGTGGCGCGCCGCCGAGGTGGGCTGCCCGCCCGCGCTCCGGCCTGCCGCCTGCCTCCTGCTGGCCATGCTCGCAGCGCGGGGTGTGTCCGAGCTGCGGAACATCTATGTGATCGAGCGTGGTTACGAGGACCTGGCGGAGCGGCTGAACACCATCGGCGCCAAGGTGGAGTACTTCCAGGACTGACCCATTCACGCTTCGTCATGAACGGCGGGCCACGGTTCCAATGGCCGCCCGCTGCCGCAGAATATTCGTATGCGTACATTTGGCGTAGAGGAAGAACTCCTGATCGTTGATCCGGAGTCCGGGGAGCCGCTTGCCCTGGCCGACGCCCTCCTCGCCAGCCACCGCGTCGCAGCCGACGATCTTCCCGTGGACCTGGATGGCCGCCATGCCGGCAACCAGGCGGATTACGACGACGAGATGGGCCTGAGTGCCGAGCTCAAGCTTGAGCAGATCGAGACGCAGACCCGGCCGTGCCGGGAGTACGGCGGCCTGCTGGAGCAGATCCGGGCAGGCCGGGCGCTGGCCGACCAGGCAGCCCGGAAGCACGGAGCCAGGGTGGCGGCGCTGGCCACCTCACCCGTGGCATCGCCCAGCCACACCACACCTGACCCGCGCTATGCCAGGATGCTGGAGCGCTTCGGCCTCACCGCCCAGGAACAGCTCACCTGCGGTTTCCACGTCCACACCTTCATCGAATCGCCGGAGGAAGGGGTGGCGGTCCTGGACCGCATCCGCGACAAACTGGCCGTCCTCACGGCGCTGAGCGCGAACTCGCCGTTCTGGAACGGCGTCCCCACCGGCTTCGAAAGCTACCGCACCCAGGCCTGGAACCGCTGGCCCACAGCCGGCCCGGCCGGCATCTACGGAACGTACCCTGCCTACCGCCGGGTGGTGACCCGGCTGCTGGACAGCGGCGTCATGCTCGACGAGGGCATGCTCTATTTCGACGCGCGGCTCTCCCGCAACCACCCCACGGTGGAGGTGCGGGTGGCGGACGTATGCCTCCGTGCCGGGGACGCCGCACTCATCGCCGTGCTGGTCCGGGCACTGGTGGAATCCGCCAGCCGGGAGTGGCGGGACGACGTGGACCCTGCGCCCGTTCCCACCGTCCTGCTGCGGATGGCGTCCTGGCAGGCCAGCAGCGCCGGGTTGAGCGGCGAACTGCTGGACTTTGGCAACTTCCGGCCGGCGCCGGCTGCGGATGTGGTGCGTTCCCTGGTGGATTACCTGGCCCCCGTCCTTGACGAACAGGGCGAGCTCGCATTGGCCCGCCAGGGGGTGGAGGACATCATCGCCCGCGGGACAGGGTCCGCTGAACAGCGCCGCGCCCGCGACAAGGCCCTGGCGGGGCAACCGCCGGAGGACATGGGGTTCGGCGCGGTGGTCCGGCAGGCCGTCCACCTGACCATGCGTGATGCGCTGGACCTTGCGGACGTGGCGGCCACGCCCGAGCTGCTGCGTGTCCGGCAGGCCTGACGGGGCAAGAGCCGCCAGGAGCAGACTTGTAGAACCTCAGGTGTCTTGTAGAACGGCAGGTGTAGAGACCCGCAGCGAAGCAGGTGCTAGGTAGCGAGGCGCTGTAGAACGACCTGTTCCAGCGGGCTTCGTTGCGCCGACAGGATGCCCGGGGGCCAGTGGGTTGGTTCTGGGTCCTGGTATTCGGCGTTGTAGTGCCGTCCCGTGGGTGAGGTCCAGCCGGGTGGTTCATTCTTGGTGGCGGGGTCGGGTGTCCATTGGCTGTGGTGTTTGAGCCGGTGGTGCTTGGGGCAGAGTTGGGCCAGGTTGCTGACGTTGGTGGTGCCGCCGTGTTGCCAGGCGGTGAGGTGGTCTGTTTCGTTATCGGGGGTGCGGTTGGCGCAGCCCCGGAAGGTGCACTTGGCATCGCGCATCCTGATCCAGCGTTTGATGGTTTCGGTGAGCCGGTAGTTTTTCCGGCCAATTTCCAGTGGTGCGCCGTCGCGGGGGTCGACCAGGACCCGGTAGAACGATTCCGCCCCGTCGGCGACAAGTTTGCGCGCCATGGACGCCGGGATCGGCCCGAAACCATCCAGTACGGCGGGTTCATCGGTCACGCCGAGGAGGGAGAACACCGGCACCATCACCAGGACGTCGGCCCGCGGCGCAGGGACCTTCCCGATCCCGGTGACACCCTGCGTGCCCTGAACGCCGGGGCCGGGACCGTCTTCCTCGGCGTGGGCGGCGGTCTCCCCGGCTGCGGGCTTCATGCCAACCCCCAGCAGCAGGGATGCTGCGATGTCGGGGCGGAGCTGGGTGAGGGGGCGGGGTTCGTCAGGGCCTTGGAGTCCGCGGGCGGTGGCGGTGGTCCGGTTCCAGATGGCGCAGGCGGTATCGCCGGGCAGGTAGAGGGAGATCCAGGCCATGCCGTCCTTGTCGGGGGTGTATTCCATCCGCCGGTCGGCCACGCCCTTTGCGTGGCGCTTCTCGATCGATTCCGGATGGTGGCGTTCCCGCCACCCACGGACCTTGGCCCGGAACCGTGACGGGACGAGCTCGCCGGGCGCGGCGCCGCGGGCGGGCTGGGGTGCAGCCGGGTCGAAGAAATGCGCCACCAGAGACGCCGCGCCCTCCGGGGTGAGGCCTTCAGTCTCATCGGCGACAATCCGGGCGTGCTGCCAGGACATCGCGCCCGCGGACAGGGCGTTCATAACGGGCGGCAGGGAGCAGATCCGCCGTGACTGCTTCACAAGGGCGCCCGCGGCTGCGGAGCTGATGGTCAGGACTCCGGCGATTTCCTCCACCACCGACATGTCAGCGTAAGTGCGATCCTGGACGGAGGCGTCCGGCGGCGTCATCGCCTGCTGGAACTCCACTGCCTCAGCAGCGGTCGCCGCTTTCACCGCGGCCAGTTGCGCCTCCAGCCGAGCCATAAGCTCCAGCCGTTCCAGCCGGATCCCATACCGCCGCTGCAAAACATCCGTACCGGCACCAATATCCACACCGGCACCACCATGAGCCCCGGCAGCAAGGAAAGAGTCCTCACGGTTCAGCGAATCGAGGGCGGCAACAGAGGCATCGATTGACGCCAGCACCACCCCGACACCACCGCCGATTCCCATACCGACATCATCCAACGAGGCACTGACATCTGTATTTGGCCACGCGGACCTGGTCCCGCCCCCGCTAGATCTGCTTCAGCGCCTGTTCCAGGTCGCGGAGGAGGTCCTCCGGGTCCTCGAGCCCCACCGAGAGCCGGACCACGCCGTCGCTCAGGCCGATGGCGGCCCGCCCCTCCGGGCCCATGGCGCGGTGGGTAGTGGTGGCGGGGTGCGTGATCAGGGACTTTGCATCACCGAGGTTGTTGGAGATATCGATGATCCGCAGCCCGTCCAGCAGTGCGAACGCCGCTTCCTTGCCCGTGCGTCCGCCGGAAGGAGCGAGCTCGAAGGTAAGGACAGTGCCACCTGCACTCATCTGCTTTGCCGCCAGCCCGTACTGCGGGTGCGACTTCAGGAGCGGGTACTTCACCCAGCTCACCGCCGGCTGTTCCTCCAGCCATTCTGCGAGCCGGAGTGCGGTCGCCGAGGAGTGGTTGACGCGCAGGCCCATGGTCTCCAGGCCCTTGGTCAGGACCCAGGCGTTGAAAGCGGAAAGCGCGGGGCCGGTGTGGCGCATCAGCTGCTTCACCGGTCCGTCGATGAATTCCTTGGTGCCCAGGATGGCTCCGCCCATCACCCGGCCCTGCCCGTCGATGTGCTTGGTGCCGGAGTAGACGATCACGTCGGCACCAAGGTCCCCGCAGCGCTGCAGCAGGGGAGTGGCGAACACGTTGTCCGCCACTACGGTGGCCCCGGCCGCGTGCGCCAGTTCGCTGACGGCGGCGATGTCCACGATCTCCTGCATGGGGTTCGACGGGGACTCGAAGAAGACGGCGGTGGTGGGCTTGGACAGGGCTTCGCGCCACTGGTCCAGGTCCGGGCCGTCCACGAAGACCGTCTCCACACCCCAACGGGGCAGGATCTCGTTCAGGATCACAAAGCACGAACCGAACAGTGACCGGGCGGCCACCACCCGGTCGCCCGCAGCCAGCAGGGCACCCAGCGCGGTGAACACGGCGGACATGCCCGACGCCGTCGCGAAACATGCTTCGGTGCCTTCGAGCAGCCTGAGCCGTTCCTGGAAGGTGGCCACGGACGGGTTGCCGTAGCGGGAGTAGACAAAGCGCTCGTCCTCGCCGGTGAAGGCCCGTTCAGCTGCCGCGGCGGATTCGTAGACGAACCCTGAGTTCAGGAAGATGGCCTCGGATGTTTCCTGGAAGTTGGAGCGGTCCAGGCCTCCGCGGACTGCCTGGGTGTCGGGGTTCCAGCCGGGGGCGTCTGGGTTGAAGGTCACTTAGTTCTTTCCGAGGTTGGTGGGGAGGCCGCGGTTCTTCCAGCCATTGACGGTCCGCTCGCCGTAGCGGTCGGGCTCGCCTTCGAAGCCCTCCAGCACGCTGTACGCGGTGAAGCCCGCCTGGGTGGCGGCAGTTGCGGCCGCGATGGACCGCTGGCCGGACCGGCACAGGAACAGCAGTTCCGCGTGGGGATCCTCCGGCGCCTGCTCCTGGAGGTCCTTGACGAAGTCCGGGTTGGGGATGCCTCCGGGGAAGGTCCACTGGATGAACAGGGGATCGTTGTCCGTGGCCTTGGTGTCCGGGATGCCGATGTGGGCCCATTCGCCCTCGGTGCGGACGTCCACCAGGATGGCGCCCTGCTCCAGCTTGGCCCAGGCTTCCTGCGGCGTCAGGTCTCCCGCGTAGCTCATGCGTGGCCCTCGCCGTCGAACTCGCCCTCAAATTCGGCATCGAGCTGGTCCACGGCGGTGGCCACGGCGGCGTCGGCGGAAGCGATCGCGGCCGGAAGGACGATTGCCTGCGCCACGATGACGGTGGTGCCGTTGAAGGTTGCCGCCGGGCTGCCGTGCAGGACGTAGCCATCGGCGAGTGCAGCGGAGATCCGCTCACAGAATTCACGGTTGTCCGCGCCCGTAATCAGGCGGTAGGACAGTCTTTCGTCAGGGGCGGGTGCGTCGGACACGACGGATCTCCTTCTCTCACGCTTGCAGCTCGAATCGGTCGATATGCCGAGTATTCACCTGAGGCACCCCGCCGCGAAAGGGAGGGTTGCCGACCGGCAAGTCAGGGCTTGGCGCCGGTACTCATTACTCCCCAAAAACGTAACACCTGCCGCGCCCGGCCGCATCGCCGCCGTCGTCATGTTCCGTAATTGAGCCGTCCGCGTCACGGCACGGGTTATGCCCACGGGCCGATAAAGTTCTTACCGGGGGCGCCGCCCCGTATCCAGAGCAATGAGTACCGGGGGGTCCTTGTCAGCATGCGGGCACACGTATCGCTCCACCACGCCGCCATCCGGCGGAACCGTCCGCGATCCATCGCAGCCTTTTTCGCCGCCGCGTTCATCGCCCTCCTGGCCCTGGTTGTCCCGGCAAGCCCGGCACACGCCGCGCCTGCTGCACCGGACAAGGGCAAGCCGTGGCTGGGGGCGGTCCTCGAGTGGGGCGAGGATACGGCCGCGGGCTTCAGCGACAGGCTGGGCGCCGGCCCCGCCGTCTTCGGCCACGACATCACCATTCCGTACCGCGAATCGGAGCGGAATGACATCGACGGCTTCCTGCAGCAGACTGCAGCCAAAGGCGCCCACGCCCTGCTCTCGGTGAAGCCGTCGGTGCCCCTGGACCAGCTCGGCTCCGCGGAGGCGGAAGCGTTCGCAGCCCAGGTCCGTGACCTGACATCGGGGTTCAAGGGCCAACTGCTGGTCCGGTTCGCCCCCGATATGAATGCCAGCTGGGTGGCTTGGGGCCAGCAGCCGGCCACGTACCGGCAGGCCTTCCAGGCCGTGGCGGCAGCCTTCAAGAAGGACGACGGCGGCCGGGCCGCCATGGTGTGGGCGCCTTACCTGGGCAAGGACTACCCCTTTGAACGGAACCGGAATGCCCCGCAGCCGGGAAGCGACGGGTTTTCCCTCCTGGATACGAACGGGGACGGGACCTGGAACGGAAGCGACAGCGCCTATGCCCCCTACTACCCGGGCGATGACGCCGTGGACTGGGTGGGCCTGACCGCCTATCACGACGACACTGCCGGCGGGGCCGCCGTCAACACGACGCCGCGTCCGGGCGAACTCCAGGAAATGCTGACGGCCTCCGGCGGCGAGAACTTCTACGGCACCTACGCCGAGGGACGCAAAAAGCCTTTCCTCCTCCAGACCTCGGCCTTCTACAGCCCTGCGTCCGGTGGGGCGCCCGAGGCGGACATCAAGACGGGTTGGTGGGATCAGGTGGTGGCCACTGCCACGTCACCCGCTTTCGCCGGGACGGCCGCCGTGGTGTGGGACGAACGGACCAGCACGCGGGATACCGGCGTGGCGAGCATCAGCTGGCTACTCACGGGAAGCCCGGATATTGCCAAGGCCGCCCTGGACAGGCTGAAGGCATCGCCGATGGTCACCGGCCCTGTCACGGATGTGGCGTCCACAGGCACCTACGTGCGGGCCAACACGCTTTCCGGCGCCGCCCCCTGGACCGTTGGTGCCGCCATGGTCATCCTCTTGGTGGCCCTGTGGCAGGTTCCCCGCCGGATCAACACCGCCACGTCCTGGAGCTACCAGGACCCTTCCACCAGGGATTCGCGGGTGGACCTGCTGCGCGGACTGGCCATTGTCTTTGTGGTGGTCAACCACTTGGGCATGGCCTCACTGTTCCAGCTGCTCACCCAGGAGGCGGTGGGCTTCGTGTCAGGCGCGGAGCTGTTCGTCCTGTTCTCCGGCCTGGTGGTGGGCATGGTGTACGGGCCCAAGGCCAAGGAGGACTTCGGCCGGGTGGTGGACCTGACGTCCCGCCGGGCTGGGAAGCTCTATGTGACCGCCCTGGCCGTGCTGATCGGCGTCTTCCTTCTTTCCCTGCTCCCGTTCTTCCACACTGAGGCCCTGACCACGTTCGTGGACCAGGGGACCGGCGGCGCGGGACACAGCGGTGCCGGCCGGACCTACGACCTCTACGCCGGCATGTCGTCGCTGTTCCAGTTCCCCGTGCCGCCGCAGGTGCTGCCGGCCATCGTGCTGCTGCAGTTCGGGCCTTGGCAGTTCAACGTCATGGGCCTGTATGTGGTGCTCCTGCTGGCCAGCCCGCTGATCCTTGCGGCGCTGAACCGCGGCAAGGCCGTCTGGGTTTTGCTGGCGACGTTCGCCGTGTACGCAGTGGGCGCCGTGACCCGGTTCAGGATCCTGCCATCCCAGTTTGAGGACTCGTTTCCGCTGCTGGTGTGGCAGGTGCTTTTCGTCCTCGGCCTGGTTGTTGGCTACTACCGCCGCAGCATTGTTGCGTGGTTGTCGGCGCACACGTGGGTGGTGGCGGCCTGCACTGCGGCAGCGTTTGCGCTGGCCTTCCTGTCCTGGGGGAATCCGTACCTGGCCAACAACTACGACGTCCGCCTGGCGCTCATGCCGGACGCCTCCTACCGGGCCATGTATGACGCACTCTTCGGCCGGACCTACCTGGCGCCCGGCCGGCTGTTCAACGTCCTGGTCCTGGTGGTGGCCGCCTACGCGTTCCTCAGCGCTTACTGGAAACCGGTGGAGCGTGCCCTGGGCTGGTTCCTGATTCCGCTGGGCCGCGCCACGCTGTATGTCTTCATCATGCATGTGGTGCTGATCGCCGTCGTCACAAACATCCCGGCGCTCCAGCAGCAGAGCATCTTCCTCAACACCGCGGCCTACGCCGTGGTCCTGGGCCTGTTGTGGGTGATGGTCCGCACCAGGTTCCTTTTCCGGATCATTCCCACCTAGGGATTCCCGCCTGGGGGATGGCTCCTTTGCCTGGTTCCAGGGTGCATCCGGACACGAAAATGCTGCGGCACAAAAGTGCCACAGCATGTGATCGTGCGCCGCTGGTTACCCTGCGGCCTGTTGGCAGCCCGGTGGGGCCTTAAACAAGCCGCGGGTAGCTGCTGAGGATGTAGTCCGCAGCGGCCGGCCCCTTCATGCGCAGTCCGTTGCGGCGAACCGAGACTTTGTGTTTCATGGCAGCCCAGAAACTGGACTCGGTGCCGGTGGGCTGCTCGTTGACGAAGCACCAGCTGGTGTACAGCCCGTACAGGCGGTCGCGGTCCAGGCTGGATTCCGAGGCATGGTCTGCGTAGGTGGCTTCGTGGAGGAAAAGATCAAACTGCGAATTGGCCATGAGGCGTCCCTTCGCTCGGTGCGTGGTGCCGCCGGTAGGCTCCAGCGGCGAACCTCGATGCCCTGCACAAGGTGGCAAAGGATTGTGTAGCCGCTTTCCTTGAGAGGTCCCGAAAAGCTCAAGAGTTCATCTTGTCTACGATGTAGACTTTACCTGTAGACCAGATATGAGGCAACCGTCCCAGTTACTTCGGGACGAGGGCCGCCAGTGAGGACCTTTGTGATGACTTCCGCCAACACTTCCCAGACCGGGCAGGCCAAAACGAGGCTGAGCAGGGACATTGTGCTGGCCAAGGCCCTGGAGTTGGTGGACGCCGAAAGCCTGGAGGCCCTGACCATGCGCCGGCTGGGGCAGGAACTCGGCCGGGATCCGATGAGCCTCTACCGCTACGCCGAGAACCGCGCCGCTCTGCTGGACGGGGTTACCGAGCTGGTACTCAACCAGCTCAGCATCCATCCATCGGACCCGGACTGGAAAGCCCAGCTGCGGAAGATCGCCCACAGCCTGCGGGCGCTCGCCCTGCAGCATCCCAATGTGGTTCCCCTGTTGGTCACGCGGCCCCTTTCCACGCCCCTGGGCCTTCGCCCCCTGGGCACGCTGCGGCCGCTGGAACAGATCCTGTCCCTGCTGGGCTCGGCAGGATTCGCGCCGGCCGATGCCCTCCACGTCTACCGCGCCTACTACGGCTTCCTCTACGGGCACATCCTGAACGAGCTGCAGGAGTACGTGGTGGATCCGGAAGAGAACGAGGTGCTGTTGCGCCTGGGGCTCCACCGTTTGCCGGCGAAGGAATTCCCCAAGCTGCGTGCCCTTGCTCCCGCCCTGGCAGAGTACGACGGCGAGGCGGAGCTTGACCAGGGACTTGGCATCCTGCTGTCCGGGCTGGAAGCACAGCTGTCACGGCAGGCGGCAGGCCCCGCCGCCTGACCCCGGGGGCTGCTGACCGCGGATTGCCCGGGGCGGCCCTATTCGAAGGACGCGCGGCGCCGGTCCTGCAGGCGGGTGTTCCAGATGTCCGGCCGGTTCACGCGGAACCGGCGCCCCGTCAGTGCTTTGGCGTTCAGCCGCACGTAGTGGGCCTTTTCGCCCGGCTGCCACGGTTCCAAGCCGAGTGCGTCCACGGCATCCTTCACGCCCTGGTCCTCGATGATTTCCGTTTCGCCGCGCACCACTACGCTCCAGGCCTGTTCCGATGCGGGGTCGTAGCCGTCTATTTCCAGTGCTGCCGGCCGTTCCATCCTGGCGCCCCAAAGCTTTGACCCGGGTGCGGTGCGGAAGACGATGCTGCGCAGGTGGACGGCGTAGTTCACGGGGAAAATCTCGGGATGCTCGTCCACCACGATGGCCAGCCTGCCCACCGCGTCATTGTCGAGGAGTTCCCAGCAGTCGTCGAAGGACAGGTTTTCAATCGGCAGGTTTCGCGAGTCCATGGTCCACACCTTACGGGTGATGCGGGAGTGGGAAAAGGGATTGCGCCGCTTGTTGCGGCCTAGTGGATGGCGGCGAAAAGTCCGCTCAACTCGGCGGTCAGTTCCTTCTGGACGGACGGAGTGCCGATTTCCTTGCCGTCGATCCGGTTTACGGGCGCCAGCAGGCGGACGCTGGAGATCAGCCAGACCGCGTCAGCGTCCATGAGGTCCCGGGGCTCCAGCGGACCGTAGCCCAGTTCCCAGCCCGCCGCCTTGGCGGCCGCGAAGAGGGCGCCCTGGGAGGTCCCGGCCAGGATGCCGCTGTCCAGCTGGGGCGTGATGAGGCGCTTCACTGTTGTGCCGTCGTCGGACTTCTCCACATGCGCAAGCAGCACCGTGGACGTGGGGCCTTCCAGCACGCGGCCATCGGAGGACAGGAAGATGACGTCGTCGGCGCCCTGTTTGTGGGCATGGCGCAGCGCTGCCATGTTGACGGCGTAGGAAAGGGTTTTGGCGCCGAGGAGCAGCCAGGGCGCCCGTTCGGCCACATCACTGTCGTAACCCCGGTCAAGGAGGATGACGTCGATGCCCGTTTCGCGCTGCCTGCGGCCGGCAGCGCCGGCCGGCGACGCCTGGACCCAGGCCGTGGGCGCCTCGCCTTCAACGCCGCGGGTGACCACCAGTTTGACCACCAGTTCATCGGCGGCGGGGTCTGCCGGCGGGTTCTCGGACCGGTGCCGGGCCACCGCCGCCGCAATAACGCGCCGCCATGCCTCCTGGTCCGGGATGGCCAGGTCCAGTGCCGCGGCGGAGCCCCCAAGCCGGTCCAGGTGCGCCTGCATCTTCCGCACCGTTCCACCAACAGCCAGCATGGTTTCGAAGACGCCGTCGCCGCGCGTGACCCCCAGATCCGTGACCAGCAGCTGGGGTTGGGTGGCATCGGCCACCCTGCCGTCGGGGAAAGCAGGATCGAGGAAGGCAAGAACCACGGGGGCTGGAGAGGTCATGGCACCAGCTTAGTGCTGTACCGCGGATAAGCTGGGCAGAGTGCACCGGCCGGAAGCCGTCCTCCGGAGCCCAATCTCCCCGGGGGTTTTAGACGTGTTGTGGCCTTTTTCGCTTGCCGGCACCGCGCCCACATGGGTGGTGGTGCTCCTGGGCTTCGCCGACCTGGCCATCAGGATCCTGGCGCTGGGCATCATTCCCGGCAACCGGCGCCCCACCACCGCCATGGCCTGGCTGCTGGGTATCTTCTTCATTCCGTTCGTGGGCATCGTCCTGTTCCTGCTGTTCGGCAATTTCCGCTTGTCCAGCCGGCGGCGCGCACAGCAGCAGCTGGTCAACGAACGCGTGCAGGCGGGCATCACCGCGCTTTCGGATGCGGAAAGCGACTACCCCGGCCCGGAGTGGGTGAAGTCCGCTGCTGAGCTCAACCGCACCCTGGGCTCGCTGCCCATGGTGGACGGAAACTCCGTGGACCTGATCCCCGGCTATCCGGATTCCATCCTGGAAATGACCAAGGCCGTGCGGAAGGCGAAGAAGTTCGTCAACGCCGAGTTCTACATCATGAGTTCGGACCACGTCACCAACGACCTGCTCACCGCCATGGAGGAAGCCGCCGAACGGGGCGTGGAGGTGCGGCTCCTGTTCGACCACATCGGAACGCTGCGCATCAAGGGGTACCGGAAGCTGCTCAACCGCCTCCGCGCGGGCAAGATCCAGTGGAAGCGGATGCTGCCCCTCCTGCCCATCCACGGACAGTGGCGCCGCCCTGACCTGCGGAACCACCGCAAGATCATGGTGATCGACGGCGAGATCGCCTTCACGGGTTCGCAGAACCTGATCGAGCCCTCCTACAACAACCCGCGGCACCGCAAGGCCGGCCGTGAATGGGTGGAACTGATGGCGTGCCTGCGCGGCCCCATCGTGACCACCCTGAACGTCGTCTTCGCCACCGACTGGCTGAGCGAGACCGACGAGTCGCTGGAACACCAGCTGCAGCTCCCGGCGAACCCGGAACCCGGCACCGTCACGGCCCAGGTGGTTCCCAGCGGTCCGGGGTTCATTACGGAGAACAACCTCCGGCTCTTCAACACCCTCATCTATTCGGCCCAGCACCGGATCTCCATCTGCAGCCCCTACTTCGTGCCGGACGACTCGCTGCTCTATGCCATCACCACCGCGGCCCAGCGCGGCGTGGATGTTGAACTGTTCGTCTCGGAGAAGGGGGACCAGTTCCTGGTCCACCACGCCCAGCGGTCCTATTACGAGGCACTCCTCGAAGCCGGGGTGCGGATCTACCTCTACAAGGCCCCGTTCGTGCTGCATGCCAAGCACTTCACCATCGATGACGAGGTAGCGGTCCTGGGGTCCAGCAACATGGACATGCGGTCCTTCTCGCTGAACCTGGAGGTGTCCGTGATGCTGCTGGGTGAGGACATCGTGAACAAGATGCGGGCGGTGGAGGACACCTACCGGGACATCTCCCACGAGCTCAAGCTCGCGGACTGGCTCAACCGGCCGCTCGCGGCCCGGTACGTGGACAACGTGGCCCGGCTGACGGCCACTGTCCAGTAGGCCACTGTCCAGTAAGACCTGTCCAGTAAGACACCGTCCAGTAAGTTGTCAGTCGGCACTGACCCGCTGCCCGTCGCCGTGCCCGGCGTGCTCGGGCCAGCCGCCGTTGCGGTAGGCCGGCGTTCCCAGGGCAAGCACCAGCACCGCCACGGTGCAGCTGCCGATCATGACGCTGGCCATCGACAGGGAATTCCCGCCCAGGAGTCCAACCAGGGGGCTCACCAGTCCGGCGACCCCGGACTGCAGGGCCCCAATGACAGCCGCCGCCGTTCCCGCCATGTGGCCGTAGTTGTGCAGCGCGAGTACGGAGGCGTTCGCCGGGATCATGCCCTGGGCTGACAGGACCAGCCACAGGCCGGCCACCAGGCCGGCCGCGCCGCCGGCACCCGTGGCCACCACACCGAGCAGCACCAGGGCCAGGCTCAACTGGACCAGGAGGGCGGTGCGCAGGATGCGGACGGGCGGGAACTTCCGGACCAGGGCGGCGTTGAGCTGGGCCGAGAGGACAAGTGCGGCGCCGTTGAGGGCGAAGACGAGGGCGAACTGCTGGGCGGTGAGGCCGTATTCGTTCTGGAAGACGAAGGGCGAACCCACCACGTAACTCATGATCAGGGCCAGCCCCAGTCCGGGGATGACGGCCAGCGCCATGAAGTGCCTGTCCCGCAGCAGCACCCAGTAGGCCCCCGCCACGTGCCGGGGGTGGCCCGGGCTCCGGCTGTCCCCGGGCAGCGTTTCCGGCATGAACTTCCAGACAATTGCCACCAGGACCAGCCCGATGAGTGCCAGTGCATAGAAGACGGCGCGCCAGTTCCAGAGCCCGGCGATGGCCTGGCCCACGGTGGGGGCCAGGAGCGGAGCCACGCCGATGACCAGCATCAGCCGCGACAGCAGCTGGGCGGCGTCGGAGCCGACGAAGCGGTCGCGGATCACCGCGAGTGCCACCACGGCAGCGGCGGCGTTGAAGAAGCCCTGCAGGACGCGCAGCCCTGTCAGCGTTTCGATGTTGGGCGTCAGGGAACACAGCAGCGAGATGGCTACGTGCAGCGAGATGCCGATGAGCAGCGGAAGCCGCCGGCCGAACCGGTCCGAGAACGGGCCGATCACCAGTTGCCCGATTCCGCCGCCCACCAGGGTTCCGGACAGCGTCAGCTGGACAGCGGTCTGGGTGGTGTGGAGGTCGGCCTCGACGGCGGGCAGTGAGGGCAGGTACATGTCCGTGGTGAGGGCGGGGAGCGCGGCCAGGGCGCCAAGCATGAGAACGTACTTGACGCTGCGCGGTGCCTTGCTGGTCTGGGGAGGGGACGGTTCCGTCACGCGGCATACCTAACTTGTGTGGAAGCACCCAGGGATGGGTCCGCCGCCTGGCTTGGGCGGTTCAGCTAGGTCAGGGGCGTACCCCCGGGGGCGTCTTCCTAAACGGGCGTCCGCGGAGTGGATGCCCCAGGGAGCCGATGGCGTCAGTCGCCGGGGAATGCGGCGCCAAGGGTGGAGAGGACCCCGTAGGCCTTGGTGCGTATTTCGTCGTATTCGTCGTCCGGGACGGAGTCCGAGGTGATGGCACCGCCGACGCCGAGCGAGAGTTCAGCCGTCCCGTCCCCGGCCGTGCTGATCACCAGTGTCCTGATGGCGACGGCGAGGTCGGCCGCCGCGTTGAGTGAGAAGTAGCCGATGGCCCCCGAGTACAGTCCGCGCGGACCTGCCTCCAGGTGGTCCAGGATGGCCATGGTGCTGATCTTGGGGGCGCCGGTCATGGAGCCGGCCGGGAAGCACGCAGCGACTGCCTCGGCCCGCGGTGCGCCCGGGAGGAGGCGGGCGTCAATGGTGCTGACCATCTGGTGGACCGTGGCATAGCTCTCGATCGCGCAGAGCCGGCTGACCGTCACGGAACCGGGCTCCGCGAAATGGCTGAGGTCGTTGCGCAGCAGGTCCACGATCATGATGTTCTCGGCCCTGTCCTTCAGGGATGTGGCCAGGTCCGCGCGCAGCCGGCTGTCCTCCTGCGGATCGGCAGCCCGGCGCCGGGTGCCCTTGATCGGTTCGGCGCGCATGCCGCCGTCGGACGCGATCCTTAGGAACCGCTCGGGCGAGGTGCTGGCCACGGCAAGGTTTCCCAGCCGGAGGTAGCTGGCAAAGGGGGCCGGGTTCCTCCGGCGCAGCGCGAGGTAGGTGGTCCACGCATCCAGCGACGCTGCCTGCACCCTGGCTTCGAGCGTGGTGGTCAGGCAAACCTCATACGTGTTTCCCTGGGCGATCTGGTGCTGGGCGGCGGTGATCTTCTCCCGGTACCGCGCACCCGTGTCCCGGCTGCGGAAGGCCGGCGCTGTGGAAAGCGCGACGCCGGTGCTGCCGCCGGCTTGCGCTGCCGGGCCGTCCGACGGCGGCCCTGCGCCGCCGCTGGCGGCTTCCACCGCTGCCCTGGCCTGCGCCAGCCACTCGCCGGCGTCGGAGGCGTCCAGGGCAAGGAGCCAGGCGGCGCCTTCGGCATGGTCCAGGACCACGGCCCGGCCGGCGAAGATCAGGGCAGCATCCGGCGTGGGCGCGGACAGGTCGCTGCCGCCCGTTTCACGCTTCAGCTCGTAGCCCAGGCAGCCGAGCCAGCCCAGGGTGAAATCGCAGGGATAGCCGTCCGGGGTGCGTACGGCCCGGCGCCCCCAGACGGTATCCAGCCAGCGGAAGAAGGGGCCGGGGACCCTGGCAGCGGAGGAGCCCGTGCTGATCAGGCTCACCCCCGAACGGTGCGTCACGAACTGTCCGAAGGTGCCGGCGTCGTCCGCCATGATGCTGAACCTGCTGCGCTCCGCAGCAGTCCGGGCCGCCGGGTCTGCGCTGTCTTCTCCGGCGCTGCCCGGGACGGCGTCAGCATTGGAGGAATCAAGCCAGACGGCATTGGCCGACCGTCCGTACAGCGACTGGAACAGTGCCGGTGCGTCCGGGAGGGCGTCCAGGCGCTCGGCATGGAGCCGAAGTCCGCGTCGTGCGGACAGCTCCGGGGCCAGGACAGGCGCCAGGGCCGGCAGGCAGGGGAGGAGCTTCAGGAGGTCCGCCGGGGCTGATCCGTCAGCGAGGTTCTGGACGCGAAGGTCTGCGTGGGCGGGGACGTCGTCGCGGCCCAGCCACTCTTCTTCCTGGGCGGCCCACTGGTCCCAGTACGGCTCATAGGTTTCGCCGTCGCGGCCCAGAGCCCGCGTCCGGCGGACGTCGTCCGGAGACTCGGCCCAGATGACGGCGCCAAGCATGGGCCGGGCTGCCTCGGCGGCGGCCCCCACTCCCTCCACGATGACGATCTCCGCGGGCAGCGTGACCCGGGACTCGCCGTCGTAATGGTTCCCCCAGTCCCAGCTGGTCCAGGTGGCCGCCTCGCCACGGCTCAACGGCGCGAGGACCGTGCTGACATAGCGCTCCACGCCTGCCGCCAGCCCATCCCACCCCGGGTAGATGTCCTCAAGGTGGAACAGGGACACCTTGTGGTGCGCGCGGAGCCGGGCCGCGAGTTCGACGGCGAGGGTTGTCTTTCCTGCGCCGGAGCGCCCGTCGACGGCGATGATGACGGGGGCTGGGATCATGGACTAGAGCGTACCGTTTTCCGTTGGCCGCTTTCATCCATGAATGACACCGTGCCGTGAGGCATGGCGGCCGCTGCTGAGGTGGCCGCCCAGGAACCCGCTTACCAGCAGCAGGACGGCCCCCGCCCGCGCCAGCCGCACGCCCAGCCGGTGGTTTCCGCGGGACCGGGCCCGCCAGGAGGCGAGGTACACCAGGGTGGCTGCGGCGTTGGCGGCGGCGTGCACAATCCCCACGCGCTTCAGGCCGCGGTCTTTGCCGGACCAGGTTGCCCAGCCGGACAGGGCGGTGGGAACGGCGGTGATGACGCCGAGGGCCACCAGCCGCTGGGCGGAGCGGCGGGAAGCCTGGTCGTCAAAGAAGTCCAGGAACACCGCCGACCACCAGGCGCCAAAGGGTGCGTCGGTAAGGATGGTGTGCAGCGGAATGCCCGTGGTGTCGCCGCGGACCAGGCTGCGGACGTTGGGCTGCGCCATGAGGCGGGACGCCAGCGGTTCTGCGGCCTTGACGGCAGCGTCCAGGGGTTTCGCCTCCTCAAGGCTGCCAAGGAGACGGGTGTACCTGCCGGTGCTGGGTGCGGCGTGCATGCAGCACAAAATACTCCAGCTGCTGCCGGATTGCACCGTGTTTTCCTGCCCCGCTATCGCGCCCGGACACTGCTGTCGCGCCCGGACACTGCTAGTGCGGCTGAAGCTGCGTGTTCTGCAGGACCGCTGCCCTGATGTGCTGGACCAGGCCCGGCAGCGCCGTGTGGATCTGGTGCCAGACGGCGTCGAAATCCGCATGCCCGCCGTACCAGGGGTCCTCGATGCCCTGCTCCAGCCGGTCCCTCCCGGCCATGGCGGGATCGAAGCTGCGGAGCATCCGGATCTTGTCCAGGGACTCCTGGTCCGGGGCGGCTTCGCTAAGCCACGCGTAGTGGTCAATGTCCAGGGCCAGGATCAGGTCGCGCTCGCGGAACCACTCCGGCTCCCACTCCCGGGCCACGTGGTGTTCCGATGCCAGTTGCGTCACTGCGAGGCGGCGTGCGGCGCGGGGATCGATGGGCCGGCCGGCCTCGTACCCGGTGGTGCCCGCGGAATCCACTTCCACCAGCCCGTCCAGGCCCTCGCGTTCGAGCGCTGCCTGGAGCATGAGCTCGGCCATGGGGGACCGGCAAATGTTGCCCGTGCAGACAGTGATGACGCGGTATGCGCTCGACGTTGAGGTCATGGAACTAAGCATGCGCGCTTCCCATCACCTTTGGCTAGCCGCCTGTTCACAAAGTTTTACGGGCTTGTAAAGAAGCATTACTGCGCGTGAAAAGGGTACCTGCACCTGTGGCGGAAAGCCCTGTCATGAATCAGCCCGTCAGTGGATCAGGGCCAGCAGGATGCCCACCCCAACGAACAGGGCGCCGAACACCCTGCTGAGGACCAGTTGGCCCCGTTCCGTGCTGGTGAAGCGCTGGAATGACCTGGCGGCGGCGGCAAAGAAGAACCACATCACCAAAATATCGATGACCACAATGGTGGCCGTCAGCACGGCGTACTGGGTGAACAAGGGCTGTTCCGGGCGGATGAACTGGGGGGTGAAAGCCAGGAAGAACACGATGGCCTTCGGGTTCAGCAGGTTGACCCAGAAGCCGCGCCTAAAGATGGACCAGGCGGGTTCGTTCCGGAGGGTGGCGGCCTGCTCCTGGGCCACCGATGGCTTGCTGAGGAACTGGCGGATGCCCAGGTACACCAGGTAGGCCGCGCCCGCGTAGCGGATGACGTTGAAGGCAACGGGCGAGCTGGCCACCAGCACGCCAACGCCGAGGGCGACAATCAGGACGTGCACCACCAGCGCCGCCTGCTGGCCCAGGATTCCCCACATTGACCGGCGGAACCCTGCGTTCAGCGAGTTGCTCATGGTGTTGATGGCCCCGGCGCCCGGGGTAAAGCTGATCAGGGCGCCGGCACCCGCAAGGGCCAGCCACAGGGAAAATTGCACTACACAATTTTACGGGGCCAAAAGCACCTCTTTCCGTCGGTCGCCGGGGACAGTGGGCCACGGCTGGGCGGACACCGCAACCTAGGCCCGCGCGATGACCTCACCGTTCGGGATCAGGAACCAGCCGTCGTCCGTGGAGCCCCAGCGGTGCCATCCCGCCGAGATCCGGGCAAGGTCGGCCGCGTTGGCGAATCCGTACTCCAGTGCCTGCTCGGCGAAGGCGGAATGCAGCACCCGCTCACCCCAGACACGTGCCTGCCAGCGGCGCTGCTGCGCCGTGGCGTAAAGCCAGTTGCTGCTGGTGGGGGCGACGTCGGTGAATCCCGCAGACTGGGCCCAGCTGACCAGCCGCCGCCCGGCGTCGGGCTCTGCTCCGTTGCGCCGGGCAATCCGCTGGTAAAGGTCCATCCACTCGTCCAGCTCCGGGATCTCCGGGTACCAGCTCATGCCGTGGAAGTCTGCGTCCCGGACGGCCACGATGCCGCCGGGCTTGGAGACGCGGCGCATCTCGCGCAGTGCCTCGACGGGGTCGGTCAGGTGCTGGAGCACCTGGTGGGCGTGGACGACGTCGAACGTTTCATCGGCGAAGTCCAGGTCGTAGATGTTGCCTGCCACGAATTCGATGTTGGGCACTTCCCGCTCGACGGCGAGTGCCTGGGCCTGTGCCACGATGTCCGGCGAGCGGTCCAGGCCGGTGACCTTGCCGGGGTCGACCAGGGCTGCGAAGTCGCAGGTGATGGTGCCAGGCCCGCACCCGACGTCGAGCAGGGTGGATCCCGGCGTGAGGTAGGGGAGGACGAACGCGGCCGAATTTTCGGCAGTCCTGGCGGCGTGGGCGCGGACTACGGACTCGTGGTGGCCATGCGTGTAGACGTCGTCTTCAGGCTGCTGGTCGCTCATAACCAAACGCTACCCCTCGGGAGCGGGAGCTACCCGGATTCTGTCCTTGCCGCCACGGTGGCGTCGATCATCGCCGTCATGAAGCGGGTGACGGTATCCAGCTCCTCTTCCGTGAACCCGGCCATGGCACTGCCCATGTGCTGCGCCAGCGGGGCGAAGATGGCGCCGCCCTCCTGGAAGGCCTTGGGGGTCATCTTCAGCTGGACCTGCCGCCGGTCCGTGCTGTGCCGCTCCCTGACCACGTGCCCGGAGTTGTCCAGCCTGTCGATCAGTGCCGTGGTGGCGGGGGAGCTAAGGTTCAGTTCTTTCCGCAGCAGCCCGGGCGTCACCACGTTGCCCCTGGCGGTGTGGCGCATGATCACGGCGAGTGCGTTCATGTCCGTGCGGTGCATGTCCTTGCGGTCCCCGGCGGCATCCACGTACCGGTTCGCCTCGATGGTGAACTCCTGCAGGATCCGCAGCAGCGGATGGCCGAACTGCGGTCCCGCCTGCTCGAAGGGGGATGGCTGGGGAGTGATCGTCTCTGCCATCTCCACCTCCCTTGTCTTTGTTCACGGCCCATTTCCTGCGCCGGCGTCCTGACGGATATTACTCCAGCGCCGGGCATCGCCGGCTGTCGCAGCTGTCGGACAGGGGGCCGACCCCGAAAAAGCTTGACTGGCACTTATCTCTGTTATGGAGATAATCTATGCTGGAACAAATACTACTCCCCACGCTCACCATGGAAGGCATCATGAAACGCTCAAAAGTTGGCAGGGAACGCGTTCCGTTCTGGCTGCGCTGGCTGGTCCCCGTTGTCTTGGTGCTGACATGGCTGGGGCTGGCCGGGGTAGGCGGTCCCACCTTTGGCCGCCTGGAAGAGGTCTCCTCCAATGACCAGGCATCCTTCCTTCCTGCCAACGCCGAGGCCACCGAGGCCCAGGACTGGCAGGCGAAGTTCCGCGACTCCGATGAGGTTCCCGGCATTGTCGTCATCGAGCAGGACCAGGCCTTCACGCCGCAGCAGCTGGGCGGACTGTCCACCCTGAAGACCGGCCTGGAGAGCCTCAAGCTGGGCAGCACCGTCATTGGCCCGATTCCGTCCAAGGACGCCAAAGCCGTCCAGTTCGTGGTCCCCATCGGATCCTCCGCAGAACTCAAGGACGCGGTCAAGGAACTCCGGGCCACGGTGCAAGAGGCGGCGCCGGACGGTGCGCGGACCTTCGTGACCGGCCCGGCCGGCCTCGCGGCGGACCTCACCGCAGCCTTCGGCGGCATTGACGGCATCCTCCTGCTCGTGGCCCTCTCCGCCGTCTTCGTGATCCTCCTGGTCGTCTACCGGTCCCTGCTGCTGCCCATCATGGTCCTGCTCACCTCAGTGTTCGCGCTCTGCGCGGCCATCCTGCTGGTGTTCGGCATGGCCAAGGCCGGCTGGATCCAGCTCAACGGGCAGAGCCAGGGCATCCTTTCCATCCTGGTGATCGGTGCCGCCACCGACTACGCCCTGCTCTTCGTGGCCCGCTTCCGCGAGGCCCTTACCCACACCACCAACCGCACGGCTGCCGTCCTGACCGCCTGGAAAGCGTCCTTTGAGCCCATCCTGGCGTCCGGCGCCACCGTGATCATCGCGCTCCTGTGCCTGCTCTTCTCCGACCTGAACTCCAACAAGGCCCTGGGCCCGGTGGCCGCCGCGGGCATCCTTTGTGCCCTGTTCGCTGCGCTGACCCTGCTGCCTGCCCTGATGGCTCTGCTGGGCCGGGCCGCGTTCTGGCCTTTCCGTCCCAAGCTCCTCCCCGCTGACGAACGCGAACCTGAACTGGTCACCGGCCTGGAGGGCCAGAAGGGCCTGTGGCGGGCCACCGGCTCGCTCGTCTCGCGGCGGCCAAGGACCGTCTGGGTCGCCTCGGTCCTCCTGCTCCTCGTGGCCGCGGGCGGCCTGTTCCAGCTGAAAGCCAACGGCGTGCCGCAGACGGACGTCATCCTCACCGCATCCAACGCCGTGGACGGCCAGGATGCGCTGGCCCGCCACTTCGACGCCGGCAGCGGCAGCCCCGCCGTCGTGGTTGCCGACCAGGGCAAAGCCGCGGAGGTGCTGGACAAGGTGAAAGCCGACGACGGCGTGGGCGAGGCGTACCTGATGGGCCGCGGCAGCGTGCCTGTCACCGGAGCCCCGGGTGCTCCCACCGCACCGGACGTCCGGGACGGGAAGGTGCTCATCAACGCCACCCTGAAGAACGCCGCGGACTCGCTGGAGGCGGAGGAGACCATCAAGGCCCTGCGCACCGAGGTGAAGGCCGTTGATCCCGGCGCCCTGGTGGGTGGCGTTACTGCCACCGCCCTGGATACCAACACCACCGCCCAGCGCGACCTGCTGGTCATCATCCCGGTGGTCCTGGTGGTCATCCTCTTCATCCTGATGCTGCTGCTGCGCTCCATCGTGGCCCCGGTCCTGCTGGTGCTCTCCGTGGTGCTCTCCTACGCGGCCGCACTGGGAGTCTCGGCCTTCGTGTTCAACAACCTCTTTGGTTTCCCGGGAGCCGACGCCACCGTTCCGCTGTTCGGCTTCGTCTTCCTGGTGGCCCTGGGCGTGGACTACAACATCTTCCTGATGAGCCGGGTCCGCGAGGAATCGCTTAAGCACGGCACCCGGCCCGGCATCCTGCGTGGCCTGGTGGTGACCGGCGGCGTCATTACCTCGGCCGGCGTGGTGCTGGCCGCGACCTTCGCCGCCCTCGGCGTCATCCCCATCATGTTCCTGGTGCAGCTGGCCTTCATCGTGGCATTCGGCGTCCTGCTCGATACCGTGCTGGTGCGCTCGCTGCTGGTGCCGGCCCTGGCCTACGACATCGGGCCGAAGATCTGGTGGCCCAGCAAGCTGGGACGGACGGATGGCCGGGATGCCGTGCAGCCGCGGGAGCCCGACGTCGAGCCCCGGGAAGAGGTTCCCGCCCGTTAGCCCCTGCGTTCCGCCGGACTACCGCTGCTGCCGCCACCATTCCACGGTGACGGCAGCAGCCGTTTCCAGCGGCGTGTGGCTGACTCCAAGCGCTGCCTCGGAAGCTGCGGAGTCCATGACGAAGGGCCGCTCAAACTGGTACAGCATCTCCGCCAGCTCGCGGGCGCCGGCTGAAACCAGTGCCGCCGTCCGGATGGTCCAGCCGGGAAGGACGCGCACCTTCGGGGTGGGCCGTCCCGCCGCCGCAGCGAAGGCCGCTGCAAGTTCCTTCTGCGTGCGCGCCGGCCCCGTCGGGGCATGCCATACGGCATTCCAGGCGGACGGCTGGTCCGCGGCCGCGATCATGGCGCCGGCCAGGTCGGGTACGTAGGTGAACGAGTGCGGCTGGCGGGCGCTTCCCATCACGCTGACGTTCTTTCCCGCAAGGACCGGGGCCAGCATGCGCTCGCCGGCGTGCGCCATCCGGACGCGCGGCCCAAAGAAGTCGCCGGCCACCACGCTTACCGTGGGCGTGGCCGAGGCCTCGCGCGCCTGCAGCAGGTCCGTCCGCACACCGCGCTTGCCTCCGGTGGCCCGGCGCGGGCCCGCCTCGGTGATCACGCGGTCCGGCTCGCTGTAGGAATAGAGGCTTTCAGGGAAGACGACGACGGCGCCCACCTCCTGCGCGGCGCTGAGGACTGCCTGTTCGGCGGCAGGCAGCTCTGCCCGCCACGCGGCCGCGGTGTATGCCGAGCCGTGGATGCAGTGGAAGACGGCTTTGGCGCCGGCAAGGGCAGTGCGCAGAACCGCCGGATCCTTCGCGTCCCCGCTGATGCGCTCGATGAGCGGGTGGTCCGGTCCGCTGCCCGACCGGGTCAGGATGCGCACCTGCCGTCCCCGGTCCGCCAATTGTTCCGCTACCGTCCATCCCACCGGTCCCGCCCCGGTCACAACATATATGTCAGGCACTTTGTCTCCCTTTCAGTAGTTGAGAGCAGTGCTCTCGAAAACAAGGATGCGCGCACAGGGTGTCAGAGTCAAGAGCACTGCTCTCTTTAGCTTCCTACGCTCTCGTTTATGGCATGCTGGGGTCATGGATGATGCCCGCGGAACAGCCGCCGACCAGCCCCGGCTCCTGACGCCCCGGCAGCGCGCGCGGTCGCAGACGGTGGCGGACATCGTCCGGCTGGGCCGGCAGCACCTGGCCACCGACGGTGCGGCCGCCCTCTCCCTGAGGGCCGTGGCGAGGGATCTGGGAGTGGTGTCCTCCGCCGTCTACCGCTACGTGGAGAGCCGGGACGAGCTGCTCACCTTGTTGCTTATCGACGCCTTCGGTGAACTGGGGGACGAGGTGGACGCGGCCGTTGCGGCGGCCCCGGAGGGTGACCATCTTGGCCGGTTCCTGGCCCTGGGCGGAGCCGTCAGGACGTGGGCCCTGCGCGAGCCTGCCAGCTATGCGCTGCTGTTCGGCAGTCCGGTTCCCGGCTACAACGCCCCGGCCGAACGCACCACGGGTCCCGGCACGCGCGTCATCATCAGCCTCATCGGCATCCTGGACGCCGCCTCCCGGGCGGGGCAATTGGCGGTTGTGGGACCATCCCCGCAGCTTCCGCCCACGCTGGCCGCCGACCTGGAGGCCATCCGCCGGGAATTCGGGCTCGCCATCCCGGACGGGCTGGTGGCGCGGGGCGTTTTGGTGTGGAGCTCACTTTTCGGTGCCGTCAGCTTCGAAGTGTTCAACCAGTACGGGCCGGACACCTTCCGGGCGCCGCATGAACTCTTCGACCATCACCTCGCCGTCCTGGCGGGGACCGCGGGCCTGCCGGCGCAGCCCTCCTGACGGGGCGGTTCAAGGCCTGTTGGTGCGCCCGCCCCGTCGATAGACTGCCAGTGCGCCCGGACGGACGCGGAGCCTCAAAGGAGAGATGCACCATGACTGAGAATCCTGAAGTTGCAGCCGAGGAGCCCCGCAAGGGCAGCAGCGCACCCGGCCTGGAGGGGGAAGGCGGCCAGTACGTCGACGGCGACTATGGCGACGCCGGGACCCTCAACGAGCCCGACCGTGACGTTTCGGATGGCGAATACGAGGAAGGCGACTACGGCGACGCCGGCACCACCGGAGGCGCCCGGACGGAGCGTGCCGTCCGCGAGGGCCTCACCGACGGCCAGGTCCAGGCGACCGATGAGGAGCGCGGACCGCTCCATGGGCGCCCCGACTCCGGCCGGTAGGCACCCGCAGGGGTCCCCTTACCCGACGGCGTCCACCGCCACCAGGCCGTCCTCCTTGGCGGGTTGGGCGTCCTTGCTGCGGGCGCGGCTGATGGCTGCCACCGCAGCCAGGACCGTCACCAGGCCGCCATAGGCGTAGGTGGTGACCGGGAGGGAGAGGATGGGGGCCAGCAGGCCTGCCAGCACCGCCGGAACGCCGAAGGCCGTGTAGGCCACGACGAAGAGCGAAGCGAAAGTCCCGGCGCGTTCATGATCCTCCACCAGGGGGCTGATGGACCGGATGACGCCCATGAAGGCAGTGCCGAAACCGGCGCCTGCCACCACCACAGCGGCCAGGAACAGGCCAAACGAATCCAGGCCGAGGGCCAGCAGCGACAGTGCGGTCCCCACGGCCAGCGCCGTCGTGCCGAAGATAGTGATAGTGCGGGCTCCAAAGCGGTGCAGGCAGGCCGCCGACGCGGCTCCGGTCCCCGCCAGGATGGTGATCACCATGCCCTGCCACAGATGCTCCCGGATGCCGAAAGTGGTGTGCACGATCGCGGCGCCAAGGGAGAGGTACAGCCCGCCCGTGGCCCAGCCGGCAAAAACGGCCGGGGCGCCGGTGAGGAATGCGCGGCGTGCGGCCGGCGGCAGGGTCAGGTGCGGCTTGAGTGACGCCGCCGCCCCGGCCGTGCGGGGTGAGGTTTCCGGGCAGGCCCGCACCAGTGCGGCGAACACCACGTACAGGACCGAAAGCGAGACGAACACCAGCACGCGGGGCTCCGCCAGGAGGTCCAGCAGCAGGCCCGATGCCAGCGCGCCCAGGGCCAGGCCGCCCAGGGGTGCCACCGTGTTCCAGGCGGCGCTGGAGCCCGCGTCGTCCTCCGGTTCCAGATCGGCGATGGCCGCGGAGAGCGTGGTGAGGAGGATGCCGCTGGCCACCCCCTGGAGGACGCGGGCCGCCAGCAGCATCGCCAGCGAATCGGCTGCCAGGAAGGTCACGACGCTGCCGGCCAGCAGGAGGAATGCCACGCTGATGACCGGCCGGCGGCCGAGGTGGTCGGAGATGGAACCGAAGACCAGCAGGGCCGCCAGGAGGGCCACGGCGTAGACGGCGAAGATCCCGGTGGTGGCCACCGGCAGCAGGTGCAACTGCTCCTGCAGGGTGGGGTAGAACGGGGACGGCGCGCTGGCTCCGGCCATCATGGCTGCCGTGGCGGCGGCAATGAGGACGAAACCCAGCCGCCGGTGCGACTCTCTGGGCCGGACTGCGGGTGGGTGCGTCACAACATGCCGCCTTCTGCATTGGGGGTGTGGTTGGTTCGAAAATAATCGAAACCTCAGACTACTGGCATGTCCACGATGGTTCAACTAAAGTCGAACCGTGGCTACACCGGCGAACCTCACCCATCCCGAACGCGCGGACCTCCACTTGCCCAGTGTGCTCTTCGCCCTGAGCGATCCCGACCGGCTGGAAATCGCACGCCAGCTCCGTGCCGGCCCCCTCGATATGGCCGAATGCACCCTCGGCAATCCGGAGATGCCCAAGTCCACCAAGTCCCACCTGATGAAGGTGCTCCGCGAGGCAGGCATCATCCGGAACGAGGCCAACGGGCGCGGCCGCAGGCTGACCCTGCGCGCCGAGGACCTTGATGCCCGGTTCCCCGGATTGCTCGCCGCGGTCCTGGACGCGCCCGGCGCGGACTGACGCCTCCGCCCCCCGGCGCGTGCCGCCGTCCTGCGCTGTTGTACGCCCTGAGCAAAGTTGAGCGTAGTTCGCTCAACTTGTGTTGACATCCTTTGGTGGCTGAGTAGAGTTGAGTGCAGAACGCTCAATCATTGGGCGCCAACCAGTTTCCAAGGAAAGAAGGAAGCAACACATGTCACGTGCAGTAGGTATCGACCTCGGAACCACCAACTCCGTCGTCTCCGTTCTCGAAGGTGGCGAGCCCACCGTTATTGCCAACGCCGAGGGTGGCCGCACCACGCCGTCGGTCGTTGCATTCTCCAAGTCCGGCGAAGTCCTGGTTGGCGAAATCGCCAAGCGCCAGGCCGTCAACAACATCGACCGCACCATCGCCTCCGTCAAGCGCCACATGGGCACTGACTGGACCGTCGCGATCGACGACAAGAAGTACACCCCGCAGGAAATCTCCGCGCGTATCCTCATGAAGCTGAAGAACGACGCCGAGTCCTACCTGGGTGAAAAGGTCACCGACGCGGTCATCACCGTCCCGGCCTACTTCAACGACGCCGAGCGCCAGGCCACCAAGGAAGCCGGCGAGATCGCAGGCATGAACGTCCTGCGCATCGTCAACGAGCCCACCGCCGCAGCACTCGCCTACGGCCTGGACAAGGGCAAGGAAGACGAACTCATCCTGGTGTTCGACCTCGGCGGTGGTACCTTCGACGTCTCCCTGCTTGAAGTCGGCAAGGACGAAGACAACTTCTCCACCATCCAGGTCCGCGCCACCGCCGGTGACAACCGCCTGGGCGGCGACGACTGGGACCAGCGGGTTGTCGACTACCTGCTGAACCAGCTCAAGGTCAAGGGCATCGACCTCTCCAAGGACAAGATCGCCCTGCAGCGCCTCCGCGAAGCAGCCGAGCAGGCCAAGAAGGAACTCTCCTCCTCGTCCAGCACCAACGTCTCCCTCCAGTACCTGTCCGTCACCCCCGATGGCCCGGTCCACCTGGACGAGCAGCTGACCCGCGCCAAGTTCCAGGACCTCACCAAGGACCTGCTGGAGCGCACCAAGAAGCCGTTCCACGACGTCATCAAGGAAGCCGGCATCAAGCTTTCCGACATCAACCACATCGTGCTGGTGGGCGGTTCAACCCGTATGCCCGCCGTGTCCGAGCTGGTGAAGGAACTGGCCGGCGGCAAGGAGCCCAACAAGGGCGTCAACCCGGACGAGGTCGTGGCAGTCGGCGCAGCCCTGCAGGCCGGTGTGCTGAAGGGTGAGCGCAAGGACGTCCTCCTGATCGACGTCACCCCGCTGTCCCTCGGCATCGAGACCAAGGGTGGCGTGATGACGCACCTGATCGAGCGCAACACCGCCATCCCCACCAAGCGGTCCGAGACCTTCACCACGGCCGACGACAACCAGCCGTCCGTGGCCATCCAGGTCTTCCAGGGCGAGCGCGAGTTCACCCGGGACAACAAACCGCTGGGCACGTTCGAGCTGACCGGCATCGCCCCGGCACCGCGCGGCGTTCCCCAGGTTGAGGTCACCTTCGACATCGACGCCAACGGCATCGTGCACGTCTCCGCGAAGGACAAGGGCACCGGCAAGGAACAGTCCATGACCATCACCGGCGGCTCCAGCCTCTCCAAGGAAGACATCGACCGCATGGTCAAGGACGCCGAGGAGCACGCAGCCGAGGACAAGGCCCGCCGCGAGGCGACCGACACCCGCAACACCGCCGAGCAGCTGGCCTACTCCGTGGACAAGCTGATCGCCGACAACGCCGACAAGCTGCCCGAAGAGGTCAAGACCGAGGTCCAGGCCGACGTCGACGCCCTCAAGAAGGCCCTCGAAGGCACCGACGACGCCGCAGTGAAGTCCGCATTCGAGAAGCTGCAGGCTTCCCAGACCAAGCTGGGCGAGGCCATCTACTCCCAGGCCGGTTCCCCGGACGGCGCAGCCGCTCCCGGCGCTGAGGGTGCCGCCGGAGCTTCGGCAGGTTCCTCGGACGAAGACATCGTCGACGCCGAGATCATCGACGAAGACGAAGCGAAGAAGTAAACCATGCCGCACCACGGTAACGAGGAAGAGCACAACGCATCCGCCGGCCAGCACAACGCGCACGGCAACGGCCAGGAGCCGGTCATCCGGGACCACCGCAAGGTTGACCCGGTGACCGGGCAGGCCCGGCACCCCGAGGGCGGCCAGTCCGCCCCCGGGGCCGGGGCCCAGCCCGGAGCAGCGGATTCCGACGGCGACGCGCTGGCCCAGGCCGAGGAGATTCTCAACGGCGTGGACATGCCGGCCGAGGAATCCGTGGCCCAGGGGGCTCCGGCAGGATCCACCGGCAACGCCGAGGCAGCCGAACTGCGCAACGACCTGCTCCGCCTCCAGGCTGAGTACGTCAACTACCGCAAGCGGGTTGAACGCGACCGCGCCGTGGCAGGGGAAATGGCCGTCATTGGCGTCCTGAACTCCCTGCTCCCGGTCCTGGACGACGTCGACGCCGCCCGGCAGCACGGTGACCTCACCGATGGTCCCTTCGCCGCGATCGCCAACAAACTGGAGAACGCGCTGAAGACCTACGGCCTGGTCCGCATCAACGAGACCGGCGTGGAGTTCGATCCCACGATCCACGAGGCCCTGATCCAGCAGCCCGGCGAGGACATCGAGGTTGACACCGTCAGCCAGGTCCTCCGCTCAGGCTACAAATCAGGAGAACGCGTCCTCCGCGCAGCCCAGGTCATCGTCGCGGTCCCTGCGTAGCATTACCCCGGTGGCTGAGCTTGTTGGAACCCAGGTTTCGACAAGCTCAACCACCGCCCCTAACTTTTTGAAAGGAAACGCCATTGGCTAGCCAGGATTGGGTGGACAAGGACTTTTACAAGATCCTTGGTGTTGCCAAGGACGCTTCCGAAGCCGATATCAAGAAGGCCTACCGGAAGCTTGCGCGGCAGCACCACCCTGATACGAATGCGGGGAACGCTGCTTCCGAGAAGAAGTTCAAGGACATCTCCGAGGCTTATTCGGTGCTCTCGGATCCCGACGAACGCCAGCAGTACGACGCTATCCGGGCCATGGGCAGCGGTGCCCGCTTTGCTCCGGGGGGTGCCGCGGGCGGCAACGGCGGGTTCGAGGACATGTTCGGCGGCCTGTTCACCGGCAACACCGGACGCCATGCGGGCGGATTCAACCCCGCAGGCGGCGGGATCCCGCCCGAGTTCGCTGACCTCTTCGGCGGCTTCGGCGGTGCACCCGGCTTCCAGCGCACCCCGCAAAAGGGTGCCGACCGTACGGCCTCCACCAGCATTTCCTTCGCCGGGTCCATCCGCGGCACCACCATTGGCCTGCGCGAGCCCAGCGGGGAGGTCATCGACGTCCGTGTCCCTGCTGGCATCAAGGACGGCCAGAAGGTCCGCGTCCGCGGCAAGGGCCAGCCGGGTGCGGCCGGCAACGGCGACCTGGTGGTGTCCGTCTCCGTCCAGCCCCACGCCTTCTACACGCGCGACGGCGACAACCTCCGCATCCACGTACCCGTCACCTTCCCGGAGGCTGCGTTGGGAGCGGACATCGAAGTTCCCACCATCGACGGCGAGAAGGTCAAGGTGCGCGTTCCGGCGGGCACGCCGTCGGGCCGTACCCTGCGGGTCAAGGGCAAAGGCGTGAAGACGTCCAAGGCCACGGGCGACCTCCTGGTGACCATCGACGTCGCGGTTCCCAAGAATCTCAACAAGGATGCCGAAGCTGCGGTCAAGGCGTTCGCCGAGGCCACGTCGTCGGCGGATGTCCGTGAGGGCCTGGCAGCCAAGGCCCGGCTCTAGGAGCGGAGGTGAGCCGTGGACATCAGTGCTGACCAGCCGATCTTCGTGATCTCCGTGGCTGCCGAGCTGGCGGACATGCACCCGCAGACCCTGCGGCAGTACGACAGGCTCGGGATCGTCAAGCCCAGCCGTGCCCCGGGCAAGTCCCGGCGCTACTCACAGCGGGACGTGAACATGCTGCGCGAAGTGCAGCGGCTGTCCCACGAGGGTGTGTCGCTGGAGGGGATCAAGCGCATCCTGGAACTCGAAAACCAGGTGGCCGCGCTGCAAAGCCGGATCTCGGAACTCACCGAGGAACTGGGCCGCCGTCCGCGGGCGGTGGATTCACGGATCTTCGCCGCCGGCGCCGCCGGTGACGTGGTGAGCCTGGCGCGGGGGCAGCGGCCCCGGCCGAGGTCCCAGGCCATGGTGGTCTGGCGGCCGCGGGCCATCGGGCAGTAGAAGCCGGCCAGCAGGGCCCGGCAGGTACCGCCTTCCGGCGTTCCGCGAAATTAGAGTACCCACTACTCGTGACGGAAAAGCCCCCTGAAACTTGAATGGAACCATCGCCGGATCAGCGGCGATGGTTCCGCAAGTTCTGGGGGTTTTCCGTGTTTGAAGTTCTCAGCAAAGCTCTTAACAGCAAGGCCCGGCCGTGAGCCCGGGAATGGAAGCCGTGGCTGCCTTCAGCGGCTCCATGCCGGGCCAGGTCCTGCTGGCCATCGGCCAAACCATCGTGGTGGTCTGCGTCTGCTTCGACATGGTCCGCGAGTTGTCCGTCCCGAGGTCGCACCGGCGCTTCGTGGCCAGTACCGTGTTCCGGACCTTGGCCATTCCCTCGGTCATGGCCAACGCCCTGACCGTCTTCATCGCCCTGGTGAGGTCGTCCTGGGTCGATGTGGTGATGGGCATGTTCGTGCTGGTGGCCATCGTCTTCCGCTTCCACCACAACAAGGACGAGGACAACTGGTGGAAGGGCAAGGGCAAGAAGCTCGCCCGCTGGGCCCGCCGGCAGTTCGCCGGCCGGACGTCCACCGCACCGGCCATGGGCTAGCAACACCGGCAAACAGTACAGCGGGGTCCTGCATGCGGGTTGCATGCGGGACCCCCGCCGTTGAAGTCTCGATCAGCCGTTGATGACCTGGGGGACGCCGAGCGCTTTGAGGCCTTCGACGCCGAACTCCACGCCGTAACCGGACTGCTTGGCTCCGCCGAACGGGATGCGGGGGTCAACGGCGCCGTGCCGGTTGATCCACACCGTGCCGGCCTGGATCCGGGCTGCGACCTCGCGGGCGGTCTTCAGGTCCGGGGACCAGACGGAGGCGCCGAGTCCGACGTCGAGTCCGTTTGCCTTCTCCACTGCTTCGTCGATGGTGCTGTAGCGGATGATCGGCAGGGCCGGGCCAAACTGTTCCTCAGCCACCAGCGGGTTGTCGTTGTCGATGTCCGCTACCAGGGTGGTGGGGTAGAAGTAGCCGGGCTGGCTGGTGTCCGGGTTCCCGCCGAGCAGGACGCGTGCGCCCGAAGCCTTCGCTGCCTCCACGAGGTTCGCCACGACGTCGTACTGGGCCTTGTTCTGCAGTGGGCCAAGTACGTTGTTCTCGTCCAGGCCGTTGCCCATCGGCATGGCCTTGGCCACCGCTACAAGTTCTTCGCACACGGCGTCGTAGATGCTGTCGTGGACGTAGAGGCGCTTGAGCGCGGCGCAGGTCTGGCCGGTGTTGAGGAACGCACCCCAGAAAACGTCCTGGGCGATGGCCTTGGGGTCGGCGTCCGGCAGGACGATGCCGGCGTCGTTGCCGCCCAGTTCCAGGGTTAGCCGTTTGACGGTGTCCGCGGAGGACTTGATGATGGCGCGGCCGCCGGCGGTGGAACCGGTGAACATGATCTTGCCGATCGCCGGGTGGTCGGTGAGGCGGGCGCCGACCTCGCGGCCGCAGGAAACCACCGAGATGATGCCGTCCGGGAGTTCCTCGTTGAGGACCTTGACCAGGGCCAGCACGGACAGCGGGGTGTTGCCGGAGGGCTTGACCACCACGGCATTGCCCATCCGCAGGGCCGGGGCGAGCTGCCAGACGGCGATCATCATGGGCCAGTTCCAGGGGCCGATCGCGCCGACGACGCCGATGGGCCGGTAGTGCAGCTCGGCTCGGGTCTCGCCGTCGTCCACGATGGTTTCCGGCTCCAGCGGCAGGCCGGCGGTGGCGCGGAGCCACGCGACGCAGGCGCCGACTTCGAAGCGGGCGTTGGGGCCGTTGAGGGGTTTGCCCTGCTCGCGGGAGAGCAGTTGGGCGAGTTCCTCGGCGGAGCGCTCGACGGCGTCGGCTGCTTTGAGGAGCGCGGCGGACCTTGCGTCGTGGCCCAGGGCAGCCCAGGTGGGCTGGGCGGCGACGGCGGCGGACACGGCGCCTTCAAGGTAGTCGAGATCGTGGATGGGGGCTTCGCCCACGGCTTCACCGGTGGCAGGGTCAAAGATGGTCCGGCCGGTGCCGGCGGCGGGGGCAATGGACGCGAGAAGCGCATCATAGGTTTCCAAGGGATACTCCACTTCGAGTAGGCAAGGACGCCAGCCGGTCGGCGTAGCGGGTTACTCCCAGTGTGGGCTGGCCCCTGCTCCAGGCTCTTGTCTTTGTGCGCAGACTCCTTGACGCTGGGAGCATGTCCCGCCGGACGTGCCCGGCTGCCCCGACATATTGCTGGATCCCACTGTGCCGGGGAAACTGTTCGAAGCAGGCCACCTCGAATACCGGCAGCAGGGAGCACGTCCATGAGCGAACAGGCAACTGCGGACAGCAATACTGCGGCCGTTCCGGTGGTCCTGATCACCGGAACGTCTACGGGTATTGGCCTGGCCAGCGCGATTGAGACAGCCCGTTCAGGCTGGAAGATAGTTGCCACCATGCGTGATCTGAAACGTGCAGAGGCCCTGCGGGCAGAAGCGCGCGCGGCAGGAGTGGAGCTGGACATCCGGCAGCTCGACGTCACTGATGCGGGGGACATCCAGCGGGAAATCGCCTATTGCCTCAACACATACGGCGGGCTGGATGCCCTGGTCAACAATGCCGGCAGCGCAGCCGTGGGCACGGTGGAAATGATGGAAACAACCGACTTCCACAATGCCATGGAAGTGAACTTCTTTGGCGTGGTCGCCCTGACACGTGCCGCCATGCCACTCCTGCGCGACTCCAGTGGATGCGTCATCACCGTCAGTTCCGTTGGGGGAGTGGTGGGCCAACCCTTCAATGAGGCCTACTGCGCGGCGAAATTCGCTGTGGAGGGCTTCCTGGAGAGCCTCCAGCCCGTGGCCAGGACGGTTGGGGTAAGGGTGCACCTTATTGAGCCGGGCGCGGTCTCCAGCAGTTTTGTGGAGAACGCCGGAATCGACTCAGGTGCCTTGCTGTCCGCAGCAGGACCGTACCGCCCCGCCATTTCGGCCTACCTGGAAAGAACCAGCCGGCAGTTCGCAAGCAGCAGCGCTCAACAGCCGGCCGATGTTGCGGAGGTGGTCCTGTCCACGCTCCAGGACAGCAGCGCGGCGTTCCGTATCCAGACGTCCTCCTGGGCACGCGACTTCGTAGCTGCCAAGCTGAATGACCTGGACGGGAGCAAGGTCACCGGCCTGACGGCCGGCTGGGTCACCACGCAACAGGGTTGACTTCACCTCCCTGCTCCCGCCAACACCCACCATGCCGCCGCGCGCTAGTGGCCCGCGTGGGGGTCGGCGATGCCGATGTATTGGGTCGTGGTGTATTCGGCGATGCCTTCGGAGCCGCCTTCCCGGCCGAGGCCTGATTGTTTGACGCCGCCGAAGGGTGCTGCGGCGTTGGAGATGACGCCGGCGTTGAACCCGACCATGCCGAACTCGATCTGTTCGGCGACGCGGAGGAGCCGGTTGAAGTCCTTGCTGTAGAGGTAGGAAGCCAGGCCGTACTCGGTGTTGTTGGCCAGTTCGATGGCTTGCTGCTCGCTGCTGAAGGTGGT
Source organism: Pseudarthrobacter sp. 902506025 (assembly GCF_040702325.1). Lineage (NCBI taxonomy): Bacteria > Bacillati > Actinomycetota > Actinomycetes > Micrococcales > Micrococcaceae > Pseudarthrobacter > Pseudarthrobacter sp. 902506025. The sequence continues at coordinate 99,096 of NZ_JBFBKW010000002.1, forward strand.
GATGGGGGCGACGGGTCCGAAGATTTCCTGGCCGAGGATCGCGGCGTGGTTGGGGACGTTGGCCAGGACGGTGGGCTGGTAGAAGTAGCCGGGCCCGTCCACGGGGGCGCCGCCGGTCACGGCCACCGCCCCGGCCTCCACGGCCGCTGATACCAGGGTGTGGACGTCGTCGCGGGCGCCGGCGTCGATCAAGGGCCCGACGGTGGTGGCGGGGTCGGTGCCGCGGCCGGTGGTCAGGGCGCCCATGGCGGCGGCGAACTTGGCGGTGAACTCGGGGGCGACGGTTTCGTGGACGAGGAAGCGGTTGGCGGCGGTGCAGGCTTCGCCCATGTTCCGCATTTTCGCGGCCATGGCGCCGTCGACCGCGGCGTCGAGGTCGGCGTCCTCGAAGACGATGAAGGGGGCGTTCCCGCCGAGTTCCATGGAGGTGCGGAGGACGTTCTGGGCGGCGTCGGCCATCAGGCGCTTCCCGACCGGGGTTGACCCGGTGAACGAGACCTTCCGGAGCCGGGAGTCCTTCAGCAGCGGCCCGGAAATCCCGGACGCGGAGGAGGAGGCGACGACGTTGAGGACCCCGGGCGGGAGGCCGGCGTCGAGCATGGTCTGGGCGAAGTACTGCGCCGTGAGCGGCGTGAGTTTGGCGGGTTTGAGGACCATGGTGCAGCCGGCGGCGACGGCGGGGGCGACCTTGCGGGTGGCCATCGCGAGCGGGAAGTTCCAGGGGGTGATGAGCAGGCAGGGTCCGACGGGTTTGTGCTGGACCAGGATTTTGTTCTTGCCCTCGGGGGTGGTGAGGTAGCGGCCGTAGTCGCGGACGGTTTCCTCGGCGAACCAGCGCAGGAACTCCGCCCCGTAGGCCACTTCGCCGCGGGCCTCGGCCAGGGGTTTGCCCATCTCCAGGGTCATCAGCAGCGCGAAGTCCTCCGCCCGTTCGGTGACCAGGTCGAAGGCGCGGCGGAGGATCTCGGACCGTACCCGGGGTGCGGTGCGTGCCCACGACGCCTGGGCCGCGTCGGCCGCGTCCAAAGCCGCGACTGCATCGGCGCTGGTGGCGGAGGCGAGGGTGGCGAGCACCTCCCCGGTGGCCGGATCGTGCACGTCGAACGTGCCGCCGTCGGACGCTTCCACCCACTCACCATCGATCAAAAGACCAGTGGGCACGGAGGCAAGGAGCGTGGCTTCGCGCTCCGGTGTGAGGGCAGGGGGCAGCTCGGAAGTAACTGTCATGGGAAGTCCTTAGGAAGGGAAGGTCAGTAGCTGGCAGGGGCGTCGCCGCCGGCGGGTTTGATGTACTTTGCGGCGAGGGCTTCGGAGCCGCGGGCCAGGATGGCGACGTCGGCGCCCACCAGGATGAAGTCGGCGCCGTTCGCGAGGTAATGCTTGGCGGTGTCCGGGTTGAAGGCGTTCACGCCAGCGGGCTTCCCGGCCGCTGCGGCAGCCGACAGGCAGTGGTCGACGGCGGCGCGCACCTCGGGGTGTTCCTGCTGTCCCAGCAGGCCCATGGAGGCGGCGAGGTCTGACGGGCCGACGAAGACAGCGTCCACGCCGTCCACCTTGAGGATGTCCTCCACCGCCGCCACGGCGGCGGTGGATTCGATCTGGACGGTGACGCTGATGGTCTCGTTGGCCCGGGCCAGGTAGTCCGGGACCCGGTTCCAGCGTGCGGCGCGGGCCAGCGCGGACCCCACTCCGCGGACGCCGTGGGGCGGGTAGCGGGTGGCGGCCACCGCGGCTTCAGCCTCGGCCACCGAGTTGACCATGGGTATCAGCAGGTTCTGCACACCCAGGTCCAGGTATTGCTTGATCACCACGGTGTCGTTGACCGGGGGCCGGACCAGGGTGTGGACCGGGTAGCCGTGGACGGCCTGGAGCTGGGCCAGGATGGATTCGAGCCCGTTGGGGCTGTGCTCGGCGTCCACCAGGAGCCAGTCCAGGCCCGATCCCGCGCACAGTTCGGCGACCAGCGGGCTGCCGGAGCAGACCCACATCCCGGCGAGAGGGCGGTCCGCCTGGGCCAAGGCGGACCGGAAGGTGTCCTCTATTCGAAACGGCATGTCACGCTCCCCAGGGGACCGTAGTCGGCGTGGACGGTGTCGCCCTTGTAGACCCACATGGGCCGGGTGAAGGACCCTGCCAGGATGATGTCCCCGGCCTTCAGGGCGTCGCCGTGGGCGGCGATCTTGTTGGCCAGCCAGTGGACGCCGTTGGCAGGGTGGTCCAGGACTCCGGCGGCCACACCGGTCTCCTCCACGGTCTGGTTCTTGTACAGGATGGCGGAGACCCAACGGAGGTCCACGGCGTCCGGCTTGACGGGGTTGCCGCCGATCACCATGGCGCCCATCGCGGCGTTGTCGGAGATGGTGTCCACGATGGTCCGGCCCTCCATCTCGATCCTGGAGTCCAGGATTTCGAGGGCCGGAACCACGTAGTCGGTGGCCTTCAGGACATCGAAGATGGTGACGCCGGGGCCCTTCAGCCCGTCCTTCAGGACGAACGCCAGCTCCACCTCCACCCGCGGGTGCGTGTACTTGTCCCACGCCACGGAGCAGCCAGTGTCCAGCACCATGTCATCGAAGATGGCGCCGTAGTCCGGTTCGGTGATGCCGGTGGCGGCCTGCATGGCCTTGGACGTGAGGCCGATCTTGCGCCCTACCAGGGTCCGGCCCGCGTCCTCGTTGCGGCGGCGCCACAGCTGCTGCACGGCGTAGGAGTCCTCCACCGTCATTTCCGGGTAGCGGGCCGTCAGGCGGGGAACAGGGGTGCGGGTCCGGCCGGCTTCCACCAGCTCGTCCGCGATGGCCTCAATCGTCTTTGGCTCCAGCATGGTTAGACCTGGACTCCCAGCTTGAAGCCCTCAGCGGCTTCACCTTCGGGCTTGCGGGTGTAGGAGAAGCCGTCGGCGCCCACGGTCACGGCCATCTCGGACTTTTCCTCGCGGACGATGACCGGCTGCGGGTTGCCGTCGAGGTCGAGGACCAGGGAGGCTTCGGTGTACCAGGACGGGACCACGGGGTTGCCCCACCAGTCGCGGCGCTGGTTGTCGTGGACGTCCCAGGTGATGGTGGGGTTGTCCGGGTCGCCGGTGTAGTAGTCCTGGGTGTAGATCTCGATGCGGTGTCCGTCCGGGTCCAGGATGTAGAGGTAGAAGGCGTTGGAGACGCCGTGCCGGCCGGGGCCGCGTTCGATCCTGTCGCTGATGCGCAGGGCGCCCATCTTGTCGCAGATCTGGATGATGTTGTGCTTCTCGTGCGTGGCGAACGCGACGTGGTGCATGCGCGGGCCGTTGCCGCCGGTGAGGGCGGTGTCGTGCACGGTCTGCTTGCGGTGCATCCACGCGGCGTAGGTGACGCCGTCGGAATCCTTGATGTCCTCGGAGACGCGGAAGCCCAGGTCCTCCAGGTACTTGCGGCCCTTGGGGACGTCCGGGGTGACCTGGTTGAAGTGGTCAAGGCGGACCAGTTCGCCGGCGGAGTAGAGGTCGTAGCGCTGGGTGAGGCGTTCCACGTGCTCTACGTCGTAGAAGAACTCGTAGGGGAAGCCCAGCGGGTCCTCCACGCGGACGGAGTCGCCGACGCCTTTGGTGAAGCCTTCCTTGCGGCGCTCCACCCGGCAGCCGAGTTCCTTGTAGTAGGCCTCTGCGGCGTCCACCTCGGCGGGGGACTTCACGCGGTAGGCGAAGGCGGCGACGGCGGCCACCGGTCCCTTGCGCAGCACCAGGTTGTGGTGGATGAACTCCTCGAGGGAGCGCAGGTAGATGTTGTTTTCGTCTTCTTCGGTGACGTGCAGGCCCAGGACGTCAACGTAGAACTCGCGGGACTTGGGGAGGTCCGTGACCACGATTTCCATGTAGGCGCAGCGGACGATGTCCGGTGCCGGGACGGTGGGGGTGGGGACGAAGTTGGTCATTGGATTCTCTCTTCTTTGAAAGGGGGCGTGGAAAGTAGGACGGCGGCCGGTTGGCTTAGGCGCCGAATTTGGGGGTGTGGACGGTGCCGAGCGTGATGTGCACGGCCTGCTGGTCGGTGTAGAAGTCGATCGAGCGGTAGCCGCCCTCGTGGCCCAGGCCCGAGGCCTTGACGCCGCCGAACGGGGTGCGCAGGTCGCGGACGTTGTGGCTGTTCAGCCACACCATGCCGGCTTCGACGTTCTGCGAGAAGTTGTGGGCCCGGGTGAGGTTCTGGGTCCAGATGTAGGCGGCCAGGCCGTACTTGGTGTTGTTCGCCAGGGCGAGGGCCTCGTCGTCGTTCTCGAACGGGGTGATGGCCACGACCGGTCCGAAGATCTCTTCCTGGAAGATCCGGGCGTCGGGGGCGACGTCGGCAAACACCGTGGGTGCGATGTAGTTGCCTTCGGGCAGGTGGCCGGGGCGGCCGCCGCCGGCCAGGAGCCGGCCCTCGGACTTGCCGATCTCCACGTAGGATGCCACCTTCTCGTAGTGCTCGGGGTGGACCAGGGCGCCCACCTGGGTCTTGGGGTCGTGCGGATCGCCCACCACGATGTTCTTGGCCCGGGCGGCGTACTTTTCGCAGAATTCGTCGTAGATGGCGCGCTCCACCAGGATGCGGGAGCCGGCGGTGCAGCGCTCGCCGTTGAGGGAGAAGACGCCGAACAGGGCGGAATCGATGGCGGCGTCCAGGTCGGCGTCGGCAAATACGACGCAGGGGGACTTGCCGCCGAGCTCCATGGAGAGGCCCTTGAGGTTGGTGGCGGCGTTGCGGAAGATCGTCTGGCCGGTGGTGGTCTCGCCGGTGAAGGAGATCAGCGGGACATCTGGGTGCTTGACCAGCGCGTCGCCGGCTTCCTCGCCCAGGCCGTTGACCAGGTTGAAGACGCCATCGGGCAGGCCGGCGTCCTTGAAGATGGTGGCCCACAGCGACGCGGAAAGCGGCGTGAACTCGGCCGGCTTGAGGACCACGGTGTTGCCGGTGGCCAGGGCCGGGGCCAGCTTCCAGGACTCGAGCATGAACGGGGTGTTCCACGGGGTGATCAGTCCGGCCACGCCGATCGGCTTGCGGTTCACGTAGTTGATCTGCGAGCCCGGGACCTTCATGGCGTCGTCGAACTGGGCCACGATCAGGTCAGCGAAGAAGCGGAAGTTCTCGGCGGCGCGGAGGGCCTGGCCCTTGGCCTGGGTGATCGGCAGTCCGGTATCGAACGTTTCCAGTTCGGCGAGGCGGGCTTCCTGGGCCTCGACGGCGTCGGCGATCCTGTTCAGGATGCGGGCGCGCTCGCGGGGCTTCATCTTCGGCCAGGGGCCGTTCACGAACGCGTCGCGGGCGGCGGCGACGGCGAGGTCGATGTCTTCCTTTTGGCCGGCCGCGGCGGTGGCGTAGTTCCTGTTGGACACCGGGTCCAGGACGTCGAAGGTCTTGCCGCCCACGGAATCGACGAACTGGCCGTTGATGTAGTGCTGGATGTGGGTGGGCAGGTCCTCAGGGACGTAGTGCTTGGCGGTTTCTACTGAGGTCGTCATCGTTGAAGTCCTTACTGGTGCTTTGCTTGGGCGAGATATGCGTCAAGGGTTGCCGAGCGGTGGAGCCGGGCGGCTTTTTCGATCTGCTCTGCGTCGGCTCCGGTTTCGATGAGCTTCAGCAGGTTTTCGTGTTCATCCACGGAATCGCGGGCGCGGCCCGGGACGAAGCGGAACGTGGAGGACCGGATGGCTGCGAGCCGGTTCCAGCCGCGGTGCACCAGGTCCAGGATGTGCGGGTTGGGGCAGTGCTCGAACAGGACGCTGTGGAAGTCCTGGTTGAGCTGCGTGAACCGGACGGGGTCGAAGTGGTCCAGGCACTCGCGCATCTCTTCGTTCACGGCGCGGGCCCTGGCCACGGCTGCGGGATCGATCAGCGGGGCGGACAGCGCTGTGGCGGCGCCTTCCACGATGCTGAGGGTCTGCATGGTGTAGAGGTATTCGGTGGGATCAATGCCGGCCACGGTGGCGCCCACGTTGCGTTCGAACGTCACCAGGCCCTCGGCCTCGAGCCGGCGGATGGCTTCGCGGACGGGGACCACGCTGAACCCCAGGTCCTTGGCGATGGAGCCCAGCACCAGCCGGTAGCCGGGGGTGTAGGCGCCTTCGACAATCCGGGCCTTGACGGCCTGGTAGGCCTGCTCGGACTTGCTGCCGGCAACCATGGTGGCCTCAGTCATTGTGGTTTCCTGCTTCCCACTCCTGGTACCGGGCCTGCCATTCAGCGTTCATGGGGTAGAGGCCGTCAACGCTGTTGCCCTGCTTGACCATCTCGAAGATGAAGGTTTCTTCCTTCTCCTGCTGGATGCAGTCCGCCACCAGTTCTTCGGCGATGGCCGGCGGGATCACCAGGATGCCGTCGGAATCGGCCACGATGATGTCGCCGGGCTGGACGGTGGCTCCGCCGCAGGCGATGGTGATGTCCGTGTCCCACGGGATGTGGCGGCGCCCCAGAACGGCCGGGTGCGGGTTGGCGAAGTAGGTGGGCATTTCCAGGTCCGCCACGGCGGAGTAGTCGCGGACGCCGCCGTCGGTGATGATGGCAGCGGCGCCGCGGACCTGGGCGCGGAGGGCCAGGATGTCGCCCACGGTGCCGGTTCCCTTTTCGCCGCGGGCTTCCATGACCAGGATTTCGCCTTCGTTCACGGAGTCGATGGCCTTCTTTTGGGCGTTGAAGCCGCCGCCGTGGGTCTTGAACAGGTCCTCGCGGTTGGGGACGTAGCGCAGGGTGCGGGCCAGTCCCACCACGCGGCGGTCCGAGCGGGTGGCCTGCAGTCCGTCGATGCTGACGTTGTTAAGGCCCCGCTTGCGCATCTGGGAGGACAGGGTGGCGGTGGCGACGGACTCCAGCTTGGCTTTCAGCTCCGGAGTGAGGGCAGGCGCGACGGCGGCAAGCCCCGCCGCTTCACGGGAACCGTAGGCTTCCTCCCGCTGCAGGTCATCGACCTTGGGCCGGGCACCAAAGTCCGCGAACGCCGTCGTGCCTTCCTCAACGGTGGTGACCAGCCGGCCGGTGGTCAGGCGGCCGTCCACCGTCTCCACTTCCACTTCCAGCATGTCGCCCGGCTTCGCGACCGAGGCGCCGGCCGGCGTGCCGGTGAGGATGATGTCGCCTTCCTCGAGCGTGAGGAGCTGGGAGAGGTCCGCCACCAGCCGGGCGAACGGGAAGAGCAGGTCCCCGGTGGTGTCGTCCTGGACCAGGTCCCCGTTGTGCCAGGTACGGATCCGCAATTGTGAAGGGTCGACGGCGTCTGCCGGAATCAGTGCCGGGCCCACCGGGGTGAACCCGTCCCCGCCCTTGGACCGGAGGTTGGAGCCCTTGTCCGCCCAGCGCAGGTCGTACACGCCGAGGTCGTTGCTGGCGGTAATGGCCGCAACGTGGCTCCACGCATCCTCGATGCTGACGCGGCGGGCGGCCTTGCCGATGACCAGGGCGATCTCGCCCTCGTACCCGAGCAGTTCGCAACCGGCCGGACGCTCTACGGGGCTTCCGCCTAGGGCCAGCGAACTGGAAGGCTTGAGGAAGTAGGACGGCTGGGCCGGCGTGCGGCCACGCTGCGCCGCCCGGCTGGGGTAGTTGATGTGCACTGCGATCACCTTGCGTGCTGCCGCCAGGGTGTCGCCGTTGACCTGCTCCAAAGCCTTCTCCTCATCAGGTACGAAATCGTATACGATCACTATCACCCATCGGGCGCAGACCGTCAACCCCCAATTTTCCGGGCTTTTGACGAGTTGACCGATGGCACTTGTAGCCCGGATCACATGGGGCGTACAGTGGAAGCCAGATTTATAGTTTCGATTATCGAATCACGTGTTCTGATATAGAACACAGTCCCGATAGTCATCCACAACGAAGTGAGGAAAGCCCGTGCAGTTCCACCACCACGGATACGTATCCGGTGACCCCCGAATCCAGCCGGCGGCCGGCGTCGGCCTTAACCGCCCCGAGGAACTTCCTGACGAAGTGGACGTCCTCATCGTGGGCACCGGACCTGCCGGCATGCTCGCCGCGGCCCAGCTGTCCATGTTCCCCAACGTGACCACCCGGATCATCGAACGCCGCCCCGGCAGGCTCGCCATCGGGCAGGCCGACGGCATCCAGGCGCGCAGCGTGGAGACGTTCCAGGCCTTCGGTTTCGCGGAGCGGATCATCGCCGAGGCGTACCGCATCACCGAAATGGCGTTCTGGAAGCCGGATCCCGCCAACCACGCGAACATCATCCGGACTGCCCGGGCCGTGGATGACGAGATGGGCATCAGCGAGTTCCCCCACCTGATCGTCAACCAGGCCCGCGTGCTGGACTACTTCGCGGAATTTGCCGCCAACTCGCCCACACGCCTCAAGCCTGACTACGGCTACGACTTCGAGGGCCTGACGGTGGCCGCCGAGGGCGACTACCCCGTCACCGTGACCCTCCGCCACACCGCCGGACCCAACGAAGGCCAGGAACGGATTGTCCGCGCCAAGTATGTGGTGGGCGCGGATGGTGCGCGCAGCAAGGTGCGCCAGGCCATCGGCTGCACCCTTGCCGGCGACCAGGCCAACCACGCCTGGGGTGTCATGGACACGCTGGCCGTCACCGACTTCCCGGACATCCGGACCAAGTGCGCCATCCAGGGTGCCGAGGGCAGCATCCTGCTGATCCCGCGCGAGGGCGGCCACCTGTTCCGCATGTACGTGGACTTGGGCGAAGTGGATCCGAACAGCCAGCACTCGGTCCGCAACACCACCATCGAGGAGATCATCGCCAAGGCCAACGCGATCCTGCACCCCTACACGCTGGACGTCCGGAACGTCGCGTGGCACAGCGTCTACGAGGTGGGCCACCGGCTCACGGACAGGTTCGACGACGTCCTGCCGGCCGAGCGCGGCACCCGCACCCCGCGGGTGTTCATCACCGGGGACGCCTGCCACACCCACAGCGCCAAGGCCGGCCAGGGGATGAACGTCTCCATGCAGGACGGCTTCAACATCGCGTGGAAGCTGGGCCACGTGCTGGAGGGCCGCAGCCCGGAGAGCCTGCTCACCACGTACTCCGAGGAACGCCAGGTGGTGGCCAAGAACCTCATCGACTTCGACAAGGAATGGTCCACCATGATGGCCAAGAAGCCGGAGGAGTTCGAGCACCCTTCCGACCTTGAGGACTTCTACGTGCAGACCGCCGAATTCCCTGCCGGCTTCATGACGCAGTACACGCCGTCCCTGATCGTTGGGAGCACCGACCACCAAGACCTGGCCACCGGATTCCCCGTGGGCAAGCGCTTCAAGTCGGCACCCGTGGTCCGGGTGGGGGACACCAACCCCCTCCATCTGGGCCACCACGCCACCGCCGACGGCCGCTGGCGGATCTACGTCTTCGCCGACCCCGCCCTGCCGGGCACCAACTCGGCAACGGACATGCTCGCCGAGTGGTTCGCGAACTCTCCGGAGTCCCCGCTGGCCGCCACCCCTGCCGGCGCCGACCCGGACGCATGGTTCGACCTGAAGGTCATCTACCAGCAGCCGCACACCGCCGTCGACATCAATGCCGTGCCCGCCGTCTTCAAGCCGCTGGTAGGCCCGTTCAAGCTGACCGACTACGAGAAGGTGTACGCCACGGATCCCAAGGCGGACATTTTCGACCTCCGCGGCCTGGATCGCAGCGGCGTTGTGGTGGTGGTCCGCCCGGACCAGTACGTGGCCAATGTCCTGCCGCTGACGGCAACCGCGGAGCTGGGCGCGTTCTTCACGCCGCTGCTGAAGGCCGCCCCCACGGCACCGCGTCAGGCGGTTGCGGCCGCGGCCCGGTAGTCGGCCGCGGCGTACACGCCGAGGATCCGCACCTCGGTGGTGAAGAAGTCCAGTTCCTCGAGGGCCAGCTTCAGCGGCAGGTCCTCGGGGTGGCCTTCGACATCAGCCATGAACATGGTGGCGGCGAACTCGTTGCCCACCATGTAGCTTTCCAGCCGGGTCATGTTCACGCCGTTGGTGGCGAAGCCGCCCAGTGCCTTGTACAGGGCGGACGGGACGTTGCGCACCCGGAACACAAAGCTGGTGACTGCCGGTCCGGGAAGTTCGTCCCGGACCGGCAGTGCCTTTTCGCGGGCCAGGACCACGAAGCGGGTGGTGTTGGAGGGGTCGTCCTCCACCCGGGAGGCCAGGACCTTCAGGCCGTAGATGTCGGCGGCCAACGGGGGAGCGAGGGAGAGCTTGCGCGGATCGTTCCATTCCGCCACCTCCCTGGCCGAACCGGCAGTGTCGCCGGCGATGACGGGCTTGAGGCCGTGCTCGCGGATCAGCTTCCGGCACTGGCCCAGTGCGTGGATGTGGCTGTGGACCTCCGTGGCGCCTTCAATGGTGCTGCCCGGGATGCCCAGCAGGTCGAAATGGATGGGCAGGAAGTACTCGCCCACGATCTGCAGGTTGGACTGCGGCAGCAGGATGTGGATGTCCGCCACCCGGCCGGCGATCGAGTTCTCGATGGGGATCATGGCCAGCTCCGCCTCGCCGCTGGTCACCAGCTCAAAGGCATCCTCAAAACTGGCGCACGGCACGCTTTCCATGTCCGGGAACATCTGCTGACACGCGATATTGGAGTTGGCGCCGGGCTCACCCTGGTACGCAATCTTGGAGGCCATGATCCGTATGGTTTCACGCCCCGGTGCCAGGTCCCAATCGCAGCCTCCCGGTTACCGCGGCGTGACGCGCAGCCAGAGGTATTGCCGGGGGAGGAGGGTGACGCCGTCGACCAGCTGCATGGTTGCTTCGGAGAGAAGGTCGACGGCGGCACGGGAGAAGCCGCCGAACGTTTCAGCCGGGAGGGTCTGGGCGTCGTCGCTGAAGTTGGCCAGGGCCAGGACGGTGGGACCGTCCTCCGTCGCGCCCGGCCGCTGGTAGCCGAGCACTGCGCGGTTGTTGGTGCCGAAATCGATCAGCGTGGTCCCCGCCAGTCCGGGGGTGCTGGTCCGGACCTCGATCATCCGCTTCAGCCCGGCGTACACGGCTCCTTCCGGCGTGGCAGGGTCCAGGCGGCGGGCGTACTGCTCCGCGGGGAAATGCGGCCGGTGCACCCAGCGGCTATCCTCCTCGTGGCCGGGCTCGGACGCGTACCCATAGTCGTTGACCTGCCCCACCTCGTCGCCCAGGTACAGCAGCGGGACGCCGCCGGTGCTGAAGGGCACCGAATGGGCCAGGAGGATCCGTTCCACCGCCTCAGCGGGGTCCACCTCCATGCCGCACAGGGACGCCGTCGTGCCTGAAATCCGGCAGTCGCCGGTCTTGGGGTTGTCCTGGAACGGGACGCCGCGGGCAAAGCTTCCCGGGAAACGGTTGACGTAGAAGGAGTTCAGGAAGCGGCGGTGGTCGAAGCCGTTGATGCCCAGTTCGGCGGCGTCCTCATCGGCGAAGGTCCAGCCGATGTCGTCATGGCTGCGGACGTAGTTCACCCACGCCGTGCCCTCCGGGATGTTGTGCCGCCGGTGCAGTGCCTGGGCCAGGAGCGAGACATCCCTGGTGGCCAGGGATTCCCAGATGAGGGCCATCTGCAGCGGGTTGTAGGAAAGCTGGCATTCCCTGCGGTCGATGTAGAGCGCTACCTCGTCCGGGTGCACGATGGCCTCGGACTTGAACAGCAGCGCCGGAGCCGCCAGCCGGCACACCGCGTTGAACGCCCGCAGCAGCGTGTGCGCCTGCGGAAGGTTCTCGCAGGGGGTACCCAGTTGCTTCCAGATGAACGCCACCGCATCCATCCGCAGGATGTCAACGCCCTGGTTGGCAAGGAACAGCATCTCGGCAGCCATGGCCCGGAAGACCTCCGGGTTGGAGTAGTTCAGGTCCCATTGGTAGGTGTGGAACGTAGCCCAGACCCACCGGCCGTCCTCCATCCTGATAAAGGATCCGGGGTGGTTTTCCGGGAAGATCTCGCGGACATCCGCCTCGAAGGCGTCCGGGAGCGTCCGGTCCGGGAAGATCCAGTAGTAGCCGCTGTATTCCGGGTCCCCGGCGGCTGCCTTCCGGGCCCAGTCGTGCTCGTCCGAGGTGTGGTTGAAGATGAAGTCCACCACCAGGCTGATGCCGTTGTCCCTCAGTTCTGCTGCCAGGGATCGCAGCTGCTCCATGGTGCCCAGCTTTGGGTTGACCTCACGGTAGCTTGAGACCGCATACCCGCCATCCGAATGTGGTTCCGGCGCCAGGAACAACGGCATGAGGTGCAGGTAGGTGAGGCCCAGTTCCTTGAAGTACGGAATGCGGGCGCGGACCCCTTCGAGGCTTTCGGCGTAGCGGTCCACGTAGCAGACGCCGCCCAGCATCCGGTTGGACTGGAACCAGTCCGGGTCCGCCTCCCGTTCGGCGTCCAGGGTTTTCAGCTCCTGCGGGCGTTCCTGCCAGGAGGCTGCGCTCTGCACCACCAGCGCGGAGAGCTGATCCAGCCAGTCCGTCCGGTCACCGTACAGGGAATGGAAGAGGCTGCGGAGGGTGGGAAAGTGCCGGGCCATCCTCCGGTCGAAGTCCGGGTCCGCTGCGAGTCCGAGGCCACGTTCCCGTGCCAACGCGGACAGCACATACTGGCGCGCTTCTTCGTCCTCGTTAACGGTTCCCTGCATGCCACTGCCCCTTCCGGCCGACGCCGGGACGTCCGGCGGCATTTGTACTGAAGTATTCCACGTCACACTTCAGGTATTTTGGATGATCTCGTTGCCGGCAGCTGTTGCCTGCAGGGCAGCGCCCACCACGCCCGCCGAGTTTTCCAGCCTTGCCGGGATGACCGGGGTGCGCAGTGACAGGCGGGGCAGGTATTCGTGGCTGCACGCCGAGATTCCCCCGCCGATGATGATGAGGTCCGGCGAGAACAGGAACTCAACATGGGCCAGGTACCGCTGCAGCCGGCCGGCGTACTCCACCCAGTCGAGGCCTTCGTTTTCGCGGACGACGGCGGAGGCCCGGGATTCTGCCTTGAAGCCGCCGATTTCCAGGTGGCCCAATTCGAAGTTTGGCACCAGCCTGCCGTCCACGATGAGTGCCGATCCGATGCCTGTTCCCAGGGTCAGGACCAGGACGACGCCCTGGGTGGCTGCGCCGGCACCGTAGCGGGCTTCCGCTTCCCCGGCGGCATCGGCGTCATTCACGACCCCTACAGGCCGGCCCAGGTGGGATTCCAGGTAGGACTGGACATCAAGCCCGACCCAGCTGCTGTCCATGTTGGCCGCGGACCTGGCAACCCCTCGATGGACTATCGAGGGGACAGCCACCCCGACTGCCCGGGTACCAGTCCCCGGGCTTTCCGGCTCAAGATCCGCGATGAGCCGGGCAACGGTGTCCGCGACGTCATGCACCCTGCCGCCGGACGGCGTCGGGAGCCGGCGGACGCCGCTGCCCATCCTCCCGTTGGCCACGTTGACCACGGCACCCTTGATCCAGGTCCCGCCGACGTCGATTCCGATGCGAAAGTCCGCGGTTGTGCTGGATTCCACGGCTGCGCCGGGCGCCGGGTGTGAGGTCGCCGTGATGGGCACGATGCATTCCTTCAGGTTGTTCAGTGGGTGTCATGCCGGGGGGGCAGGTGGCGCGAGGCGCCTTACTTAACGGCACCCTGGGTGAGGCCGGACATGACCCACCGCTGGGTAAAGAGGTAGACGATGATGGCCGGCGCCATTGCCATCAGGTAGGAAGCGAAGGCCACGTTGTAGCTGTTGCTGAACTGCGTCTGGAAGATCTTTTGCAGCACGGGGATGGTCTGCAGTTCGGGGTCGGAAATGATGAGTGAGGGCATCATGAAGTCATTCCAGGACGCGATGAAGGCGAAGATCCCCACGGTTGCGCTCATTGGTCCGAGCAGCGGGAAGATGAGCCGCCAAAATACCTGCCACGTCCCGGCGCCGTCCATTCGCATGCTTTCCTCCAGTTCCAGGGGGATGGAGCGCAGGAACGCGGTGAACAGCATCGTGTTGAAGGCCAGGGCAAAAACGATGTGCAGGATCGCAACGCCGAGTGGATTGTCCAGCCCCACCATGCCCGTCAGTTGGATTTGCGGCAGTGCCACGACGGGGAACGGGATGAACATGGCTGCGAGCAGGTAAAAGAATGACCAGCGGAAGATCCGGCGGTCCCAGTTGCGGACTATGGCATAGGCGGCCAGCGCTGATACGACGATCTCTCCAACGACTGCCGTGGCGGATACGAAAACGGATATCGCGAAGCCCCGGGGAAAGTTCGTCAGCGTCCATGCCTGGCTGAAGCCTTCGAGGCTCAGGGGCGCCGGCAGTGAGAAGGCGTTGCCGTTGACGGCCTGCCCGGTGGTTTTGAAAGCCATGCTGACCGTTACGTACAGCGGGACGAGCACACCGAGCGTGCACACGATGAGGATGACGGTGGCGGTCCAGTTGGTGCGTTCGTGGCCGCTGCGGATCCGTCCCTTCCCGGCGCTTGCTGGTCCTGCGTTGATTGTTCCGGCGTTGGCTGGTCCTGCATTGGCCGGTCCTGCGGGGGTAGTGCGGGTCGCGTTGGTCATGCGATCCCTCCTTTGCCACGTGTGAAGCGAAGCTGTATGAGTGCGATGGTGATGCTGATGAGGAAGAAGATCACCGCGTTGGCCATCTGGTAGGCGTAGTCGCCGCCTTCAAAGCCCCGGAAGATGGCCATGGCAACGCTGCGGGTGGACACCCCGGGGCCGCCGTCGGTGAGGCCCACGATGATGTCGTAGGCGTTGAGGTAGTTCTTGAAACCAAGCACCGTGTTGATCACCGCGTACCCGGCAACCAGCGGCAACGTGATGTGCCGCAGGTTGTGCCAGGGGGTCGCGCCGTCGATGGAACTGGCTTCATAGACCTCCGGCGGGACCGTGAGGAGCCCCGCGATGTAGATCAGCATGGCGCTCGGGATCGACTGCCAGGCAGTGACGAAAACGATCCCCAGCCAGGCAAGGTCCGGGTTGGCGAGGATGCTCGTGGCCAGCGGCTCAATCCCCAGGCTCCTGCCCGCCAGTGGCAGCGAATTGGAGAAGAGGTACTGGAAGACAAAGGCGATGACGATGCCGGAGATCACCATGGGGATCACGAACACCGTGCGCAGCGCCGTCCGGAAACGGACCCGGGACGTCAGTCCCAGGGCCAGGAGGAACGCCAGGATGTTGACGACGATGACGGTCAGGAGCGAAAAGGCGAGGGTGAATCCGTAGGCACCCAGGACTCCTTCATCGCGGAAAACCGCGATGAAATTCCGAATGCCGATGAACTCGAAGTCCCCGAAGCCGACCGAATTGGTGAAGCTGTAGACGAAGCCGAGCACGGCGGGGAGCGTGACAGCGAGCGTGAAGATTGCGAGCGAGGGGAAGAGAAAGAAGTAATAAAGCGGGTCAACCCGGCTCTTCCGGGCACTTTTCACCTTCGGCGCCGCCGCGGGAGCCGCAGCCGCCCTGGTGGAAGTTCTGGTCATTGATGACATGGGGGAATCCTCGTTTCGTGCGTCGGGGCGGAAGTGCGGCTACGCCCGGAAAGCCAGGCGCGCCCAGTCGGCGTCCATCCGGCGCAGGGTGGCTTCGGGATCGGCGCCACCAATGATCGACTGGAGGTAGTTGGCCGCGGGAATCGTGTTCGGGATGAATTGCGATGCGCCCATGTAGAAGCGGCCTTCGTCGTAGTACTTCTGCATTTCGACGATGCGCGGATCGGTGACAGGGGGAGCGTCCTTGGCCGTGCCGAATCCCAGGAACTTGGCGTTGTAGGGGTTCTGGATTTCCGGCTGCAGAAGGTATTGGAGGAAGGCTCGCGCGCCTTCTTTTCCGTTCGCGACCTCGGGGACCCACAGTGAGAGGTCGATGTTCACCCGGACTTTGAGGTCGGCGGGGTCGGCGGTCATTGGCAGGGGAAAGGTGCCAAGGTCCAGGCCGGTGGCCGCCTTTTCGATTTCTCCGAAGGCCCACGGGCCCTGGAAGTACATTGCCGCCTGGCCCTGCGCCATGGCGGTGTTGCCGTCACCGTAGCCCCGGCTTGCCGCATCGGGATTGACGTACTTGGTCAGCTGGACCATTCGCTGCACCGGCTCCAGCAAGGTCTTTTGGAATGACACCTCGGAGTCCGGCCCCACATCCTCGCCGATCCCGTGCATCCTGGCGTAGAAACCGCGCACGTCCACCATGCCGCCCACCGTGTAATCGAAGAGGCCCTGCGCCACGGTCCACGGATCCCGGAAAGTGCCGTAGATGGGAGTGACCCCGGCTGACTTCAGCCGTTCGCACACGTCGATCAACTCGTCCCAGGTGGTGGGAACGGCCAGGCCGTGCTCCTGGAAGATCCGGCGGTTGTAGATGACGGACGCGGCCATGACCGAGTAGGGGATCACGCTGGTGCGGCCGGGGTAGCTGGGGTACCAGTTGGTAAGGTCCAGCACGTCATTCCGGATGGATGCGGCCTCGGGGAGATCGGAAAGGTCGGAGAGCGCACCGCGCTCCATGAACCGCGCCATCTCCAGGTTGTAGTTCAGGCAGCCAAGATCCGGGGGACTGCTGCGGACAAAGCTGGCGGACAGATTGGTGGCCATGTCATGCAGCACCCGGAACTGGTCCTGCGATCCGGTGAACTTCGCAGCCAGGTCACGGAAGTACGGAACGGCTTCGGGCTTGGACTGGTGGAATGTGATGGTGGGCCGCGTTCCCGCCGGGGCGCAGCCGGCCAGGCCAAAGGCAGCCAGCGCACCTCCCGCAGCGGCAAGGAAAGTACGTCGGGAAACGTGCGTCCCTGCGGACGTCAAAGGTGGCAACATCGGCTCCTGGGGGCGGTTGAGACAGTTTATTTGGATCTTATATTTAAGTCCTATACGAGGATGGGGGACGCAGGGGATATCGTCAAGGGGTGGACGGAACTACGGCGAGCTCGACCCAACTGTTACGGCAGATCAACTCGGTAGCACTGCTGCGCTTTGCCCTTCAGGAGCAGGTGTTCACGGCGGGTGAAGCAATGGCGGCCACCGGCCTGACCCGGGCCACGGTGCTCGGCGTATGCGACGGGCTTGTCCACGCGGGCTGGCTGGAAGAAGTGGGCGACGAAAGCGATGCCGGCCGCTCGAACAAGGGCCGGCCGGCCCGCCGGTACCGGCTGCGGGAAGCTGCCGGCGTAGTGGTGGGGCTGGACGCCGGCGAGAGCCGCCTGACAACCCTCGTTGCTGACCTGCGTGGCCGTGAGCTCGGCAAGCGGTGCCAGCGCATTGATTCACACATGCTGGGACGGGCCGGACGCCTTGCCGCTGCGGCCGAATTGATTGGCCGGACGCTGGAGGACGCAGGGTGCGATGCCGGAGACGTCATGCTGACGGTCGTCGGGGTTCCCGCGCCGGTTGACGCCGCCGGCATGTCTCCCGGGGGCGGCGAGTTCTGGCAGTTGATGAATTCCGGATTCACCGCTGGGCTTCCCGGTGAGGTGATGGTGGAGAATGACGCCAACCTCGCTGCCCTTGCGGAACAGGCACACGAGCCGTCAGCCAATGTGGCCACCTTGCTGTCGGGGGAGCGCTTTGGAGCCGGCCTCATCGTCGATGGACGCCTTCTGCGGGGGCGGCAGGGCGGTGCCGGCGAGATGCGGTTCCTGGACGTCTTCGACAATAAGCTCGTGTCCGACGAGGGAGGCTCCGACGGGCTCGGAGCGCTGGCCCGGACGTGGGCGCGTGCGGGAGTGCATGCCTACGGCGGCGCTACCTCTCTGCGGCAGATAAGCGAGGGGGACATCAGTGCGGAGGATGTGTTCCGGGCGGCCCGTGAGGGGGATCCGTTTGCGCGGGACATCATCGGGCGGCTGGGTGAACGGCTGGCCCGCATCACGGTGGCGCTCGCCAGCCTTCTCGATATTGAGCGGGTCGTCATTGCCGGCGGCATCTCCGGTGCCATCGAGCCCGTCCTGGAACGCGCGCGCGGCTTGCTGCCCACAGACTCCGGACTGCCGCTCCCGCGCATCGTTGCGAGTACCCTCGGGGCCGAAGCAGTAGTCCAGGGTGCCGTCGAATCTGCGCTCATCAGGATCAAAAGCGAACCGGCGGGATTTCTGCCGCGTGCCGCCCGTGCTGGAGCCTCGGCGTCGCCGACCCCGGCTTAGGCTTTACCCACACCCACGAACGCCGGAAAGACAGGAAAAACATGACCCGCACCTACACCATCGATTCGATTCCCGGTGATGGCATCGGCGTGGACGTCACCGAGGTAGCCATGGGGTGCGTGGATGCTGTGGCCGGGCTGCATGGCTTCACCGTCAACTGGCGTGTCCGTGACTGGAACAGCGACCTCTACCTCAAAACCGGCCGGATGATGCCCGTTGACGGCATTGAGCAGCTCGGCAGTGGCGACGGGATCTACCTGGGAGCGGTGGGCACCCCCGACGTCCCCGATGACGTGACGTTGTGGGGACTGCTGATTCCCATTCGCCGGGAGTTCGACCAGTACGTCAACCTTCGCCCCATGAAGCTGCTGCCCGGGGTCAAGGGAGCGATGCCGGGCCTCGAGGACCTGGACATCGTGGTGGTCCGGGAAAACGTTGAAGGCGAGTACTCGCAGATCGGCGGCCGCTTCGGTGCGGGGACGGACGCTGAATTCGCCGTCCAGGAGAGCGTCTTCACCAAAGCCGGCATCAGCAGGGTGGCCCGCTACGCGGCAGAGGCCGCAACGAAACGCGGCGGCATCCTGGTCTCGGCCACCAAATCCAACGGCATCATCCACACCATGCCGTTCTGGGACGAAGTGGTGGCCCGGACGGTGGAACAGTTCCCCGGCGTCACGGTGGACAAGGTGCTCATCGATGCGCTCGCGGCCCGGCTGGTCATGAAGCCCACCAGCGTCCGCACCATCGTCGCATCCAACCTGTTCGGGGATATCCTGTCCGACCTGGTGGCCGGAGTGGCCGGTTCCATCGGCATCGCCCCGAGTGCCAACCTGAACCCCGAGCGCCGGCACCCGTCGATGTTCGAGCCAGTCCACGGTTCCGCCCCGGACATCGCCGGCAAGGGCATCGCCAACCCCGTCGGCGCCCTCTGGGCTGCCGCCATGATGCTGGACCATCTGGGCGAGGCGGCGGCCGCGCAGTCCCTTACCGGCGCTTTCGAGTCGGCGCTGGCAGACGGCATCGCCACACCGGACCTGGGAGGCTCGGCCACCACGCTGGAATTCGCGCAGGAGGTACGGGCCCGGCTGGGCTAGCCGCGGTTGGACGCGACGGCTAGAGCACGTTCCGGATGGCCTGCTCGAAACTGGTGACGTGCTCCAGGGCGAGCTTGCCCGCCCGGTCCGCGTCGCCGTCGGCCACTGCCTCCAGCAGCTCAACGTGCTCGGCAATGTGGGACGCGACGGACGGTACCTTTTCCAGCACCATGCACCAGATGCGCGTGGCCAGGTTGTCGTAACGGATCAGGACGTCCTCGAGGTGCGCGTTCGCGGCGGCCCGGTAGATCAGCCGGTGGACCTTGATGTCGTACCGCATGAGGTCGTAGGGATCGTCGTCGTCGCCCATGGTGGAGATCGCGGCCGCGGTTTCCCGGATTTCCGCCCGCAGCGCCGGCGTTGCCAGCTTCGCGGCCCGGCGTGCGGCCAAAGGTTCCAAGGATTCGCGCAGCTCCGAAACGTCAGCGAGTTCGGTGATGTCGACGATGGTGGCGAACGTTCCGCGGCGGGGATAGGACACCACGAGGTGGTCACTTTCCAGCCGCTTGAGGGCTTCCCGGACCGGCGTCCGGCCGATCCCGAGCTCGGCGGCCAGTTTGCCGTCGTTGATTGCCTCGCCCGGCCGGATGTCCAGCATGATGAGCCGGTCGCGGAGGTGCCGGTAGGCCTGTTCGGAGAGTGAGAGGTCCCCGTCGCCGGCCAGGTGGTTCTCTAATGTGACGCTCATTTCGAGCCTTCCCAGGAGTGCTATTGACGTCCAAGTGATCTGGAACATACTATTACGACAGTTCTAATATATCAGTTACAGATCAGTTATAGGTCAGTAACTCCGAAGGGCTCAGAAGGAGAACAATGCAGGACGTACTGAACGCCTCGCTCGCCACGGTCGACGCCGACGTCGCCGCCGCTGTGGCACAGGAACTGCACCGCCAGCAGTCCACCCTGGAAATGATTGCGTCGGAGAATTTCGCTCCGTCCTCCGTCATGGAGGCCCAGGGCTCGGTGCTCACCAACAAGTACGCCGAGGGATACCCGGGCAAGCGCTACTACGGTGGCTGCGAGCACGTGGACGTCATCGAGCAGCTGGCCATCGACCGCGTGAAGGCACTCTTCGGCGCCGAGTTCGCCAACGTGCAGCCGCACTCCGGTGCCCAGGCCAACGCCGCCGCCATGTTCGCCCTGCTGAACCCGGGCGACACCATCCTGGGGCTCTCCCTGGCGCACGGCGGACACCTCACGCACGGCATGAAGATCAACTTCTCCGGCAAGCTCTACAACGTGGTTCCCTACCACGTCCGCGAGGAAGACCTCCGGATCGATATGGCCGAGGTGGAAGCCCTGGCCCTGGAGCACAAGCCCAAGCTGATCGTGGCCGGCTGGTCCGCCTACTCCCGCCAGCTGGACTTCGCCGAATTCCGCCGCATCGCCGACCTCGTGGGCGCCTACCTCATGGTGGACATGGCGCACTTCGCCGGACTCGTCGCCGCCGGCCTGCACCCCAACCCCGTCCCGTACGCGGACGTGGTCACCACCACCACGCACAAGACCCTGGGCGGTCCGCGAGGCGGCGTCATCCTGGCCAAGGAGGAATACGCCAAGAAGATCAACAGCGCTGTGTTCCCGGGCCAGCAGGGTGGTCCGCTGGAGCACGTTGTGGCCGCCAAGGCCGTGGCGTTCAAGCTCGCTGCCGCCCCCGAATTCAAGGAACGCCAGGAACGGGTGCTGCAGGGCGCCAAGCTGCTGGCCGAGCGACTCCTCAAGGACGACGTCGCAGCCGCGGGCATTTCCGTAGTCAACGGCGGCACCGACGTCCACCTGGTCCTGGTTGACCTCCGCAACTCCGAACTCGACGGCCAGCAGGGTGAGGACGCACTCCACCAGATCGGCATCACGGTCAACCGCAACGCCGTCCCCTTCGACCCCCGCCCGCCGATGGTCTCCTCCGGCCTCCGGATCGGCACCCCCGCCCTGGCCGCCCGCGGCTTCGGCGCCGCCGAGTTCACCGAGGTTGCGGACATCATCGCCACGGCGCTGATTGCCTCCGCCGGCACCGGCACCCTCCCCGGGGAAACCGCCGTCGAACTCCGGGAACGCGTGACGGCCCTGGCCGGCAAGTTCCCCCTCTACCCGCACCTCTCCGCCGACGCCAACCTGGCCGGCATCGAGGCAGACCTGATTGGAGCCGCCCAGTGAGCACCCAGCACCTTCCGGAGCACCCGGACTTCCTCTGGCGGAACCCGGAACCCAAGTCCTCCTATGACGCCGTGATCGTCGGCGGCGGCGGGCACGGCCTGGCCACCGCATACTTCCTGGCCAAGAACCACGGGATGACCAACATCGCCGTCCTCGAAAAGGGCTGGCTCGCCGGTGGCAACATGGCCCGCAACACCACCATCATCCGCTCCAACTACCTCTGGGACGAGAGCGCCGCCATCTACGAGCAGGCCCTCAAACTCTGGGAAATCCTGCCCGAGGAACTTGAGTACGATTTCCTCTTCAGCCAGCGCGGCGTCATGAACCTCGCCCACACCCTGGGCGATGTGCGCGAAAGCATGCGCCGCGTCGGTGCCAACAAGCTCAACGGCGTGGACGCCGAATGGCTGGACCCGCAGCAGGTCAAGGAACTCTGCCCCATCCTGAACATCCGCGACAACATCCGCTACCCCGTCATGGGCGCCACCTACCAGCCCCGCGCCGGCATCGCCAAGCACGACCACGTGGCCTGGGCCTTCGCCCGCAAGTGCGACGAAATGGGCGTTGACATCATCCAGAACTGCGAGGTGACCGGCTTCCTGAAGGACGGCGACCGCGTGGTGGGCGTCAAGACCAACCGCGGCACCATCAACACGGAGAAGGTGGGCCTCTGCGCCGCAGGCCACAGCTCCGTCCTGGCCGAAATGGCCGGATTCCAGCTCCCCATCCAGTCCCACCCCCTGCAGGCTCTGGTCTCCGAACTGCACGAGCCCGTCCACCCCACGGTGGTCATGTCCAACCACGTGCACGTCTACGTCTCCCAGGCGCACAAGGGCGAACTGGTCATGGGTGCCGGCGTGGACTCCTACAACGGCTACGGCCAGCGCGGCTCGTTCCACGTGATCGAGCAGCAGATGGCGGCCGCCGTCGAACTCTTCCCGATCTTCGCCCGGGCCCACGTGCTCCGGACCTGGGGCGGCATCGTGGACACCACCCTCGACGCCTCACCCATCGTGGGCCTGACCCCCGTGGAAAACATGTTCGTGAACTGCGGCTGGGGCACCGGCGGGTTCAAGGGAACCCCCGCCGCGGGCATGACCTTCGCCCACACCATCGCCACCGGCGCCCCGCACCAGCTGAACAAGCCGTTCTCTCTGGAACGCTTCGAAACCGGCGCCCTCATCGACGAACACGGCGCCGCCGCCGTGGCCCACTAGCCGCCGCCACCAGAAAAGGACTAACGCACATGCTGCTGATCCCATGCCCCAACTGCGGCCCGCGGGACGAAACCGAATTCCACTACGGGGGACAGGCCCACGTCCCGTACCCCGAGAACCCCAACGAGCTGAGCGACACGGAGTGGTCCCGCTACCTCTTCTACCGCGAGAACCCCAAAGGCATCTTCGCCGAGCGCTGGGTCCACAGCACCGGCTGCCGCCAGTGGTTCAACATGCTCCGCGACACCGTGAGCTACGACATCAAGGCTGTCTACCCGATGGGGTCGAAGCGGCCTGACCGCTCCCCGGACGGCGCACCCGAAACCGGGACTGCCAGCACCGGCCCTGAAAGCACCACCACGGGAAGTGCCGCTCCCAGCACCTCCACCACGAGCATCCTCAGCACCACCGCCCCGGAAGGAGCGACCAAGTGACTTCCCAGAACGCCCGCCTGGCTACCGGCGGCCGCATCGACCGCACCATCTCCTGGCGCTTCACTGTGGACGGCGAGGAGTTCACCGGCCACCCCGGTGACACCCTGGCCTCCGCGCTGCTGGCCAACGGCCGCATCGCCGCCGGCAACTCCCTCTACGAGGACCGCCCCCGCGGCATCATGTCCGCCGGCGTGGAGGAGGCCAACGCCCTGGTCCGAGTGGAAGCCCGCTTCCCCGGCCACGTTGCCGAATCCATGCTCCCCGCCACCACCGTCTCCCTGGTGGACGGACTCCAGGCCACCCTGCTCAACGGCCTGGGCAAGCTGGACCCGGAGGACGACCGCGCCGAATACGACAAGAAGTACGTCCACACCGACGTCCTGGTGATCGGTGGCGGCCCCGCCGGGTTGGCCGCAGCCCGCGAGGCTGTCCGCACCGGCGCCAGGGTCATGCTCCTCGATGACCAGCCCGAACTCGGCGGCTCGCTGCTCTCCGGTTCCACCGCTCCCGGCCTTGCCGAGACCATCGAAGGAAAGCCCGCCCTGGAATGGGTGGCCGACGTCGAAGCCGAGCTGGTATCCGGCGCCGAGTCCACGGTCCTGAACCGCACCACCGCGTTCGGCGCCTACGACGCGAACTACGTCATCGCCGTCCAGAACCGCACCGACCACCTCACCAGCCCCGCCGCCCCCGGTGTCTCCCGCCAGCGGATTTGGCACATCCGTGCCAGTCAGGTGGTCGTCGCCCCGGGCGCCCACGAACGCCCCCTGGTGTTCGAGAACAACGACCGCCCCGGCATCATGCTGGCCTCCGCCGTCCGCAGCTACCTGAACCGCTACGGCGTGGCGGCCGGAAAGCGCGTGGTCATCAGCACCACCAATGACAGCGCCTACGCCGTCGCAGCCGACCTCGCCGCCGCAGGCGTCAAGGTCGCCGCCGTGGTGGACGCCCGTCCGGCCCTGACCGCAGCGGCGACTGCCGCCGTCGAATCCGGGCTCCGGGTGCTGATCGGCAGCGCGGTGGCCAACACCTCCGCCGGCGCCGACGGCCGGCTGGACGGCGTGACCGTCCGCAGCATCAACGACGACGGCGAGCTCACCTCCGGCGTCGAGCAGATCGCGGCAGACCTGCTGGCTGTGTCCGGCGGCTGGAGCCCGCTGGTCCACCTGCACTCCCAGCGCCAGGGCAAGCTGCGCTGGGACGAGGAGCTGGCAGCCTTCGTGCCCAGCACCGAGGTCCCCGCCCAGCAGACCATTGGCGCCGGCCGCGGCTCCTTCGCCACCGAAGACTGCGTCGCGGAGGGCATCTCCGCCGGCGCCAGGGCGGCCATCGCCACGGGCTTCGAATCCGCCGTCGAACCCTCCGTGTTCGGCGACCCGAAGGCCTCCGCCCCCACCCGCCAGCTGTGGCTGGTACCGGGCGAGAACGGCACCCCGGATGACTGGCACCACCACTTCGTGGACTTCCAGCGCGACCAGTCCGTGGCGGACGTCCTCCGCTCCACCGGTGCCGGCATGCGCTCGGTGGAACACATCAAGCGGTACACCTCCATCAGCACGGCCAACGACCAGGGCAAGACCTCCGGCGTCAACGCCATCGGCGTCATCGCCGCGGCCCTGCGCACCGTCGGCGAAGCCTCCCGCGGCATCGGAGACATCGGCACCACCACCTACCGCGCCCCCTTCACCCCGGTGGCTTTCGCGGCACTGGCCGGACGCCAGCGCGGGGAACTGTTCGACCCCGCCCGCGTTACGTCCATCCACCCCTGGCACGTGGCCAAGGGCGCGCTGTTCGAGGACGTTGGACAGTGGAAGCGGCCCTGGTACTACCCGCAGGCCGGGGAGGACATGGACGCTGCCGTGCTGCGCGAATGCGCCGCCGTCCGCGAATCCGTTGGCTTCATGGACGCCACCACCTTGGGCAAGATCGAAATCCGCGGCAAGGACGCGGGGGAGTTCCTGAACCGGATGTACACCAACGCGTTCAAGAAGCTCGCCCCGGGCTCGGCACGCTACGGCGTCATGTGCACCCCGGACGGCATGATCTTCGACGACGGCGTGACCCTCCGCGTGGACGACGACACCTACTTCATGACCACCACCACCGGCGGTGCCGCCAAAGTACTGGACTGGCTGGAGGAATGGCTGCAGACCGAGTGGCCGGAACTGGACGTGCAGTGCACCTCCGTGACGGAACAGTGGAGCACGATCGCCGTCGTCGGGCCAAAGTCCCGTGAGGTCATCGCCAAGGTGGCGCCCGAACTGGCTGCCAACGGCGGCCTGGACGCGGAAGCCTTCCCGTTCATGACCTTCCGCGAAACCACCCTCGCCTCCGGCGTACGCGCCCGGATCTGCCGGATTTCGTTCTCCGGTGAACTTGCCTACGAGATCAACGTCCCGGCCTGGTACGGGCTGAACACCTGGGAATCCGTGGCCGCCGCCGGTGCCGAGTTCAACATCACCCCCTACGGCACCGAAACCATGCACGTGCTGCGTGCCGAAAAGGGCTACCCGATCGTCGGGCAGGACACGGACGGCACCGTCACCCCGCAGGACGCGGGCATGGAGTGGATCGTCTCCAAGGCCAAGGACTTCATCGGCAAGCGCTCCTACACCCGGTCGGACGCGCAGCGTGAGGACCGCAAGCACCTGGTCAGCGTCCTTCCCGTGGACGGCACGCTGCGCCTGCCGGAAGGCACCCAGCTGGTGGAGAAGGGACGCTCCACCAACCCCGCCTACGGCCCCGTGCCGATGGAAGGGTTCGTTACCTCCAGCTACCACAGCGCAGCGCTGGGCCGGTCGTTCGGCCTGGCCCTGATCAAGAACGGACGCAACCGCATCGGCGAAACGCTGGTGGCAGCCGCCGGCGACCAGCTGGTGGACGTGGTTGTCGCAGAAACAGTGCTTTTTGACTCTGAAGGGACCCGTAAAGATGGCTGAAACAGCAGCATCCGCGACCTCCGCAAAAACCAACGCCGAAAAGAACCTCGCCGCCCGCGTCAGCCCGGCGCGCCAGCTGGCGGAAGACTTCGCGGCCGGCTCACTGGCCGGCACCGTTGAAATCTCCGAGGTGCCCTTCCTGACCATGGTGGGCCTCCGGGCCCTCGCAGGATCCGCCGCGGCGGAGCGCCTGGCCGGTGTCACCGGCGGCCTCCCCGCCGGCTCCGGTGCCGTGGCCGGAAACGGCGACGTGTCCGTCCTGTGGCTCGGCCCCGCCGAGTTCCTGGTGGTTGCACCCACCGAGGCGCACGAATCCCTGGGCGGGGACCTCATCCCCGCGCTCCGGGACGCGCTGGGCGGCGACGCGGGCCAGGTGGTGGACCTGTCCGCCAACCGGACCACGTTCGAACTGACGGGCCCCCGGGCCCGCGCCGTCTTGGAAAAGGGCTGCTCGCTGGACCTGCACCCGCGGGTCTTCAAGGCCGGCACCGCCTTCTCGACGGAAATCGCGAACATTCCAGCCATCCTGTGGAAGACCGGTGACGAGTCCTTCCGGATCTTCCCCCGTGCTTCCTTCGCCGAGTTCCTGGGCCGGTGGCTGCTGGACGCCATGCGGGAGTACGCCTCGCCAGAGGTCCCCTGATGGCGCTCAGCGTCCTTGACCTCTTTTCCGTCGGCATCGGGCCCTCGTCGTCACACACGGTGGGCCCGATGCGGGCGGCCAAGCTGTTCGCGGACGGACTGAAAGGCGACGGCCAGCTGGCCGCCACCGCCCGCGTCCAGACCGAACTGTTCGGCTCCCTCGGCGCCACCGGCCGCGGCCACGGCTCGGACAAGGCAGTGGTCCTGGGGCTGAAGGGCCTGGACCCGGAAACCGTGGACACCACCACCGCCGACGACCAGGTGGCAGCCGCCGCGCTGGACGCCGAACTCCACATCGCCGGGGCGCACCGGGTGGACTTCAACTGGGAAGAGGACGTGGTGCTCCACCGGCGCAAGTCCCTTCCCGCGCACCCCAACGGCATGACCTTCCGGGCCCTGGACCACACAGGTGCCGTTCTGAGCGAGCGGAGCTTCTACTCGATCGGCGGCGGCTTCGTGGTGGACGGCGATGCCGAAGGCGGGGACAAGGTGGTGCCGGATGACACCGTGCTGCCCTACCCGTTCTCCACGGCCGACGAACTCCTGCAGATCTGCAGCCGCGAAGGCATGTCCATCTCCGACGTCATGCTGGCCAACGAGCTCACCTGGCGCAGCGAAGCGGAACTCCGCGAGCAGCTGCTGGGGCTGTGGGCCGTCATGCGCGAATGCGTGGAGAACGGCTGCAACGCCGAAGGCATCCTGCCCGGCGGCCTGAACGTCACCCGGCGGGCGCCTGCCCTGTTCCGGACCCTGACGGCCTCGGCCGCCACCGCCGAAGCTGCGGCAGCGTCGCCGTCGCCCGTCCAGGCACCGGCGGACCCGCTGCTCGCGATGGAATGGGTGAACCTCTTCGCGCTGGCCGTGAATGAGGAGAACGCCGCCGGCGGGCGGATCGTCACTGCCCCCACCAACGGGGCCGCGGGCATCGTGCCGGCCGTCCTGCACTACTACGTGAAGTTTGTTCCGGGAGCCGACGACGACGGTGTGGTCCGCTTCCTGCTGGCGGCGGCCGCCGTCGGAATCCTGTTCAAAACCAACGCCTCCATCTCCGGCGCCGAAGTGGGCTGCCAGGGCGAGGTGGGCTCCGCCTGCTCGATGGCTGCGGCCGGGCTCTGCGAAGTGCTCGGCGGAACGCCGGCGCAGGTGGAAAACGCCGCCGAGGTAGGGATCGAGCACAACCTGGGCCTGACCTGCGATCCCGTGGGCGGGCTGGTGCAGATCCCCTGCATCGAGCGGAATGCGATCGCCAGCGTGAAGGCGATCAACGCGGCCCGGCTGGCCCTGCACGGGGACGGCAGCCACAAGGTCTCGCTGGACAAGGCGATCAAGACCATGCGTGACACCGGAGCCGACATGAAAACCAAGTACAAGGAAACCTCCCGAGGAGGCCTCGCCGTGAATGTGATCGAGTGCTGAGCCATGACTGTTACTGAAACCCATATCCCCGCATCAAAAGCGCCCACCACCGTGGAACACGTCCTGACCCTGGACTGTCCCGAGGGGCCCGGCATTGTGCACGCCGTGTCCGGATTCCTGCTGGAGCACGGCTGCGACATCATCGACAACAAGCAGTTCGGTGAGCGCTCCGAAGGCCACTTCTTCATGCGCGTGCACTTCGTCTCCGACGGCGATGAGTCCACGCTGGACGTCTTGCGGTCTTCGTTCGCCCCGGTGGCCGAAAAATTCGGCATGCGCTGGCAGCTGGAACGCCACGGGTCCAAGCGCAAGGTGCTGATCATGGTGTCCAAGTTCGGGCACTGCCTCAACGACCTGCTGTTCCGGGCCCGCATCGGAGAACTGCCGGTGGAAATCGTTGCGGTGGTATCCAACCACCGGGACCACGAGGCACTGGTGCAGTGGCACGGCATCCCGTTCCACCACATCCCGGTCACTGCCGACACCAAACCCGCAGCGGAAGCCGCGCTGATGGCGCTCGTGGACGGGCTCGACGTCGAACTGGTGGTGCTGGCCCGCTACATGCAGGTGCTCAGCGACGACCTGACCCGCAAGCTGGACGGCCGGGCCATCAACATCCACCACTCGTTCCTGCCCAGCTTCAAGGGTGCCAAGCCGTACCACCAGGCCTACGCCCGCGGCGTCAAGACCGTGGGCGCCACCGCGCACTACGTCAACGCAGAACTGGACGAGGGACCCATCATCTCCCAGCAGGTGGTGGACGTGGATCACACGTACGGGCCCGAGGACCTGGTGGCCGCCGGCCGCGACACAGAATGCAAGGCCCTCTCCAACGCGGTGAAGTGGCACTGCGAAGGCCGGGTCATCCTGCAGGGCAACCGCACTGTGGTGCTCCGGTAGCTGTTCTCAACTAAATACTGTCAGCGCGGCCGCCGACTGCCCCCAGGGTGGCCGGCCGCGCTTTGTTGTTCCCGGAGGTTTCTAGCCGCTCTGTGCTCCCCGCCGCAGGAGAACCGCCTGGTGCACTTCCTCCAGGGCGGCAGCGATCTCCTCCCGCCCCACGCCCGCCAGGTACTGCAGCACCAGTCCATCCAGCGCGGCGAACAGCGAGCGGGCCACCACGCGGACGTCACCCTGGAAGCCGAAAGCCTCAAGCCCCTCCGACAGCGCACCAACATAGCTTTCATACAGCGCGGCCACCGGTCCCGCCAGCTCCGGGCGGCGCCGGGCCTCGAGGATCATCTCGTACTGGAACACCTGCAGCCCCGGATCTTCAAGCAGCAGCTCCAGCAGCGCCTCCGTGAAAGTCCCGCCGTTTTCGGCTGCTTCCCGCAGCCGTGACGCGCCGATGGACTGCTCCGAGGACCACAGGAGCGCTGCCTCGATCAGGGCGTCCCGGGTCCCGAAATGGTGGGCGACCAGGCTGTTGTTGACGCCCGCCGCCTCGGCCACCGCACGGTACGTGAGTCCGCGCAGGCCCTTCTGCGCCACCACATCCACCGCCGCCCGAAGCAGGGCTTCGCGGCCCTTGCCATATTTGGGCGTGGCGGTGCGGGCGGCGGAAGCGGTCATAGCCCTATTCTAGCCATCCGCCGCCAGGCAAAAAGCAGCCCTTGACTTAAAACTAAGCAATTGCTTAGATTGCTTCCACGCGGTGATGCCCGTCACAGGACCGCCGCCATTTCACACATCCCGCGGCGTGACCGTTCCCCTGCCGCGCCTTCCCCTCTGGAGTACCCATGACCACCACCCCGTCCTTCACCGCGTCCGCTTCCCTTGACCCCGGCAGGAATGAGCCCTTCGAACTCGGCAAAGTACAGTGGGTGCGCCGCTTCGGCGAAGGTGACAGGCCTGCGCTGGCCTGCGGCTACTGGCACGTCAATCCCACAGAAGCCCCCGAACCCTTCAATCTCGTCATGGAAGCCGATGAGACCATCCACATCATCGAAGGCCACCTCCGGATCGAGGTGGAGGGCGGCGTCAGCTATGACCTCACCGCCGGCGGCGCCGCCTCCTTCAATAAGGGCGCCCGCACCAGGTGGGCTGTGCTGGCCCCCACCGTCGAATTCTTCGTCTACTCCTAGGGGTCCGGGGATGGCACAGCACAACAGCGCCGTGGAGCAGGACCTGGACGTCGTCATTGTGGGTGCCGGGTTTGCCGGCCTCACCGCCGCCCGCGAACTCACCCGTCGTGGGCTGGCGGTCCGCCTCGTTGAAGCGCGGGACCGCATCGGCGGCCGGACCTGGCTGGACCACCGGCTGGGCCGCGACCTGGAGATCGGCGGCACGTGGGTCCACTGGACCCAGCCGTACATTTGGGCGGAGTTGAAGCGGTACGGCATCGGAACCGTCGCCAGCCCTGAGCCGCAGCGGGCTTTCTGGTGGGCCGACGGCGGCCGCCGGGAAGGCGACCCCGGAGCCTTGCTTGACGTGATCGGCCGGCACAACGGCGAATTCACCAAAGAGTCCCGGACCTACTTCCCCGAACCGTTCAGGCCGTTGGCGACGGATGCCTTCAAGGGCATCGACCAGATCTCCGTGCAGGACCGGATCCGGGAACAGTTTCCCGCCGGCGACGCCCGGGACATCCTCGAATCCTTCTGGACCTTGAACTTCAACGGCCCCCTGGAGGACGCGGCACTGACCCAGGCCCTCCGCTGGGTGGCCCTGACCAACGGTGACTGGGCCGTCAACTTCGAAGCCTGCGCCACGTACAAGATCCAGGGCGGAACCGCCGCGCTCGCCGAGGCCATCCTTGAGGACTCCCGTGCCGCCGTCGACTACGGCTTAACTGTCGCAGGCATGACGGACGACGGCGGGAGCGTCACCCTGCGGAGCGCGGACGGCCGGACCATCAGCGCCAGGGCCGCCATTGTCACGGTCCCCCTTCCCGTCCTGGGAACCATCGACTTCCAGCCGCCGCTGCCGCCGGTCAAGACGGAAGCCGCGAAGCGCGGACAGGTGTCCAGTGGCGTGAAGGTGTGGATCCGGCTGCGGGGTGAGCACGCGCCGTTCGTGGCGTTGGGCAAGGCGGACTGGCCGTTGAACTTCTTCCAGGTGGAGTACACGCTCGACGGCGACACGATCGTCGTCGGCTTCGGCCCCGACGCAACAAGAATCGATGCGTCAGACGCAGCGGCAGTCCAGGAGCAGCTGGCCCGGCTGGTGCCCGGCGTTGACGTGCTGGACGTGGCTACCCATGACTGGGTGGCGGACCCGCTGGCGGGAGAAACCTGGCCGATGCACCGGACGGGTTTCCTCGGCAACCACCTGGCCGCCATGCAGTCCGGGCACGGCAACGTGCTTTTTGCCGGCTCCGATATTGCCAACGGCTGGGGCGGCTTCATCGACGGTGCCATTGAGAGCGGCATGGAAGCGGCGCAGGCCGCCGCGTCGCTGCTTGGCCCCCGCTCCGCCGCCCGCCCGGCCGCCCGGGAACCAGTGCCGCAAAATCCTGCACTGCGCTGACAAACAACAACTCGTCGCTGGTGGACAAAGGGGTTCGGCGCCCCGCTGCCAAGCTGGATTCCACAGCAATTTTCCCGAACTCATGACCGTTAAGAAGGATCAAATGAGTATTTCGAATTCCGAGCCCCGGACCACTGACGCTCCGGCCAAGGAGCATTCAACGGCACTGCGCGCCGGCAGCATCGGCGTCCTGGGCATCCTCTTCTTCGTCCTGTCGGCACAGGCACCCCTCACCGGGATCGTGGGCGCCTCGCCGCTGGCCGCAGCGCTCGGCAACGGTGCCGGCGCACCCGGCGCCTACCTGATCGTGGGCATCGTCATCGTGATCTTCGCCGTCGGATTTGTGGCGATGAGCCGCAAAATCCAGGCCAACGGCGCCTTCTACGCCTACGTCACCGCAGCGTTCGGCAGGAAAACCGGCGCCGGCGCCGCCTGGCTGGCCCTCCTGGCCTACAACACCGTCCAGGCCGCGATGTACGGGCTTTACGGTGCGGCGTTCTCCGGGCTGCTGGCATCCATCGGACTGGAGGTTCCGTGGTGGCTGCTTGCCCTGGCCACCATGGCCGGCGTCCAGGTGCTGGGTTCCCTGAACATCGAACTCGGTGCCCGCGTGCTGGCCCTGCTGGTGGGCCTCGAGGTGGCCATCCTGCTGCTGTTCGGCTTCACCGTCCTGCTCCACGGCGGCGGCCCGGAAGGCATCGGCGTGGCCGCGTCCTTCTCGCCCGAGGCCATCGGGGCCGGAGCGCCGGGCGTAGCCATCATGTTCGCCGTGGCTTCCATGTTCGGCTTCGAGTCCACGGCCATCTATTCGGCGGAGGCCAAGGACCCGCACCGCACGGTGGCCCGGGCCACCTACCTGTCCGTCGGTGTCATCTCCGTCTTCTTCTCCTTCATCTCCTGGATGCTGGTCAGCTACTACGGCCCGTCCCGGGTCATGGACGCGGCCGGGGCAGCCCTCGAATCCGGCGACGCCACGTCCTTTGTGCTCGGTCCCATGGTGGAGCTGTTCGGCCCATGGGCGGGCGTGGTGGCAGGCATCCTGCTGGTCACCTCGTTGCTCGCCGGCATCATCGCCTTCCATAACGGCATCAACCGCTACCTGCACTCCCTGGCCCTGCGCGGTTCCATGCCCGCCGTGCTGGCCCGGACCAACCGCCACCGCGCCCCTGCCTTTGCCGCCTGGATCCAGACCGCCACCGCCGTCGTCCTGGTGCTTCCCTTCGCCATCCTGGCCCTGGACCCGGTCCTGACCCTCTTCTCCTGGTTCAGCGGCCTGGCCGTGGCGGCACTGCTGGTGCTCTACATGCTGTGCTCGGTGGCGGTGGTCAGCTTCTTCCGCCGCGAACGTGCGGGGGCGCAGCTGTGGCAGACCCGGATCGCCCCCGTCCTGGCAACGGTGCTGCTCGCCTGGGTCCTGTTCCTTGTGGTCAGCAATTTCACGGCCCTCATTGGCGGCAGCGCGGAAACAGCAACCGCCCTGCTCGCCGCGGTCCCCGTGGTCTTCCTGGCCGGGGTGCTGGTGGAATCCGCCATCGAGCGCCGCCACCACGCCGCCACCCTGGGACACGCGCTTACCTAGCGCTCACGGCTTCCCCTTCACTGGCCCGGCGCGGACTGGCAGGTCCGCGCCGGGCCAGCACGCGTGCCGCGATAAACAGTCCGGCCAGGAAGGCTGCCGCCAGCCACGCCGGCCCGGCCGCCCTGGGCCACAAACCTGCCAGGCCCAGGAACGCCGGAAAGGTTGCCGTGACCTGGCTGGCCAGGACCAGGGCCCAGCCGGTGAACGGCTCCAACCGCACCGCGCCGAATGCGGCCGAGGCGAACAACAGCCCCCACAGAACTGACCAGCACACCCAGAGCACCGCGAGCAGCGGATCCGTCCCGATCCACGCGCCCGCCAGCAGCAAGCCGAAAAACGCCACCATGCCGCAGAACCAGCCCAGGCCCTTCGAACCCAGGGCCAACAAAACATCCAGTCCGGCATAGGCGTACGTCAGCCCGAACAGGAACATGCCGGCGGCCGTCAAGAGGTGTTCAGTGCCGGTATTGCCGGTGGAAAGATGGACGACGCCGAGCACCAGCTGGGTGCCGCCGAGCAGCAGGCTGAAGGTGGCGGCGTCGCGGCGGGGGAGACGCCCCAGCGTCGCCAGCCCATTGACCAGCAGCGCGGCACCGGAGAGAAGCAGGCAAATGAAGGGCATCAGCGCGTCTCCGGTGTGCAGGAGGGATGCGCCAAAACTATCGCAATGTGGAATATCTGTGTCACATTACGGAGATTAGCCGAACCTGACCCACCCGCCTACTGCTCCCCGGTCGTAATCCGATAAGTTGAAGAGTAAACCTATGGGGCGACGTTGCTTTTGCGCTGTCCCTCGTTTCGGCTCAGAGGTAAGGAGCAGTTCATGGACGCACGGCTCGAAGCCATCAAGGACACCGTCCTCGCGCGGAATCCCGGTGAAGCGGAGTTCCACCAGGCGGTGGTGGAGGTTTTCGAAAGCCTTGGCCCGGTCCACGACAGGCACCCGGAATTCCTCGAGGCTGCCATCCTGGAACGCCTTTGCGAGCCCGAACGCCAGATCATCTTCCGTGTGCCGTGGACGGACGACTCCGGACGCGTCCAAATCAACCGCGGCTTCCGGGTGGAGTTCAACTCCGCGCTGGGCCCGTACAAGGGCGGACTGCGCTTCCACCCGTCCGTCTACCTGGGCATCGTCAAATTCCTCGGCTTCGAGCAGATCTTCAAGAATGCCCTGACCGGCATGCCCATCGGCGGCGGCAAGGGCGGCTCCGACTTTGATCCCCGCGGCCGCAGCGACGCCGAAGTCATGCGGTTCTGCCAGTCCTTCATGACCGAGCTCTACCGCCACATCGGCGAATACACGGACGTCCCGGCCGGCGACATTGGCGTGGGCGGCCGCGAGATCGGCTACCTCTTCGGCCAGTACAAGCGCATCACCAACCGCTACGAGTCGGGCGTACTCACCGGCAAGGGCATCTCCTGGGGCGGCTCCCTGGTCCGGCCCGAAGCCACCGGATTCGGTACCGTCATCTTCACCCAGGAAATGCTGAAAACCCGCGGAACGTCCTTCGACGGGCAGCGCGTGGTGGTGTCCGGCTCCGGCAACGTGGCCATCAACGCCATCGCCAAAGCCCAGTCCCTCGGTGCCGCGGTGGTGGCCTGCTCCGACTCGTCAGGCTACGTGGTGGACGAGGCAGGCATCGACGTCGCGCTCCTCCGTGAGGTGAAGGAAGTGCAGCGCGGCCGCCTGAAGGATTACGCCGAACGCCGGGGCGGCGTTGCCTACGTGGACGGCGGTTCGGTGTGGGACGTCGACGCCACGGTGGCACTTCCCTGCGCCACGCAGAACGAGCTCGACGGCGCTGCTGCCGCCCGCCTGGTGGGCAACGGCCTGCTCGCCGTCGGCGAAGGCGCCAACATGCCCTCCACGCGTGACGCTGTTGCGGTGTTCCAGGAGGCGGGCGTCCTGTTCGGGCCGGGCAAGGCCGCCAACGCCGGCGGCGTGGCAACCTCGGCCCTGGAAATGCAGCAGAACGCCAGCCGCGATTCGTGGTCCTTCGAGCACACGGAGGAGCGGCTCACGGAGATCATGGTTGGCATCCACGACCGCTGCGCCGCCACCGCCGAGGAGTACGACGAACCCGGCAACTACGTGCTCGGCGCCAACATCGGCGGGTTCGTCAAGGTGGCCGATGCCATGCTGGCCCAGGGGCTGATCTAGGAAACGCAGCCGGGTTCAGCCCCGGCGCCATTCGGTGGGTGAAACACCAAAGGCATCCCGGAACGTGCGGCTGAAATGGGCGGCATCCAGGAAGCCCCAGCGGGCAGCCACCGTGCCAACGGACTGCCCGGCGTGCAGCGGGTCGCGGAGGTCGCGGCGTGCGCCTTCGATCCGCTGCGTCCGGATCCAGCTGGCTACGGTGGTCCCCGACTCGTGGAAGACGTTGTGCAGGTGCCGGGTGGAGATGAAGTGCGCGGCGGCGATGCTTGCCGGTGACATCAGGGGATCGGCCAGGTTGGCCTCGATGTACTCGCGGACCGAGACCGCCAGCAGTGCCTGCGGCTTCATGCGGTCCGGCGTGATGTCCATTTCCGCGTGCAGCATGGTGGACACCAGGTCCAAAGCGTTGGTGGCGAGCCGCGATCCGCTGGGGCCGTTCAGGACGTCCAGGTTCGCCGACAGTTCGCGAATGAACTGGCCCACGATTCCGCTGAGGCCACCGCTGCCCATGCGCACCGCGGCGAGCTGCCCCACGTAGTCCACGGGCAGGGAGAGGGCGTCGCAGGGAAACATCAGGACCATGATCCTGGTGCTGTCCTCGAAGGCAAGGGTGTAGGGCCGGTTGGTGTCATAGATTGCCAGGTCGCCGGGCTGCAGGACGGCTTCGCGGTTGTCCTGGATCAGCAGGCCCGTGCCTTCCAGCTGCAGGTTCAGCTTGAAATAGCGCTCATGGGCCTGGGCGATCAGCGCGGGGGTGCGGTGGACCTCGTGGGAGGTGGCGGTCACTTCCACGATGGACATCCGGTCCAGCACCCGGGAGCGCATGCGGCCCTGGAAGCCCTCCACGTCCGCCGTCCGCGCGGTGAGGGGCACGAAGGATTCGGCCACCAGGTGTTTCCAGTGGTCGAACGACGTGGCAACGCTGGAGTTGAGGTCCTGGCGTGGGGTCCGGGCTGTTGCCCCGGTTGCTGCAGCTGCTGGCATGATGTTCCTCGCGACGGATGGCCACTTCACGTTCCCCCGGGTTGTGTCCTGCGACACAGTCCCTTCAGGTTAGCGGCGCACCGGTCTTTTTTCAACGGTTGGCGAAAATAAGAAGAACTGCCTTTCCAGCCGCAGCCCAGCCTCGCGTGCCATGATCGGGCCATGAAGTCCATGACGGCTACCGGCGACCACCACCGGAACTTCAACTCCTGTGCCCACCATTCCCGGCTCCGCCTGCTGGTGATGCTCGCCGTCGGCCTGGTGGCGGCGCTGGCGGTTGGCACGTTTGGCACCTGGACGTATGCCCCGGCCCTCGGCTGGGCCGCCGCCTCGGCCACCTACCTCGTCTGGGTGTGGAGCGTGATCGGACGCCTGGGCCCTGCAGCCACCGCTGCGCATGCGCGGCGGGAGGATCCGGGCAGGGTCTTCTCTGACGCGCTGGTCCTGGGCGCCACCGTGGCCAGCTTTGCGGGCGTCGCCCTGATTTTGCTCGATGCCTCCAGTGAGCAGGGCGGAGCCAAGGATGCCACCGTGGCCATGGCGCTGGGCAGCATTGCCCTGTCATGGTTCCTGGTCCACACCCTGTTCACCCTCCGCTATGCAGCCATCTACTACCGCGACGGCACGGGAGTGGATTTCAATGAGGAAAGCCAGCCCCGGTACTCGGATTTTGCCTACCTGGCCTTCACCGTGGGCATGACATTCCAGGTATCGGACACCGACCTGAAGACCACTGCCATCCGTTCCACGGTCCTGCGCCAGGCGCTGCTGTCCTACCTGCTGGGTGCCATCGTCCTGGCCACCACCATCAACCTGGTGTCGGGGCTGATCCACTAAGCGGGCCTATTCTGGGCCCATGGCTGAGATAAGAGTTAACTGGCACCGGCGGCACAAAGAAGGCCTCAGTACGGGCGACAAGGCTGCTGACGCCCTTCGGAACGGCATGGGCAGCTGGCCTTTTGTGGGGCTGTTCCTGGGTTTTATGGGGCTGTGGGCCCTGGTGAATTCCATTGTCCTCGCCACCAACGCTTGGGACCCTTACCCCTACATCCTGCTGAACCTTTTCCTGTCCATGCTGGCGGGACTGCAGGGCGCCATCCTGCTCATTGCAGCCAAGCGCCAGGATGCCATCGCCTCGGCCATGGCGCAGCACGATTACGAAACTGACGTCCGGGCCGCGGCGCAGATAGAGATGCTGATGAACATCAACGCTGAACAGCTGAAGCTGCTGCAGGAACTGCGGGACATGCGGGACCGGCCCTGAAAACGCCAATGGGTGCAACTCCGGCTGGAGTTGCACCCATTATGCGAGTGTCCGCTAGTCCTTCTTGAAGGCATCCTTGACGTGCTCGCCGGCCTGCTTGAGGTCCGACTTTGCCTGGTCCGTCTGGCCTTCAGCCTTCAGGCTCTCGTCGCCCGTGGCGTTTCCGGCAGCTTCCTTGCCCTTGCCGCCGAGCTTCTCTGCAGCGTTGCCGATCTTGTCATCCAAACCCATGGAGATGCTCCTTACAGTTCGTGCTCGCTCCGGCATCCGCCAGAACCTGACCCCTCAATAGTAAGCATACTTTCGAGTTTGGCACTCATTTCCGGCCGGGAATTTTGCCCAGCAAGGAAAGATAGCCCTCCAGCTGGGCGGCGTGGCCGAAGTCGATCTGGCCAACAGGTGCAAGGGCCGCCTCGATCTGGGACCCCAGCAGCATGTTCAGCAGCTGCCCGGCAAGGATGGAATCGTCGACGGCGGCACGCACGTCGCCGCTGTCCCTCGCCTCTGCCAGGAAGCGGCGGATTGCCACCAGCCATTCATTCATCGACTGCTGGTGGATCGCCGCCTTCCGGGGGTCATTGATGGCCCTTTGCCAGAACGGGACCACGATGCGTGCCTCGTTGACGCGCTCGTCGTCGAGGGGGAGGACCTCAAGGCAAAAGGCCCGCAATGCGTCCAGGCCTGTCCGCCCGGCCGTGACCTCTGCGATGCGCAGGTTGGTCCTGTTGAACACATGGCTGAAGGCGAATTCGAGCAGGGTGTCCTTGGTGGGGAAGTAGGGTTTCAGGGCGCCGTTGGCGAAGCCTGCCTCCGTGGCGATCTCGCGCATGGTGGCGCCCTCAAGGCCCTGCCGGGCGATGATCCGCCAGGTGGCATCCACGAGTTCCAGGCGGCGCTCATCATGGTCAACTATCTT
The DNA here is from genome assembly GCF_040702325.1 of Pseudarthrobacter sp. 902506025. Classification (NCBI taxonomy): domain Bacteria; kingdom Bacillati; phylum Actinomycetota; class Actinomycetes; order Micrococcales; family Micrococcaceae; genus Pseudarthrobacter; species Pseudarthrobacter sp. 902506025. The sequence continues at coordinate 137,392 of NZ_JBFBKW010000002.1, forward strand.
CGGCACCGCGGCCACTCCCCGGAAATATTTCGCTCAGACTCTTGTGAGCCATGTTACGGATGTTTATTCTCTACAACTATAGAAAATAAACCAGTGGCCGGCGACGGCCCGGACAAAGGCTCTTCCCATGACTCTTGCACCAACCGAAACCGCATCGGCCTTCCGCCTGGCAACGGCGGAGGAAATCCTTGACGTCCGCGCCATCCTGCAGTCTGAAGGCCACCTGGACCCGCAGCACCGCATCGCCTACCTTGGCCTGCTGGATCCGGCCCGGGGAACGGAACCACAGGCTGTGGACCGCCGTTTCCGGGTCTTCATCCACGACGTCTCAGGGGCTGCGCCGCGGGACGTCGTGGTCTCCATTACCCAGCAAAAGGTGCTCTCCGCCGTCGAACTCGACACCGCGGTGACCGGCGAACTGCCGGTCCTGGAGGAGGAGTTCGACGTGGTGGAATCGCTCCTGGCCGCCGATGACCGCTGGCTGAAGGCGCTCGCCGAGAGGGGCCTCGAGGTCGAAACGGTCCGCGTTGCGCCGCTCTCGGCCGGAGTTTTCGAATACGGTGAGGAGAAAGGCCGCCGCATCCTTCGCGGCCTGGCGTTCGTGCAGGAATTCCCGGAGGACAGCGCCTGGGCGCACCCGGTGGACGGGCTGGTGGCCTATGTGGATGTGGTCAGCAAGGAAGTCACCCAGGTGATCGACCTCGGCGCCATGCCCATCCCGGCCGAGCACGGCAACTACACCGATCCCGAACTGACCGGCCCGGTACGCACAACCCAGAAGCCCATCAGCATCACCCAGCCGGAGGGGCCCAGCTTCACCGTCACGGGCGGCAACCACGTGGAGTGGGAGAAGTGGAGCGTGGACGTGGGGTTCGATGTCCGCGAAGGGGTGGTCCTGCACAACCTGGCCTTCCAGGACGGCGGCCGGAAGCGGCAGATCATCAACCGTGCGTCCATTGCCGAAATGGTGGTGCCCTACGGCGACCCCTCGCCCATCCGGTCCTGGCAGAACTACTTCGACACCGGCGAATACCTGGTGGGCCAGTACGCCAACTCGCTGGAACTTGGCTGCGACTGCCTGGGCGAGATCACCTACCTCAGCCCGGTCATCAGCGACGCGTACGGCAACCCGCGGGAAATCCGCAACGGCATCTGCATGCACGAGGAGGACTGGAGCATCCTCTCCAAGCACTCCGACCTCTGGAGCGGCGTCACCTACACCCGCCGCAACCGCCGCCTGGTCATCTCGTTCTTCACCACAATCGGCAACTACGACTACGGCTTCTACTGGTACCTCTACCTGGACGGCACCATCGAATTCGAGGCCAAAGCCACCGGGATCGTCTTCACCTCCGCGTTCCCGGAAGACGGTTCGGACAACATCTCCCAGCTGGCGCCCGGCCTGGGCGCACCCTTCCACCAGCACCTCTTCAGCGCCCGGCTGGACATGGCCATCGACGGGTTCACCAACCGGGTGGAGGAGGAGGATGTCATCCGCCAGGCCATGGGGCCGGGCAACGAACGCGGCAACGCCTTCTCCCGCAAGCGCACCGTCCTGGCCCGCGAATCCGAAGGCGTCCGGGAGGCCGACGCCCGCGCCGGCCGGACCTGGATCATCTCCAACCCGGAATCCCGCAACCGGCTGGGGGAGCCCGTGGGCTACAAACTGCACTCCCACAACCAGCCCACGCTGCTCGCAGACCCGGACTCCTCCATCGCCCGCCGCGCCGCCTTTGCCACCAAGGACCTGTGGGTCACCCGGTACGCCGAGGACGAGAAGTACCCCACGGGCGACTTCGTGAACCAGCACGCCGGCGGGGCAGGCCTGCCGGCCTACGTTGCGCAGGACCGGGACATCGACGGCCAGGACATTGTCGTCTGGCACACCTTCGGCCTGACCCACTTCCCCCGGGTGGAGGACTGGCCCATCATGCCCGTGGACACCGTCGGCTTCAAGCTGAGGCCGGAGGGCTTCTTCGACCGCAGCCCGGTCCTGGACGTTCCCGCCAACCCCAACCAGCAGGCGTCCTCCTGCCACACCGAGGGCGGCAGCGGTGGCTGCCACTAGCCTCGTCCCCGCCACGGCAGGGCGTACGACGGCGGCGGGGCGGCTGCGTGCCAACGGTCCCGTCCTGCATCCCCGCGTCGTCGCCGTGGCCACCGCCGGTTCCTGCGTTGCCCACGTGGGGCTGGCGGCGTCGGGACACCACGGCGCATGGCTCAGCGTCCTGATGCTGGCGCTCGCCGCCGTCTGCGTTCCCTGCACGGTCCATATCTGGCGGCACAGCCGGGTGGCCGCACTGCACCAGGTCACCGCCGCTGCCGTGGCGATGGCCGCCGTGCACGCCGTCCTGCTTCTGGCCGCCGGGGGTGCCGGGCACGCCCATGGCGGCCAGCCGTCGTCGTCCGCTGTTGTTGATTCGGGCAGCACTGACCTGCTGCTGGTTGTTGCCCTGGAACTGGGGACGGCGCTCCTCGCCGCAACACTGGTGGCCCGGCTGCGGCGCCTGCGCCCGTAGGGTTTCGGGGCTCAGCCGGCCGGGACGCCGAGCGGGCGGGCGACGTGCAGCTGTTCGTGGTCAACCAGCCACTGGATGGATTCGAAGATGGCCTGCTCCGGTTCGTACCGCGGCGCGTAGCCGAGCACGGAGGCCGCTTTTTCGATGCTGAAGCACTGGCTGCGGTAAAGGTGGTTCCAGCTCGCATCGGCGTGCTCGCGGGAGGTGTTCTCCCGGAAGCGGTCCCAGGGAACCGTCTCCAGTACCGCAGCGTGCCCGAACCAGGCGGCGGCGATGTCCGCATAACCGCGGACCGTCAGCGCCGTGGGGGCAACGATGTTGAAGTCCTCACCGGTGGCTGCCTCCCGCCGGGCAATCGCCTTCTCGAACGCCTGGGCCACGTCATCGGCGTGCACATGGTGCATCAGCTCCGTGCCGCTGCCGGGAATCCGGAGGGGCTGGCCTGCAGAGATCGTCTGCCAGACGGTGGGATCAAGGTTTCCCAGCGGACCAACCGGGTGCCAGCCTGGCCCGACAATGTGGCCGGGGTGCAGGGACGTGGTGGCCAGCCCGCCGCTGGCGGTTTCCTCCTGCAGCATCAGGGCAATCCTGTTTTTCTGGACGCCGTATTCGCCAAAAGGCGGTGCGGCTGAATCCGATCCCTCCCTGATGGGCAGCTTCAGGCTCTGCCCGTACCGCCAGACGGAGCCGCAGTGCAGCAGGTGCCCCACCTCGCCCCGCAGCCGCTGCACCAGCGCAGCCGCCGATTCGAGGGTGAAGCAGACCAGGTCCACCACGACGTCCGGCTTGAGGGCGGCCACCCGGTCAGGGAAGGTTCCGTCCTGGTCCTCTGCCTGCCGGTCCGCGGTGACGTGCTGCACCTGCTGCCACTCCGGTGCCTCTGTGTACGGCTTGCTGGTGCCGCGGCTGATGTTGGTGACCTCGTGGCCGGCTTGGACCAGCCGGGGGACCAGGAACGAACCGATGTGGCCGCTGCCGCCGATGACGGTGACTTTCATTGCTCTCCGATCGTTGCGTTCCCTCCACGGTAGGGCCGCGGCAGCAGGAAAGGGAGGCCCTGCCGGACCTCCCTTTCCTGGCGATAGGGGTGGAACCCAAGGGTCAGGCAGGCTTGGCGTACTCTGCCGCGCTCATGACTTCGTAGCCAACAAACGTCTCATCGCCCTCCACCCAGGCGTCGTGGCCGGCCGGGATGGAGTAGGCGTCACCGGACTGGATGGTCATGCCGGTTCCGTTGTCCAGCTGGACGGTCAGGGTGCCGGAGGTGCAAAAACCAAGGTGATTGTTCTGGCAGCTGTCCGTATGGACAACCGTCTTGACGGTTTCTGACCAGCGCCAGCCGGGCTCAAACGTGAACCGGCCCAGGGTGGCGCCACCAATGTTCACCACGTCTACTTGCGTCTTGGGCGGACGGCGCTTTTCGTCCGGTTGGTCAAATGATTTGGACTCCAGGTCCTTCACCGTTACTGCGGGCATTGCTGGCTCCTTCGTAAGGAGTGGTTATTGAGTTCGTCCGGGGCTGTGCGCGGCCGGGATCGGGGCCGGCAGGGCGGGATGTGCCCCGTCCAGAGCCTGCCGGTCCCATGGATCAACGCTCTCAATCTGCTCCTGCGCGCAGCCCGTGTCAATGACGGTTTTCCGCCTGGAACCACTCCCGCCCGGGGCTGGTCACCGAGGGGGCGGAACGGTCAATCCCGGGCTGTGCAGCCCACCGCACCCCGTTGGCCAGGACCCGCTGGACCTGCGGATGGTGGTACACCGGGTACTCCTGGTCGCCGGGGCTGAAGTAGAAGATGCGGCCCTTGCCGCGGGTGAAGGTCACGCCGGAGCGGAACACCTCGCCGCCGGCAAAGGAGCTGATGAAGATCAGGTCGTCCGGGTCCGGGATGTCGAACAATTCGCCGTACATCTCCTGCTCCGGAATGACGATGGGGCTCTCCACGCCCTCCGCGATGGGATGGGAGGGCTTGACGGTCCACACCAGCTCCCGCTGGCCGTCATTCCGCCAGGCCAGCGAACAGCTGGTGCCGAGCAGTTTGGTGAAGATCTTCGCGAAGTGCCCCGAGTGGAGCACGATCAGCCCCATACCGCCCAGCACATGCCGGTGGACGCGTTCGACGACGGCGTCCCCCACCCCGGCGTGCGCGATGTGGCCCCACCACAACAGGACGTCCGTCTCCGCGAGCACCTCCTCGGCAAGGCCGTGGTCGGGATCCGTGGCCAGGACCGCCGTCGTGATGTCCGCCTCCGGAAGGTGGGAGCGCAGGCCCGCGGCGATGGCTCCGTGGATGCCGTCCGGGTAGATCTCCCCGATGTGGGACGGCTCGTTGTTGGCTTCGTGGAGGCCTTCGTTCCACACGAGGATCCGGAGTTTGCCGTCCATCAGAGCCGAACCTCCCTCTGCTCGCGTGCGGACTGGTAGCACGCGTCGATGACCTGGGCGCGGTACAGCGCCAGGGATCCGTCATGGTTGGCCCATACGTGCTCGCCGCCCCGCACGGCGGTGACGAAATCCTCCACCACTGCATCGTGCGCGCGGCCCGGCAGGACCGGGGGCAGGTAGTCCGCGGACCCGCCGTCCTTGTCCGTGAACACCCGCAGCCGGCCCACCGGCGGGAACGGCGCCCCGTGCACCCTGAGCTCGGCGCCGCCGTCGGTCCCGTACACCGTGAAGTCCAGCTGGTCATCGGTTTCCCGGTAGGCTGCCCAGCTGGCCTCGACCAGCAGGGTCGCGCCGCCCTCCAGCCGGAGGAATGCCGTCGCGAAGTCCTCCACTTCGAAGGCGTGGCTGGTGGCGTGGGCGGAGAACCGGCTGCCGCCGCCCCGGCCCTGCGGCCCCAGTTCGGCATGGGTGGCCGCGGAGACCGCCACCACCTTGGGCTCGCCGAGGAGGTACAGGGCGAAGTCGAGCACATGGACGCCGATGTCCGCCAAGGGCCCGCCGCCGGCGAGCTCCGGGTTGGTGAACCAGCTGCCCAGCGTGGGAATGCCCGCGCGCCGCAGCCATGACGCCTTCGCGTAGTAGGGCCTGCCCAGGCCGCCGTGGTCGATGACCTCCTTGAGCGCCTTGATGTCGCCGCGCCGGCGGTGGTTGAAGGCGACGTCCAGGACGCGGCCGGCCTTGCGGGCGGCGTCCACCATGGCCTGGCCTTCCGCGGCGTTGCGGGCGATGGGCTTTTCGCTCAGGACGTGGATACCCCGTTCCAGGGCGGCGATGGAGATTGGGGCGTGCAGGAAGGTGGGTACTGCCACGCTGACTGCGTCCAGGCCGCCGTGGTCCAGCATGTCCTGCCAGTCGGCGAAGGCGTTCGGAATGGCGTATTCGGCCTGCAGGGAGTCCCGGAGGTCCTGCTCCATCCCTGCCACCGAGACGATCCTTACTCCGTCCAGCGCCGAGTAGGCCTTGAGGTGCTGCTGGCCGGCCCAGCCAATGCCCACCACCCCCACCCGTAAGTCCGGGACGGTTGCCTCAGCTGGGGTGGGTGACTGTGGGTCGGGGGTCTGATCATTGCTCAACGGGTACGCCCTCTCTTTGCTGGACGCTTACCCCCATCCCACCGAAACATGCATTTAACCTTCCGGCCCGACGCGCGAAATACGGGTTTGGATACTCTGATGCAACAAGGTTTACTGATAGCTAACGCCAACCCTGACAGGAATGTTTCGATGACCAGTGTCGCAACCCCTGCTGTAACCCCCGCCGCCGGCCTCGCCGGCCAGGCTCCGCCAGCCCTGGCGGAACGCATTTCCCTGACGGACATTGCCCGCGCCCATGACGTCCGCTTCCTCCTGGCCACGTTCGTGGACATGACCGGCAAGCCCTGCGCCAAGCTCGTCCCGGTGGAGGCCGCTGACGAACTCGAAGCAGGCGCCATGGGTTTCGCAGGCTACGCGGCCGGCCTCATCGGCCAGAAACCCCAGGACGGGGACCTCATCGCCGTCCCGGACCTTGCCTCCTTCACCCCCGTCCCCTTCATCAAGGAAGGGCTGGCCATCATCCACTGCGACCCGCATGTCGACGGCAAGCCCTGGCCCTACGCCCCGCGCGTCATCCTCAAGAACGCCCTGGCCCGCCTGGCGGACCGGGGCATGCAGGCCAAGGTGGGCGCCGAGGTGGAGTACTTCCTGGTGAACAGGAACGACGACGGGACGCTGAGCACCGCCGACGCCCGCGACGATTCGCCCCGCCCCTGCTACGACGCCCGCGGCGTGACCCGGATGTACGAGCACCTCACGTCCATCAGCGACGCGATGAACTCGCTCGGCTGGGGTAACTACGCCAACGACCACGAGGATGCCGCCGGCCAGTTCGAGCAGAACTTCACCTACGCCGATGCCCTCACCACCGCCGACCGGGTGGTCTCCCTCCGCTACATCCTGAACATCCTGGCCGAGCAGCGCGGCATGACCGCCACGTTCATGCCCAAGCCGTTCACGGACCGCACCGGCACCGGCCTGCACTTCCACCTCTCGCTGTGGTCGGGTGCGGAGGCGCTGTTCCCGGGGGACGACGGAAACGCGGACGACGGCGGACGCGGCCTGGGACTGTCCGGCCTCGCGTATTCCTTCATTGCCGGCATCCTGGACCACGCCCCCGCGCTGCAGGCCTTCCTCGCCCCCACGGTCAACTCCTACAAGCGCACCGGCGCCACCACCAGTTCATCCGGCGCCACCTGGTCCCCGCGGAAGGCCTCCTACGGCGGCAACGACCGGACCCACATGATCCGCGTCCCGGACAACAAAAGGATCGAACTCCGCTCCGGCGACGGTTCCGCCAACCCGTACCTCGCCGTCGCCACCGCCATCGCCGCAGGGCTGGACGGTGTGGAGAAGTCCCTCGACCCGGGCACGCCATCCGGGCCGGGGGAGTCCAAGGCGGACGCCCATTTGCTGCCCGCCACCCTGCTCCACGCCGTGGAAGCGCTCCGGAGGGACCCCGTGATCCTGACCGGCCTGAGCGGAGATCCGGAGATCGGAACCTACTACGCAAACGCCAAGGAAGAGGAGTTCCTCAGCTGGCACAACCAGGTCAGCGACTGGGAAATCCGGACCTACCTCACCTCGATCTAATCCCTACGAAGTAAAGGAATCCCACCATGTGCGGAATCGCCGCGCTGCAGCTGCGCAATCCCTCGCTGCACCCCCGGATGGGCAGCCTGCTGTCCTCGATGCTCTGCCAGATCGTGGACCGCGGACCCGACTCCGCCGGCCTCGCCGTCTACAACACCCCGGGCCTGGTGTCGCCGGGCACGTCCACCCTGAGCCTGCTCGGCAGGGACCAGGGAATGACGACGGCGGACATCACCGCAGGCGTCGCGGCGCTCCTTCCGTTTGACGCGGCAGTGGCCGTGCAGGTGGTGGGCGACACCACCCTGGTGAGCGCCGCCGTCGGGACCGACCTCCTGGTGAAGGCGGTCACCGAAACCCTGCCAGCCGCCACCGTCATCGGCCGCGGCGAACATGTGGCCGTGATGAAGAGCGTGGGCCACCCCATGGAGATCGCCGCCGACCACGGGCTGGAAGCCATGGCCGGCAGCCAGGGCCTGTCCCACACCCGGATGGCCACCGAATCCGCCGTCACCGCCGGAGGCTCGCACCCCTTCTCTGTGGCCGACGACCTGTGCCTGGTGCACAACGGGTCCTTCTCCAACCACGCCACCGTCCGCCGCGAGCTCAAGCGCGAAGGCGTGGTGTTCGACTCGGAGAATGACACCGAGGTGGGCGCTCGCTATGTCGCCTCCCGGCTGCAGCAGGGCGACACCCTCGAGGAAGCCTTGGTGAACCTGGGCAAAGTCCTGGACGGCTTCTACACCCTGGTGGTCACCACCGCGGACAGCATGGCCGTGGTCCGCGACCCCATCGCCTGCAAGCCCGCCATCATCGCCGAAACAGACGATTACGTGGCCATGGCCTCCGAATACCGCGCCCTGGCAGCACTGCCCGGCATCGACAACGCCCGCATCTTTGAACCGGAACCCGGAAAGGTCTACACATGGTCACTCTGACAGCCCCCGAAACCCTGGAAACTGCAGCTCCTGCTGAGGCACACGCCGTCGTCGACCTGTCCGGCGCCCCGGTCCGAGACCTGAACCAGGCGCTCCACAACGCGGCCGACGGCCAGTCCTGGACCGTGACCAACCCCGGCGGCAAGCACAGCCTCGCCGTCGGCATCAACGCCGACGCCACCGTAACCATCGAAGGCCACGCCGGCTACTACGCCGCCGGGATGCACCAAAAGGGAACCGTGACCGTCACCGGCAACGCCGGCGTCGGACTGGCCGAAAACATCATGTCCGGCACCGTCCACGTCAAGGGCGACGCCTCGCAGTCCGCGGCCGCCACCGGCCACGGCGGCCTTGTGGTCATCGACGGCAACGCCGGCGCCCGCTGCGGGATCTCCATGAAGGGCGTGGACATCGTGGTGGGCGGCAATATCGGCCACATGTCCGCCTTCATGGCCCAGGCCGGACGGCTGGTGGTCTGCGGCGACGCGGGGGATGCGCTGGGCGACTCCATCTACGAGGCCAGGATCTACGTGAAGGGCACCGTGGCCTCCCTGGGCGCCGACTGCATCGAAAAGCCGCTGAAGGCCGAGCACCTGGCCGAACTCGCGGAACTCCTGGCCGCCGCCGGCCGCACCGATAACCCGGCCGACTTCAAGCGCTACGGCTCCGCCCGGAACCTCTACCACTTCCACGTCGACAACTCGACTGCCTACTAGGAGGCCACCATGACCATCACCTCCCTTCCGGTTCCCGCCCAGGCGCCCGCCGCAGCACCAGCAAACATTGCCGAACTGGGCCTCCGCGAGTCCGCCACCTTCGACCGCGCCACCATCGCCGACATCCAGCGCGCCGCCGCCACCGGCGTCTACGACATCCGCGGCTGGGGCGCCAAGCGCAAGGTCCCACACTTCGACGACCTGCTCTTCCTTGGCGCCTCCATGTCCCGCTACCCGCTGGAGGGCTACCGCGAAAAGTGCGATACCGACGTCGTCCTCGGCGACCGCTACGCCAGCAACCCGCTGCACCTGCAGACCCCGGTGACCATCGCCGGCATGAGCTTCGGCGCCCTGTCCGCCAACGCCAAGGAAGCGCTGGGCCGCGGCGCGTCCGAGGTGGGCACCTCCACCACCACGGGCGACGGCGGCATGACCCCTGAGGAGCGCGGCCAGTCCAAGCACCTTGTCTACCAGTACCTGCCCTCCCGCTACGGCATGAACCCGGACGACCTCCGCAAGGCTGACGCCATCGAGATCGTCCTCGGCCAGGGCGCCAAGCCCGGCGGCGGCGGCATGCTGCTTGGCCAGAAGATCACCGAACGCGTGGCCGGGATGCGCACCCTCCCGGTGGGCATCGACCAGCGGTCCGCGAGCCGCCACCCGGACTGGACCGGCCCGGACGACCTCGAGATCAAGATCGGCGAACTCCGCGAAATCACCGACTGGAAGACCCCCATCTACGTCAAGATCGGCGCGTCCCGGCCGTACTACGACACCGCGCTCGCCGTGAAGTCCGGTGCCGACGTGGTGGTGCTCGATGGCATGCAGGGCGGCACCGCGGCCACGCAGCAGGTGTTCATCGAAAACGTCGGCATCCCCACCCTCGCCGCCATCCCGCAGGCCGTCCAGGCGCTGCAGGAACTCGGCATGCACCACAAGGTCCAGCTGATCGTCTCGGGCGGCATCCGCACCGGCGCCGACGTCGCCAAGGCCATGGCCCTGGGCGCGGACGCCGTGGCCATCGGCACCGCGGCGCTGATTGCCCTGGGCGACAACGACCCCCGCTACGCCGCCGAATACTCGGCCCTGGGCTCGGCCGCCGGGTTCTACGACGACTTCCAGGACGGCCGCGACCCCGCCGGCATCACCACCCAGGACCCGGAGCTCTCCTCCCGCCTGGACCCCGTGGCCGCCGGTAAGCGGCTGGCCAACTACCTCCGTGTCCTCACCATGGAAGCCCAGACCATTGCCCGGGCCTGCGGAAAATCGCACCTGCACAACCTGGAGCCGGAAGACCTGGTGGCTCTGACCATCGAGGCCTCCGCGATGGCCCGGGTGCCGCTGGCCGGCACCAGCTGGATCCCCGGCGTGCAGGGAAGCTTCTGATGGCTGGACCTTCTTCCGACGCGTCGGATTATGTGGTGGTGGGCGCCGGCCTTGCCGGTGCCGCCACCGCGTGGCAGCTCGCAGCCCGCGGCCACCAGGTCACCCTGTTGGAGCGCGACGTACCCGCCGCCCATGGCGGCAGCTCCCACGGCTCCGCCAGGATCTTCCGCTACGCCTACCCGGACCCGTTCTACACCCGGGCCGTGCTCGACTCCAAAGCGCTCTGGGACGGGCTCGCAACGGACGCCGGCGCTGAGCTGATCACGCCGTTCGGCGCGGTGGACTTCGGTCCAAAGCGTCAACCCGCCCTCCTCGCTGACGTGCTGGCCGGCGCCGGAATCGACCACGAGCTGCTGTCCGCCGCCGAAGCACGGAGCCGCTGGCCGCAGATCGCGTTCGACACCGAGGTCCTCTGGCACCCCGGCGCCGGCGTGATCGACACTGAAACGTCAGTCAACGCCATGGTGGCCCTCGCGGTCCGGCACGGTGCAAAAGTCCTGACCGGCTGGAGCCTGGACCGGGTGGAACGCCTGGACGGCGGCTACCGGCTGCACTCCTCCACAGGGGAAACGCTCGACGCCGGCAACGTGGTGATCAGCGCGGGCGGCTGGCTGCCACGGCTGCTGGAGTCCCTCCCGCTGCCGGCGGGCTTCCTGGCCGGCCTGCCCGAGTTCACCGTCCGGCAGGAACAGGCCTTCCACTTCCGGTACCGGGAAGACTCGGGCTTTTCCGCCACCAACTGGCCCACCTTCATCCACAAGGCCGGCGACATCCAAACCTACGGCCTCCCCGGCGGACGGGACGCCGGCTTCGCGGGCCAGAAGGTGGCCGAATACAACGGCGGCCCCCGCATCCCGTCGGCCGCCGAGCAGACCGGAGTGGTGGACCCGGCCAACCGCGCCCGCGTGGTGGACTATGTCCGCCGCTGCCTGCCGGGACTGGATCCCGAGCCGTACGCCGAAACCACCTGCCTCTTCACGAACACGCCCACCGAGGACTTCCTGATCGACCGGGCGGACAACCTCACCGTCGTCTCGCCCTGCTCAGGCCATGGGGCCAAATTCGCGCCGCTGATCGGACAGTGGGCCGCGGACCTGGCAACCGGAACCGGTGCCGTGCCTGACAGGTTCCGCAGCACCGCCTCATCGGCACTGACCACGTAGAACGGATTACCGTGACCCTTCCCCAGACAGCACCCGCGCCGCACGCGGTACCCGCCGAAACTGCCGGCGCACCTACTGTCGCAGGCCTCCTCAAGGAAATCTCCGACGTCGGACGTGACAGTGCCCGCGGCGGCTACTCACGCCCGGTGTTCTCCACCGCCGAATCGGACCTCCGCACCTGGTTCATTGAGCAGGCCGGCCGGCGCGGGCTGGATGTCCATACCGACGCCAACGGGATCATGTGGGCCTGGTGGGACACTGCGACGGGCGTGCGGAAGGACGCCGTGGCCACCGGCAGCCACCTCGATTCCGTCCCCGGCGGCGGCGAGTACGACGGCCCGCTGGGGGTCGCCTCGGCGCTGGTCGCCGTCGACCTCCTCAAAGCCCGGAACTTCCGGCCGCGGCGGCCCCTGGCGCTCGCCGTCTTTCCGGAGGAGGAAGGCTCCCGGTTCGGCGTGGCCTGCCTTGGCTCGCGGCTCCTCAGCGGCGGCCTGGACCCTGACAAGGCCCGCAACCTCCGCGACCCGGACGGCAACACCTACGCCGACGTCGCCGCCGCGAACGGACAGGACCCGCGGTTCATCGGTCCCGACTACAAGGCCCTGCAGCAGCTGGGGATGTTCGTGGAGCTGCACGTGGAGCAGGGGCGGGGGCTCATCGACCTGGACCGGCCGGTGGCGGTCGGCTCGTCGATCCTGGGCCACGGCCGCTGGAAACTCAGCATCACGGGCGAGGGAAACCACGCCGGCACCACGCTCATGAGGGACCGGAAGGACCCCATGATCGCGGCGGCCAAGGTGGTGGTGTCCATCCGGGACACGGCCCGCAAATACAAGGATGCCCGCGCCACGGTGGGCCGGGTCCAGCCCGTCCCCGGCGGCACCAACGTGATCGCCTCGCGGGTGGACCTGTGGATCGACGTCCGCCACCCCGAAGACTCAGTGACTGCGGCGCTGGTGGAGGCCATCGGGCTGAACGCCCAGGTCATCGCCGCGGAGGAAGGCTGCGAGGCGACCCTCACCACGGAATCGCTCAGTCCCACCGTGCATTTCGACGGCGGCCTGCGGGACCGGCTGCAGGAACTGCTGCCCGGTGCGCCGGTGCTGGACACCGGGGCAGGCCACGACGCCGGCGTGCTGGCCGCACACCTGCCTACCGCCATGCTGTTCGTCCGGAACCCCACCGGCATTTCGCATTCGCCGGACGAACTCGTGGAGGACCGGGACGCCGAAGCCGGGGCGCAGGCCCTGGCGGACTCCCTTGCCGGGCTGCTGGGCGGGGCGCGCGTCCTTGGCTAGGGCCGCCGTCGTACGCCGGCTGTCCCGCGGCCCGCCTAAGATGGCAACCATGACCGAACAGGCCGGGGACGGCGGAGCAGACCATGACGGCGACCAGGTGGCCGGCCGGCTGGAGCAGGTCATCGCGGCCCAGGTGCGGCACTACCGCACCACGCAGGGCCTGTCCTCCGCCGAACTGGCAGCCCGGACCGGCATGTCCAAGGCCATGATCTCGCGGGTGGAAACCGCCACCACGTCCTGCTCGCTCACCACCCTGCAGCGGCTGGCCGACGGACTGAACGTTCCCGTCACCGCACTGTTCCGCGGCGCGGACACGGACCGGGACGCCACCTTCACCAAGAGCGGCCAGGGGAGCCTGACAGTCCGCAGCGGCACCCAGCACGGCCACGAATACCGCGTGCTGGGCACCCTCAAAGGCCGTACCGATGCGCTGGAACCCACCCTGGTGACCCTCACGGACGCCAGCGACGTTTTCCCGCTGTTCCAGCACCCGGGCACGGAGTTCATCTACATGCTCTCCGGGAAGATGGTGTACGGGCACGGCTCCTACGAGTACGCCATGGAGCCGGGGGACTCCCTGCTGCTCGACGGGGAAGGCCCGCACGGCCCCCTGGAACTGTTGGACCTGCCCATCCGGTTCCTGGCCATTTCCGCCAAGTAGTTGCCCCCGGTACTGCTGCGCGCCGCGTGACAGCTGAAACTCACGTGCAATTGGCTGAAACCACCATTTAACACAGCCGAAACCTACCCAAAAATAGCCGCCATACATTGGTATCAGACGGCAAAAGCCGCCCCTCCGCCGGCCGCGGTTTCTCCACCCGCGTCCCACTTGTCGGAACGGCTCTGACGGCAACTTACCGTTCTTTTCGCATCTTGAAAGGGGTTTCCCATGGACTCGGGAAATGTCGCTTGGATTTTGGCCAGCTCGGCGCTGGTATGCATGATGATTCCCGCCCTGGCCCTGTTTTACGGGGGCATGGTGGGGTCCCGCCGGATCCTGAACATGATGATGATGTGCTTCGGCGGCGCCAGCCTGGTGGCCGTGCTCTGGGCACTGTTCGGTTACTCGATGGCCTTCGGAAACTCCGTGGGCGGACTGGGACTCATCGGTGACGTCACCGAGTTCCCGGGCATGGGGCAGCTGCTGGCCAAGGACGATTCCGCGTCCATCCCGGTCATCCTGTTCGCAGCGTTCCAGCTGTTCTTCGCCTGCGTCACCACCGCACTCGTTGCCGGTGCCGCCGCAGGCCGGATGAAGTTTGGCGCTTGGATGCTGTTCGCCGGCATCTGGGCCACGGTGGTCTACTTCCCCATCGCGCACTGGGTGTTCGCGTTCGACTCCGCTGACGGCAGCACCGTTGGCGGCTGGATCGCCAACGGCATCAAGGCCATCGACTTCGCCGGCGGCACCGCGGTCCACATGAACGCCGGCGCCGCAGCACTGGCACTGGCACTGGTCCTGGGCAAGAGCTCCGGCTGGCCCAAGGTGGAACACGCCAAGCCGCACAGCCGGCCACTGGTGCTGGTGGGCGCGGGCCTGCTGTGGGTTGGCTGGTTCGGCTTCAACGCCGGCTCCGCCCTTTCCGCCGGCCAGTCGGCGTCGGTGGTTTTCCTGAACACCGCCGTTGCTGCCTCCACCGGGCTGCTTGCCTGGGCCCTCGTTGAGCGGGTCCGGCACGGTGCGGCCACCAGCATGGGCGCCGCCTCAGGCCTCATCGCCGCGCTGGTAGCCATCACTCCCGCCTGTGGCGCCGTCAGCCCGCTCGGCGCACTGGCCATCGGCGCCATCGCCGGGGCCGTCTGCTCGCTGGCCATCGAATGGAAGTTCCGCCTGGGCTTCGACGATTCCCTCGACGTCGTCGGCGTCCACCTGGTGGGCGGCATCCTGGGCACGCTGCTGATCGGTCTCTTCGCCACGGACAAGGCTCCGAACGGCGTCAGCGGCCTCTTCTACGGCGGCGGCTTCGAACTGCTGGGCGTCCAGGCCCTCGCCACCGTCACGGTGCTGGCCTACTCGTTCGGCGTCACCTGGATCCTGGCGAAGATCCTGGACAAGACCATGGGCGGCCTGCGCATCAAGCCCGAGGACGAACTGCGCGGCATCGACCTCGCGGCCCACTCCGAGCTGGCTTACCTGATGGATGAGGATCCCGTGGAGCTGGGGTCGCCGCAGCGGGTCTAGCTCCGGCAGATCCACTTCCCGCGGCCCCGGCACACGCCGGGCCCGCCCCGAATGCACGAGTCAGGGCCAAACCTTGGACCGGTGCCGGCAGCCGCCGGCTTATAGTTCCAGGGTTTGGCCCTTCGTGGTGCCGCAGCTTCTGTACTCAGTGTTCCGTGCACACCAGGACGCCGTCCCGCACGTCCAGCACTGCCGCCCGGACGTGGCTGAGGCGGGTGCGCGGGTCCGGTGCCATCGTGTCGATGTCCTCGCCGCCCCAGTAAGGGTGCGTGAAGTACACCAGCAGCGCACGCTGCGCGCCGCCGTCGGACGTTTCCCCGGGTGCCCGTTCCGCCAGGGGCACCACGTCGGCATGGCGTCCGACGACGGGCCTTCCGTCCACCGATTCCGGCGCCGTGAGGATCAGGCCGCCACGGTGCTCCTGCCGGACCCAATGGCCCGTTGCGTCTTCGGAACGGTAGACCGCCTGGCCCCGCCACTCGTCCACGATCATCCAGTAGCTGCCGCCCAGCCGGAAGACCTTGGGTCCTTCGTGCGGGCGCCCGGGAATTGCCACACCTTCGCGCTTCCATGACGACGGGTCTGCCGGAGTGGCGCTCACCGCGCTGTAGGTGGTGGAGCCGCGGGCCTCGTCCTTGTACCAGAGGCGGTACCGGCCGTCACCGCACCGGGCCACAGCGGCGTCGATCACCCGGGGGGAGCCCAGGTCGATCCGGCCCAGGTACTCCCACTTTTCCAGGTCCGTGCTGGCAAACTGGACGATTTCCGCCGTCCCGGTCCAGTCCGTGCGCCTGCCGCCGAGGACAGTCACATACATAATCCAACGGTCGCCAATGCGGACGACGTCGGGCGCCCAGAGGGTTGCCGGGAGTTCCGTTCCGGGCGGGACAAGTCCCTCCACGGTGCCGCGGTAGCGCCAGGTGGTGCCGCCGTCGGACGATTTCGCGACGCCGATACCGGTCCCGTGCACCCATTCCACCCCCGTCAGCCCCGGAGTAGTGGCGCGGCGCTGGGTGTAGAAGAGCACCCACCCGCCTGTGAGGTGGTCAGCCACCAGGATGGGGTCGGTGGGGCCGTCCCATACGGGGTCCCGGTACGGGGTGGCGAATGCGTCCGGACGCAGCGGCACCAGGGGCGGTGCTGCAGGGTTTTCCGTGGCAGGCAGCTGGTGCGGCATAGTTTCTCCAACGTTGTAGTTTTCCCGTTGGGCACCAGCTTAGACGTTGGAGTCCCGGGAGGGCCCTACTCCTTGAACAGCCCCGCCAGGTCCTCCGCCGTAATGGCCCCGCCGGCCAGGGCGTCGCCTTCCATGACGTCAGCGAACAGCTGCGACTTCCGGGTCTTCAGCGCCATGACCTTTTCCTCGATGGTGTCCTTGGCCACGAGCCGGTACACCATCACGTTCCGCGCCTGCCCAATGCGGTGTGTCCGGTCCACGGCCTGGGCTTCGGACGCCGGGTTCCACCAGGGATCCAGCAGGAAGACATAGTCGGCCTCGGTGAGGTTCAGGCCGAACCCGCCGGCCTTGAGTGAAATCAGGAACACGGGCGCGCTCCCGTTCTTGAACTCGCTGACAACGTCGGCGCGGTTCCTGGTGCCGCCATCGAGGTAGCAGTACTCGATCTCCTCCTCGTCCAGCCGCTCCCGCACCTTGCCCAGGAATCCCGTGAACTGGCTGAAGATCAGTGCCCGGTGCCCCTCGGCCACCAGGTCTTCGAGCTGCTCGAACAGCACATCCAGCTTGGAGGACCGCACCGCGGACAGGGAAGGGTCCACCAGCGATACGTCCAGGCTGAGCTGCCGCAGCAGGGTCAGCGACTGGAAAATGGTGAACCGGTTCTTGTTGACGTCCTCGATCAGCCCGAGGATCTTCTGCCGTTCGCGCTGCAGGTGCGTCTGGTACACCTTCTGGTGCCGCGGATTCAGCACCACCTCAAGGATCTGCTCCTGTTTGGGCGGCAGGTCCTTGATCACCTGGTCCTTGGTGCGGCGCATCATCAGCGGCCGGACGCGGCGCCGGAGCTTCTCCAGCTGCCCCTTGTCGCCGTTTTTCTCCACCGGCTTCTGGTAATACTCGGCGAAGCGCTTGGGACTGGAGAACAGGCCAGGCGCCACAATGGACGTCAGCGCCCAGAACTCCATCAGGTTGTTCTCCAGCGGGGTGCCCGTGATGGCCAGCTTGAACGCGGCCGGCAGCTTGCGCGCGCACTGGTAGGCCTTGGACTGGTGGTTCTTCACGAACTGCGCCTCATCCAGCACCAGCCCGTTCCAGGTACGCGAGGCGTAGGCGTCGTAGTCGATCCGGAACAGGGCGTAGGACGTGATCACGATATCTGCCCCGCCCAGGGCCGCCGCCACGTCCTGGCCGCTCTTGGCAAAGGTCTCGCCGACCGTCCGCACGGTCAGCCCGGGCGCAAAGCGGGCGGCTTCGAGGGCCCAGTTGCCCACCACGCTGGTGGGCGCCACCACCAGGAAGGGCGCGACGGCGGCGGGCCTGTTTCCAGGGTCCGCGGCAGCACCGGCGTCGGGCGTCTCCAGGGACGCAGCAGCCGCGACGGCCAGCTCCTTCGCCGCGCACATCAGGGCCAGCGCCTGCACGGTCTTGCCCAGGCCCATGTCGTCGGCCAGGATGCCGCCCAGTCCGTGCTTGTACAGGAAACTGAGCCAGTTATAGCCCTCCAGCTGGTACGGGCGCAGCTCGGCGTTCAGGGACGACGGCAGCGGCAGCCCGTCCGTGCCGCCCTCCAAGAGCCCGCCCACCGCGGACCGCCAGGCGGCGGCCTGTTCGTCAACAATCCCCAGCTGCGCCAGTTCATCCCACAGCCCGGCCTGGAACCTGCTGATCTGGAGCGGCGCGTCCTTGTTGTCCTGCAGCGACCTGGCTTCCTCGATCAGAGCCCTCAACTGGTGCAGCTCCGGCAGGTCCAGGGAGAAGTAGGCGCCGCTGGGCAGCAGCATCTTGGTCTGGCCGGCCGCCAGCGCCGAGAAGACAGCCGCGAAGGACACGGGCTGGCCTTCAAGCGATATCTGGATGCCCAAGTCGAACCAGTCACGCTGTTCGGTGGCCTTGGTGGAGATGGACACCACCGGCGCTTCCTCGGCCTCGCGGTAGTCGGCGATGTCGCCCACTGTTTCCACATCCACGTCCGGGGCCTCCCGCAGCCGCGGCAGCACTTCCTCGGTGAAGGCCAGCGTGTCCAGGCCGGTCAGCTCGGCGGACGCCGCCAGCCGGGGAGTGCCCCAGCCGCCCGTCGCCGATTCGCCCAGGGCGGCCACCACATCCCAGGGGTGGCCGATCCCTTCCAGGATGCGGGCCTCGGCGGTGTCGTCGCGGTAGCCGTGGTCGCCGGGGTGCCGCCACAGGGGCTGCGCGGTGACCAGCTTGCCGGTTTTGTAGTGCCACTCCCAGTGCAGCCGCACCCGGTGGTCCGCGCCGTAGTTGGCCAGCAGAGAGAGGGTGGGGACGGCCAGTTCGGGCAGTTCCACGGACTCGTCGCGGGTTGTCACCCGGGCGGTTTGCTTGAGCTTGGGGTAGAAGCCGGTCAGGAACCGCGACTCGTCCCGGGCCGGGATGTGCAGCATGCTTCCCGCGGTGACGAACGCCAGCAGCTCCTCGCTCAGCCCGTTTTCCAGCGGCGCCAGCGTAATGACGCCGTCGGGGTCGGGGACGCCGGGCAGGGCGGCTTCTCCGGCCGTGAAGAAGAGGCCGTGCGCGGGCCTGCCGATGGTGCCTACCGCCGCCGGATCAACCTCGGCCCCGTCAACGGTGATGGTGGGCGAAAGCTCCAGGCCGCCGTCGGACGTGTCCGCTTTTGCCCCGCCTGCTTCCGCGGCCGGCTCAGCCACGGGGGTCCCGTACCGGCTGAGGGAAAGTCCGACGGCGGCAGGGGACTCGGCCACCCGTACCGGCTCGGTGCCGCGCGAGTGGACCAGCGCGAGCCCGATCTTCCGGGCATCGGACAGCAGGCTCCACAGGTTCTTGCCGGCGTAGGAGTTCAGGCCCAGCCACAGGCCGGCGGAGTTGTGCATCCGGCTGGCGGAGGAGGAATGGCCGGCCAGGAACTCCTGCAGCCATTCCACGTGCGCCTGGTTCGATTCGCGCCGGAAGTTCAGGTAGCTCAGGGTGTTCCAGGAAACGTCACCGCGGATCCACTTGCCTTTGGCGCCCATGATGACGGGGCGGACCTTGAGCTGCCGGACGCCGCGGACCGGGTCCCGGCGGCCCGTGTACGAAAAGTGCGGCGGTGGTTCCTCCACCTCGAACTGCAGGGCCAGGGGAACCCCGGCTGTGGAGGGGGCGGAACCTGGCTGGGAGATCAGCGGACTGAGGGCCTGCTCCCAGTCCGGGAGGGCCGCTGACGGTGCGCGGGACACCTGCGTGGAGGTGGACGGCGCCAGCAGCTGCATCCGGATGGAGGGGTTGTCCTCGGCCGCGAACAGCAGGGCCGCGACGTGCTTGCAGTCCTTGCGGACGGGGCAGCTGCAGACGCCCACAGTGCAGCTCCAGCCGCCGGACTTCCGGACCAGCTTGGCCGTGGTGGAGTAGGGAACTTCCGCGCCGCCCCGGACCTTTCCCAGCATGAGCCCCGTGCCGCCGTCGAACGATATGCCGGAGACCCTGCTTGCCATGGCATACGCCAGCCCGGCCGCGAGCGAGCGGTCGTTGATGGCGGGTGTCTGTATTGCCAGGTCCGCACTTTCGTCCGGTTGGGATGGCATGGTGAGCGCTACTTTCGGCAGGCCACGGCGGAGCCGGGTCCGGTGGGTGGTTATCTGATCCATCTTAGTTCGCCGGGCGGCACCCCCATGCCGACGGGTGCCTGCCCTGGTGGTCCCGAAAACTTCGCTTGACGTTCATTTCCTTCCCGATGCTGCCGTGAACCGGCCGTCGTAGCGTGAAAAGCGTCCGGAGCACCACCACCGCCCAGCAAGGATTGCCATGACCATCACGCCCCAGCCCGTCGTCCTGACCAGCAGCAGTATCGGAGGCAGGGACGAGGAGGTGGTGGAGGCCAACGCGGCCATCATCGATGCGATGCGCAAGGCCACGCTGCGGCTGGAGGACATGTCTCCGGTGGCCGTCCGAAGCTGCCTGGTGGACTTCTACCTGTCGCAGGCGCTGGAGGGCGGCTTCGCGCAGTACGCCGTCATGGCGGGTGGCCGGATCTCCACCGACCCGCTGGTCCGCGAAGGCATGGCAGGGATGGGCGCCACCGCGCACCTGGACCTGTTCAACCGGGCCGCGGAGGCTTACCGCGTGCTGACCGCCGGAACCGAAGCGTCCTACCTGGCCGGCGGTGCCGGTGACAGCGGGGCCGTTGCCGGCGCCCTCCTCCGGGCCGGGGAGCTTGACGGCGAGTTCGAGGAACTGCTGGAGCGCGAGAACATCACTGCCTTGAATGCCCGGTGGCTGCGCAGCCAGCCGGACCTGCTGGTGCTGGACGACGAAGAGGTGGGACCGTACATCCAGCGGCTCGCTGCCATGGTTCCTGACTTGGCCGAACGTAAAGCAGCCGGTTCCTCAGCTCTGCGGATCGCCGGAGCGCCGTGAAACAGCCGGAGCGGACCGGCGCTCCGAAATGCTTCCAGCGATGTGGAGGCCAAAAAAGAAATTTCCAAACACCCGTAACCTTTCCGCAACCGCAGGCGATGTAGTCAGTGATGGGTCCGCCCGGCGGGCCCAGTCCGATGTGTTGTCTAGGTTTTGGAGAAGTAAATGTCTGTATTCACCGTTCTCGCCACCAGCAAAGTCGCCGCCGGAGTCCTGGCCGCCGGAACCCTGGCAGTAGGAGGAACCGGCGCCGCCGCCGTCTCCGGTGCCCTCCCCACCCAGGCCCAGCAGACCGCCCACGAACTTTTCGGTGCACCGGCCCCCAAGCTTGCAGCCGAAGCAGCAGCTGACGCCCAGACCACCCCGGCCCCTACCGCCACCGCGGCCGTCTCCGACGCCCTGAAGAGCGCCGACGCCACCGCAGAGGCCACTGCCAAGGCTTCCGCGTCCGCTGAGGCATCTGACGAAAAGGCCGGCGCTGACGTAAGCGGTTCCGCCACGGCCAACACCGCCGTTGACGCGGCCGGCCCTGCAGCCCTGGGTCTCTGCACCGCCTTCACCCACGGCGGCCTGGACGCTTCCTCCAAGGCATTCTCCTCGCTGTCCATCGCTGCCAAGGGCGACGCCAACATCAAGAGCTACTGCACCGACGTCGTGGCCAAGGCCGACGCCGCAGCCAAGGCCGGTGCCGAGGGTAAGGGTTCCGTGTCCGTTGACGCCACCAAGCCTGAGGTCCCCGCCGTTCCGTCCGCTCCCGCAGTACCCGCCGTCCCGGCCGTTCCGGGTGTCGACGGCGCGGACACCGTTCCCGCTGTTCCTGCTGTTCCCGCCGTGGGCGGCAGCACCGTCCACGCCCCGTCAGTTTCGGCCCGCTAAGGCTCATTGGCTAGTCTGGACTGCGGCTGCGGCCGCAGTCCGGGCAGCCGGGCGGGGGCGCGCACCTTTGGAAAAGCGCCCCTGGCAAACCCGCAAAAAGGCAGCCGGAATACCACGGGGACTGGCAGTCCGAACCGGAAACCGGGACCAGGCGCAAGCCCGGGCCCCGGGATGGAGGAGCCGCTGGTGCTGGACACTTTGGCCCAAGAAGAGATCGACTTATTCGACAACGCAGCCGGAACTGATCCTGCCGTGTTGTTCGCTGCTGCCTATCGAACCTTCGCGGGCCCTGTCCACGGGTACCTCAAAGCGCGCGGACTCGATGACCCCGAGGCCGTTACCCAGGACGTCTTCCTGGCCTTCTACTCCAGGATCGGCACGCTCACGGGCGGCCTGCAGGGCGCAAAATCGCTGATCTTCTCAATTGCCCACGCGCGCATGGTGGACCACTACCGGCGGGTGGAGCGCAGGCCGCAGCTGACACCGTACGACCCCCAGCACGACGGCCGGACCACGCCGTCCGCGGAGGACCACGCCGTGGAACTGACGGCCGGAGCCGAAGCCATGCTGGACGGGCTCAGCGAAGAACACCAGGAGGTCCTGGCCCTTCGCGTCGTGGCGGACCTGTCCATCGACCAGGTGGCCGCCATCATGGGCAAGAGCGCCGGAGCCATCAAGCAGCTCCAGCGCCGGGCCCTGCAAAACCTCAAGGCACAAACGCTCAAGAGAAACCAGGCACATCATGAGTGACACCGCAGGATCCCGCAACCAGGGGGCTGTTGACCAGCTTCTGCTGGAGGCAGGCATGGACGACGACGGCCAGCTCCGTGACGCCCTGCTCAACCTGCGTGCCCTGGCGGCAGAGGCCCCGGCACCCTCCGCCGAAATCGCAGCGCTGATGGCAGGCACGCCAACTGCCGCCACCACCGTGCTTCCCGTTGGTGTGCCGGCCGCCACCACAGTGCTTCCCACCACCGGGGCCACCGCTGAGGGTGGGGCAGCTCAACCCAGCCCAGTGAAACCGGCTGATGAACTCGCGGCCCGCCGCAGGGCCAAGCGCCGCATCACCCTCACCACGCTCTCGGTGGCTGCCTCGCTCGCTGCCGGAGGTGCAGTGGCTGCCGCCTCCGATCAGGGCTTCCGCGACTCCATCTCCCAGCTGAACCAGGCCGTCACCTCGTTCGTGACTGGTTCCGCGGCGGCACCTGCCGGCAACGACACCACACAGGCTCCGGTGCCCGTTCCGGCAGGACCCCGGCCGTCGGCAACCAGCAGCGCGGATGCCGTCCCACCGGCACCCGCGCCCGCTTCTGCCCCTGCCGCCGCGGCGCCGTCGGGCGTTCCGGCGCGGCAGGGAAACACCCCCACTCACGGGACGGCTACGCAGAAGCCTGCCCAGGTTCCCGCGGAGCCTGCCCTGCCCACCGACGTGTCAGGGGACGTCAGGAAGGGCCTGGAACAGGGCCCCAAGCTGCCCGTTCTGTTGCCCACTGAGATCCCGCTCCCGGGCAAAACCCCGGACGTTTCCCTGAAGTAGGACAGGCGCCTGGCAGTCCCTGCCAGGCCAGCGTTGCCTAGTAGCCCTGGGCCGGCGCTGCCTTGACCATGGCTCCCGACGGGTCGGACAGGTACCAGACTCCGCCCACGCCCTGGCCCAGGACGTCGCCCGGCTTAGTGTCCTTGGCGAAGTAGTAGAGGGGCATGCCGTTCAAGGTCACCTGTTTCTTGCCGTCAGGCGTGGTGATGGTGCCCAGCTTCCCGGTCACTCCCTCTGCGGTGGGGGCTCCCGACGTGGTGGTCAGCGGCGGCCACTGGACCAGGCAGGAACCGGTGCAGGCGCTGCTGCCGGAGTCCTTGGTGTCCTTGGTGAAGAAGTAGAGGCTCATGCCCTTCGCGTCCACCACGATGCTGCCTTCCGGAGAGGAGCCTGTTTTAAGCTCGACGGCGGCACTCGCCTTCGATGACTGCGCAGAGCCCGATGACGGTGCGGTGGATGCGGCACCGGAAGATGACGCGCCAGTGGTGGCCGGGGCCGTGGCCGACGGGGTGGTGCCGGCGTTGCTGCCGCAACCGGTGAGGGCTGCCGCCAGGGCCAGGATGGCAAGTCCTGCCCCGAGATGCTGTTTCATGGTGTGCTCCTTGGCTGTGTGCTTTCGTGGCTGGTGCCTCTTCGGCCGCGCCCGGCTCTGGATCATGGGGCGCTAACCCCTACGACGCCTCCGGGTAAAGAATGGTTCACAGGTACGCTGTGGCGCTGTCCGATTGAACCGATTCCTGCTCCCTGTCGTGGTAACAGCCGGGAGTGCAGATGCCGTGGCGTTCCCCGCGGGCAGTGATGTGTCCAGGACAGTGACGGGAGGAGCGGGATGCCGCTCGACGACAACGTGGTGGAGGCCATCTACCGTGAACATGGCAGCGCCCTGCGCCGGTTCGTGCTCAGCGCCACCCGGGATCCGCAGCTCGCGGAGGACGTGGTCCAGGAAACAGTGCTCCGCGTCTGGCAGCATGCCCCGGACATCAACGGCAGCTTCCGCAGTTACTTGTACCGCACAGCCAGGAACATCATGATCGACAACTACCGCCGGAGCCAGCGCCGCCCGCACGAGGCGCTGGAAAGCAGCCTTACCGACCCCGCCGAGGTGATGGGCCGCGTTGACGAGCTGCTCAACCGGGTCCTGATGGAGGAAGCGCTGCTGCGGCTGAGCAAGGAACACCGGGACGTCCTGGTGGCCCTGCATTACCGCCGGTTCACCGTCAACGAGGCGGCGGTCCAGCTCAACATCCCCAGCGGCACCGTCAAGTCCCGCGCCTATTACGCCCTGCGGGCCCTGCGCACCATCCTGGACGAGATGGGGGTGGAACGGTGAACACCAACCCGCACCACCTGCTGGGTGCCTACGTCCTGGGCGGCCTTGACGCCGCCGACCTCACCCTGTTCGAGGCGCATCTCCAGGACTGCGCCGCCTGCCGCAAGGAACTGGCGGTACTGGAAAAAGTGCCCATGCTCCTGGATTCCCTTCCCGTTCCTGACGCCGTGGCACTCAGCGGCATTCCGGGCAGCAGCGCCGTGCCCGGCGGCAGCGAGGGAACTGATGCCAACGCCCCGGCGCGCCTGTTCAGCGAACTGGCGCGCCGGCGTCGGACCATACGACGGCGGTGGGCGGCTTTGGCGGGGGCTGTTGCCGCCGCGTGCCTGGCTGTGGGCCTGGCCGTGGGGCCCCTGCTTGTCAGGCCGCCGCAGCCGGATGCCACTTATTCCGTGGCGTCCGGCGGAGGGCTCCAGGTGAACATCGACATGGCACGCAAGACCTGGGGGACCGAGCTTGCAGTCAGCGGCAGCAGCCTGCCGGCGGAAGGGACCCTTTCGCTGTGGGTGCGGGACCGGGCGGGCACAGAGGACCGGGCCTGCGCCTGGACCGCTACCCCCAGCGGAAAGGTCAAGGTCACCGGGGCGACGCCCATCCAGCTGGGCAGCATCTCGAGCGTCGAACTGCGCGACGGCGCCCAGCGGGCCGTGGCGGTCATCACCGTTCCCTAGGGGTGCGGGTTGCCGGCCTGGTCGGCGGCTTCACCGGCATGCCTCAGGGCCCGGAATTCCGCCACCAGGGCGGGGTCCTCGCAGGCGCGGGCGAAGGCCTCGATCCGGCGTTCGATCTCGTAGCCCAGCAGCCGGCTGCCAATCCCTTCCATAAGGGGCCGGAGCAAAGCCGGACGGCATGAAAAGGTGTACTTCCAGACGGCCCGGGTGCCGCCGTCGTCCGCCGTGAACCGCCAGCCTCCGCCAAAGTTTGTGAAGAACCACGGGCCAGCCACCATGGTCATGCCGACGTTCCGGGGCGGTGCGTAGGAGACGTACTGGCTCACCATCACCAGGCCCAGCCGGGATCTGGTCCGGGTGCGGACGCCCTTTCCCGCCGCACGCGCTCCGTCAAGGAAGCCCTGGGCGGAAATAAAGGGGTCCCACTTGAGCCGGAAGTCTCCCGTGGTCTGGGAGAGGGCGAACGCAGTCTCCGGATCGATACGGATAAGGCGTTCAGCGCGTACCTGGGGCATGCCCCAACCTAACCACGCCGCGGGGTGTTACTTGGTCATTTTCGCCAGCCGGGCGCGCATGATCATGTACGCGCCGTAGCAGACCAGCCCGGCTCCCACCGCGGCCAGGAGATAGGGTCCCATGGGCTGGTCGCGGAGTGCACGCAGGCCGCCGTCCAGGCCGGTGGAGTCCTCCGGGTGCTCCTTGATGGTGGCGATGACGATGAGCAGCCCCGTCAGCAGCAGTACCAGACCCTTGGCCAGGTAGCCGGCAATGCCCAGGGACAGCACGGCGGTCCGGGCCGCGCCGGCGGCAGGCATCCGCAGCTGCTTCTCGAAGCTTCGCTTGGGCCCCCGCATGCCGTAGGCAACCCCCGTAACAGCGACTGCCAGGCCGATCACGACCAGCAGTGCCACGCCGCCGGGGGCAGACATCATGGAAACGGTGAAGTCGCTGGTGGCCTTGCGGTTGTCATCGCCGGTACCCGTCCCCGTGGCGAAATGCCACAGTGTCAACGCCAGCACCGCATACACGATTGCCTGCAGCGCGGCCTTGGCTTTGTTCTTGACCTTTTTCTTGGTGGCCTGGTGGTTGAAGTCGAAAATCGCGTCACCGGCCTGCCACAGTGACAAGGCTGCGCAGGCGGCAAAGCTTCCCCACAGCAGGAACGGACCCACAGGCATGGTGGCAAGCTCGGCCACGGCACGCTGAAATCGGCGTGTCCGGTGCCGCCCATGGCCAGGCGGATGGCGATGGCACCCACCAGCAGGTGCAGGATGCCGCTGGCCGCGAACCCTGACCGGGCCAGGAACTCAAGGACCCGCGAATTGGTGACGTCCTCAGCCTTGTCAACGACCTGCTTCAGTTCTTCTTTGATCGTCTTTCCTTTGGACAGGCGCGGTAGCGCGCCGGTGTGCGTGCCCTTCTTACAAGGCCAATCGTCCCACGCCGCCGGGGCACCGAACAGTCGGGCGGGCACAGTCCGGGCGATGGGGAGGGATCCCCATCGCCCGGTTCCGGCACCTGTGCAACCATAAGGACCAGCGATTGACACGTACCGCACTCTTTCCCGGGGGAAACCATGACTTTTTACGGCGCAGACATCAGCCAGTTGCGGGCGCTGGCCAAGGCCGCGGACCAGGCAGCATCACTGTTGAGCAGCCGCGCAGGGTCCCTGCACAGCCAGATCCAGTCCGCGCCGTGGAAGGGCCGGGACGGTGAACGCTTCCGCCAGGAGTGGAGTGCCAGCCACCGTCCCAGCCTGGACAAAGTGGTGGCAAGCCTGCGGGAAAACTCAAAAATCCTGATGAAGCATGCCGACGAGCAGGAGAAAGCGTCCACGGCCGGCACCGGGGGTTCCGGCGGCAGCACCTGGGACCGGCTCACCTCAATGGCCGCGCAGGCGAAGGAGTGGTTCAAGGAAAGGGCCGAAGAGGCCAGGGCGGCTGCCGAACACCGGCGGGAGCTCGAAACGGGTCTGGACCGGATGCTCAACGCCAGCCCGGAAGAGCAGGCGAAGTGGTGGGCCGGCCTGTCCGATGCCGACCGGGCGTACCTGATCCAGGGCGAGGGCAGCGACGGCCCGTTCGCCGAGGACCTCATGCGCATGGACGGCGGCATTCCGGCGTCCGCGCAGGAGCTGGCAAAACAGCACCTGCAGGAACTGGCCAAAGCTGACATCCCGGTCTACACGGAAACGGGCAAGGCCTCCATCGAAGCCCGGGTTGCCTGGGTCCACGGCGGCGCCGAGGTGGGGACCGAAGTGGTGGAGAACGCCGACGGCTCCGCCACCATGAAGGTGTACGGAAACATGGGCCTGGGCGTTAACGACGCCAGCGGCACGGCGGGTGCGACGCTCACCGGAGAGGTCTCCCGCGAGTACACGTTCGGCAGCGTGGAGGAAGCCATGGCTGCCCGCGAGCAGATGTACCGCGACCTTCCGCCGGACAGCATCGGTGAGATCAAGGATGTGGCCGGCAACCCGCCCGGATACATCCTGGACACCATCAATGACGCGGCGAAGGACAACGGCTCCACCGGACAGACGGACAAGGCCAAGGGCACGTTCTCGCTCGACGCCAGCGGCGAGTCCGGAACGGCGTCCGGCGGGGCGAAGCTCGATCTTGCGTATGAGCGGAACCTGACGGACGGTACGTCCACAGCCAGCGGGGAGGTCTCCGCCCAGGGCCAGCTCAAGCTGGACGGCCGGGTCTTCGAGGCTTCCGGCAAGGGCGGCCTGCAGGTCAACATGGACAAGGACAACAACATCGATTCCGTGTCCGTCTCCATGGACGGGACCGTGGCCCAGGGCGTCACGTCCGGTGTGAAGACCGAGGCTGCGAAGTTCGATTCAACCGTGACGGCCGGTACCCAGGGCAGCGTCAAGATCGATGTCGATTACTCCCCGGAGAACCGCCCGGTCATCGACAGCTACCTGCGCAACGTGGCCCTGGGCAACGATGCCGGTGCCGCCCGCGATGCCGCCCGGCTCTACGAGGCCGGGTCCGCCACCGTGCAGGTGAACTCCGTGGTCACGGCCACCAACGAGGCCGGGTTCGACGTCAAGGTGGGTGAAGTGGACGTCAAGACCGAGAACCAGGCCACCACCAATGTGTCCACGTACTATAAAGTCCCCAACGACACCAAGCTCGAGAGGCTCTGAAACCAATGTCAGTGCACATCGAATCCCCGCTGGGCTTCACCGCAGATTTTCCCGAGCACACCCAGGTCCTGGAGGATTCCACGGCCGGGCCCAACAGCGAACAGTACGGCCTGCTGGGCGGCGTCCTGGTCACCGTGATCAAGGATGACACCTCCGTGCAGGATGCGCCGCAGGCCAACGGCTGGGCGCACCTGATGGCGGACTTCTACCTTGAAGACCGCGGCGGCACCCTCCTGGCGGAGGGCGAGCTGAACCTGCCCGGCAAGGCCGCTTACGCCGTGGTGGTGGGATATGAAGACGACGGCGGGCCGGCCAAGGTGGCAGCCACCGTGGGCGTGTGGGAAAGCGGCCGGTTCATCGGTGTCGTGGTCGTCTGGCCCTATGTGAACCCGGAAGCGGAACCGCGCCTGGACATGCTCAAGGAGATCGTGGCCGCCATCAACGTCGGCTAGGAGCGTTTCCCGGGCTGCCGCTCAGCGGCGCCGGTAGCAGAGATCGAAGATCAGCCGCCCGGCCTCGTGGGCCTTTGCCTCGAAGCTGGTCCGGATCCTGCCCTCGAAGCGGGGCGCCCAGCCGCCTGTTTCATCCACGCCCTCGTTGGGTCCGGTGTGTTCCGTGCTGACCGGGGCGCGCCCTTCACGCACCGGCGCCCCGCCCACCACCGATTCGACGCCGGACTGCCACACCTGCGTCAGGGGGCTTTCGGGGCCGCGGCGCTCGCCGGTGTGCAGGTTTTCGAAGTCCCCTGAACCCGCCATGACGTCCCGGACATGGACGGCGTAGTTTGACCAGTCGGTGGCGATCCGGAACAGGCCTCCCGGCTTCAGCGCCCGCGCCGCAAGCCCGGCGAACTCGGGCTGGATGAGGCGGCGCTTGTGGTGCCGCGACTTGTGCCAGGGGTCCGGGAAGAAGACCCAGAGTTCGCTGACCGAGCCTTCGGGCAGCATGGTGGCCAGGACCTCGGGTGCGTTCGCTTCCACCACGCGGACGTTGTTCAAGCCCCTGCTGTTGATCTTGATGATCGTATTGGCCAGCCCCGGCGTGTAGACCTCCACGGCCAGGAAGTTGGTGTCCGGGTTCTGTTCCGCCGCATGGCAGATGGCGTCGCCGAGTCCGGATCCGATCTCGACGATGAGCGGCGCTTCACGGCCGAATTCCGCGGCGGCGTCAAAGGTGTAATCGGGGTGGACCGAGGTGTTGGCTACATGCCGTGGCACGTCGACTGCCCACCGCTCGGCGTGCTCGGCCCAGGCAGCCTGCCGGCGGCCCTGCAGCCTGGTGCCGCGGCGCACAAAACTGACGGGGCGGCCGCCGTACGTGCCGAAGGAGGCCTGGGTGCCGGGCGTGACAGGCCGCGGGACATGCGGCTGCTGGGGGTTTTCAGGGGATTCGCTCATCCCTTCCAGAATAGCGCCGCGGGGACGGCGGACGATCGGAGCGCCGTGAAGACACCTGGGCCCGGAGCACTCCGATGCTCAGAACACGCCTATGAGGTCGAGGGCGGGACCGAGTGCCAGGGCGAAGACCACACCGCAGATGCAGAGGGCAACTGCCGCCGCGGACCGGCTTCCAGATCCCCGCGGCAACTGTTTCAGCGCTGGGAGTGAAAGCCGGAGACCGAGGAAGGCAAAGAGGAGAGGCAGGCTGAACAGCACGAAGGGAGCTGCCCAGGGAGTGCGCGAGTAGCCGTTGTCCGAATACGTCAGGAGCATGGCCAGCCCGGCGAACGGTCCGGTCAGGAGCATGCTGACCGGGGCAAGGATCGCCAGGACCAGGCTGTTCGTCGCTTTATGGCCGGGTGCTCCCGGCGGCTGGCCAGGGCCGCCATGGACGGGAGGCGGCCTCGTCCCGTCCGCCGGTGCGTTCTCCGGCACTGTGCTCTCCAACTTTGTGCCCTCCAGTGGTCCACCCTTCAGCGCCCGGCTCTCGGGCGGGGCGGGGCGTGATTCCGGCTGCGGTGTCGTTTCCATGGTGCTCCCGTTGTAAGGTGCGGCCAGGTGCGTGGCCGCGGCTGGTAACAACCTACGAATCTGCCTGGAGCGCCGGAAGGTGCGCGCGTCCGTATGTGGAAAACTCCACGCCGGTGCCCGCCTGCAAGAATGGGCGGATGACCGACGCAACGAATGCCGAACCGGGGATGCAGCAGCGAACGGCTGACTCCGGGGAAGCCCATGGCCGGACCAGGACGGGCAGCAGCCTGGTGGACCTCAGCACCCTGGTGGATGCAGAAATTGATGAGCTGCCGGCTGCGGAACCCACCCGCGTAGGCAGCCGGCGCGCCCTGGCCTACCTGGGTGTGTGCCTGGTCCTGATCGGCCTGAACCTGCGCAGCGTCTTTTCCAGCCTCTCCGCCGTCCTGCCGGAAGTGACATCGCAGGCCGGGCTGCCCGGTTGGTCCGTCGTGGTGCTGACCACGGTTCCCGTGACACTGCTGGGCGTCTTCGCGCCGGTCGCCCCGGTCCTGGCCCGGCGGTTCGGCGCGGAGCGTGTGCTGCTGGGCGCCATGGCACTGCTGACCGCTGGACTGCTGCTGCGGCCGGTGGACACCGGTGCAGCCGCCGCCGGTTCGGGCCACCTGCCGGCCCTCCTCGTTGGAACGGCGGCCTGCGGAGCGGCAATCGCCCTGTGCAACGTGCTCCTCCCCGGACTGGTGAAGCGCGACTTCCCGCACCGGCTGGGGCTCATGGGCGGCCTCTACACCACCGCGATCTGCGCATCAGCCGCCCTCGGGGCCGGCTTCACCTACCCGGTCTACACGGCGACGGGGGAGTGGACCAAGGCGCTGTGGGTCTGGGCGCTGCCCGCCGCCGTCGTGCTTCTCCTGTTCCTCCCCGTGGCCCTGCGCCAGGGCACGGTCCGGCACCAGGCGGTCCGGGACGGGATCAACGTCTGGCGCTCACCCGTCGCCTGGCAGGTCACCATCTTCATGGTGCTGCAGGCCATGATGTCCTTCAGCGGCTTCGCCTGGCTGGCGCCCATCCTCCGGGAACGGGGCGTGGACGGGGCCACCGCAGGGCTGATCGTTGCCGTGTGCATCGTGCTGCAAATGCTGGGATCCCTGTTCGCCCCCGCCCTGGCCGCGAGGTTCCGGGACCAGCGCGCCATCAACACGGTTGTAGCGTTGATGACCGGCGGGGGATTCGTACTGAGCATCCTCGGCCCCCTCAACCTCATCTGGGTGTGGGCCGGCCTGCTCGGACTGGGGCAGGGAAGCCTCACCGCCGCGGCCCTGACCCTGATCATGCTCCGCACCCGCGACGGGCACACCGCAGCCCACCTCTCCGGCATGATGCAGGGCGTGGGCTACGGGGTTGGCTCCACAGGCACCCTCATGGTGGGCCAGCTCCACCAGGCAACGGGATCCTTCGTTCCCGCCGGGATCCTGTTTATGGTGGTGGGCCTGCTCGCGGCGGTCTTTGGCTACTGGTCCGGCCGGAACCGGTTCGTGGAGTAGGAGCGTTCCCGCACTTTGGGATGTGACAGGAGAATGTCCGGGCTTCCGCCTACGTTGGTGCTGAACGCAGAAGCCAACGGGTATTGGGGAGACGGAATTGGAAACAATGAGGCCTGCCGGCCGGCAAAAGACGCGTGCTTTCGGGAGGGACCTAAGCTGTATCGAGGAGGTCTTGAGCGGAGTCAAAAATTCGCTCGGAACATCTCCCACATCGATCTCCGGTGAATGCAGGGAGCCAAAGAGGACCGGCACCGATTGGTACTTTGAACTGGCAGATATCCAAAACGGTAAGGTTCACGTCCTTCCTGCCCGCATTGAGGCCCGGAACGCGGCAACGATCAGCAGATACCTGCAGGGCAGGGGGACATCCATCACGCAGGCCCTCCAGACGGGCAATTTGCTGGAACTAGAGGCGACCCCAACCTTGGACCGTCGGAAGAAGCTAATCCTCGACGTCACGAAAATATCCCTGCGTTTCAGCCGCACCGGCCCTATCTACGTCCGTGACCAGAGGACGATGCAACAGCTTGCACACGCCGGTGTTCCTTTGTGCAGGCTGGATCGAGACCGAATACACGCCCCGATTGGTGGTGCGATGAAGCTTCTTCCGGCGACATTGCGCCGTGTACTGGTAATCGGATCGGAAAAAAGCCAAGGTCTGGCAGATTTCAAGGAAAGTGTGGACCGCGCACAGCAAAGCGGTGACCTCGATGTCCAGTATCAATCAGTGACATGGAGTCGTGCTTCGGCGCCCACGGACCTTGCATCCATACTCGCCAATTGCGAAGCAGACGCTTTCGACCTCGCGGTACTCGTACGCGGCGGTGGTCATTGGAGCGATTTGCACGTCTTCAACGATCCATCGGTTGCCCTTGCTGTCCGCAACTGTCCAGTTCCGATTGCAACGGCTGTTGGGCATACAACCGACGTTCTTATGGCTGACCGGGCAGCTGACTTTTCCTTTACGACGCCAACGGCAGCCGGAGAGTCCATCAGGCGGGAGGTGGTCCGGCGCTCAATGGCACGCGAGAAACCGCCAGCAGCGAACATTCAGAGTTCCGCTGCTCTATTCGAGGCCAAGCGCCGCCGCTACGAAGCCCAGCTCCAGGAGCGGGATGCCGCCTTGAAGGTGAGCCGGCTCAAGCTCAGCGAAAGCCAACAAGCAACCGGATACTTCGAAAACCAGTTGCGCGAGTGTGCTGCTTCCCATACCGGAGACCTCATCCTGCTTGCAGAGCGAAGGGTGCAGCTGCTGTCCATCCTGTGGTTTGCAGCGACTCTTGGTGCTCTGATGGCATACCTGATCGCCTTACCGGCGGTGTTGGAGAGTTTGGGGTACGGCTCCGCATTCGTACAGTCCTCACTATCCATAGCCGGACTGCTTGCTGCCGCTGCCTTGCTCCGAACCACTCACCGGAGCCGTAAAGCCATGCGGATGCCTGCCGAAAAGCCTATGAAGAACCCTCCGGCGAGCTTCAATGAGTGGCGGCACATGGCCAGAAATGTGGTTACCGTTCGAGGTCTTCGCAGGGCCATACGTCACCGACCATGGTGAGGCCGCGGCTGGCCCAGGAGGAAAGGACATTTATGGCTGTTGCATGCTTCCTACGAGGCTGGCTGAGTCATTAGGGTTGGGAGTCCGGGGCAGCCATGTGAGGAAGGGCAGCCGGGCCACCTCGGGTGCGCGATCACAACTTGGTTAGGAACCGCTGTGCAGGACTCCACGCTCCCGGGAACCCGCGACGCCGCCGGGATCTTCCGGCCCCCATACCTTTGGGTGACCGTGGGAACCTGCGCCCTGGTGTTCCTGGCCGCCTTCGAATCGCTTGCCGTAACCACCATCATGCCGCTGGTCAGCCGGGAGTTGAACGGTGGAAGCCTTTACGCGCTGGCCTTTGCGGGGCCCATGGCCACGGGCGTGATCGGCATGGTGGGGGCTGGAAACTGGTCAGACCGCCGCGGGCCCGCCGCGCCGCTGTACGCCTCCGTAGCGCTGTTCGTGCTGGGCCTGCTCATCGCGGGCACCTCGTTGACCATGCCCATGCTCGTCGCCGGCCGCCTGGTGCAGGGTCTTGGCGGCGGCGCCCTCACCGTCGCGCTCTACGTGCTCGTGGCGCGGTTCTTCCCAGGCCAGCTGCACGCGAGGATCTTCGCTGCCTTCTCGGCGGCCTGGGTGGTCCCGTCCCTGGTGGGACCCTTCGCGGCAGGGGTGGTGGCGCAGGTCTTCAGCTGGCACTGGGTGTTCCTGGGCGTGGTGGGCCTGGTCATTCCGGCGCTGGCGATGATCGTGCCGGTGCTGCGCGGGCTGGACGGGCCCGACGCGGAGGGCCGGCCGGCTGGTACAAGCCACCCCGAAGAAACCGCACCGCCGTGGGCCCTGGGCCGGCTGGGTTGGGCGGCACTGGCCGCGCTCGCGGTGCTGGGGCTGAATCTTTCCGCGGACGCCAGCATCCCCGCCTTCCCGGGAGCCACGGCACTCCTGGCGCTCGCCGCCGTCGTTGTTGCCCTGGTGGCCGTGCGTCCGCTGGTGCCCTCCGGTACCCTCGCCGCCCGCCGCGGCCTGCCCAGCGTGATCCTGGCGCGCGGGCTTGCGTCTGCCTCGTTCTTCGGCGCCGAGGTCTACCTTCCATATCTCCTGATCGACCAGTATTCGTTCCCGCCCACACTGGCCGGGCTGACCCTCACCGGCGGCGCGCTTGCTTGGGCGGGGGCCGCCGCCGTACAGGGCCGGATGGGCACACGGCTGCCGCACCGCCGCGCTGTCCAGGCCGGATCGCTCATGGTCCTGGCCGCAATAACCCTGGCCCTCGCCACCACCGCCTTGCACTGGCCGCCTGCCACCGCCATCGCGGGCTGGGTGCTGGCAGGGGGCGGAATGGGCCTGCTCTACCCGCGCCTGAGCGTGATGACCCTGGCGCTGTCCACCAAGGAGAACGAGGGCTTCAACAGCTCCGCCATGTCCATCTCGGACTCCCTGGGCGGCGCGCTGTCGCTGGCCACCACAGGGATTGTCTTCGCGGCATTCACGACGCCGGTCCAGTCCTTCGCGGGGGTCTTCGCTTTCACTGCCGCCATCGGCATCGCCGCTGTCCTGGTGGCGCCGCGCGTCACCACCGGGGGCGCGCCGGCGGTTAGGTAAGGCGGGTGGCGCGCACGATGACGTCGGCGATGGTGGCCTCCTGCCCTTCCGGCCCGGTCACTGGGCGCTCCCGGCTGGTGAGGACCTCCACCTGCCATCCGGGCTGATCCAGTCCCAGTTCCTGCACCAGCTGGTCGCCTGTGTAGAACATGCCTTCATGATGGTGCCCCGGACCCCACGGCGGCAGCCGGTCCGGGTGGTGCCCAACCACCAGCAGCGTTCCGCCCTGTTTGACGGCTGAGGCCGCGGTGCGCAGCGGGATCCGCCAGTCCAGCTCCTGGGAATGCAGGAACTGCGACGTCACCAGGTCATAGGCATCTCCCGGCTGCCACTGCGTCAGGTCCGCCAGCTGCCAGGTAATCCGGCTTTCCATAGTGCCGTTCGAGGCGTGCACGCTTTCCCGCGCCAGTTCGGCCAGCTCATGGGAGCGGGCCCGTTCCAGGGCAACGGCGGAGACGTCGACGGCGGTCACGGACCAGCCTTGCTGCGCCAGCCAGATAGCGTCGGCGCCTTCGCCGCATCCCAGTTCCAGCGCCTTCCCGGGCCGCAGGCCACCGGCCTCCCGGACCAGCTGCGGGTTCGGCTTCCCGCTCCACAGCCTTGCTTTGCTGCGGTACCTCTCGTCCCAGGCGGAAGCCGCGTCAATGCCGCCGGCGCCCCCGTCCGGCGACCCGCCGTCGTCGTGCGCGTGCCCTTCGTGCTGCTGCGTTTCCTGGTGCTCGCTCATGCCTCAACATTGCCCGGCCGTGCCCCTGAAGGCAACGCCGACGACGGGTTCCCGGCGCAGGGATGCTAGACTGGAGGAACTTGATGTGCAGTGATGCCGCCTGCTCCGGATCTGGAGGTTCCTTTCCAGGGAGTGGGCTTTCTTCATGTGAGAGGCACATCCTGCGTCGATGAACGCGTTCCATTTGGTCCCGGCCGGCTGTCCTGATTTACAGCGCCCGGTTGATCACCTGACTTTTCTTCGGCGAAACCCCTGGTCCAACCGGCATCGGGGGCCGATATCCGCCTGGATACCGCCAGAAAGACCGTAAAAAACTACATGACTACTTTTGCTGCCCTCGGTACTCCCAAGGCCCTTGCAGACACCCTTACCGCCCAGGGAATCGTTGAACCGTTCCCCATCCAGGTGAAGACCCTCCCGGACACGCTGTCCGGCCGTGACGTCCTGGGCCGGGGCCGGACCGGATCCGGTAAAACCATTGCTTTCGCTATCCCGCTTGTAGCAAGACTCGCTGAGCGGGAAGCCAAGCACTTCCGCAAGCCCGGACGCCCCATGGGCCTGGTCCTGGCACCCACACGTGAACTGGCAACCCAGATCAACGCCACCATCGAGCCGCTGGCCAAGGCCGCCGGCCTGAACACCACCGTGATCTACGGCGGCATCTCCCAGGCCCGTCAGGAAAAGGCGCTGCGCGCCGGCGTCGACATCGTCATCGCCTGCCCCGGCCGCCTGGAGGACCTGATCCGCCAGCGCATCCTCACCCTTGAAGCGGTAGAGATCACCGTCCTGGACGAGGCCGACCACATGGCCGACCTCGGCTTCCTGCCGGTGGTCAAGAAGCTCATGGACATGACCCCCAGCGAGGGCCAGCGCCTGCTCTTCTCCGCCACCCTGGACAACGGCGTGGACAAGATCGTCCAGCGCTACCTGTCCAACCCGCTCACCCACTCCGTGGACGATCCGCAGGCAGCGGTAACCACCATGGAGCACCACGTGCTGGTGGTCAACGACCAGACCGTCAAGAAGCAACTGATCGTGGAGCTCGCCTCCGGCGCCGGCCGCCGAGTCCTGTTCATGCGGACAAAGCACCACGCCCGCAAGCTGGCCAAGACCCTGACCGACGCCGGGATCCCCGCCGTGGACCTGCACGGCAACCTCTCCCAGAATGCGCGTGACCGCAACCTGGCCGAGTTCTCCAACGGCGACGTCCGCGTCCTGGTGGCAACAGACGTCGCCGCCCGCGGTGTACACGTCGACGACGTCGAACTGGTCATCCACGTGGACCCGCCCACCGAGCACAAGGCGTACCTCCACCGTTCAGGCCGCACCGCGCGTGCCGGTTCCGACGGCACCGTGGTCACGCTGACCCTGCCCGAACAGCAGGCCGACGTGAAGAAGCTCATGAAGGCCGCCGGCGTGGACGTCAGCTTCGAGCGCGTCACGGCCAGCTCACCCATCGTGGCTGAACTGGTTGGCGACATTGCCGAGAAGGTTGACCCCCGCACCCGTGCCGCGCTCCTGGCAGCCAAAGCCCCCAAGCAGGGCGGCGGCACCTCCACCGGAGCCAACGCGGAGCGCAAGCGTGCACGCCGCCAGGCTGCTCCCACCACCGGTGGGCGTGGCGGACGTGGTGGACGCGGCAAGGTTTCGGCCGAACCCGCCCGCAGCGACGCCACCCGCGCCGAGCGCCGGGCTGTCGCCTTCGAAGGCCGCACGGAAGCCCGTGCAGCATTCGACCGCAACGCCGAGCAGAACGAGGACCGCGCAGTGGCAGCAGCCGCTGCCCGCCGCAACGCCCGCGGCCGCGGCACGGCTTCCACGCACCGCAACGACGTTCCCGCAGCAGGTGGCCGCTCATCGGCCGGCCGCGGATCGAACGGACGTGCAGCCGAGGGCCGCACCGATTCCCGGATCACCCGCAGCGACGCTCCACGCGGCGGCACCGGACGCCCCGCCACCGGCGGACGTCCTGCCTCGGGCGGTGGCCAGCGCAGCGGACGCCCCGCAACCGGCCAGCGCGCCGCAGCGGGTACCTCCGGCCAGCGCTCCGGAGCAACCGGCGGAAGCAAGGCAGTCTGGTCCTCCAACACCGGCGGAACCTCCGGAGGCTCCTACGGTTCCGGCAGCGGCAGTTCAGGCAACGGCGGCTCGGGCCGTCCCGCCCGCAGCGGCCCCCGCCGCGCGTCGGCACCGGCGTCGAACGAGCGCCGCGGCCGCTAGAAGTGCCTCTTGAGCGGGCCCGCCTTTTAGGTGGGCCCGCTCAGCCATTTAAGGGATCTACCAGCCGCGGGCGCGCCACTCGTCGAGGTGCGGCCGCTCGGCACCCAGCGTGGTGGGCTTGCCGTGCCCAGGATGGACGACGGCGGTGTCCGGGTAGGCGCCGAACAGCCGCTCTGCGACGTCGGACAGGAGCCGGTTGAACCGTCCAGGGTCCTTGTCCGTGTTGCCCACCCCGCCCGGGAACAGCGAGTCACCCGAGAAGATGTGGGCCGGGCCCTCCGGGTCCTGGTACACGAAGGCGATGGAGCCCGGCGTATGGCCGCGCAGGTGCACGGCCGTTATGTCGAAGCCATCGAAGTTGCCCACGTCGCCGTGGCTGAGCCGAACGTCCACCGGGACCGGCAGCGCATCGGCGTCGTCCGCCCCTGCTGCCGTCCGCGCCCCCGTGGCTTCCACCAGTTCCTTCAGGGCCCGCACGTGGTCCCAATGCTGGTGGGTGGTGGCCACCAGGGCAAGCCGCGGAGCTGCAGAGGTGTCCGCAGCCCCGTCCGCCAG
The DNA here is from genome assembly GCF_040702325.1 of Pseudarthrobacter sp. 902506025. Lineage (NCBI taxonomy): Bacteria > Bacillati > Actinomycetota > Actinomycetes > Micrococcales > Micrococcaceae > Pseudarthrobacter > Pseudarthrobacter sp. 902506025. Next base: position 175,878 of record NZ_JBFBKW010000002.1, read on the forward strand.
CAGTTGGCGGATGGCCGGGAGGTCGTCAGCGGCATCAATCAGCACCTGCGCGCCGCTTTCCTTGGCGGTCAGCAGGTACACGTTGTTGTCCATCCCGCTGACGGAGATGCTGCGGATGGTCAGGGCCGGCAGGTCATATCGAAGTGAGTCCATGATCGTCAGCCCGCGGACGGCTGCAGGTCAAGCGGCATGGTGATGGAGTAGACCTGCTTGGACGGCGGGCCGGCCAGGATCTCGTGCAGCGCGCTCTTGCCTTCCGGCGTGTTCCGCCAGGCGGCGTAGTCGTCGTGGTCCTGCGTGGTGGCCCACGTTTCCACCACCAGGATGTGGCACGGGTCCGCGTCGTCAACGAGAGCCTCGATCCCCTGGTTGCCGGGCCACGCCCGGGTGGCGGCCAAGGTCTCGGTGAGGTACTTGGCGGCGTCCTCCCGGCGGGCGGGATCGATCTGGACTTCAAAATGGACGATGGCAGTCATGGGGCTCCTAGGGGTATCGGTCAAAAAATACGGTGTGATGGCTTCGGTAAACGCGCCCTATTCCCGCCCCTCGGACACCCACGTGGGGTCTGCGGAACGGGAGCCGACGACGGCATCAGACGCTGCGTCCAGCGCCTCCAGGTGCGCCGGGGTGAGCTCCAGGGCAAGTGCGCCGAGGTTTTCGTCGATCCGGGCGGCCTTGCGGGTGCCGGGGATGGGAACGACCGGCAGGCCGAGCCGCTTGCCCTGTGCCAGCAGCCAGGCCAGGGCCACCTGCGCCGGCGTGGCGTTGAGCTGGTCGGCCACGGACCGGACGGCGTCCACCACGGCCTGGTTGGCGCCTGCGGCGTCCGGAGCGAAACGGGGGATGTTCCGCCGGAAATCCTTGGCACCCAGGCTTGACGTGTCCACGGTTCCGGTGAGGAAGCCGCGGCCCAGCGGGGAGTACGGGACGAAGCCGACGCCCAGGCCGGCGGCGGCCGGAACCACGTTGCGTTCCACGTCCCGGCTCCAGATGGACCATTCGCTTTGGACCGCCGCGATCGGGTGGACCGCCGACGCATCCTGCAGTTCCTGTGCCGTCACTTCGGAGAGGCCCAGGTGCTTGACCTTTCCCTGCTTGACCAGCTCGGCCATGGCCCCCACGGTCTCCTCGATGGGGACGCGGACATCGCGGCGGTGCATGTAATAGAGGTCGATCACCTCGGTGCCCAGCCGCTGCAGGCTCCGGTCCACGGCCTCGCGCACATACCCGGCGTCGCCGCGGATATCCGTGTAGCCATCCGTAGGCGTTCCCACCAGCGCGAACTTGGTGGCCAGCTGGACTTCGTCCCGCCGGTCCTTGAGCAGCTGTGAAATGAGTTCCTCGTTGCTGCCGCCGCCGTAAATGTCTGCGGTGTCGATGAAGCTGACCCCGGCGTCGACGGCGTGGTGCAGGGTCTGCAGTGCCTCGGCAGGGTCCACCTCGCCGTAGACCGGTGTGAGGGCCATGCCGCCGAAGCCCAGGCGGCTGACGGCCAGTCCGTCGCCGAGCTGGACAGTTCCCGCGGCTTCAGGGGTGCCGGGTTCAGTGGGTGCGTTTGCCATGGTTCTCCTGTTCGTTTCCTGCTTTTGAAAATTACAGCCAAGGTAGGACGCGGTCCGCCGCCGGGCGCGTGGCCTGGATCAGCCGGGCATTGGCTTCATCGGGTCCATTGGCCCAGGCGACCGCTGCGTCCCGTTCCATGCCGAACGAGATGTGCCGGTCCACCAGCCGCTGCAGCCGGAGCGCGGGCGGGGTTTCGAGGAACCACACCTCGTCCAGCTGCGCCCGCACCTCCTTCCACGGCTCCTGGTCCGCCAGCAGGTAGTTGCCCTCCGTGATCACCAGTGGGACCTCGGCCGGGACGGCGATGGAGGCGGCCACCGGCTCGTCCAGGGTGCGGCGGAACTCCGGTGCGTACACCACTGCCTCGTCCCGCTGCGCCAGGCGCCGCAGCAGCGAAAGGTAGCCGCCGGCGTCGAACGTATCAATGGCTCCCTTGCGCTGCCGGAGCGGGGTCCCTTCGATGATCGCGTTGCCCAGGTGGAAGCCGTCCATCGGCACCACTACCGAGGCTCCAGGGCTGAACTGCTCCTGCAGCCAGGCGGCAAAGGTGGACTTGCCGGATCCCGGCGCCCCGGCGATGCCCAGGATGGTGCGCGTTCGGGGCAGCAGCCGGCGCCGCAGCGTATCCACGGCCATGGCGATCTCGGGGGAGTGCATGGCAAAAGCCTAGTCACCGCTGCGCACCCGCGGCGCATCTTTTTGGGCCGGCAACACCTTCAGGCCCGCGGCGCAGCCCACGATCCCCGCAATGAACAGCAGCTTCACCTCGCTGAAGGGCTCCACGCCGGTGGCCATCGCCCAGCCCACCGTCAACGCTGCGCCGATGCCCACCCAGACGGCGTAGGCGGTGCCCAGCGGGATGCTCCGGATGGCCATGCCGAGTCCCACCATGCTGAGCGTGGCGGTGACGGCGAAGACGATGGTGGGCACGGGCCGGGTGAAGCCGTCGGACAGGCCGAGCGCGGTTGCCCAGACCGCCTCCAGGACGGCCGAGGCCAGCAGCACCAGCCATGGAAGGCCGCGCTTCACCATCACGCCACCACCTTGAGGCCGACCACGCACGCGGCGATGCCGGACAGCAGCAGCAGGCGCGCCGCCGTCGGACGTTCAACCCTGCTGGCCATCGCGTAGGCGGAGGTGAGGACCACGCCCACACCCACCCACACGGCGTAGGCCGTACCGGTGGGGATGGACTGCATGGCCACGGCAAGTCCGCCGGTGCTGGCGGCCACGGCCACCAGGAACAGGGCAGCGGGGGCAACCCGCCGGCGTCCGGAAGCCTGGGAAGCACGGTGCAGGGCGGCGGCCCAGACGGCCTCCAGCGCCCCGGAAATGATGAGGATTATCCACGACATGACAGTTCCTTTGGCCAGTCTTGTCGCGTGCCGGGTACTGAACCGTCGTCCGGAGGCCCCGGTGCGGAGCCTTGAATTCCAAGGTAGCAAGGCACGACGGCGGGTTCCACCGTTGGTGCCCAAGCCCACCACCGGGCGGCGGCAGTCAGCCCGTGGGGCCGTTCGGGTCGATGGACACCACAGCCAGGAAGCCGCGGCCCAGGATTTCCGGGGAATCGCTGTCAGAGCCCACTACTGCGTCGTAACGGCCCAGGTCCAGCGGTTCCCCAGTGCTGTCGCTGACCTTCGCCTGTCCCTGCAACAGCACCCCGAGCTGCCCCTCGAACACGGGGTGGGCGCGCTTTTTGGACAGCTCAATGATGGAGGTAAAGCCCTTGAACGCCCCGGTCCGGGTGATGACGTTGAGGTCGCGGATGTCGCCCGTGGGCAGTTTGGCCCCGGTGGCGGCGCCGCCGTCGAACCGGAACGGACGGTACTTCTCCAGGGGCTGCTCCGCGCCGTCCACGGTGAGGAGCAGCAGCTCGCCCTCGATGACGGTCAGGACGCGCTCCATGCCCGGAAAAGGCGAAAAGTCGCCTGCCTTGGTGACGTCCGCGATGCTCAACCGCCAGTCCCAGCCGCCGTCGGGTGAAGCCTGGCGGGCAATTTCCCTGGTCACCCCGCCGCCGTTGCGCCATGGTTCGGCCTTAAGGTCAGCGAAGCGGATGATCTGCATCAGCCCAGCCTAGTTCCCCGCCATGGCCGCTCGTCGCAGTTGTGTCCGGTCCCTGCTAATCTCCTCCGGGGGGTCAACACGAAAACAGCCTGAAGGAGCCCGGGAATGTTCGTCAAAGTGTGTGGTCTCAGCACGCCCGAATCTGTCCGCGAAGCAGTGGACGCCGGCGCAGACGCCGTGGGATTCGTCCTCACCGCCAGCCCCCGGGTCGTCTCGCCGTCGCAGGCGGCCTCCCTGCTGGCGGGGGTTCCGGACGGCGTCACCCCGATCGGAGTCTTCCGCGACGAGCCCGTCGCCGATGCCATCGCCATTGCCCGGGCCGCGGGCCTTGAGTGGATCCAGCTGCATGGCGACCGGTCACGCGCAGACGTGGCAACAGTGCACGACGCCGGCATGAAGCTGGTCAGGGCCATCACCATGGGTGCCGGCCAGGACGAGTTCGAAGACTGGGGTGAGGACCTGCTCCTGATCGATGCCGCCGTGCCGGGCTCCGGGGAGTCCTGGGATTACTCCTCCGTGGCGGCCCTGCCCGTGCTTCAGGGACGGAACTGGCTGCTCGCCGGCGGCCTTGAAGCGGCGAACGTCGGCCAGGCAGCAGCCGCCGCGAACGCCTGGGGCGTGGATGTTTCCTCCGGCGTTGAAGCGACCCGCGGCGTGAAGGACCTGGCCAAGGTCCGGGCGTTCGTCCAGGCTGCAAAAGCGGCTGCCACAGTTTAGCGGCGGGCGGCTCCGTGGCCCGGGCGGCTGCGGGTCAGGGCAGGATCAGGGATGTCCCCCATCTTTTAGCCGAAGGGCCTTTTTGTCAGGGGGTCGAGGGCACAATGGGTGCATGAAGACACTTCTGAACATCATCTGGCTGGTTTTCGGCGGCTTTTGGCTGGCCCTGGGCTACTTCCTCGCGGGTGTGGTCTGCTGCCTGCTGATCGTCACCATCCCGTGGGGCATTGCCTCATTCCGGATCGCTGCCTACACGCTGTGGCCGTTTGGCCGGATGGTGGTGGAGAAGCCCGGCGGCACAGGTGTCTTCCCGCTGCTGGGCAACGTGATCTGGCTGCTGGTGGCCGGGATCTGGATTGCCATTGGACATGTGGTCACAGCGTTCGCCATGGCTGTGACCATTGTTGGCATCCCGCTGGCCATCGCCAACCTCAAGCTCATTCCGGTGTCCCTGATGCCGCTGGGGAAGCAGATCGTGCCCAGCACCACGCCGTTTGCGAGCACCTATCCCGTCAGGACCTACCGCTAGGCAGGACGTACCGCTAGGCAGGACCTACCGCTAGGCAGGACGTACAGCCTGGCAGGACTGCCGTCCCGTCACAGCGGGCGGAACGCCCTGTCCCGCAGGATGGCCGCCGAGTCGCTGTCATCCAGTTCAGCGGCGATGTCCACGTCCTCCGCGTAGCCGGCCCCGGACAGTTCCCGGCCGCTGGCGCACTGCTGGAGCGTTTCGCGCAGGCGCGGCTCGGCCGCTTCGAAGACAGCCATGGCCGCCACGGCCTCCGGAGCATAGCCGTGCCTGCCGTCCCCGGCCTCATAGCCGCCCTTGCCGGCGGCCACCAGTCCTGCGATGAAAGCCCCGGCTCCGATCTGGTCCTCCACCGCAGGGCGGAGGGTGCCGTCCGGCCAGCGTTCACCCGCGGCGACCACCGCCACCACTGCGTCGCCGGGAAGGTTGGCGGCCACCCAGTCTGCGGTGGCCGCGGCGTTCCGGAGGCATACTGCGGCCACCAGGGGCACTTCGGCCGCCAGGGCGTGGCAGAGTTCAGAACCGTTGGGGGAGGGCAGGACCACCCTTTCCAGCGAGGCTGCCGCGCGGAGGCTGGCGGGGGACAGGCTCAGCCCGCCGCCGTTCCGGGGGCCCGCCAGCTGGGCCTGGTGGTGGGCGGCGAAGTCCTCTGCGGTGGTGTCCCGCCAGCGGTAGGGGAAGACGTCGGCGCCCCGGTCCAGTGCCACGCTGACGCAGGTGCCGAAGGACAGGACGTCCACCACCACGGCGATGTCGGCGCCGGCGGCCACCGTCCTGCCCCCTTCCAGGCCCCAGTCCAGCCGCACGGTGAAGGGCAGCTGCCGGTGCGCCGCGTTGGCGGAGTATGTGTGCCGGGGGCTGCTGCCGGGCGCGTTCACTGCAATTCGCCGTTCAGGTTGCGGTGCGCGGCGTCCTGCCACAGTTCTTTGGCCCGCTGGTGGTGGAAGAGCGGGTCCAGTCCCAGCAGGTGCCGGACGACGGCGGCCCGGCCGGCTGCGAAGTCGGCGTCGCCGATGTGCGCGTAGTCCTTCCGCACGGCAGCTGCGTAGCGGGCGTATTCCTCGGGTTCGCCGCCGAGAATCGAGAGGTCGGCGTCGCAGAGGAGGGCGCCGTCGTCGTCACCCGGTTCCGGCCGGTGGTCCGAGGTCAGCCGGACCAGGCGCGCCACTTCCGCCACCTCTGCCTCCGGAAGGCAGGCGTCGGCAAGCCGTTCCTCCGCCAAGCGTGCCGACTCCTCCTCATCCATGCCGGCTGCCCCGCGGTACACGGCGTCGTGGAACCAGGCAGCCAGCAGTACTGTCCGGGGCGCTTCAGCCGGTTCGGTGAGCAGGTCCAGCGCCTCCAGTACGGACAGCAGGTGGGTGCAGCCGTGGTAGTGCCGGTGCGGTTCGCTCCAGCGGTCCAGCAGGTCCAGGAACAGGGCGTCGTGGCCTGGCATGATGGCTTCCCAGCGGTTCAGGAGGGGGACCTTTAATGACTTGTTCCGCCGGCGTGCCGGGATCCGCAGCCCGCTGGCAATGAGCCTGCGGACCAGCACCCGGCCCTCCACCGGAACCGCTCCCGCCGCCACCAGGTCATCAAAGCGGCGTTCCGGCACATCGTAGTGGTCGCCGTCGAACGCCCGCTCCGGAATCCCCGCGGCGGCAGCGAACGCGTGCAGCTCGTCCAGGGATGCGTCCGAGACCAGGTGCGAAAAGTGTGTTCCGTGTGCAGGCCACAGCGGCGGGTCGATGTAGATGGCCATGCAAGGAGTCTAGTGCTGCCCTTCCGTCGAACGCCGTGCAGCCACGCGGCCCATTCACGACCGCTCCTGCGTCTTAAAACGTGCCATCACCCCTCATTTGCGGGCTAGAATCGCCGAATGGCACTTATCCGCGTTTCAGAGGCCGCCCGTTTCCTGGGGGTGAGCGACGATACCGTCCGCCGGTGGACGGAGCAGGGAACCCTCACCGCGCTGCGGGACCCCTCCGGCCGCCTGGCGGTGGACGGGCTGGAACTGGCAACGCACGCGCAGAAGCTCGCCCAGCTTCCCGATGACCCGAAGAGCGGCAGCAGTTCGGCGCGGAACCGGTTCGTGGGCCTGGTGACCAACGTCATTACGGACAAGGTCATGGCGCAGGTGGAACTGCAGTGCGGGCCCTTCCGGGTGGTCTCGCTGATGAGCAGCGAGGCCGTGCGTGAGCTGGGGCTGGAACCTGGCGCCGTGGCCACCGCCGTGGTCAAGGCAACGACCGTCATCATCGAGTCGCCGAAGGGCCGGGCCGCCGCATGAGCCGGCAACCCGTCCGGTCCGCGGTTTCCACCCTCCGCGCCGCCGTCCCCGCACTGGCCGTGCTGCTGCTTGCTGTCCTGTCAGGCTGTGCCCCGGCGGGCAGTCCGGACGCGGGAACAAGTGCCGGCACCGCCACCGGTTCCGGCACCAAACCGGCAGGCGCCATCACCGTTTTCGCGGCCGCCTCACTCAAGCAGACCTTTACCGAACTCGCGAGCACTTTTGAAACGGAACACCCGGGCGCGACGGTCACCTTGAGCTTCGCCGGGTCCTCGGACCTTGCCAGCCAGATCAACCAAGGGGCGCCCGCTGACGTCTTCGCCTCCGCGGACACGGCCAACATGAAGAAGGTGCAGGACGCCGGCCTCACCGAGGGAACGCCGGAGGACTTCGCCACCAACACCCTGGCCATCGCCGTGCCGCCGGGCAACCCGGCGAAGGTCGCATCCCTGCAGGACCTGGCCCGGCCGGGCATCAAGCTGGTGACCTGCGCCCGGCAGGTCCCCTGCGGGGCTGCCACAGCCAAAGTGGCGGAAGCGGCGGGCGTCTCGCTGAGCCCGGTCAGCGAGGAGAACGCGGTCACTGACGTCCTGGGCAAGGTCACCTCCGGTGAGGCGGATGCGGGGCTGGTCTACGGCACGGACATCAAGGCCGCCGGGATCAAAGTGGCAGGCATCCAGTTCCCGGAATCGGGGAGTGCGGTCAACACCTACCCGATTGCGGCCGTCGCCAACGGCCGGAACAAGGCCACCGCCCAGGCGTTCGTGGACCTGGTCACCGGTCCCGAGGGCCAGAAGGTCCTCGCCGCCGCGGGATTCGGCCCGGCAGGATTCGGGCCGGACGGTTCCGGGTCAGCCACTTCCGGCCCGGGCAATTCCGGGCCAGCCGGTTCCGGACCGGCCACTTCCGACCCGGCCACTTCCGCCCCGGCCGGTTCCGGGTCAGCCAGCTCCGGCCCGGGCAGCAAGTGATACAGCGGCCAGGGAGGCCACCCCAGGCGCGGCCGCGCACCCAGGCCGCCGCCTACTCCGGCATCCCCGCGTGGGTCCGTGCGCTGGCAGTCCTGGCGGCCGTCGTCGTCGTGCTTCCCCTGCTGGCGATGGTGCTGCGCGTTGACTGGGCGCAGTTCATCCCGCTGGTGACGTCGGAGCCGTCCCTGACGGCACTGGGGCTGAGCCTGCGGACCTCGGCGGCAAGCACCCTCCTGTGCATCCTGCTGGGGGTTCCCCTGGCCCTGGTCCTGGCCAGGGACTCCTTCCGGCTGCAGGGGCTGCTGCGCTCGCTGGTGCTCCTGCCCCTGGTGCTTCCCCCGGTGGTGGGCGGCATCGCCCTGCTCTACACGTTCGGCCGCCAAGGGCTGCTGGGGCACACCCTGGAGGTACTCGGGCTGCGCATCGCCTTCTCCACGACGGCGGTGGTCCTGGCGCAGACGTTCGTGGCGCTGCCTTTCCTGGTAGTGAGCCTGGAAGGGGCCCTTCGCACCTCCGGCTCCCGCTACGAGGCCGTGGCCGCAACGCTGGGCGCGCGCCCTGGCACCGTCTTCCGGCGCGTCACGCTCCCGCTGGTCCTGCCCGGACTGGCCTCCGGCGCGGTCCTGTCCTTCGCCCGCAGCCTGGGCGAGTTCGGCGCCACGCTGACCTTCGCGGGCAGCCTCCAGGGGGTTACCCGGACGCTGCCGCTGGAGATTTACCTGCAGCGGGAAACGGACCCGGACGCCGCCGTCGCGCTGTCCCTGGTACTGGTGGCCGTCGCTGTCGCCGTGGTGGCGCTCGCATACCGGCAGCCGGCAGCGGCCAGTGCCGGAGCAGGGCAGCGGACGGCGGCGGCCGCACCGGCCGGAGGGGACGTCCGGTGACGCTGTCCTTCCAGGCGGCCGTGGCCGGGCGGGGTTTCGACGTGGACCTTGCCGTCCGGCCGGGTGAAACGGTGGCCGTCATGGGACCCAACGGCGCCGGCAAATCGACCCTGCTGGCCAGCGTCGCGGGCCTGCTGCGGCCGGACAGCGGCCTCGCCGAACTCAACGGCAGGACGCTCTTTGACCTCGACGGCGGAAAGCCCACCTGGGTGCCTCCCCATCACCGCGGCACCGCCCTGCTCGCCCAGGAACCTCTGCTCTTTCCCCACCTGAGCGCGGTGGACAACGTCTCATTCGGGCCCCGCAGCGCCGGCGTCCCCAAGCGCGACGCGAAAGAGCGTGCCCTGCGCTGGCTGGCGGAGGTGGAGGCGGAACACCTCGCCGGGCGCCGTCCCGCCGAACTCTCCGGCGGCCAGGCCCAGCGTGTTGCCGTGGCCCGCGCGCTCGCCGCGGACCCCGCACTTCTGCTGCTGGACGAGCCGCTGGCCGCCCTGGACATCCATTCCGCGCCGCTGCTGCGCCGCCTGTTCAAGCGGGTCCTCGCGGGGCGGCAGGCCATCATCGTCACGCACGATGTCCTGGACGCGCTGGTCCTTGCGGACCGCGTGGTCATCCTGGAAGACGGAAAGGTTGCAGAGGAGGGGCCCACGCGTGCCGTGCTGGAACGCCCGCGCAGCTCCTTTGCTGCCGGGCTTGCCGGACTGAACTTCATTCCCGGCACCCTCGACGGCGCCGGCGTGCGCACCAGCCAGGGCCTGCGGATCGCGGGGCACGACGAAGATCTGGGCGGCTCCGGGGAACCCGGCCGGCTGCCCGGGCCGGGCGGTCCGGGCGTGGCCGTGTTCCCGCCGTCGGCCGTGTCTGTGTTCCTCGACGACGCGCATGGAAGCCCGCGGAACTCGTTTGCCGTCACCATCACCGACCTCGAGCCCCATGGCGACCAGATCCGCGTGCGCGCCGGCAGCCTCGCCGCCGACATCACGCCGGCTGCCTCGGCGGACCTGGGCCTTGCTCCCGGGATGACCGTGCACTTCGTGGTCAAGGCCGCCGCCGTGTCCGTGTACGGCACATAACGCCAGGACCAGCCGGTGCGGGCCGGAAGGACTTCCGGCTCTGGACAGCTGTTTCGCCGTGGGCAAACATGGCAGGGGAACCTCGCCGCGCAAAGTTGAGCGTAGTACACTCAACTTAGTCAACAAGCCCCCGAAAGGAGCTCTCTTTGGACGTCAAATTCACCACCAAGAGCCAGGAGGCTCTTTCCGCGGCGGCAATGAACGCCTCGACGGCCGGCAACCCCCAGGTGGAACCGGCCCACCTCCTCAAAGCGCTGATGGACCAGCGGGAAGGCGTCGCCGTTGCACTCCTCCGCGCCACCGGCACGGACCCGGACGCCGTCAGCGTCCAGGCCAGCAGCGCCATCAAGGCCCTGCCCGCCACTTCCGGCGGCTCCAGCCAGCAGGCGCAGCTGTCCCGCCCCGCCCTGCAGGCCATCCAGCACGCCAAGGAGGAAGCGGACCGGCTGGGCGATTCCTTCGTTTCCACCGAGGTGCTCCTGGTGGGCCTCTCCGCCGGCAATGATGCTGCTGCGCGCCTGCTGCGTGAAGCCGGTGCCTCACGGGAGGCTCTGCTCGCTGCCCTCCCCGGAGTCCGCGGCGACCGAAAGGTGGACAGCCCGGACCCCGAAAACACCTTCCAGGCCCTGGAGAAGTACGGCACGGACCTCACCGCCATGGCCCGCGCCGGCAAACTGGACCCCGTGATCGGGCGCGACTCCGAAATCCGCCGCGTGGTGCAGGTGCTGTCCCGGCGCACCAAGAACAACCCGGTGCTGATCGGCCAGCCCGGCGTGGGCAAGACTGCCGTCGTCGAAGGCCTGGCCCAGCGGATGGTGGCAGGCGACGTCCCGGAAAGCCTGCGCGGCAAGACGCTCATCTCCCTGGACCTTGGGTCCATGGTGGCCGGCGCCAAATACCGCGGAGAGTTCGAGGAGCGGCTGAAGGCTGTCCTCGAGGAGATCAAGGGCTCCGAGGGGCAGGTGGTCACGTTCATCGACGAGATCCACACCGTGGTGGGTGCAGGCGCCACCGGAGATTCCTCCATGGACGCCGGCAATATGCTCAAGCCCATGCTGGCCCGCGGTGAGCTCCGCCTGATCGGTGCCACCACCCTGGATGAGTACCGCGAAAACATCGAAAAGGACGCGGCCCTGGAACGCCGGTTCCAGCAGGTGTACGTGGGCGAGCCCAGCGTGGAGGACACCATCGGCATCCTCCGCGGCCTCAAGGAGCGCTACGAAGCGCACCACAAGGTTTCCATCGCCGACTCAGCCCTGGTAGCCGCCGCCACGCTGTCCAACCGGTACATCATGGGGCGCCAACTTCCGGACAAGGCCATCGACCTCGTGGACGAGGCAGCGTCCCGCCTCCGCATGGAAATCGACTCCGCTCCGGAGGAGATCGACCAGCTGCGGCGCCAGGTGGACCGGCTCACCATGGAGGAACTGGCACTGTCCGGAGAATCCGATCCCGCATCCGTGGAGCGGCTCGCGGCACTCCGCGCCGACAAGGCGGACAAGGAAGAGGAGCTTTCGGCCCTGAACGCCCGCTGGGAAGCGGAGAAGGCCGGCCTCAACCGGGTGGGTGACCTGAAGGCGAAGCTGGACGAACTGCGCTCCGCCGCTGACAAGGCCCAGCGCGAGGGCGACCTGGAGGCTGCGTCCCGGATCCTCTACGGGGAAATCCCGGCCCTTGAACGCGAGGTGAACGCCGCCGCGGAAGCCGAGGCCGCCGTGACGGACAAGTCCGCGCAGATGGTGGCGGAGGAAGTCACCGCGGAGGACATTGCAGAGGTCATCTCCGCCTGGACCGGTATCCCGGCCGGCCGCATGCTGCAGGGTGAAACCCAGAAGCTGCTCCACATGGAAGAGGAGCTGGGCCGGCGCCTGATCGGCCAGGCCAAGGCCGTGACCGCAGTGTCCGACGCGGTACGCCGTGCCCGGGCCGGCATCAGCGACCCCAACCGCCCCACCGGCTCCTTCCTGTTCCTGGGCCCCACCGGCGTCGGCAAGACCGAGCTGGCCAAGGCGCTGGCGGACTTCCTGTTCGACGACGAACGCGCCATGGTGCGTATCGACATGTCCGAGTACGGCGAGAAGCACAGCGTCGCCCGCCTGGTGGGGGCCCCTCCGGGATACGTGGGCTACGAGGAAGGCGGCCAGCTGACCGAGGCCGTCCGCCGCCGTCCGTACTCCGTGGTGCTGCTGGATGAGGTGGAGAAGGCGCACCCCGAGGTGTTCGACATCCTCCTGCAGGTGCTCGACGACGGCCGCCTCACCGACGGGCAGGGCCGCACCGTGGACTTCCGCAACGTGATCCTGGTGCTGACCTCCAACCTGGGCAGCCAGTTCCTGGTGGACCAGTCCCTGGACGCCACGGCCAAGCGCAACGCCGTTATGGCCACGGTGAACGCATCCTTCAAGCCGGAGTTCCTCAACCGGCTCGACGAAGTGGTGCTGTTCGACGCCCTCACGGTGGACGAACTGGCCCACATTGTGGAGCTGCATGTTGAAGAGCTGGGGCGGCGGCTGCGCGAACGGCGCCTCACCCTGGAAGTCACCGACGGCGCCAAGGCGTGGCTGGCATTGTCCGGCTACGACCCCGCCTACGGCGCCCGGCCACTGCGGCGCCTGGTGCAGCGTGAGATCGGCGACCGGCTGGCCAAGGCCATCCTTGCCGGTGGGATCAGCGACGGCGACACCGTGGTGGTTGACACCGCCGCTGACCTGGGCGAACTCACCGAGGGCAACGTCGACACGCTGACGGGTGCCCCGAGCTCCGGCCTCTCAGTGCGGCGGAAGGACTAGCCGGCCCGCAGGGCTGGGGAGTGCTGCCCTGGCGGTTTGGCCGTCAGGGCAGCACGCTCGCGTTGATGACGTTGCCGCCGTCGGCAGTGACGTAGCAATCCACCCTGCGGTCCCCGGACTCCCAGCTGGTGTTGCTGGGAAAGCTGCGCTGGTAGTTCAGCTGGAACTGCTTGGCCGCCGGGCCGAGCTTCGCTGCCTGGCAAACTTCCAGCGCCTTGGCCTTGAGCGGGTCAGCGCCCGGATACTTGGCGCTGTCCGGGTAGTGGAGGGTGGCCACCAACTGCGCCGAATGGCCCGTGTCGCACGGCACCACCGTGGACGCCAGGGCCTGCGGGTCGAAGTCCTTGAAGCAGTCACCTACCGCGTAGGCTGCCGGCGCAACCCCGTCGCGGGGCAGGGGCTGGGGTGTGGCCGGCGGAGTAACGGCGGTCTGCAGGACGCCCGGGGCTGCGCTTTTCCCTGTGTCGGTGCCGGGAGCGGAGTTCAGCCACACGGCGAGCCATGCCAGCGAGCCGGCCACGGCGAGGATGACGACGATGAGGAACGCTTTCCAGAACGCAGGCCTCCTGTTGGCCCGCCTTTCCGGCCCGGGATCCTGGTGCGGCTGGGACCAGGTCACGGACTCCGGAGCGGGCGCCGAACCGGCGTCCCCGCCCTTGACTATTGGCAGGCTTCCGGTCCGCGGTGGCAAGGCTGGTTTGGGCGGGATGTCCTGGTGGTTCACGGGTGCGCATCCTCCTGGGTTTGGTACCGCGGCTCGCCAAAGGCCACACAAAATCGGCAGTTCTTAAGTGACTCTACCGAAGAAAAATCCCGGAATCCCGCGGGCGCAGGTGCGTGATGTTACCCCACGCGGGCGTCCGGGCCATGAGACGGCAAGCAGGGCCCGCCGAAAGCATGTAATCTAGGTGTACGACAAATTGACCAAACATTCCGGGGCCTCACCGATCGCCAAGGTGACCACCTCCGGTCCAAGTACAAAAGGGGGTCACGCCATGGGGCGCGGCCGTCAAAAGGCAAAAGCTACCAAGCAGGCTCGGGACATTAAGTACTACTCCCCGAACACTGACTATTCGGCACTTCAGCGTGAGCTGACGGGTCCGGGCAGTCGTTCGACGAGCCGTTACTCGAATGAGCCGGTTGAGCCGGACTATTCGGCTTATGTGGATAAGTACGCGGATGATTTGGATGACGATGACGACGAGGTAGACAACCGTCGCATCGGCTAGTTGTCGCCGGCAGCGGCTGCCCCTTTAGGCAGTGCACGCCGGTCTCAATAATCTTCGCCTCGCTGCTCCTTCTGCAGCGCTATCGGTGCTGACCGCAGTCAACAAAGGTCCGTTGGGCCATACCTGTTTCCGGTGTGCCCCCAACGGACCTTTTGCCGTTCCCGGCTAACGCGCGCGGCGCCTGACGGGCATGAGCGTCCGGGGAGGACCTTCGGCTGCCAGGAATGGGAGCATAAGGCTGGTGAGCGTGCCAGGCTGCTCCAGCGGCAGGCCATGGGAGGCGCCGGGAATCACCGCCAGCTGCCCATTGGGCAATGCCTCGTACAAGGAGACGGTGTGCGGCAGGGTCACAATGTCGTCGTCCCCCACCGCCACCAGTACCGGCTGCTGGATCCGCGAGATCTGGGACGTAGTGAGAGAAGGCTCGGTGCTGATCAGCTGCATGCCTTTCCGGGCTACCGCCTCAAAATGCCCGGGTCCGTCAGGAGAACGCTCGGCGTAGGCCCGGCCAAGCTCCTGTAACACCGGTGAGTCCGGGTCCATGTCCACGGGCTGGATGCCGTCCACGTGGTAGTTGGTGCCGATGACCACCATTTTCGCCACCAAGTCCGGCCGCGCCAATGCCACGAGGAGGGCAATGATGCCGCCGTCGCTCCAGCCGACGAGGTGGGCGGGGCCGGCGGCCACCTTCTCGAGGACACTGACTGACTCCCGCGCCATATCGCTGTAGTGGAAGTCGGCATCGGTGTCGGCGGTGTATCCATGGCCGGGGCGGTCGAAGGCGATGAGCCGGTAGTGTTCCGCGAGTCCGGCGCCAATGGTGCCAAGAAGGGCATCACTGTTGCTGAGGCCGCCGTGCAGCAGGAGCAGTGGAGCGCCATTGCCGCCGCGGTCCTCCAACCATGTCGGGTGTCCCTCGATGTCTACGATGCCGGCCATGTGTTCTCCCGTTCCGGATCGACGTTCTCCTGATGATGCCGCTGATCCCTGAGCCCAGTTGTGTGGGGGTTATTGTGCCCCTCACCCCTTGGCTGCTCAAGGGGTCCGTGTAGCCTTGCCTGCATGGCATTAGTTGAGGGATACCGTCACGGCGAGCCCTGCTGGGCGGATCTGCAGACCCCGGATGTTGCGGCTGCCATGGACTTCTACGGGCGGCTCTTCGGCTGGACGTTCCAGGACTTTCCCACCCCGGATGGCCGCAGCTACGCGCAGGCCTTTATCCGTGGCCGGTTGGTGGCCACTATTGCACCGCAAAGCCCCTTGCAGCTGCAGGCCGGCACCTCCGCAAAATGGAACGTCTACTTCGCCGCCGCAGACGCTGCGGACGTACTGGAGGAGGCTGCCCACGCAGGAGGGGCCGCCGAATTCGGGCCGGAGACGGTGGGCGATACCGGTGTTCTGGGCTTCCTTGCCCCTCCCGGAGGCGGAACCACAGGCATCTGGCAGGCAGGAAGCCACTACGGCAGCCAATTATTCAACGAGCCGGGCGCGCTGGCCTGGGCGGAACTCTTCACGCCCGAGCCCCAGGCCGCCGTCGGCTTCTTCCAGCAGCTTTTTGGGCATGAGGTCACCGAGTACCCGCAGGACGACGGCGGCAGCTACAGCACGCTGCTCGTCGACGGCAACGAGGTGGCCGGGATCATCCCTGCCGATGAGGGCGACGAAGCGGACTGGCAGATCTACTTCGGCACGGCAGACGTTGCCGCGGCGGCAGCGGCCGTCCAGGCAGCGGGGGGAGAGGTCCTCGTCGAGCCGGACGAGCGTCCCGCCGACGGGTCACTCGCCACCATCAGGGACCCGCAGGGCGGCGTCCTCAACCTGATCCAGACCGCCGCTTAAACGCCAAGTGCTCCCCGCCGGTGGAGGGGAGCACTCAAAGAAAGCTTTAGGCGTAGGCGTTGACCAGGCGGACAGCGCCGCCGTCCACGCCCTTGGCGCCCTGGACGTAGTCAGGTCCGGACTTGAGGATGGAGTCTGAGTCCTCGGTGACCGTGCCCATGATCCAGGACGGCAGGCCCCGTTCGTTCAGGCGCGCGACGGCGGCATCCGCGGCGTCGGGGGACACGATGGCCACCATGCCCACGCCGAGGTTCAGGGTGCGTTCCAGGTCGGCCAGCGGAACGTTGCCCAGCTCGGACACCAGCTTGAAGATGGCGGGCAGCTCCCAGGTGGCACGGTCCACCGTTGCCACCAGGCCCTGAGGGAGGACGCGGGCCAGGTTGGCGGCGAGGCCGCCACCGGTGACGTGGCTGAAACCGTGGACGGCCGCGCCGGCGCTGACCGGGAAGGTACGGGCCAGGTCCAGGCAGTCGGCCGCGTAGACGCGCGTGGGTTCCAGGAGTTCCTCACCCAGGGTGCGGCCCAGTTCGGAGACCTGGCGGTCCAGGGCCCAGCCGGCGTGGTTGATGACGCGGCGGACCAGGGAGTAGCCGTTGGAGTGCAGGCCGGAGGAGGCCATGCCGATCACGACGTCGCCGGCGCGGACGCGGTCCGGCCCCAGCAGCGCATCGGCTTCCACGACGCCGGTGGCTGCACCGGCGACGTCGTATTCGTGTTCGCCCAGCAGGCCGGGGTGCTCGGCGGTCTCGCCGCCCACCAGGGCTGTGCCGGCCACGGAGCAGGCAGCGGCGATGCCGCGGACGATGCCGGCGATGCGCTCGGGGACCACCTTGCCGCAGGCGATGTAATCGGTCATGTACAGGGGCTCGGCGCCCACCACCACGATGTCGTCCACCACCATGCCCACCAGGTCGAACCCGATGGTGTCGTGGATGTCCATGGCCTGGGCGATGGCGACCTTGGTGCCGACGCCGTCCGTGGAGGTGGCCAGCAGCGGCTTCTTGTAGGTCAGCAGCCGGGAGACATCGTAGAGGCCGGCGAAGCCGCCCACCCCGCCGATCACCGAGGAGTTGTGGGTTGCCTTGACGGCATCCTTCATGAGCTCGACGGCGCGGTCACCGGCTTCGACGTCCACGCCCGCGGACGCGTAGGTGATGCCGGCGTTGTCTGCGGCGGGGCTGGCGGAGGTCATACGGAGTCCTTCTTGTCGGCGCTGGTGGCGGCGTGTACGTCGGGCACGAGGTCGGCTTCGGTCAGCAGGTTCTCGAATTCGGAGTCGGGGCCGGGATCGCAGCCCGTGGCGCCGGCCTTTTCCGCCGGGTCCTCGGTGGCGTCGACGGCCAGGGCGGCCGTTTCGCCGGGAAGGGCCGCGGGGGAGGGCTTGAGGCCGCCCAGGTCGGTGCGCTCCAGGAGGTTCTTGCCCAGTTTGTCCGCGTCCGGAAGCTTGATGGGGTACTTGCCGGTGAAGCAGGCGGTGCACAGGCGTTCGCGCGGCTGCCGGGTGGCGCCGATCATGCCGTCCTCGGAGATGTAGGCCAGCGAATCGGCGCCGATGGCCTGCGAAATCTCTTCGATGGTGGCGCCGTTGGCGATGAGCTCCGCACGGGAGGCGAAGTCGATGCCGTAGAAGCAGGGCCACTGCACCGGCGGGGAGGAGATCTTGACGTGCACGGCGGCGGCGCCGGCCTCCCGGAGCATCCGGACGATGGCCCGCTGGGTGTTGCCGCGGACGATCGAGTCGTCCACCACCACCACGCGTTTGCCGCGGATCACGGACTCAAGGGCGTTGAGCTTGAGCCGGATGCCCAGTTGGCGGAGGGTCTGCGAGGGCTGGATGAAGGTACGGCCCACGTAGGAGTTCTTGACGAAGCCGTGTGCGAACGGAATGCCGGATTCCTCGGCGTAACCCACGGCTGCAGGGGTGCCCGACTCCGGGACGGGGATGACGATGTCCGCTTCGTGGGTGTTTTCGCGGGCCAGCTGGCGGCCCATCTCCACGCGGGACTCGTAGACGGAACGGCCGGCGATCGCGGCGTCCGGACGGGCGAGGTAGACGTATTCGAAAACGCAACCGGCCGGCGTCGGCTCTGCAAACTTCTTGGACCGCACCCCTTCTTCGTCGATGGCGATGAACTCGCCGGGCTCGATCTCGCGGATGAAGCTGGCACCCACGGTGGCCAGTGCGGACTGTTCGGAGGCGACAACCCAGCCGCGTTCCAGGCGGCCCAGGACCAGCGGGCGGATGCCGTAGGTGTCGCGGGCTGCGTACAGGGTGCCTTCGTCCATGAAGACGAAGCAGAAGCCGCCCTTGATCTTGGGGAGAAGCTCGGTAGCGGTCTCTTCCAGGCTCTTGCCCGGCTCACCTTCCAGCAGGGCGGTGACCAGCGCGGTGTCCGAGGTGTTGCCCTGCTTCATTTCGCCGGTGAGCTGCCCGCCGTTGCGCTCCGTGATCATGGCGTTGAGTTCGGCGGTGTTGGTCAGGTTGCCGTTGTGCGCCAGGGCCACCGTGCCGGTGGAGGTGGCGCCCAGGGTGGGCTGCGCGTTGGCCCAGTGGCTGGCACCGGTGGTGGAGTAGCGGCAATGGCCCACGGCCAGATGCCCGGTCAGGGTGTTCAGCGTGGTCTCGTCGAAAACCTGGGAAACGAGGCCCATGTCCTTGTAGACGTTGATCCGCTTGCCGTCGCTGGTGGCTATGCCAGCCGACTCCTGACCGCGGTGCTGCAGTGCATACAGCCCGTAATAGGTAAGTTTTGCTACTTCTTCACCAGGTGCCCAAACACCAAAGACGCCACAGGCATCCTGGGGTCCTTTTTCGCCGGGAAGAAGATCATGGGAAAGTTTGCCATCGCCGCGTGCCACTGATCGATTATCGCACGTTATGGGGTATGACTTTCCCCCGCTTCAGATTGTGACCCGGCTAGCCCTGGGGATCGGTGTCCGGTTCCGAGTCCGGGACGGCCTCCACGACGGCCCGTTCCTGCCGCCTCACGCTGCGGCGGTCCAGGACCAGCGCCAGCAGGGCGCCAAGCAGGGCGCCGCCAGCCGCAAACATCACCATGAAGAATCCGAAGACGGCGCCGGGGTCGAAGGTTGCGTCGCCGGGCAGCGCGTAAGCCACCACTGCGGCGGCGATAATGCCTGCCAGTGCACCCACAATCAAAAAAGGAACGTACTTGGGTGCGCGGCGGACGGTCACTTCGCGCCGCTCGGCAGGGGTTTCGTGAAAAGCCATGACATCCAGCCTACTGCCGGACGAAACAGCGGGTGTAACGGGTCCGTCGCCGTCCGTCCCTGGAGACACGCGCCGAATCCAGGACTCGATCCTGATAGCCACGCAGGCTGTAACTGATATATCTATTGACACAAAGTGTGGCCAGGGTCATATTCTGCTGTGAGCACTATGCGCAACAAGTTGTGCCATGCGCAATTCGACGCGTCCAGCTTTGCGGCAATGACGTGGTCCCCGGAGGTGGCATGTCGGCTAGATTGGCACTTGGTGCCGACTCACCGGATCCGGCCGGATCCAGGAAAGGAACACAAGAACCATGGTCCATAAAGTTCAAGCCGTCGTTGTCCGGGAGAAGAACGCCCCTGTGTCGTTGGAGACCATCCTGGTCCCGGATCCGGGCCCGGGCGAGGCCCTGGTGGACATCCTAACCTGCGGAGTCTGCCACACGGACCTGCACTACAAGCAGGGCGGCATCGGCGACGACTTCCCGTACCTGCTGGGCCACGAGGCCACCGGCGTTGTCAGTGCCGTGGGCCCGGACGTGACGTCCGTGGCCCCCGGTGACCGGGTCATCCTGAACTGGCGCGCCGTGTGCGGCGAGTGCCGGGCCTGTGCCAAGGGCCAGCCGCAGTACTGCTTCAATACGCACAACGCCACCCAGAAAATGACCCTTGAGGACGGCACGGTCCTCTCTCCCGCCCTGGGCATCGGTGCCTTCGCCGAAAAGACACTGGTCGCCGCGGGGCAGTGCACCAAGGTGGACCCCGACGTCGACGCGGCCGCGGTGGGCCTGCTGGGATGCGGCATCATGGCCGGCATCGGGGCCGCGATCAACACCGGCGAGGTCAAGCGCGGCGAGTCCGTGGCAGTGATCGGCTGCGGCGGTGTGGGCATCGCCGCGATCGCCGGGGCCAAGTTGGCGGGTGCGACGACGATCATCGCCGTTGACATCGACGACAACAAGATAGAGATGGCCAAGTCCCTCGGCGCCACCCATGGCGTGAACTCCAAGCAGGAGGACGCAGTGGAGGCCATCCGGGCCCTCACCGGAGGCAACGGGGCCGACGTGGTGATTGACGCCGTCGGCCGTCCCGAAACCTACAAGCAGGCGTTCTACGCCCGCGACCTCGCCGGCCGCGTGGTCCTGGTGGGCGTCCCGACGCCGGAGATGCAGCTCGAGCTGCCGCTGCTGGACGTCTTTGGCCGCGGCGGATCGCTGAAGTCCTCCTGGTACGGCGACTGCCTGCCCTCCCGGGACTTCCCCATGCTGGTGTCCCACTACAAACAGGGCAACCTGGACCTGGACGCGTTCGTCTCCGAACGCATCACCATCGACCAAGTGGAGGAGGCCTTCGGCAAGATGCACGAGGGCAAGGTCCTGCGTTCCGTTGTTGAAGTCAGCCCGGTGGAGGTCTGATGGCGGTCACCATTGAGAACCTGGTCACCTCGGGCACGTTCTCGCTCGACGGCGGCACCTGGGACGTGGACAACAACGTCTGGATCGTAGGCAACGACGAGGAATGCCTCATCATCGACGCACCCCACGATGCCGCCGCGATCATCAACCAGGTCCGCAGCCGGAAGGTCAAGGCCATCCTGCTCACCCACGCACACAACGACCACATCGGTGCCGCCCGGGCGGTTGCTGACGCCCTGGGCGCCCCGATCATCCTGAACGCCGAGGACATGATCCTGTGGGAGCAGGTCTACCCTGACGCCAAGCCGGACCGCTACCACTCCGACGGGGACGTGTTCGAGGTGGGCGGGGCACCGCTGAAGGCAATCCACACGCCCGGCCACTCCCCGGGGTCCACCTGCTTCTACCTCGAAAGCGAAGGGACGGTATTCACCGGGGACACGCTGTTCAATGGCGGCCCGGGTGCCACCGGCCGGTCCTACAGCGACTATCCCACCATCCTGAAGTCCATCCGCGAACGCCTGCTGACGCTTCCGGCTCAGACCGTGGTCCGCACCGGCCATGGCGGGGACACCACCATCGCCGCCGAGCAGGAAACGCTGGCGAAGGTTCCGGAGTAGCGGAAATCGGCAACGAGTGCCCTGGAGGCGCGCCGGGATTCCGGCGCGCCTCCACTGCAAATGAACAATTGAGCCGTCACGGGAGTTCCCGGGTGCCGGCGAGGAAGTTGGAACAATGAAGTTCGGCAAACAGCCTGCCCCCGTCGCGGACATCAACGAGGACAACCTCGAAGTCCACAAGCCCAAGACCGAGGCCGCCGGCGTCAAGGCCGTCATGGTGGCACTGGAGCGCGCGGTGGCGCAGGCAGGCGTGACCCGCACGGCACATTCCCTGCTCCGGCTGAACCAGCGCGGCGGGTTCGACTGCCCCGGCTGCGCGTGGCCGGAGTCGGACAAGAAGCGCAAGACTGCCGAGTTCTGCGAGAACGGTGCCAAGGCCGTGGCCGAGGAGAACACCTTGCGGACCGTGGGCGCGGAGTTCTGGGCCAAGCACTCCATTGCCGAACTCTCAGGGAAGACCGAGTACTGGCTGGGGAACCAGGGCCGGCTCAGTGAACCGATGGTGATCCGCGAGGGTGATACCCACTACTCACCGATCTCCTGGGCTGACGCCTTCGAGCTGATCGGAGAGCACCTCCGGGCGACCACCCCGGACCGCAGCGTCTTCTACACCTCCGGGCGCACCGCGAACGAGACCGCGTTCCTGTACCAGCTGTTCGCTCGGGCCCTGGGCACCAACAACCTGCCGGACTGCTCCAACATGTGCCATGAGTCCTCCGGATCGGCGCTGAACCCGACCATCGGCATCGGCAAGGGCACCGTGTCCCTCGACGACATCCACGACTCCGAACTGATCTTTGTCGTCGGTCAAAACCCCGGCACCAACCACCCGCGCATGCTCTCTGCGCTGAAGGAGTGCAAGGACAAGGGCGGCAAGGTGGTGGCCGTGAACCCGCTGCCCGAGGCCGGACTGTTCAACTTCAAGGACCCGCAGACCATCTCGGGCGTGGTGGGCGGCGGCACCCCGCTCGCCGACGAGTACCTGCAGATCAAGGTGGGCGGCGACCTGGCGCTGTTCCAGGCGCTGGGCCACCTGCTCCTGGAGGCTGAGGAACAAAACCCGGGAACCGTCGTCGACCATTCCTTCATTGCCGCGCAGACGGACGGGTTCGACGCCTACCGCGACGCCCGCCGCACCCTCGACTGGGATGAGACCGAGAAGGCCACGGGCCTCTCCCGCGCGCAGATCGAGAAGGTTGCGGGGATGCTGGTGGCGTCCAAGGCCTCGATCTTCTGCTGGGCGCTGGGCGTGACGCAGCAGCCGCACTCGGTGGACACCATCAAGGAGATGGTCAACGTCCTGCTGCTCCAGGGCAACTTCGGCAAACCCGGCGCCGGCGCCTGCCCCGTCCGCGGGCACTCCAACGTCCAGGGCGACCGGACCATGGGCATCTGGGAAAAGCCGAAGGAATGGCTCCTCTCGGCACTCGATTCCGAGTTCGGCATCTCATCCCCGCGGCACCACGGCTACGACGCCGTTGAGTCGATGGAGGCGTTCGAGCGCGACGAGGTGGACGTCTTCGTGTCCATGGGCGGCAATTTCTCGCTGGCGTGCTCCGACACTGAAGCGTTGGAGGCGGGCATGCAGCGGATCGGGCTGACCGTGCACATCTCCACCAAGCCCAACCGCTCCCACATTGTGCACGGCCGCACCTCGCTGATCCTGCCCACGCTGGGCCGCACGGACAAGGACGACAAGCACCCCAAGGGCGCCCAGTTCCTGTCCGTGGAGGACTCCATGTCTGTGGTCCACTCCACCCAGGGACGCCTCACGCCGGTCTCCGAGCACCTGCTCGCCGAACCCGTGATCGTGGCCCGGATGGCCGAGGCTACCTTCGGCCCGGACCACTCCGTGGACTGGCGCGGCATGGCCGAGGACTACGACGTGATCCGCGACCACATCGCCCGCGTCCTGCCGGGGTTCGAGGACTTTAACGCCCGGGTCCGCACCAAGAACGGGTTCGTGCTGCCCAACCCGCCGCGCGACACCCGCTCCTTCGCCACGGACATCGGCCGCGGCCGGTTCACGGTCAGCCCCCTTGAGTACCTGACGCCGCCGCCGGGCCACCTGGTGCTGCAGACCATCCGAAGCCACGACCAGTACAACACCACGTTCTACGGCCTGGACGACCGCTACCGCGGCATCTCCGACGGCCGCCGCGTGATCCTGATCCACCCGGAGGACCTCGCTGAATCGGGCTTCCAGGACAGGGAACTGGTCGATGTGGTGAGCACCTTCCAGGGCGTGGACCGCAGGGCGGACAAGTTCCGCCTGGTGGCGTACCCAACTGCCAGGGGCTGCGCCGCCGCGTACTTCCCGGAGGCCAACGCACTGGTCCACAAGGAAAACGTGGCCCGCGTGTCCAATACGCCGGGTTTCAAGGCAATGTTCGTCCGCTTCGAGCCGCATCGGGGTGGGGCAGCGGTGGCCGAAGAGTCCGCGGGGGCGCTGGCCGGAACGCACTCTTAGCCCCACCGCGGCGGGTTGGCTGCGCCGGTGCGCAGACTAACGACGGCGGCAGTCCCGCAGGTGCCGGGTGTCGCCGTCGCTGTTGGCCCAACCAGGTTTTACACTGGGTGGTTCCCGTCTGGACCGGCTTCCGGGTCCGGGTCCTTGCCATAGCCGCTGGCTGAGGCAAGCCCGGCTACCTGCTGCCCGGCATTCGTCTGGCCTGGCGCGAACTGGTCCTCCTGGACGTCCTGCGGTGGCTCCTCAGACCCGGGCGCCACATTCTTCCGCGCAGGGCCGCATTAACCTCGCCGTCTCAGGCGGATGGCGGGTGCAGGACCCGGTCCAGCCAATCTTCTGCCGGGGATAGCTGGAAGTGAACGAGATCCGGAACAGCGCCAAGCGGACTGCCTTCCTTTGGCGCCCGGCCGCGGTTTTGGAGATTCGGCCAGCGTGGTGGTTCCCAGTCCTGGTGTTCGCTTTGGTAGTGGCGGCCGGTGGGTGAGGTCCAGCCGGGTGGTTCGTTCTTGGTGGCGGGGGTGGGTTTCCAGGCGGTGGTGTGGCGGAGTTTGTGGTGTTTCGGGCAGGGCTGTCCCAGGTTGCTGATTCCGGTGGTGCCGCCGTTGGCCCAGGCGAGGATGTGGTCGGCGTCGTTGTCCAGGGAGTTGTTGCTGCAGCCCGGGAACGGGCATTTGCCGTCCCGCAGCCGCAGCCAGGCCCGCATGGCTTTGGTGACCCGGTAGCTTGTCCGGCCGATTTCCAGTGGTGCCCCGTCCCGAGGGTCCACCAGCACCCGGTAGAACGAGCCAGCACCGCCAGCGACGAGCCGCCGGGCCATTGACGGCGGGATGGGACCGTACCCGTCCAGCATCGCCGGTTCGTCGGTCTGGCCCAGCAGGGAGAACGCCGGGACCGTGACCAGCACCTGCGCCCGGATACCCGACGACGGCTGGTCGGTTCCGGCGCCGTTGCCGGTGCTGGTGCCGCTGGTGAGGATCGCCTCGGCGAAGGTGTCGGCCCGGAGTTGGGGCATGCTGCGGGGCTCGTCCGGTCCCTGCATGCCCCGGGCGGCCGCGGTGAGCCGGTTCCACCCGGCCAGGGCCTGGTCCGCGGGAAGGTACGCGGACAGCCAGGCCATCCCGTCCTGGTCCGGGCGGAACTCCACCCGCCGGTCCGCGACCCCTTTGGCGTGGCGTTTTTCGATGGACCCGGCCTGGTGGCGTTCCCGCCAGGTCCGGGCCTTGGCCTTGAACCGGTGCGCCGGCAACTGCCCCACCGGGCACCCCCGCGCCGGGTCCGGGGCGTCCGGGTCAAGGAAATGGGCTTCCAACACTGCAGCGCCGGCAGGATCAAGGCACGCTGTTTCGTCCGCCATCACCACCGCGTGGCTCCAGGAGATCGCCCCGGCCTGCAAAGCCTCCAACGTCCGCGGCAACGTCGCCGTGACCGCGTGCGAGGTGACCAGGAACGACGACGCAGCCCGCGGTCCTAGGGCCAGCACACACCCGATCTCCGCCGCGACCGCCATCTCCTGCGCCCGTACCGGAACATCCGGCCCCGCAACAACGTGGGCGGTGTCCGAGTACGTCACCGCCGCCCTGGCCTTCACCGCAGCGATCCCGGCTTCAACCTCCCGGGTCCCGGCCAGAATCTCCAGGCAACCATCCGCCAAACCACCCAGAGGGTCAGCCGCAGAAAAAGGCACCGAACCGGCCCCATCCACCTCAGTATTCAGCACAGCAAGGGCAGCACGGATCTCCCCAAACGCCCTCACCACCGCCGCCTTCCCCATAAACCCATCATGACAAAGGGGTCTGACAAACAGAGGGGCCGGGTGCGGTCGCTAAACAGTGGCTCCGTCATTGAGCCGCGCCGGCCGTGAACGTGGGCGGTCCCGGGCCGAATACGCGATCATGAGTCCTGCCGTCGCCGCCCCGCCCGCGTATGTCCACGGTGAGGCCCAGGATCCTTCGGGGGTGGGAAGGGCAAAAGCGATGACGACCGCGGCCACGGCCAAAAGGACCTCAATGGTCGCCTGCAGCGGCCTTGCCCGGTACCCAGGGTAGGCCAGCCGGACCAGGGGGATGACCGGGAGAAGGAACAATCCGAGGCTGACGACCGGGTAGATGGCGTTGAAAGTGAAGATCAGCAGGCCCAGCACCAGCAGGCCAAAGAACTTCAGCACGTCGAGGGCCCGGAGCGGGTTGGCCGGCGTCCACCGGCTCAGCAGCAGTCCCCATGCAGGGAGCCCGAGCAGCCAGCCGCCTGCCCAGACGCCGGCGTTCAGCAGTGCCAGGGGCACCAGCAGGGCCCCGGGCAGCAGGAAGGCCGCCGCCTGCCGGAGGTACGCCCCCTCCCGGGACGGGCCGAAGATGCACGCCCCGATCAGCAGGTACGCCGCCACATACCAGGGAAGCAGCTGGATCACCGGTCCGCGGGCCGGGCTGAATATCAGGAGCGTCAGTGAGGCCACCATGACGCACACGGCGGCGAACGTCCAGGCGCGGCTAGCAGGCCGCTGATTCACGGTAGGGAGGCGAGGGTGTCGTGCGGCCACTCCCTGCCGTGGGCCGCCATTGCCTTCCCGCATATCCCGCTCGTTTGCTCGTTGCCGAACACCATAAATCCCCCAATTTTTGGTTGTCGAGGTGATTCTACGGCCTTGACCCACGGCGGATGGCACCATCCAGAGGGCACGAAAAAGGTGGTTGGGCCTGCCGGTCTCAAGCAGGCCCAACCACCAGATTTCGTCGGCTCAACCGCCGGGACAGGTCAGCCGCGGAGGCGCTCCATGCCCGGGTCAAAGAGCGGCTCTGCGCTGACGGTGGCGGCTACGCGCCGGCCGAAGTACTCGATCTCCACGGAGTCGCCTTCAGTCACCGACGTGGGCAGCCAGGCATAGGCGATGGGCTTGCGGACGGTGAAGCCGTACGCCGCACTGGTGACGTAACCAACGGCTTCCCCGGCCACGTACACCGGTTCCTTGCCCAGCACCACCGACGTGCCGTCGTCGACCGTCAGGCACCGCAGCGTCTTGGCTGCCGGCTGTTCCCTGCGGACCGCCAGCGCCTCGGCACCCACGAACCCGGTCTTGTCCTTGGCCACGGAGAAGCCCAGGCCGGCCTGGTACGGGTGGTGCTCGGTGGTCATGTCGGTGCCCCACAGCCGGTAGCCCTTCTCCAGGCGCATGCTGTTGAAGGCGCCGCGTCCGGCAGCGATGATGCCGTATTCGCTGCCGGCCTCGAACAGCAGGTCCCACAGCTTCAGCCCGTATTCGGCCGTGGTGTAGAGCTCCCAGCCGAGCTCGCCCACGTAGGAGAGCCGCATCGCCGTGACGGGGATGCCCCCAACGGAGATCTGCTTGGTCCGGAAGTACTTCAGGCCGTCGTTGGTGAGGTCGTCCGTGCTGACCTTGCCCATCACCTCGCGTGCCAGCGGACCCCACAGGCCGATGCAGCAGGTGCTGCCGGTGATGTCGGTGACGTGCGCCCACTGGGAGGGATCCGCCGCTGACTGCCGGCGGGCCTCCACCCGGAGGTAATCGAAGTCCACGTTGCTGTTCACGCCAAGCTGGAACTCTTCCTCAGCGAGCCTGGCCACGGTCACGTCGCTGCGGATGCCGCCGTCGTCCGCCAGCAGCAGGCAGTACGTCACGGCACCTGGCTTCTTGGCGATGTTGCCCGTGCTGAGCCGGTGCAGCAGTGCCTGGGCGCCGGGGCCGGTGACGGAGAGGCGCTTCAGCGGCGTCATGTCGAAGAGTCCGACGGCGGTACGCGTCTTCCATGCTTCGGCGGCGGAGATGGGGGAGTGGAACATCGCCGACCATTTGTCCCGCTCCGGGGCCTGCCACTCGGCCGGAAGCTCCTCAAGGAGCCCGCGGTTGGCTTCAAACCAGTGCGGGCGCTCCCAGGCGGCGGACTCCAGGAAGAAAGCCCCGAGTTCCTTCTGGCGGACGTTGAACGGGCTGACGCGCAGGTCCCGCGGCGATTCGCGCGGCTGCAGCGGGTGCATGACATCGTAGATCTCCACGAAGTTCTGCTGCGAGGTCTCGCTGACGTACGCGTCGGAGGTCTGGACCTTCTCGAAACGGGTCAGCTCGCAGCCGTGCAGGTCGGTCTGTGGCTGGCCGTCGATGATCAGCTCTGCCATGGCCTTGGCAACGCCGGCCGAGTGCGTGACCCAGACGGCCTCGGCCACGAAGAAGCCCTCAAGGTCCGGCGCTTCGCCCATGAGCGGGCCGCCGTCCGGGGTGAAGGAGAAGATGCCGTTGAAACCGTCCTGGATTTCGGTGCTGCGCAGCGCCGGCAGCAGGTCCTGGCTGTCCTCCCATGCGGGCACGAAGTCTTCGAGGGTGAAGTCCAGGCGGGAGGGCATCCGGTGGTCGGACATGTCCTCGGCTGAGACCTTGGGCAGTGCGGACATGTCCACGGGCATCGGGCGGTGGGCGTAGCTGCCGATGCCGATGCGGTCGCCCCATTCGCGGTAGTACAGGTCCTTGTCCTGGTAGCGCAGGATGGGCTTGCTGGCGCCGTTGGGGAGCTCGTTGACGTTCTCGAGTTCGGCAAGGGGCGTGGTGATGGCGTACTGGTGGGCCAGCGGCAGCAGCGGCACTTCCAGGCCCACCATCCGGCCGAGTTCACGGCCCCAGAACCCTGCGCAGGACACCACGATGTCGGCAGGGATAACACCGGAGGAGGTTTCGACGCCGGTGACCTTGCCGCCCTCCTGGGCGATGCCGGTGACGGTGGTGGAACCGCGGTAGGTGACGCCGCGTTCGCGCGTGCGCTCGATCAGCAGCTGCACCGCACGGGCCGCCAGCGCGAGTCCGTCGGTGGGGATGAGCAGGCCGCCCAGGACCTCGCGGCCGCCGGTGAGCTTGCCGGTGTTCAGCAGCGGGTAGATCTTTTCGCATTCGTCGGCGTCGACGATCCTGCTTTCGACACCCCAGGAGGTCATGACGCCCATCTTGCGCTTGAGGTCGGCCAGGCGCTCGGGAGTGGTTGCCAGCTCCAGGCCGCCCACCTGGTTGAAGCAGGACTCGCCGTCCTTGCCCAGGGCCAGGAGCTTGTTCACGGTGTACGTGGCGAATTCCGTCATGGTCCTGGATGGATTGTTTTGGAACACCAGGCCGGGGGCGTGCGACGTGGAGCCGCCTGCGAGCTCCAGCGGGCCCTGTTCGACGACGGTGATGTCGTTCCAGCCGCGGCTTGCCAGCTCGTCGGCGAGGTTGGTACCGACGATGCCGGCTCCGATGATGACGACGCGGGGTGATGCGCTCATGATGTTGGGTTCTCCTGGTTGCTGCTGGAATCCGCCTGACCGGGTGATGGAATTTGCTTCGCTATGAGCAACGCGCATCACTATATGCAACAGGGTGTCTCAGCTCACATCGGATGTCAAGGGTTTCCTGCTTTGTTGCGGGGATGGGCGGCGCTGTGTCCGCAAGCGGCAAAGAGGCCCCCGCCGCTGGTGCGACGAAGGCCTCTTTGGTGCATCTCCGGTTATCCGGCGGCGCGGGGCCGTCCGGTCCCGGGGTCAGTGGGAAACGTCTGCTGAGATCTCGGCAAGGGTGCGCCCCTTCGTCTCAGGCGCGAGCCATTGCGAGAGGATTGCGCCGAGCAATGCGACGACGGCGGCTACCACCATGCTGGGGCCCAAGCCGATGTTGCTGATTGCCCACGGCAGGGCGAAGGTGCCGAGTGCGGCTCCGATGCGGCTGAAAGCCGCGGCGAAGCCCATGCCGATGCCGCGCAGGGGGGCGGGGAATACCTCGGCCGGATAGACCTGGGTCAATGTGGTGTAGCCGGCATTGAAGAAGGAGAACGCGAGGAACAGGGCGAGCACGAGGATCGCTGGTGCGTCAGCCCAGACGCCGATGACCAGCAGGATGCCTGCACAGAGCCACTGTCCGGGCACGGTGAGGATTCGGCGGCCCAGCTTGTCAATCAGAAGCACGGTAGTGACAACACCCGCGGCCGCAAGTGCGGACAGGCCGACTCCACCGGCCCAGCCGCCGCCGAAGCCGAATTGGCTGAGCACGTCGTCGGCGAAGGTCGCGATCGCAAAGTACGGAGTGACCGCGCAGAACCAGAAACCCGCGGTGAAGAGGGTGGTGCGCCAGTGCTCCCTCGAGAACAACATTCCGAAGGAGGCGTTCTTGATCTTGGTCCTGCCCTTCGCGGCCTGGGCCTCCTGGAGCATCCTCAGATCGATCTCCTCGGTGATGCTGTTGTGCATCTGTGGCGATTCGACGTATTTGTGGGCGATCGCGAGTGCTTCCTCACGCCGTCCCTTCGTGATGAGCCAGCTCGGCGATTCGGGGAGGCCTATGCGGGCGATGAACAGAATGAAGGCCAGTATCGTGCTCGTGCCGATGACGAGGCGCCAGGGGGTGCCGGCGTCGTGCAGGAGAGTGCCAATGATGAATGCCATCATGAAGCCGACGTACCAGGCGATCAGGGTCAGCCCGAGCAACCGCCCGCGGAGCTTTGGAGGGGAGAATTCTGACAGCAGTGGGCCGCCGATTGAGTACTCGCCGCCGATCGCGACGCCCATCAGGAATCGGATGAGCGCCAGCTGGATTACGGCGCCGTCTCCGGAGGTTACGAAGAACTGGGCGGCTGAGGCCACCAGGAACAGCCCCATGTCCACGAGGAACATGGGCTTGCGTCCGAACTTGTCAGTAGCCCAGCCGGCCAGCGGGGAGCCGATGAAGATACCTGCCAGGGGGCCTGCAGCGATCATGCCCAGCGACAGTGCGTCGAGCTGGAGATCTGACCGCATGGGTCCGGTGACGGGGCCGATGATTCCGAGGATGTAGCCGTCGAGGAACATCCCGCCGATGAAGACCGCGACAAGCCGCACCATGAAGCGGCGTTTGAACCTGGAGCTGGTCTCTTTTGATGAGGAGGTGTCGACGGTTGCCGTCGTCTTGGTCGGATTGATCATTAAGATTCGTTCCCTTCCGGCTTCAGCGCAAACCGCTGAAGGTGCCAGGGCGCTGTTTCCTGGACCCGCGGACAGGCTTCGGCGTCGTTCCCCGGTTCCGGCGCCCTGCGCTGCTTTGATCGATGGTGCTGCCATCCCTGATAGTCATAGACAGTTTCCTTTGGTGATCTGGCGCTGCCGCATGATGCTGGCAGCCGTTGTGCGGCCGATGCACGGGCCAGGGCCCCTTTCGGATCGGCCATCATGAATTCGTTCGTCTGTTCCCCAAAGTCATCACGGGTGGAGCCGGGGGACGGGAGGAGCGTATCCGGGCGAGCTTCGTTCCGTGATGATCAACAACCTTCGCTGTATGCAACAAAATCGTGCGCTAGCTCACATTCAATGTCAAGAGTGTGACCCCCTAAAGGCGAAGTGTGTAGGGGCTCCTGCTGGGTACTCCGGGGCACACCAAAGGCCCTGACCGCTGGGACAGGGAGACCTCTGCCATATCGGGTGCCTGGTGAGGGGGGTAAGCAGGGCAAACCTCTGCGTCAGGGTGGGTTGGCGGCCTCCGCCCGGGGGGTCCTTGGGGTTTCTGGTGCTGCCCACGGAAGCGGGAGCACGGGAACGGGTCCCCCCGAGTCAACGCCCTGGGGAGGAACGGCCATGACCGCGTCGGCCCAGGCAAGCCCGCGCATCATGCCGGGCCCGGTGTGCTGGACGGGGAACGCAAGGCCGGACAGGAACCGGCAGGGGACCAGGCGTGTCCTTCCCGGATCGCCCTCGAGGTCGCAGCCGGACATCATGAGCTGCAACGGAGGCGGCTGCGCGCCCCCAAGCGAGGCGATCAGGGGTGCGCCGACGGTGAGCAAGGCCATCACGGCCGCCAGGGGATTGCCCGGAAGACCGATCACGAACCGCCCGTCCGGAAGCCCGGCGAGCACGGCCGGATGGCCGGGACGCATCGCGATGCCGTCCACCAGCAGCTGTCCGCCCAGGGCATCGATGGCGGCACGGAAATGGTCCGTCCCGGACTTACCGGTGCCGCCGGTGGTGATGATGACATCTGCGGCGCCGGCGGGCAGGACGGGGCTGTCCAGGGCATCCAGCCAGCTGCCAAAAGAGTCACCGATTCTTTGCGGGCTCCCGGCAACACCGCCGAGGAGGGACACCACGTTCCCCAGTTGCGGACCAAAGGTGTCACGGACCTGCCCGGGCGCCGGGACACCCTGCGTCACCACTTCAGCCCCGGTGAGTACGACGGCGACAGCGGGCCGGGCGCGGACCTGCACGGTGTCGTGCCCTGCCGCCGCAGCCAGGGCCACCTGCGCGGGATTGAGGACAGTGCCGGCAGGTAGGAGTACCTCCCCTGACCGGGCTTCCTGCCCGGCGGGACGGATGTGCTGGCCGCTGCGCGCCTCGCCGGCCTTCGCCTCCGGGCGGAGTGTCAGGACCTGGTTGCCGTTGGTGTCCCGTGCGGCCAGGCCGCTTTCCTTCCGCAGGACGGCATCGGCACCGTGCGGTACCAGGCCGCCGGTGGCAATCACGGCGGCACTGTTTGCGGGTAAAAATCTGTTGCCTTCACGGGGCAGGGATCCTTGCTGGCCGGATCCGGCCAACAGCCAGGGGCCCGGTCCGTTCACGGCCCAGCCACCCATCGCGGACGAGGCATAGTGCGGCAGGTCCTGGAGTGCGGTGACGTCCCGGCTCAAGGTCCGCCCAATGGCGTCAGCGAGCGGGACGGCCACGGGCGGGAGCGGACTGGCCGAGCCGAAGGCGACATGGCGCGCTTCGGACCACGGTATGCAGCCCCGTTCCGGGATGGGGCCCGGCGCGGGACCCGGCACGGCTGTACTCCTGGAAACGGTGGCTGTGGGTCCATTGGCAGGCATACGGGCCTCCTCCTTGCTGTTTCACCGGCAAATGCCGGCTGCGGGGCCCGTTTTCCGAAAACGGTGCTTCGATGAGGAATACCTCCCCAGGTCTTAGGCCCACCGAAGCACCTTTTACGAAAAACGGGACACCCGTTGCTGACGCTGTGCCCTTCCTAGCCCGCCGCTTCCAGCACCTGGGCGTCCACGGCTTCGGACTCCCGCGGCGTGGAGGACGATTGCCGGCGCGCGGCCTCCACGGTGTGCAGGAGCAGCAGTGCCGTGGTCACGGAGCCGACGCCGCCAGGAACGGGGGTGAGCCCCGCTGCGGTCCCGGTGACGCTGGCTTCGTCCACATCACCCACCAGCGAGCCGTCGGCAAGGACGTTCGTGCCGACGTCGACCACGACCGTCCGGGAGGAGACGTGGCTGCCAGTCAGCAGCCCGGCGCGGCCGGCCGCGACCACCACGACATCGGCATCCTTGGTGTAGCGCTCCAGCGGACCCGACCTGGAATGGCAGACCGTCACAGCGGCATCGCGTGCCAGCAGGAGGAGGGACAGCGGCTTGCCGACAACGGCGGACCGGCCCACCACCACCACATCCTTGCCCGCCACGGGAACCTGGTAGTGGTCAAGGATTTCGACGACGGAGCGCGCGGTAGCGGGAGCAAAGGCCGGCTGGCCGACGGCCAGTCGTCCCAGGCTCAGCGGATTGGCGCCGTCAATGTCCTTTTCCGGGCTGATGAGGCCTACCAGGTTGTCGGTCCGGACACCCTCCGGCAGTGGGGTTTGCAGGATGATGCCGTTCACGGACGGTTCGGCGCTCAGGTCCCGCAGGACCCTGGCCAGCGCCGCTTCCGTTGCATCATGGCCAAGGTCGATGATCCGGCAGCCGATTCCGGCGCGCTCCGCTGCTCGCTCGATGGAACGGACGTACCAGCGCGTCGACTCATCGGCGGTCGCCATGACCACCGCAACAACCGGTCGGACGCCGTCCCGTTCAAGCGACCGGACCTGGTCCTGGACCTCCTGCTGGAACAAACCGGCTAAAGGCTTTCCGGATAGTACTGCTGTGCTCAACCCAGGATCCTTTCGCGAACGCGGGCCGAGAGGGCATCTGCCGCCAGGACCACTTTCTCTTCAATGCCGTCCGTCTGTTGGGCAAGCAGCGCGCGTGCCTCCGGATCCTTGACCGCAACGACGTTGATGTCGATATTGACGCGCGCCGTGGTGGCAGCTGCGCGGGCGGCGTCAGCGGCCGCCGCAACGTCGCTGATGACGTTGGCGTTGGCGACGCCGAACAGCTCGGTGGCGAGGTCCACGATGGCCCCCGACAGCTTGATGAGCCGGGCGGGGGTCTGTGCTGCCTGGATGAGCGCGGACTGGATCCCGGCCGCCCGGGCGGCCTTGAGGTCATCAGTGCCGGACGGGAGCTTGTAGGAGTCGATGACTGCCTGGAAGGCCTCTTCATCCGCTTCAGCCAGGCGCAGTGCCTCGGTGACAAGGTTGTCGGCGGCCTGGGTGATGCGCCCTACCAGTGGTGCATGCTCTTCGTATTTGGCGCCGGTGGTGTAACGCGCCACCATGGCGACCAGGGCGGCGCCCTGGGCCGCGTGCAGGGCCGCGGCGGCGCCCCCGCCCGGCGTCGGCTGCTTTGCGGCCAACCGGGCGAGGTAGCTGCTGACTGTTTCTGAACTGATCATGGTGCTAGCCGCGGAGCCGGGTCATGGTGGGGTCGTACAGCGGGTCCTGGGTGACCGTAGCGACGATCCGGCGTCCGAAGTACTCGATTTCCACGGAGTCGCCGATCGAGACTTCCGCGGGCAGGTAGGAGTAGGCAATGGGCTTGCGGACGGTGTAGCCGTAGGCGGCGCTGGTGACGTAGCCCACCGCCTGGTCCTTGTAGAACACAGGCTCCTTGCCCAACACCAGGCTGCGGCCGTCGTCGACCGTCAGGCAGCGCAGGCGCCGCGCGGAGTTTTCTTCGGTGCGTCCCTCCAAGGCTGCCTTTCCGACGAAGTTGTCCTTGGCCATCTTCACGGCGAAGCCCAGGCCGGCCTCGAAGGGGTCGTGCTCGGTGGTCATGTCCGTGCCCCAGGAGCGGTAGCCCTTTTCCAGGCGGAGGGAACTGAAGGCGGCGCGGCCCGCGGCGATGATGCCGAACGGCTGGCCGGCCTTCCACAGCGCGTCCCAGAGGCGCTGGCCGTTGTCGGCGCTGGTGTAGAGCTCCCAGCCCAGCTCGCCGACGTAGGACAGGCGCATGGCCGTGACGGGAACGCCACCGATGACCACCTGCTTGGACCGGAAGTACTTCAGGCCGTCGTTGGTGAAGTCGTCGCTGCTGACCGCGCCGACCACTTCACGGGCCAGGGGGCCCCAGAGGCCGATGCAGCAGGTGCCGCCGGTGGTGTCGCGGACCTGGACCCAGTCTTCGGCGCTGCCGCTTTCGGTCTGGTGCCGGGCTGCCCGGTCAAAGTAGGCGGTGTCGATGTTGCCGTTGGCGCCGAGCTGGAAGGTCTGCTCGTCCAGGCGGGCCACGGTGATGTCGCTTCGGACGCCGCCCTGCTCGTCCAGCAGGAGCGTGTAGGTGACGGCTCCGGGCTTCTTGTTCATTTCCGCAGTGGTCAGTTCCTGCAGCAGCTTCAGCGCGCCGGGTCCGGAGATTTCGAGGCGCTTGAGCGGGGTCATGTCGTACATGGCGACGGCGGTGCGCGTCTTCCATGCCTCGGCCGCGGCAATCGGCGAGCTGAACATGCCGGACCAGGAGTCGCGGGCCGGCGGCTGCCAGTCTGCGGGCATCTCCTTGAGGAGCTCTGCGTTGGCCTCGAACCAGTAGGGGCGTTCCCAGCCGGCGCCTTCCAGGAAGTAGCCGCCCAGCTGTTTGTGACGGGCGTGGAAGGGGCTGACGCGCAGGTTGCGCGGGGAGAGCTTGGGCTGCAGCGGGTGCAGGACGTCGTAGATCTCCACGAAGTTCTGCTGCGAGGTTTCGCTGACGTACTCGGGGGTCAGCTGGACGTCCTCGAAGCGGTGGATGTCGCAGTCGCCCAGGTCGATGGAGGACTTGCCGTCCACCAGGAGCTCGGCCACGGCGCGGGCGATGCCCGCCGAGTGGGTGACCCAGACGGCTTCGGCCACGAAGAAGCCGTCCAGTTCCTTGGACTCGCCCACCAGCGAGCCGCCGTCCGGAGTGAAGGAGAAGATGCCGTTGAAGCCGTCCTCGATCTCGCTTTCGCGCAGGGCCGGCAGGATCTGCTTGGTGGCCTCCCAGGCGGGGAGGAAGTCCTCGAGGGTGAAGTCCAGCCGGGACGGCATGTTGTGCTCGCTGATCTCATTCGGCTTGAAGCTGCCGAGCTCGTCCAGGTCCACGGGCATGGGTTTGTGGGCGTAGGAGCCGATGCCGTAGCGGTCGCCGTGTTCGCGGTAGTAGAGGTCCTGGTCCTGGTGCCGGAGGATGGGCAGCCGGGCGCCGTTGGGCAGTTCGTTCTTGCCCTGCTGTGCCGGAACCGGGGTGGTCTTGACGTACTGGTGGGCCAGAGGCAGCAGCGGCACGGACATGCCGATCAGCTCGCCCACCTTTGCACCCCAGAAGCCGGCGCAGGAGACGACGATGTCTGCCGGGATCACGCCGTCGGGGGTCTGGACGCCGGTGACCCGGCGGCCGGACTGCTCGATACCGGTCACCTCGGTGTTGCCGATGTACTTCACGCCGGCGGCCTCGGTGCGCTTGATCAGGAGCTGTACGGCGCGGGCGGCCAATGCGAGGCCGTCGCTGGGAACGTGGAGGCCGCCGAGGATGTCCTCGTCATTGATGAGCGGGTAGAGCTCCTTGCACTCGGCCGGGGAGAGGATGGAGCCCTCGATGCCCCACGCCTGCGCGTAGCCGAGCTTGCGCTTCAGGTCGGCGAGGCGGGTTTCGGTGGTGGCAACTTCAAGGCCGCCCACCTGGTTGAAGCAGCTGGTCCCGTCCTCGGTCAGGGACAGCAGCTTCTCCACGGTGTACTTGGCGAACAGGGCCATGGACTTGGAGGGGTTGGTCTGGAAGACCAGTCCCGGGGCGTGCGA
Organism: Pseudarthrobacter sp. 902506025; assembly: GCF_040702325.1. Lineage (NCBI taxonomy): Bacteria > Bacillati > Actinomycetota > Actinomycetes > Micrococcales > Micrococcaceae > Pseudarthrobacter > Pseudarthrobacter sp. 902506025. The sequence continues at coordinate 212,391 of NZ_JBFBKW010000002.1, forward strand.
GGTGGAGCCGCCGGGCATGTTGAGGGGGCCCTGGTCCAGGACAGTGATGTTGTTCCAGCCCCGGGTGACGAGTTCATCCGCGAGGTTGGTGCCGACGATGCCGGCTCCGATAATGACAATGCGTGGTGACGATTCCAAGGGGGTCTCTCCTGCTGCTTTACGGGTCATGTCTGCGAACGAGGGGTGCTTACCGGAACACCACGGTGCTGGTCTGGTCCAGCAGCACGCGGTGCTGGCAGTGCCAGCGGACGGCGCGGGAGAGAGCCAGTGCCTCGGCGTCCTGGCCCACGGTGGACAGCTGGGCCGGGCCGTAGGTGTGGTCCACCCGGATGACTTCCTGCTCGATGATCGGACCCTCGTCCAGGTCGGCGGTGACGTAGTGGGCGGTGGCGCCCACCAGCTTGACGCCGCGGTCGTAGGCCTGGTGGTAGGGGCGTGCGCCCTTGAAGCCAGGGAGGAAGGAGTGGTGGATGTTAATGGCACGGCCCTCCAGCGCCCGGCAGAGATCGTCGGAGAGAACCTGCATGTAACGGGCCAGGACCACGAGGTCGGCCTCGTACTCATCCACCAGTTCCAGCAGCCGGCGCTCTGCGTCCGCCTTGGTGTCAGGGGTGACGGGGACGTAGATGAAGGGGAGCCCTGCGGCTTCCGCCATGGCACGGTGGGTCTCGTGGTTGGAAACGACCGCAACCAGTTCGCCGCCAAGGCTGCCGCCCCGCCAGCGGAAGATGAGGTCGTTGAGGCAGTGGCCGAACTTGGACACCATGACCAGGACGCGCTTGGCGGTCTGGTCGTGGAAGCTGAACTTCATGTCGAACCGGCTGGCGATGCCCGCGAACTCTTCCTCGAGCATGGCGGGCGTGTAGTTGGGGGAGCCGGAGAACGCGGTGCGCAGGTGGAGTGTCTCGCGCAGGCTGTCGTCGAACTGCTGGTGCTCGTCGATATTGAAGCCGCGCTCGAACAGGAACGTGGTGACGGCCTGCACAATTCCTGCCTGCTCCTTGCAGGACAGGGTCAGTACGAACTTCTGCGGCTGCTCTTCTTTGAGTGCCGGCAGGGTGGTGGTTGCTGGGGCTGTTTCGATGAGGGTCATACCCTGCTCCTTCTAGATATATTCAAAAGCAACGGACTGATATATTAGATTGGGTGCCAGCGTATACTGGTCCACAGGCGAGGTCAATAGTTTTTTTCTGGTTGGGAAGAAGGGGCTCAGCATGGCATTCGAAGCTTTAGCGGTGGCGGACGCCATGGGGAAGAAGTCCCTTGCTGACGTCGCCTACGAGAGCATCCGCGACTGGTTGCTGACCCTTGAAATCAAGCCCGGAGAGCTGCTGAACGACGAGCTCCTGGCCAAGAATCTGGGTGTGGGCCGGACTCCGGTACGCGAAGCCCTGAAGCGGCTGGAGCTGGACCGGCTGGTGAAGACCTACCCGCGGCGTGGCACTTTCGCTACCCGGGTGGACGTGACCGACCTTTCCTTTATTTCGGAGATCCGCGCCCAGCTCGAGCCCCTCGCGGCCGCCCGTGCCGCGCGGGTGGCTTCCCCCGCCGTCCGGGACGAGCTGCGTGCCACCCTCGAAAAGGTTGAGGCGTTCGATGTGTCCTCGGCGAGCGTGACCGAGACGCTGCAGCTGGATGCCCAGGTGCACCAGGGCATCTACGCCGCCGCCGCCAACCCGCACCTGGAAGACATCCTGATCCGCTACGACAACCTGGCAACGCGCATCTGGTGCATGGTCATTGACCGGCTGCCGGACCTGTCCCACCATGTTCGTGAACACCTCGATCTGCTCCGCGCCGTCATCGACGGTGATGAGGAGCGGGCTGCGGAGCTTGCCCGCGTCCACGTAAGTGGATTCGAGAGCGCGGTCCGGGAGGCGCTTTTCAAGGCCTAGCGCCTTTCGCCCCGGGCATCTGTTGACACGGAGTGTGACCTGGGCCATACACTGGATCCAGATTGATATATCAATCAAATATCAGTGATGGATTCGAGCGGCGACGGCGCCGGCGATCGGAGTGACCAGTGAATTCCCAGGCAACCCTTGAAGCCCCACGTGATGCCACCGACCCTGACCTCGAACAGGATGGCCAGGGCGGCGGCACGTCGAAAACGGCTCTCGGCCTCCGGGCCGACTGGGCCCGGCTGCCCGGCCGCAGCGTCGAGGTGTGGCTGCGGGGGGAGTACGTGGCCAGCGGGGTGGTGGACCAGGCTGCGGAGGACGGCTCGGTGCTCTGGATCGCCGCCGAGGGCATCAGCACCCGGCGCATTTTCGACAAGTCCTCCGGCTACCAAATCTGGGTTTAGTCCTCCCTGGCGCCCAGGGAGCTGCCGCTTCCAATGCAGGCTATAACCATGAGGCCCCGGCGCGTCCCGCGCCGGGGCTTCATGTGTTCCACACTGCTACCGCATGGCTGCCTTTTCCGGCTCCGGCTCTTCCACGTCCGGACCCGTGCCCGTGCAGTTTGCGCCTTGGGCGCATCCTTCGGCGCATTCATGCTTTGTCACCAGCTCAAACTGGACACCGCGGTGCTGCTCAACGCCGGTGCGGATGGCCCGTTCCACGACAGAGTCCGCCAGCCGGCGGCGCAGGGAGAGGGGGTCCCTGCGCAGGTCCTTGGTGATGGCGAAACAGAGCAACAGCATGACGACGACGAACGGCAGGGCCGCGACGATGGTGATCCGTTGCAGGCCTGACAACGCTTCGGAGGGCTGGTCGCCGCCGGCCAGAAGCATGACGGCGGCCACGGCGCCGGTGAGGGCGCCCCAGAAAATGACCAGTGCACGCTTGGGGTCGGAGCTGCCGTTGGAGCTCAGCGACGCCATGATCAGGGAAGCGGAGTCGGCGCCGGTGATGAAGAAGATTGCCACCAGGACCATGGCCAGGACGATCACGGCCGCAATCATCCACGGGGGCAGGGGGAGGTTCTTCACAAGGTTGAACAGGGCGCCGTCAAAATCGATGGTTGCTTTGCCGTCGGTGACGGTCATCAGGCCGGGCGTGCCGGCTTTGTCCGCTTCCTGCTGGATATGGAAGGCAGTGCCGCCGAAGATGCCGAACCAGATGACGCTGACAATGCTGGGGACCAGCAGTACGCCGGTGACGAACTGGCGGATGGTGCGGCCCCGGCTGATCCGGGCGATGAACATGCCCACGAAGGGCGTCCAGGAAATCCACCAGGCCCAGTAGAAGATGGTCCAGCCGGACATCCAGGTCCGGAGCGCCTCGTCGCCTACGGCCTCAGTGCGGGAGGACATTTCGGCCAGATCGCGCAAATAGTCGCCGACCGCCGAGGGGATGAGGTTGAGGATGAAAAGAGTGGGGCCCGCCACGAACACGATGAGGGCGAGGACCACCGCAAGGACCATGTTGACGTTGGACAGCCACTGGATTCCGCGGCTGATGCCGGACACGGCGGACGCGATGAAGCAGGCTGTCAGGATCGCCACGATTCCCACGAGCACGGGTGTTCCGATCTCGCCTGTCCAGCCGTTGGACGTGAAGCCGCTGCCGATCTGCAGGGCGCCCAGGCCCAGTGACGCGGCGGTGCCGAAGAGGGTGGCGAAGATGGCCAGGATGTTGATGACCTTGCCCACCGGCCCCTCTACGGTCCTGATGCCGAACAGCGAGGTGAAGGCAGCGGAGATCAGTTGCCTGCGGCCCAGCCGGTAGGTGCCGTAGGCCATGGCAATGCCCACCACCGCGTACATGGCCCAGGGGTGCAGGGTCCAGTGGAAGATTGAGGTGGCCATGGCCGTCTGGATGGCTGCGGGGGTCCGGCCGTCAACGGTTCCGGGCGGGGGAGAGACGAAGTGGTACAGCGGCTCGGCCACCCCGTAGAACATCAGGCCGATGCCCATTCCGGCGGCGAACATCATGGCGATCCATGACACCGTGCGGAACTCGGGTTTTTCACCGTCCTTGCCGAGTGGAATGTTGCCGAACTTGCCCAGGGCCAACCACAGGACGAAGACGACGAACAGGGACGCGAGGACCATGAAGAGCCAGCCGGTGTACTCCATGACCCAGTCGAGGGCGTCCTTGGAAGTGGTGGCCAGGCCGTCCTTGTCCAGGAACCCCCACGCCACGAACGCCAGCGCGATGGCGCCGGTGATGCCGAACGTCGCCTTGTCCAGGGTCAGCTTCCGGTTGCGGCGCTGGGAGACGGCCTGCTCCCTGTTGCTCTGCCGCAGTTCCTCCAGGATCTGCTCGTGTTCGTTGACGGCGGGAAGGGTCGTCGTCTCTTCCTCTTGATAGGTGTCCAGCGGCTCGGGGGGAACGTCCCCTGAAGGCGGCACTTTGGGTTTGGCGGAGCTCAGGTCACTGTTAATGGCCATGAAAGCGGGTCCTTTGGCTAGTCCATGGGCTTGCGTTTAGTGCTGGCTGGGGGCAGCGCAATCCGCGGAGGGGTTGCCGCCTGGCCGTTCGCCAGCGATGTCAGGGCCCTAAGCCCCATGGGGGAGGTGTTCCGCAAAGATCAACAGAGTTCGCGCTAAGCAACAAGAGTGCTGTACGTCACTTTCAAAGTCAAGGGCGCCGTGCAGTGAAAGGGCATCCTGCAGGCGGCCGGAATCGGCAAACTGCCCTTAACAGGGCAATGACCCCGGGTTCCAACGAACCCGGGGTCATTGCCGTGTTGACTCTGGCGGCTGTCAGTGCCGCGTGTAACCCATGTTGGCGCTGACTTTGAGTCCCGCGTCCTTGAGGGTGTCCAGCAGGCCCGGGATCTTCTCCGGGTCGAACCGGAATGCCGGCCCGGAAATGCTGAGGGCGCCGATCACGACGCCTTGGTGGTTGTAGACGGGCACTGCCACGGCATTCAGGCCGATCTCGAACTCCTCCCGCACCACCGCGTACCCTTTGGCCACTACCTCGAGCAGCTGTGCGTCCAGTTCCTTGCGGGAAGTGATGGTGCGGGCGGTGCGGGCAGTCAGGCCCGTCTCCTTCAAAATCCGGTCCCGGTCGTCCGCCTCCAGTGCCGCCAGGAGGACCTTGCCGCTGGAGGTGGCGTGCAGCGGGGTCAGGCTTCCCACCCAGTCGTAGGTGGCCAGGGTGGAGGGGCCCATGGCCTGGTCCACGTTCACGGCGTAGTTGGAGCGCAGGACGGCCAGGTTCACAGTTTCCTTGAACTCTTCCGCCAGGCTCTCCAGGACGGGCCTTGCTTCGCGCACAAGGCTCAGGCGGCCGGGAATGGAGCTGGCCAGGCGAAGGATCCCGAAACCGAGCTGGTACTTGCCCCGTTCACTGTTTTGATGGACCATCTCACGGGTGACCAGGGAGCCCATCAGCCGGGACACGGTGGACTTGTGGATCCCCATTTCCTCGGCTATTTCGCTCACGCCCGCATGTCCCTCCCGTGCCAGGATCTCCAGGACGGTCAGGGCCCGCTCCACGGACTGTACGCCGCCGGACTGTCCGCCTTCCGCATCGGTATCGGATTCAGTTTCCTTATTCGAAGCCATACTTCCTGATCCTATGCCGGTTATTGTGACGGCCGTGACATTGCGGGAGGCTGGCCGAACTGCGGAAGCCCCGGGGACCCGCTAGCTGCCGCGGTAGGTGGAGTACGCGAACGGGCTCAGGAGCAGGGGCACGTGGTAGTGCTCGGGGCCGGTGACCTCGAAGACCAGGTCCACTTCCGGGAAGAACGTCCGCGTCTGCAAACCCGCGTAGTAGGCGCCCGTGGCGAAGTTCAGTTTGTAGTGGCCGGGATCAAGCTGCTCCGGCCCCAGGTCCTTGGCCCGGCCGTCGGCGTCGGTGCTGGAGACGGCCAGCTCACGCCAAGTGCCGGCGTCGTTCTTCGAAAGGACGACGGCGACACCTGCCGCCGGGCGCCCGGCGCCGGTATCAAGGATGTGGGTGGTCACATGGGAGACGCTCATTCGCTGATCACTCCTTCGAGCCGCAGTACGGCGATTTCGCGCAGCTGCTGGGCCACGATCCTGTCTTCTTCTTCGGCGGAGTTGGTGAGCCGCTGGTCCAGCGCCGCCAGGATGTCCTGCGCGCTGCGTCCGGCTGCCCGGATCAGGAAGACGCGGCCGAACTTCTCCTCGTACTCCCGGTTCCCGCGCGCCAAGGCATCGGCGACGGCAGCGTCCGCCGGGTCCACGCCGGCCTGCTCGGAACGGGACATGGACGCCTCGGTGCCGGCCGCCGTCGGGCGTTCCCCGATCCTGGGGTGGTGGGCCATGGCGGCTTCCACCTCGGCCGGGGTGAATGGGCTGGCAGCCTTGGCGGCAAACGCCAGGAGCCCGTCGCGGTCTGCGTAGGGACGGGCTCCGGCCACCGCCTCCACCCAGCGGCTGACGTCGATGCAGGGCCGGAGGATGGCTTGGGCGGCGGTGGGATCCGCGCTGTTGAATTCGGCAAGCTTCATGCTGGTCGCAATCCTTGGGGTCATGCTGGCATCCATGGTGACGGCTATGCGGATGCCGGACAACCCGGCGCCTGTGCACTGCAAGGCTTCCGCATCATGGAACTGTTATTTCAGCATACGTAATATTCAAAAGCAGGTGCGGTGCAGTGTCAAGCCGTTGGAGCCCTAGTCCTGGGATGACGTGCGCGACAGGACCCAGGTGTTGGTGCCGTCCTGGCGTTCGAAGGTCACCGTGGTCACCAGCGCCTCGATCAGTGCCAGCCCGCGCCCGGACTCTGCGTCCTCCCCCGGGACGGCCGGCTCCATGGGGCCGAACGGCGGCTTCGCGTGGTAGGCGCTGACCCGTGCCTGCAGCATGGCCGGCTGCACGGTGGTCTCCACACCCAGTTCCACCTCCCGGTCCCCGGCCGGCTGGGCGTGCTGGACGATGTTGGACGCGGACTCGATGACCGCCGTCGTGAACGTCATCTGGTCCATGTCATTGACGAACGGAACGTCGAGCCAGAGGCTGTCGAGGTCGTTGTGGACCGCCTCGATGGCGTCCTCGGCGGCGGGTCCCCGGAAGCTGCGCGAAGCCAGGACCTCAGTCATTGCTGAACGCCTCCTCGGCCGTGGGGTAGGCGGTGAGGACCTTGTCCATGCTGGTCAGCTTCAGGACCATGTTTACCTGCGGCTGCACGGCAGCGATCCGCAGGTCCCCGCCGGCCTGGCGGGCGGCCTTCAGGCAGCCGATCAGCGCACCGAGGCCCGAGGAGTCCATGAACGCGGTGTTTTCCAGGTTGACCACGATCCGGTTGGACCCGCCCGCGATCACGTCCGTCACGAACTCGCGCAGCTTGGGCGCGGAGACCATGTTCAGCCGCCCGTCCGCCTTGACCTCCGCGTACGAGTCTTTGACCTCATAACTGAACTCCATCAGGATTCCTCTCTGTTTGCAGGTTCTGCGGCCGGCTCGTACCCCTTGTAGAGGACGGCGCGGACCAGGATGCTCATGACCACCAGGTCAAAGACCACCCAGACGACGTTAACCAGGGTGCCCAGCGGTTCCGCCAGCCCGGTGGCCAGGCGGACAATTCCGACGACGGCGGCCAGGGCGAGCAGGACGGACACCACGATCTGGGGCCGGATGAGGCTCCAGCTGGGTCCGCCGCTTTGGCGGGCCTTGGGGGTGACCGCAAACCCCAGGGGACGGCCGAACCAGACGTTGCGGGCCGCCGTCGTGCACGCCTTGATCCAGGTGGGGAACAGGGCAAGGCTGTACTGCTGGCCGCGCCAGGTGGGGATGCCGCGGCCGGCCACGGCGAACAGCAGCTGGTTGACCACCATGAACGGGATGAACCGGATGAAGAAGTCCCAGCTGAGGCTGCTGACCGGCAGGATGCCCAGCAGCAGGTAGATGATGGGGGCCGCGAAATAGATGACGGCGGCGAACCCGCTGAGGTACGTCCACATGGTGGCGAAGTACATCAGGCGCTGGCCGATTTTGAGGCCCTTCTGCACCAGGGGGTTCTCCCGCAGCAACACCTGGATGGTGCCCTGGGCCCAGCGGAGGCGCTGCGTCAGCATGGTGGCGATGTCCTCGGGCGCCAGGCCGTACGCCAGGATCTCGTGGTGGTAGACGCTCTCCCAGCCCATGGCGTGCATGCGCATGGCGGTGGCCATGTCCTCGGTGACGGAAATGGTGGCCAGGGGCATGACGGGCTGGGCTTCGTTGCTGCGTTCCACGGTCAGCGCATCCAGCACGGCCTGGACGGATTCCAGGGCGCCCAGGGGCGACCAGTCACGGGCGGACATGCGCTGGACTGCGTCGTCCGCAACCACCGGGACGCCGGACTCGCCCACGTGGGCCAGTTCCATGGCGGCGATTTCCTCAAGGTCCGCCTGCAGGGCTGCGACGTCGGCCTGGACCAGGGTCTGCACTGCGGCGTCCACGCGGCGGCGGACCCGGTAGGTGACCTCGCTGAGGGGCCGGCCGGCGTCCACTTCCTCCTGGGCTTCGCGGGTGGCAGCCTCCACCTCGTCCAGGACCTCCGCCACCAGGGGTGACTCCACGTCCGCCGACTTCCGGGCCTGCTTGATGGCTGCCCGGGAGGCGGCCAGCGCGCGGCGGATGCTCTTTTCGGTCTCCTTGACGTAGCCCACCAGGCCCAGCTGCATCAGGGCCTCGCGGCGCAGGATGGCGTTGGAGCCGCAGAAGAACGCGGCGTTCCAGCCGTCCTTGCCCTGCTGGATGGGGCCGTAGAACAGCGGTGCCTGGCTGCCCAGCGGGTCGCTGTCAGGAACGTTGCTGAAGTACTGGGGTGTCTGGACCAGGGCCACCCGGCGGTTGTTGAAGTAGCCCAGGGTCTTTTCCAGGATGTTTGGCTCGGGGATCTGGTCCGCGTCCAGGATCAGCAGGAACTCGCCGTGGGTGACCATGAGGGCGTTGTTGAGGTTGCCCGCCTTGGCGTGCCGGGGGAGGTCTTTGGTCCAGTCTTCGCTCCGGGTGACGTAGCCCAGGCCGTGCTGTTCGCACAGCGCCTTGAGTTCCGGCCGTGCGCCGTCGTCCAGGATCCAGGTGCTGTGCGGGTGCCGGATTTTCTGGGCCGCCAGCGCCGTGGTGAGGACCATGTCCAGGTCCTCGTTGTAGGTGGTGATGAAGACGTCCACGGTGGCATCGTGCGGGGGCTGCGGCGCCCCCTTGCGGATCTTCAGCTTCCACACCGTCATGCCGAAGAGCATGACGTCGATGAGGCTGTAAGTTTCAGCCACCACCAGGGGGAGGGCGATCCACCAGGCATCCCAGTTGAGGGATGCCGCCCAGCGCCAGGCGATGTAGTTCAGGCCGGTCAGGACGGTGAGCACCACCACCACGCGGGTCCAGAAGCGGGTCACGCGGCCACCTCCCGGGGGAGCCGGCGGACCACGACCACCGTGACGTCGTCCTCGGCGGTCTCTGCGGGGGCGAGGGCCAGGATGGAGTTGGTCGCTTCCTGCGCCGAAGCAGCCGCCTGCGTGGCCTCCTGCACGGCGTCGGTGAAGTCCTCCACTGATTCAAAGACGTCCAGGACGCCATCGCTGACCACCACCAGGGAATCCCCCGGGGCCAGTTCCAGTTCTGCCTGGGGCCACTGGGTCCCGGGCCAGGCACCCACTGGCGGTCCTGCGGAGGGGAGGCGGTCCGCCGGGCCTGCGGGCTGGACGTGCAGCGCAAGGCCGTGGCCGGCGTCGACGTAGCTGACGTTGCCGGACGCTGCGTCCAGCCGGGCGTGGAACAGGGTGACGAAGGAGTTGGAGGAGTCCAGGTCCGCGGCGATCGCCTTGCTGGCTGAGGCGAACCCGGCGTCGAGGTCCTGGCGCAGGCCGGTGGAGCGCATGACGGCGCGGACGGTGGCTGCGATCAGTGCCGCGCCCATGCCTTTGCCCATGGCGTCGGCGAACGTCAGGTGGAGCCCGCCCGGGGTCTGGTACCAGTCATAGAAGTCGCCGCCCACATTGCGGGAGGGCCGGAAGAGGCCCGCCACATCGTAGCCGTCCACCCGGATGTCCTCCTTGGGGAGGAGGCTTTGCTGCACCTCGGTGGCGCGTTCCAGCTCGCCGCGGGCTGCGGATTCAGCGGCGGCGGAGGGCCGGCGGCGGAACAGCGCGTTGATCCGGGACTGCAGCTCGCGGGGGCTGAACGGCTTGCTGATGTATTCGTCGGCGCCGTTGTCCAGGCCGGTCAGCTTGTCCAGTTCGTCTGCCCGCGCGGTGAGCATCACGATGAAGGCGTCCGAGAACTCCCTTAACAGCTTGCAGACCTCGAGTCCGTCGAGGTCCGGCAGGTTGAGGTCCAGCGTCACCAGGTCCGGCTTGCGGCGGCGGACTTCCTCCACGCCCGGCAGGCCGGCTCCCGCCTGGGTGACGTCGAAGCCCTGCTTGACCAGGACACGGACCAGCAGTCCGCGGATGTCCGGGTCATCTTCGATGACAACCGCACGGCGGGATTCGGAGGGAGAGACCATAGCTCTACTTCTACAGTATTAAGGCGCACAGGGCATGTCTTAGGCTTCACAGTTTCCCGTGACGTGGCTGACAGGTCCCGATGCATTAATTCCGCACCCAGCAGATCTTGCGGAAATCTTGGCACCTGCTTGCCGGGACGTTGAGGAACGCCGGTCACACTCGAAGAACGGCAACAGCTTTCCAGACAACAGGGTACGACGACGATCCGCGCGGGGGCTGTACGGCTTGCGGAAGGCGGGGAAGCCAATGGAATACGTCAAAAAGAGCGGGATGGACAAAGCCAGGGCGCTGCTGCGCGTCCTCTTCCACTCCCGGAAAGTGCGGGCCGCCGCCCGGGAACTTGAGCATGCGCTCGCCGAATCGCGGGAAGTATCCAGTTGGCCGGGGGACCGGCTGCAGGTGGGGGAGGACATGTCCCGCCAGGTGGAAAGGCTCACGCACCGGCTCAAGCTGGAGACCGAGGCACACCACAGGCTTGAGGCCCTTTTAAAGACTGCGGGCGGAGGGCATTCCGTCGCGGCCCTGTAGGTGCCACACTTAGCAGCAATCGATTGGCTGGGGGATAGTCAGGAGATTGCTGTGAGTTTGTTGCTGGGCTGGTCGTACCTGATGGCAGGACTCATGACCATGGACGCGCTGCTGCTTGCGTTGTGGGCCATGGAGGTCGACTGGGGGAAGTACTGGCGCCGGAAGTAGCGCCGTCATGCCAGCTCCAGGCGCATCAGCACCCGGGGAAAGCCGTTGAGCACCGAGGTTGTGTCTGCCGCCTTGGTGAAGCCGGCATCCTCGAACAGCCTGCGGGTTCCCACATAAGCCATGGTGAGGTCCACCTTGTGGCCGCCGTTGTCCACCGGATAGCCCTCCACCACGGGAGCCCCATAAGCGCGCGCCAGAGCCACTGCGCCGGCCAGCAGGTGGTGCGAGATTCCCTTGCCCCGCTGGCCGGGACGGACGCGCAAGCACCAGACAGACCAGGCGTCCCTGTCATCCACATGCGGGATTCTGCGGTTCCGGGCGAAACTGGTGTCCGCGCGCGGGTGCACCGCTGCCCACCCGACCGGTTCGCCTCCGTCGTACGCCACCACGCCTGGCGGTGGATCCTGCGCCACCAGCTGCCTGACCAGCTCCCCGCGCTCTTCGCCCCGCAATGACACGTTCTGCTTCGAGGGAATCCGGTAGCTCAGGCACCAGCAGACGGTGGCGTCGGGCCGTTTGGGCCCCACGAGTATTTTGACGTCCTCGAAGCTGGTTGCCGGGCGCACCTCAATGGCCATGGCGCGATCCTAGTCGCCGGGAATCCGGCCGATGCTCCAGGCGGCGACCCTGCGCACGTCAACCCGGGTGGCCTGCAGCGGAACCCTGGTTCCCCCTGAGAGCAGCACCGGCGCCAGGAAGTGGAGGTACCGTGGCTGGGCTTCCGTGCCGGCCTCGCCCGCCGGGGAACCATAGGCGTCGAGAACGCCGGCGATGGCCCAGCTGCCGATCCGGACCTGGTCATTTTGCCGCTGCGTCCACGCGTTCTCCGACACAGCCGATCCGGAGATCACGGCACCATCAACCACCACGGTGAGCTCCACTGTTGCGTCGTCGCCTGCCTGAAAGATCGAGGCCAGCAGCAGCGCCAGGCGGGGATCCGCTCCGGCTGCAGGTGTTTCCTTATCCGTTTCGCTGTCCATGACCATCCCTTCCCCATCCCGCGGAACTGATTGTCTCCCCATCAGCCCAGTTTCCACCCTGTTGGCTCCTGGTGCCCCTCACTACACTGGGACGCATGACCCAGCAGGAACCGGGCAGTGCTGCCGCGGATCTGGATACCGTTGCCGCCTCCCTACGAACGCCGGCTGAGCGCTCCCGCACCTTCGCCGGAATCCTGGTCAACACGGCACTGGCCAACATCACCACCAGCTACCTGTGGTTCGCCCTGACGTTCTGGCTGTACCTGGAGACGCGCAACGTCATAGCCACCGGGGTGGTGGGCGGCGCGTACATGCTGCTGATTGCCCTGTCCAGCATCAGCTTCGGTACGTTCGTGGACCGCTGCCGGAAGCTGGCCGTGATGCGGTTCGCCGCCGCCTTCACCCTGGTGATGTTCCTACTGTCCGGGGTGATGTTCCTGCTCACGCCTGCCCCGTCCCTGCTGGACCTGGGTCAGCCGTGGTTCTGGATTTTCACCCTGATCATCCTGGTGGGCGCCGTGGTGGAGAACATGCGGAACATCGCCCTATCCACCACGGTGACCATCCTCATCGAGCCGGAGCGGCGGGCGAATGCCAACGGGTTGGTGGGGATGGTGCAGGGCCTGATGTTCATCGTCACTTCCCTGCTGTCCGGGCTGTCCATCGGGTTGCTGGGCATGGGCTGGACCATCGCCGTCGCGCTGGTGCTTACGGCGCTGGCTGCGGCACACCTGCTGACCCTCCGGATGCCCGAGGAGATGCGTGCGGCGGCATCGGACGCCCACGGCGGATTCGACCTCCGGGGCTCGTTCACGGCAGTGCTGGCCATATCGGGGCTCTTCGCGCTGATCCTGTTTTCAACGTTCAACAACTTCATCGGCGGCGTCTACATGGCATTGATGGACCCGTACGGGCTGGAAATGTTCTCGGTGGAGATGTGGGGTGCGGTCTTCGCGGTTGGATCCACGGGATTCATCCTTGGCGGTGCCCTGATCGGCAAGTTCGGGCTCGGCGCCAACCCCTTGCGCACCCTCCTGGTCGCCGTGGCGGCCATGGGCGTACTCGGCGCGGTCTTTACGCTGCGGGAGTGGGCGTGGCTCTACATCCTGGGGATCTGGCTGTACCTGGTGCTGGTCCCGTTCGTGGAGGCGGCAGAACAAACCGTCATCCAGCGGGTGGTGCCGCTGGAACGGCAGGGGCGTGTCTTCGGGTTCGCCATGGCGTTTGAGTCCGCCGCGGCCCCCGTCACGGCGTTCCTCGTCGCGCCCATCGCCCAGTTTTGGATCATCCCGTATGCGCGGTCCGCGGAGGGCGCCGCGCTCCTGGCGCCGTTGCTGGGTGAGGGCACCTCCCGCGGCATCGCCCTGGTGTTCCTGGTGGCCGGAATCATCATGATCGCGGCCGCACTGCTGGCCTTCCTTGCCCCGGTCTACCGGCGGGTTTCCGCGTCGTATGCGCAGGTGGCGGCAGAAGCTGCGCATTAAACACCGGACGCCCCGGCACCAGGTGCCGGGGCGTCCGTGGAAATGCTGCAGGAAGTGATCGGCGCTAGAGTCCCAGGGCTTCCTTGAGGCGGCCGACGTGGCCGTCGGCCTGTACCTGGTACTGGGCCAGGGTGACGTTTCCTGCAGGGTCCACCACAACCGTGGAGCGGACGATGCCTTCGTGGATTTCGCCCTGGACCAGCTTTTCGCCCCAGGCGCCGTAGGCCAGGGCAACCGCGTGGTCGGGGTCGGAGAGGAGGGGGAAGGTGAGGGAGAAGTCGCCGCTGAAGCCGGCCAGGGCTTCCTGCGCGTCGGGGGAGATGCCCACTACCTCGTAGCCCTTGCCCTGCAGGGAGGCCAGGCTGTCGCGGAAGTCGCAGGCCTCGGTGGTGCAGCCGGGGGTCGCAGCCTTCGGGTAGAAGTAGACAATGACGTTCTTGCCACGGTAATCGGCCAGAGAGGTCTCGCGGCCCTGGGCGTCCCGGAGGGTGAAATCAGGAGCCGGGGTGCCGGGCTGAAGCTTGGTGGTCAGGGTGGGGCTCATGGCGTTCCTTTGTAAGACTCGGTCAGTGATGGCCAAACATCAAGTGAAGCGGGTCACCGCTTACTGATACAAACCAGCGCGTCATATGCAGTATTCCGCCGGACCCCGAACGGCTGCGTGCGGGCCCGGCACAAACTGGTAGCCGCCGCCGCGGACAGTGGCCACGGCATGGCGGGCATTGCCCAGTTTCTTGCGGATCCTGCCCACGTAGACGTCGATGGAACGTGCGGTGGCTCCGGGAAAATCCAACGATTCCAGGAACTCCTGCAGCTCTTCGCGGCCTACCGTGCGGGACAGGTGCGTCACCAGGTAGCGCAGCACCTTGTATTCGACGCCGGTCAGCGCCACCGGCCTGCCGTCCAGCAGGACGGAGTCGGCGGCGAGGTCCACGGCGACCCTGCTGACGGGGCCGGCCGACGGCGGAAGGCGGGTGCCGCCGTCGGCCGCGGTTGCGCCGGGGTTCTCCGCCATGGAAGGAACGCGAGAGGAGTCGGCTGCGGCTCCTTCCGCATTGGCGGAGACCCCGGACGTGGGGGCTCCGGCGGCAGGCCAATGGACTTCCGCCTCCGGAGCAGTTTCGAGGGCCCTGGCAAGGACCATTTGGGCGGCGTGGCGCAGGATATCCGGGCTGGTCCCTTCGGCCGGGACCACCCAGACGGCCAGCCCGTGGGCGGTGGCGCGCCTGGGCGGAACCCGGTGCGGAACGCCGTGCGGAACCGGATGCGGGACCGCCGTCCGCGGATGGTGGGCTTCCACTGCCATGGCGGGCCCTTATACGCCGCCGCGGCGGATCAGCTTGCCCGTGGGGGTCTGGCCGTCCACTACGGCGCCGCGGAGGAAGGTCTTGCGGACCACGCCGGACAGGGCCTTGCCGTCGTATGGCGTGATGGGGTTCTTGTGCTTGAGCTTGGACACGTCCACCACGAACGCCTCATCAGGGGCAAACACGGCGAAGTCGGCGTCGTAGCCCAAAGCCAGCTGGCCCTTGTTGGTGAGCCGGGCCAGGCTGGCAGGCTTCTCCGCCATCCAGGACACCACCTGTTCCAGCGGGATGCCGCGGTGCCGGGCCTCGCTCCAAATCAGGGACAGTCCCAGCTGCAGGGATGAGACGCCGCCCCAGGCCACGGCGAAGTCGCCGTTCTCCAGGTCTTTGAGGTCCAGGGTGGACGGGGAGTGGTCCGAGACGATGCAGTCGATGGTGCCGTCCTGCAGGCCCTGCCACAGCAGCTCGCGGTTGGAGGCTTCCCGGATGGGCGGGCAGCACTTGTAGGCGGTGGCACCGTCCGGGATTTCCTCCGCCATCAGCGTCAGGTAGTGCGGGCACGTCTCCACGGTGAGCTTGACGCCGTCGCGCTTTGCCGAGGCGATCATGGGCAGCGCGTCCGACGACGACAGGTGCAGGATGTGCGCACGCGCGCCGGTCCACCGGGCGCGTTCGATGACCTCGGCGATGGCCTTGTTCTCGGCGCCGCGGGGGCGGGAGGCGAGGAAGGTCTCGTAGTGGTCGCCGCCGGGGTGGGGTGCGCGGTCGATGGCGTGCGAGTCCTCGGCGTGGACGATCATGAGCGAGTCGAAGGACTTCAGCTCGGCCATGTCCTCTTCCATCTCATCCGCGTCCAGGTGCGGGAACTCGTCCACGCCGGAGTGCAGGAGGAAGCACTTGAAGCCGAACACGCCTTCGTCGTGCAGGGGACGGAGGTCTGCCTTGTTGCCGGGGATCGCGCCGCCCCAGAAGCCGACGTCGATGAAGGCCTGGTCCTCGGCCACCTCGCGCTTGAGCTTGAGGTTCTCCACCGTGGTGGTGGGCGGGACGGAGTTCAGCGGCATGTCGATGATGGTGGTGACGCCGCCGGCCGCAGCTGCGCGGGTGGCGGAAGCGAAGCCCTCCCACTCGGTGCGGCCGGGCTCGTTGACGTGGACGTGGGTGTCCACCAGGCCCGGGAGCAGGGTTTCGTCGTCGGCCAGTTCGACGATCTCGGTGCCGGCCAGGCCGTTGCCCAGCGGCTCGATGGCGACGATCTTGCCGCCGCGGACGCCCACTTCGCGCGGGGCGATGCCGGCGGTGGTGAGGATGCGCTGGCCCCGGATGACCAGGTCAAAACGTTCTTCAGACACGGAGGTCCTCCTTGGTACTTGCAGCGCCGGCAGGCCGTCCGGCCGCCAGCCGCTTGCTGATCTGGGTGCCCAGCTGCTCCAGAAGCTCGCCGGCCTCTGATATGCACCTGTTTACATCGGTTTCGAGCTCGGTCAAAGCGTAAACGCCTTCGAATCCTGCAGCGGCGGCCTGGCTGTGCTCCAGGGTGGTCCGCCCGCACACCGCGATGACGGGAATGCCCTGCGCTGCTGCGGCCCTGGCAACACCCATGGGGGTCTTGCCGAGCAGGCTTTGTTCGTCCAGGCTGCCTTCGCCGGTAATCACCAGGTCGGCGCCGGCCAGCCTTTCGGCCAGATCGGTGAATTCGAGGACGACGTCGATTCCCGGCCGCCGCGTTGCGGCCAGGGCTGCGATGGCGGCGTAGCCCACGCCGCCGGCCGCCCCGGCCCCGGGAGCCTCGGCGGCCTTGACGGCGCGGAATCCGATTTCCCTGGCCAGGACTTCGACAAACCTGGCCAGGGCGGCGTCGAGCATGCCGACGTCTTGTGGTGTGGCACCCTTTTGCGGGCCGAAAACCGCCGCGGCGCCCTGGGCGCCGAGCAGGGGGTTGTCGACGTCGGATGCCAGCACGAAGCGGGTGTCCACCAGGCGGGGCTCAAAGTGGGTGAAGTCGATGCTGTGCAGGTTGGCCAGCGCAGCCCCGCCGGGGGGAAGCTCGTTGTTCCGGTTGTCCAGGAGCCTGGCGCCGAGCCCCTGCAGGAGCCCTGCGCCGCCGTCGGTATTGGCACTGCCGCCAACGCCCAGCATGATCCGCCGGCAGCCGGCGTCCAGCGCAGCCCGGATTAGCTGCCCGGTGCCCAGGCTGCTGGCCGTGGCGGCAGACGTTGAGTCCGGGCGGGCGCCACTCCGCACGCTTGGCACCAGGGCCAGCCCGGACGCCGTCGCCATTTCAATGACGGCCTCCTGCCCGCGGACCGCGAAGTCCGCCTGCACCGGCTGTCCGGTTGGCCCGGCGACCGTTGCCGTGCGGCGGGTGAATCCGGAGCCGACGGCGGCGTCGAGGGTGCCCTCGCCGCCGTCGGCCACCGGAATCTGGACGATGTCAAGGTTGCCGCCAGTCCCGCGTTGCAGGCCCCTTTCCAGGAAGCTGCACACCTCCGGGGCGGACAAGGATCCCTTGAACTTGTCCGGGGCGATCACGATGCGCATGGTTAGGCCTGCAGTGCCAGGATGGCGGTGGGAGCGTCGGCGGCGGATTCCGCCAGTTCCTCGAACTCGTTCACGGCGTTGATTTCCACGCCCATGGAGATGTTGGTGACCTTCTCCAGGATCACCTCCACCACCACGGGAACCCGGAACTCACCCATCAGGGCCTTGGCCTTGTCGAACGCGGCAGCGAGGTCGCTGGGGTCCTCCACGCGGACGGCCTTGCAGCCCAGGCCCTCGGCCACCTTCAGGTGGTCCACGCCGTAGCCGCGGGTGTCCTCGGACAGGTGGGAGCTGTTGATGTTCTCGAACGCCAGGGACACGTTCTGTTCCATGTTGAAGCCGCGCTGCGACTGCCGGATCAGGCCCAGGTACGAGTTGTTCACCACCACGTGGATGTACGGCAGGTTGAACTGCGCGCCCACGGCCAGTTCCTCGATCATGAACTGGAAGTCGTAGTCGCCGGAGAGGGCCACCACGGTCTGGTCCGGGTTGGAGCGGGCGACGCCGAGGGCAGCCGGGGCGGTCCAGCCCAGGGGGCCTGCCTGGCCGGCGTTGATCCACTTGCGCGGGCCGAAGACGTGCAGCATCTGCGCGCCGGCGATCTGGGACAGGCCGATGGTGGAAACGTAGGTGGTGTCGCGGCCGAAGGACTTGTTCATCTCCTCGTACACGCGCTGCGGCTTGATGGGGATGTTCTCGAAGTGCGTCTTGCGGTGCAGGGAGGCCTTCCGGTCCAGGCACTCGGCAACCCAGGCGCTGTAGTCCGGCAGGGACCCGGCCGCAGCCCGTTCCTTGGCGAGCTCAACCAGCCCTGCCAGCGCCGCGCCGGCGTCGGACGCGATGCCCAGGTCCGGCGAGAACACGCGGCCGATCTGCGTGGGCTCGATGTCGATGTGCACGAACTTCCGGCCTGCCGTGTAGGTTTCCAGGCCGCCGGTGTGGCGGTTGGCCCAGCGGTTGCCGATGCCGATCACGAAGTCGCTCCGCAGGTAGTTCTCGTTGCCGTAGCGGTGGCTGGTCTGCAGGCCCACCATGCCGGCCATGAGCTGGTGGTCATCCGGGATGGTGCCCCAGCCCATCAGGGTGGGGATGACCGGAACGTTCAGGGTTTCGGCCAGCTCCACCAGCTGCGCGGAGGCGCCGGCGTTGATGATGCCGCCGCCGGCCACGATCAGCGGGTGCTTGGCGGCGAGCAGCATGTCCAGGGCCTTTTCCAGCTGCTTGCGGGAGGCCTTGGGTTTCTCAACGAGGAGTGGCTCGTAGGTGTCGATGTCGAATTCGATTTCGGCCATCTGCACGTCGATGGGCAGGTCCAGCAGCACCGGCCCGGGGCGGCCGGAGCGCATCAGCTGGAAGGCCTTCTGGAAGGCGCCGGGAACCTGGCCCGGTTCCAGGATGGTCATGGCCATCTTGGTGACGGGCTTGGCGATGGACTCGATGTCCACGGCCTGGAAGTCCTCCTTGTGCAGCTTGGCCACGGGGGCCTGGCCGGTGATGCAAAGCATGGGGATCGAGTCTGCCCAGGCTGCGTAGAGGCCGGTGATCATGTCGGTGCCGGCGGGCCCCGAGGTGCCGACGCAGATGCCGATGTTGCCGTCCTTGGCGCGGCTGAAGCCATCGGCCATGTGGCTGGCGCCTTCGACGTGGCGGGCCAGGGTGTGGCGGATGCCGCCGTGGGCGCGCATTGCGGAGTAGAAGGGGTTGATGGCGGCGCCTGGCAGGCCGAACGCCTCGATGGCGCCTTCCTTTTCCAGGATGGCCACCGCTGCATCAACGGTACGCATCTTGCTCATGGGGTGCTCCTTGAAAGCTTGAAAGTCTGTTTTTGGGTGTGCTGGAGAGACCGCCGTCGTCTCGTGTACGACGGCGGGTTCCCTGCTGAGGTGCTTGTTCCGCGCTTTTGTCCCGGCTGCGCCGGGAGTGGCTAATTCCTGCCGCTGAGCTGCAGGACCTGCTTGAAGAGTCCGGAGTGGTCCAGTGCGCCGTCACCCTGGTTGACGGTGGCGGCGACGAGCTGGGCGGCGACGGCGCCGAGCGGGATGGCGACGTTCGCTTCGCGGGCGGCGGCGGTGACGATGCCCAGGTCCTTGTGGTGCAGGGCGAGCCGGAAGCCGGGGTCGAAGTTGCGGTCCAGCATCTTCTGGCCCTTCTGGTCCAGGACCTTGGACCCGGCCAGGCCGCCGCCGAGGACCTTGAGGGCGGCGTCGGTGTCCACACCGTAGGCCTCCAGGAAGGCGATGGCTTCGCCGAGGACCTCAATGTTGACGGCGACGATCAGCTGGTTGGCCGCTTTGACGGTCTGGCCGGAGCCGGAGGGGCCGACGTGGACGATGGTTTTGCCGACGGCGTTCAGGACATCCTGGGCGTCGTCGAAGTCTGCCTTGTCGCCGCCCACCATGATGGACAGGACGGCGTCGATGGCGCCCTGTTCGCCGCCGGAGACCGGGGCGTCGAGGGGGCGGATGCCTGCTTCGCGGGCTTCGTCGGACAGGCGCTTGGCCACGTCCGGGCGGATGCTGGAGGCGTCGATCCACAGCGTGCCCTGCTTCGCGTTGGCGAAGACGCCGTCCTTGCCGCTGACCACGCCCTCAACGTCGGGGGAGTCCGGCACCATGGTGATGACGACGTCGGCGTCCTTGACGGCGTCCGCGATGCTCGAGGCGCCCTTGCCGCCCTCGGAGACCAGCTTGTCGATCTTGTCCTGGCTGCGGTTGAATCCGGTGACGGTGTGGCCGGCCTTGACCAGGTTGGTGGCCATGGGCAGGCCCATGATTCCGAGTCCGATGACTGCAACGTTGCTCATGATGGTTCTCTTTCTGGAAAGTCTGTGTGGGTACTAGTTGCTGGCGTGCTCGCGGATGGCCCAGCTGAAGGCTGTTTCCTGCGGTTCCTTGTACTCGAGGCCGATGTAGCCCTCGTAACCGAGTTCGCGGCTGCGGGCGATCCATTCGCCGAGCGGGAGGGTGCCGGTGCCGGGGGCGCCGCGGCCGGGGTTGTCGGCGATCTGGATGTGGCCGAACTCCCTGGCATGGTTTTCGATGACTGCCTGGACGTCGTCGCCGTTGACCGCCAGGTGGTAGAAGTCGGCGAGGAGCTTGATGTTCCCGACGCCGGCTTCCTCCTTGACGCGTGCGATGACCTGGAGTGCGTCGTCGGCGGTGAGAAGCGGGTACTTCGGTGCGCCGCTGACGGGTTCGAGGAGGACGGTGCCGCCGATGCGGGCGACGCCTTCGGCTGCTGCCGCGAGGTTCTTGACGGCCAGCTCGTCTTGCTCTTCGGGGGTGAATTCGTCCTGCCGGTTGCCGTAGAGGGCGTTGAAGGCCTTGCAGCCCAGGCGCCCGCCGATGCCGGCCACGACGTCGATGTTGTCCTTGAACTCGGAGCAGCGTCCCTTCCACGAGACCAGGCCGCGGTCGCCGCCGGGCATGTTGCCGGCGTTGAAGTTCAGGCCCGTGAGCTGGACACCGGCGTCCGTGATGGCGTTCTCGAACCTGGTGGTCTCGCTGTCCGCCGGGACCGAGGTTTCGAAGGGCCACCAGAACTCAACCGCGTCGAAGCCTGCGGCCTTGGCGGCTGCGGGGCGTTCGAGCAGGGGAAGCTCCGTGAGGAGGATGGAGCAGTTCACTGTGTACGTCATCGTAGGTCCTTCCGAGGAGGGGCTTTGATCTATCTTCCCTTGCTGCCGGCATCTTCACCGTTTCCGCTTTGTGGAATTTAGATTCTGCTTTATGAAAAGTGTAGGGAAGGTGGGGTGGGGTAGTCAAGGGGAGGCGCGGGCGGGAGACTGGTAGCAGGTACGCCCGCTCAACGTGAAATGGACTGGAGCGATCATGACCGCTGCCCGCCTAAGGCTTCTGGCCTGGCTCATCGCCGTCATGGCCTTCCTTGCCGGCTGCACGCCCGGGGTGGGCGCGGGGCAGGCCGTGTCTGGATCCGCGGCCCCTTCACCTGGGGCGACCGCGACGGTGCCCGCCACCGCGGCCGGTTCGGCAAGCTCCGCGCCGGATGCGGCCGACGTCGCCCTCGCTCCGCCGCAGGCGCCGATCCCGGCGGCCACTCCCGCTCCCGCCCCCGCCAGTGCTCCCGCTCCCGCCCCGGTGCCCCAGCCGTTTGCCCTCAACCTGTACCGTGAGGGGGACTTCGTTCCGCAGTACACCTTTGACTGGTGCGTGGCCGCGAGCATCCAGATGGCGCACAACCTGATTGACGACACCGGCGGCGGCACCTGGGCTGACCGCGCGCAGCAGAATGAGCTGTGGGAGAGGGCCCGCGCCCACTCTTCGGACTCGTTCAACGGTGCCAATCCCTTTGGCTGGGCGCAGGTGCTGACGGAAGCGGGGATGGGGCCGTACGCCGTGGTGAGTGTTCCGGGCTATGAAGAAGCGGTGCGGACGGCGGCGCGTGCCATCACGGAGACGGGCAGGCCGGTGGGCCTGGTGATGTGGAGTGGCCGCCACGCCTGGGTGATGAGCGGATTCGAATCGGTGGGCGATCCGCGCCAGTTCCCCGATTTTTCAGTGACCGGCATCCGCGTCCTCGATCCGCTCTACCCCTACGGCAGTGGCCAGTGGGGCCCGTCGCCGGCGCCCAATGCCCTGCTGACGCCGGAGCAGTTGGCCACGCAGTTCGTAGTCCGCGAGCCGAGGCGCTGGAGCAGCGGCCTGGCCGCCGGCTACCTCCTGGTGCTTCCCACTGCCGCGTAGCCAGGACGCCTCCAACCTGCCATCCAGCCAACCTGCCATCCACCCTGGCCGCCATCCAACCCGGCTGCCGCGAAACCCTGGAAACGCCAAAACATCCCCGGCACGGAAAACCGCGCCGGGGATGTTTGCAGTAAAGCCGGGGACTAGTGGGTCAGGTCCTTGCCCTTGGTTTCGGGAATCGTGAACACGAACGCTGCGCTGACCGCCAGGAGCAGCACTGCGTAGATGTTGAACACCTGCGGCGCCCCGAGCGAGGAGCCCAGCCACTGCTGCAGGTAGGGGGCGGTGCCGCCGAACACCGCCACGCAGATGGAGTAGGGCACGCCCACGCCCACCGTGCGGATGGAGGTGGGGAACAGCTCGGCGTACACGGCCGGAACAATGGCGGCGCTCGCAGCCACGAAGACCAGCATCACGGACATGCTCACGGCCAGCTGCCAGGCGGAGTCCTTCAGCAGCCAGGTCATGGGGAAGTGCAGCACCGCGGAGCCGATTGCGCCGGCCCACAGGACCTTCTTGCGGCCGATGCGGTCCGAGAGCTTTCCCCATACGGGCAGGGCGGCGATGAAGACGATGTTGGCGATCACGCCCGCCCACAGTGCCTCGCCGCGGTCGATCTTCAGCGCGGTGGTGGCGTAGCTTGGCGCCACCACGCCCCAGATGTAGTAGATCACCGTCAGGCCCACGGTCAGGCCGATGACCTGCATGGCCTGCTTGCGGTAGCGGACAATCTGCGGCCAGATGGGAGCGCGCTTGGCGGTGACGGCCTCGTCCTGGAATGCCTCGGTCTCGTGCAGGCGTGACCGCATGATCAGCGCGTACAGGCCCATGGCGGCACCGATCAGGAACGGGATCCGCCAGCCCCAGGCATTCATCGCCTCGGTGCTCAGCGCCATGTTCAGGACGGCGCCCAGCAGCGTTCCGAAGAGGATGCCCACGGTCCCTGAGGTGTAGATGAGGGTGGCCCAGAAGCCGCGGTGTTCCTTGGGGGCCATCTCGGACAGGTACGTCTGCGAGGACGGCAGCTCGCCGCCGTGTGCCAGGCCCTGCACCAGGCGGGCCACCAGCAGCATGAGCGAAGCGAAAGCACCGACGCTGGCGAACGTGGGGGCGATGCCGATCAGCAGGCTGCCCAGCGAGGCGAGGCCGACGGCGAACGTCATCGAGGTCTTCCGGCCCACCCGGTCGCCGATCCAGCCGAAGAGGAAGCCGCCGAAGGGCCGGGCCACGAAGCCGACCGCAAAGATCGCCAGGGTGGACAGCACCGCCGACGCCGGGTCCTCCTTGCTGAACAGCTGGCTGGCGATGAAGGGGGTAAACGTGGCATAGATGGCCCAGTCGTACCACTCAACGGCGTTGCCGATGCCGGTGCCGACGATGGTCTTGGCGGTGGACATGCGTCCAGTCTGGGGCTTGCTTACTGCAACGGACATGGTCTTCTTCCTGGTCGGTTGGTCTGCGGGAGAGGGCAGCGGCACTGCTGCCGGGGGCGGGAGGGGGAACTTAGGCGGTCCGCGACAGCGTGGCCAGCCGCGAAATGGCGAGTTCCGCATAGAGTGCGGCCCCGTCTGCCAGCACGGCGTCATCGAACGTGGCATACGGGGAGTGGTTGAACGGCGACGCGTCGGGGTCGCCCCCGGGGGACACGGCGCTGAGGCCCACAAACGTACCGGGTACCTCGGCCAGCACGCGGGAGAAATCCTCCGAGCCGCTGAGCGGGGTGGCCCAGCGCGAGAGGCGGCGCTCGCCGAAAAGCTCGGTGATCACTTTTTCGGCGGTGTGTGTTTCGTCTTCGTTGGTGATGGTGAGCGGGTATTCCTGCAGGTAGTCGACGGCGACCTCCACTCCGTGTGCGGCGGCGATCCCCTTGAGCAGGCGTGGCACGGCGTCCATCATCTTCAGGCGGGATGCTTCCGAGAAAGTCCGGATGGTTGCTTCGATGCGCGCAGATTCCGGGATGATGTTCCGCTTGGTCCCCGCGTGCAGCACGCCCACGGACAGGACTACGGGATCGAACATGTTGAACTGGCGGGTGACCATGATCTGCAGGGCTGTCACCATTTCTGCTGCCACTGTGACCGGATCCTTCGCGGAATGCGGTGCCGAACCATGGCCGCCGGCGCCGAGCACCGTGACTTCCAGGCCGTCCGACGCGCTGAGCATGACGCCGGGCTTGGTGCAAAAGGTGCCGTGCGGCTCCAGCGAGGAAAACACGTGCACGCCGTACGCTGCCTGGACGCGTGGACCGGCGGCGTCCAGGACGCCCTCCCGGATCATGTAGCTGGCACCGTCGCAGCCTTCCTCGCCAGGCTGGAACATGAGGACGACGTCGCCCTGGAGTTGGTGCTTCTTCTCGGCCAGGAGGGTTGCGGCTCCGGCGAGCATGGAGGTGTGCAGGTCGTGGCCGCAGGCGTGCATGGCGCCGTCAGCCTGGGACGTGAAGTGGACTCCGGTCTTCTCCTGGACGGGCAGTCCGTCCATGTCTGCGCGGAGGAGGACCGCGGGACGCTGCCTGGCGGGATCAGAGTTGCCGCCACGCAGGACTGCGGTGACCGACGTCGTCTCCTTGCCCAGGGTGATCTCGAAGGGGAGGCCGTCCAGCGCCTCCAAAACCTTCTCCTGGGTGCGCGGAAGGTGGAGCCCGATTTCCGGCTGCCGGTGCAGGTCGTGGCGCAGGCGGACCAGGTCATCCTGCAGGTCCTTGGCGTCGGCGGTTATGGTCACGTGTTACTCCTTGGCAATGGGCATCAGGGCTTGGAGACTATTCTGAAGTGGCGTGGTTCACATTCAAGGAAAGCGCTGGAATTATTCTGCAAGTGCATGATGGCGTCAGGATTCATGCAAGGTGAAGGAGGCGTGGGTGGAGCTCAGCGAGGATGACCTTGCCCTGATCCAGGTGCTGCAGGCTGCGCCGAGGCTTGGCTGGGCTGACGCCGCCAAGGTGCTGGACGTCCATGCAACTACCCTCGCCGCCCGCTGGGACAGGCTGGCCTCGCAGGGCGCTGCGTGGACGACGGCGCACCTGGCGGGTGACCCCAAGCAGATGCTCCTGGCGTATGTGGCCGTTGACTGCGAAATGAACCGGCGGGACAGCGTCACGGCGCAGCTGGCCGCTGTGCCGGAGATCGTTACGGTGGAGGAGGCGGCGAGCAACCGGGACCTGATGCTGACTGTCATTACCCGGTCGCTGGAGGAATTCAGCGACCGGGTGGTCTCGCACCTGAAAACCATCGACGGGCTGACCAAGTACCAGGTGGCCCTGTGCACACGGCTGCACAGCAGCGGCGACGACTGGCGGTTGAATGTCCTGAGCCGTTCCCAGCTGGCCACCCTGCGGACCCTCGCACCGCAGGCAAGCCCGGAGCCGGCGCAGGTGGCCGGGCAGCTTCCGCAAAGCCACCTTGACCTGCTGCCGTTCCTGGCCCGGGATGGCCGTGCCACAGCTGCCCAGATTGCCCGCGCCCTTGGCCGCCACCCCGCCACCGTGCAGCGCCAGCTGAACCGTGTGCTGGCCAGCGGCATCCTGTCGTTCCGCTGCGAAATCGCGCAGCGCTACTCATCGTTCCCGGTGACCTGCCAATGGTTCGTGAACGTACCGGCCGGCCAGCACGAGGCAGCCGCAGCGGAGATCCGCACCATCAGCAACGTGCGGCTGAGCGCCTCCACCACCGGACCCACCAACTTCGTGATCATCATGTGGCTGCACACGCTGGCGGACGTCATGTCCGCTGAACTGGCGCTGCAGCAGAAGGTGCCCGGCATCGACATTGTGGAGAGCGCGGTGATGCTGCGGACGGTCAAGCGGGTGGGCTGGATGCTGAAGGAAGATACGACGGCGAGTGGCGCCGTCGTCCATGCCGGAAACCTGGGCGCCGCAGACTGAGACGGACAGATCGTAACGGGGAGCCAGGGACGCTGCCCCTGGCTCCCCGCTAAGGGGAAGAAGAGTTCTACTTCCCGTCGCGGTGGACTTCCACTACGGCGCTCTTCTCCCATGGGGTCCAGTCGGACCAGTGTCCGCCGTGGTTCTGCACGCGGAACGAGACCAGCTGGTAGACCTCTTCTGCGCCCCTGCGGTCGAGGTTGGGCACACGGTCAATGCTGGAAATGGTCCTTGCGCCGTCGTGGCGATCAAACTGCTCGGTGAAGACTGTGCGGCCGAGGAAGTCGTCACTGCTGCGCGGACCGGGGTCGTCTTCGGAGCGCAACTGGCGGATCTCGACGGTCTTTTCGCCGTTGCAGTCCACTTTGATCCTGAAATCGACCTTGTTGCCCCGGAGATCCTTGGGATCCTTTGGGTCGACGGTACAGCCGTTGCGGCTTGTTTCCGCGTTGGCGGGTGCGGCCAACGCGAGGAAACCTCCGAACAGGCCCAGTGCAAGGACTGGAACCATGGCCAGCCTTGCCCGGGTTGGCCTCTTAGTTCGAGTGTTGGACATATCTTGTTGCTCCTCAAAGGATGCGATTCACCTTTGCGGGCAGCCTTAAGCCGCCGGAATTGAGCACATTTTCAATAAACCGTTGTGGTGGCAGGAGCCTGCCCGTCCCTTTTCCAACAGCGCGCCCCGCAGTGCGGGTGGCTTCGACTCCGGATCCTTCTGTTCGCTGAATCCGGTGTTTAAAAACATCCTCCCCTCTGCGCAGCTGCGCTAGGGGCAACCGCACCCTGCTTGACCGGTTCCCCTTCAAGAGTTCCGCCCTCCCATTGGAGCTGGGCGCCGCTTGTGCCGGGGCCGGCCTTTGTGCTCTTTTCCGGCGTTCGCCGCAGGCGGCAAACTGTCCCTATGACCTTTGCGAATGTGGGAATGCTGGGAACCAAGCCCGGCCAGCGCGATGCCCTGGTGGCCATCCTGCTCCGGCCGAAACCCGGGATGAAGGAAGCCGGGTGCCTGCTGTATGAGGTGGGAATCAATGCCGATATGCCGGACACCGTGTTCGTCTCGGAACTGTGGGAGTCTGCCGAAGCGCACCAGGCATCGCTGCAGTTGGACAGCACGCAGGCCGCGATCGCCGAGGCCATGCCGCTGCTGTCCGGTGAAATGGGAGGCCACCGGTTCACGGTGCTGGGGTCCCCGCTTCGGTAGCTGCCGCCAAAAGCGAAATACCTCCCTCCCAGGACGGGTATTCAGCGGCGAGTGGATTGCGGTAATTGGGGTAAGGGAGGACACATGAAACCGTTGCCCGCACTTGAGCTTGTCACCCGTTTCGAGGATGCCGAGTGGCTTGACCCACTGGCCAAGAGCGTCCGGAAAGCCGTCCTGAAGGTCGTCAAACCGCGCTGGGCCCGTGATGTCCTCCACGGCGTTCCCATCGGCCACCCGGTGCATCCCCTTGCTGTCCAGGTGCCCATCGGTGCCTGGCTCTCCGCAGGAGTACTCGACGCGGTCCCGGGCGGAGAAAAAGCTGCCCGGCTGCTTATTGGGGTGGGCACTGCCAGCGTGATTCCGTCTGCGTTGGCCGGATTCACCGATTGGTCCCAGCTTCATCCGCAGCAGCAGAGGGTGGGCCTGGTGCACGCCGCGGCCAACGTCACCGCCACGGGCCTCTACATCGCGTCGCTGGTGCAGCGGTCAACTGGCAGCAAGGGAGGCGGCAAGGTGCTTGCATATCTTGGACTGGCCACCGTCAGCGCCGGCGGCTTCCTGGGCGGCCACCTTTCTTACCGCCAGGCTGCGGGCGTGAACCACAGCGAGGAAATCCCGCACCGTTTCCCGTCCGGCTGGCAGCCGTTGGCGCCGTTGGCGGAGCTGCCCGAGGGCGGCCTGCACAATCGCGAAGTGGCCGGCATCCCGTTGCTGGTACATCGTGAGGGCGGGACGGTCAACGTACTCTCCGACGTCTGCAGCCACCTCTCCGGTCCGCTTCACGAAGGCAAGATCAAGGACCACGACGGCGACCCGTGCGTCGTCTGCCCCTGGCACCGGAGCACATTCTCACTGCGCACCGGTGAAGTGAAAGCCGGCCCGGCAACTTCGCGGCAGCCGCTTTTCGAAACGCGGGTGACCGGGGAACTCGTGGAGGTGCGCCTGCCCGGGGCTGACGGCTAGAAAGGCCGTTAGGCCCTGTTGGGTTGCCAGGGGCGGCGAAAAACTGGGTGCATGGCGACGTCAAGGGGAATCCAGGCGAGGTGAGTCCAGGCGCGGTGAGCGATCTTCGCGAGGACATCGCAGTCCTCTACAAGGGGCGGAAGGGATCCGTCGATTTCGTTGACGTTCCTCCGCTGCTCTTCGCCATGGTCCGGGGCCAGGGGGACCCCGACGGACCTGCATTCGCGGAGGCAGTCCAGGCGCTCTTTACCATCAGCTACGCCGCGCACTTCGGGCTCAAGAAGCGGGCTGGTTTGATCACGAAAGTGATGCCGCTGGAAGCACTGTGGTGGTTCGACGAGCCTGGGCACGCTGACCCCGACGAGCCCGTAACAGCAGGTTTCGGCGGCCTTTCGGGAGTCGACCGGGAATCATGGCGATGGCAGGCCATGATGGTTCAGCCCGAACCAATCGACGAAGCCCTGCTGGAGCGGGCCAGGGAGGAGTCCCGGGCCAAGGAACTTCCGGCACTGGACCTGCTCCACTTCGAGCGTTGGGAAGAGGGCCGCTGCGCCCAGACGCTCCATGTCGGTCCTTACGCCGACGAAGGCGCCACAATCGCCCGCCTCGACGCGGTGGTGGTGGAGGCCGGGCTGAAGGTCCGCGGCAGGCACCACGAAATCTACCTTGGCGATCCCCGCCGCAGCGCACCTGAGAAGCTGCGAACGCTGATTCGCCACCCGGTGGTGTAAAAGACTGATGACGCGTGTAACCGAACCGCGGGAGATTGCTTCCGGCGTGCTGTTGATGACCTCCGGTGCAGGTCCAATGGCCGCAAACCTCTACCTTGTGTGCTCGGGTACCACCTGGGCGATGGTGGACTGTGGCTGGGCCGGCAGCGCGGAGCCGGTCCGGCGCGCTGTGGAGCAAGAGTTGGGGAATGGCATCACGCCTGATGCCATCCTGCTGACCCACATCCATCCGGACCACTCCGGCGCTGCCGGTGCCCTGGCCCGGACGTGGGAGGTGCCGGTGTACGTCCACCAAGCAGAGCTGCCCATGGCCGCCGGGAAATACATCCCCGAGTTTTCAATGCCGCTGGACCGCTGGATCATCGCCCCGCTCCTGTGGTCGTTGCCCGCCCGCACCCGCCGCAGGATCGAGGCGTCCGGTGACATCACGGACGTGGCCCGCAGCCTGCCCCGCGATGGAGGAATACCAGGGCTGCCAGGGTGGGCGGCCATCCCCACGCCCGGCCATACCCCGGGACATGTTGCCTATTGGCGCGCCGGCGATGGCGTCCTGCTCACCGGGGATGCGGTGGTGACGGTGGGTTTGAATTCCATCCGCGGCATCCTCTCAGGCGTACCGGACCTGTCCGGGCCACCCAGGTACACCACCTGGAACTGGGAGCAATCCATGGACTCCATCACACGCCTCGCAGGTCTGGGTCCCCGGTTGCTGGCGCCGGGCCATGGGCAGCCGCTTGCTCTTGGGGCCGTTCCGCGGCTGCGGGCTCTCACTATGAAGGAGCGCACGCAACGGATGAGGCTCCGTGGCCGCGCTGCGGGATCCCCCGAGGCTGCCTAGCCGGTTCGCTGGCTGTCCGGGATGTGCCAAGGGGAGCATCAGTCGCTCTGTGGTTCCTTGCCCGGTTCCTGCCCAGCAGTCCCGGCCTTGGAGTTCCCACCTTGCAGTTCGTGCGGAGTTCGCGCCCTGCAGTTCCTACACGGCAACGCGCCCTGCGGTTCCTCCAGAGTTGCTACACGGCAAGGCGCTCCAACAGGGCTTCCTCCAAGAGGCTTCGCTCCGTTGGCATGGGCCTTTGCAGCCATTGCGGCCAGTTTCCTGGTGGCCAGTGGGTTGGTTCTGGGTCCTGGTCTTCTGGGTTGTAGTGCCTGCCTGTTGGTGAGGTCCAGCCGGGTGGTTCATTCTTGGTGGCCGGGTCGGGTGTCCATTGGCTGTGGTGTTTGAGTCGATGGTGTTTGGGGCAGAGTTGGGCCAAGTTACTGGTTCCGGTGGTGCCGCCGTGTTGCCAGGCTTGTAGGTGGTCGGTTTCGTTGTCGGGGGTGCGGTTTGTGCAGCCCCGGAAGGTGCACTTGGCATCCCGCATCCTGACCCACCGTTTGATGGCCTCCGTGAGCCGGTAGTTCTTCCTTCCGATCTCCAGTGGTGCCCCGTCCCTGGGGTCGATCAGGACCCGGTAGAGGGAGTCCGCCCCGTCGGCGACCAGTTTCCGTGCCATGGAGGCCGGGATCGGGCCGAAGCCATCCAGTACGGCGGGTTCGTCGGTGGCTCCGAGGAGGGAGAATACGGGCACCATCACCAGGACATCGGCCCGCGGGGTGGGGACCTTCCCGACCTCCGTGGATTTCCCGGTCTGTGTGGTGTTCCCAGCCCCCAGCAGCAGGGAGGCGGCGATGTCGGGGCGCAGCTGGGTGAGCGTGCGCTCTTCGTCGGGGCCTTGGAGTCCGCGGGCGGTTGCGGTGGTGCGGTTCCAGATCGCGGAGGCGGTGTCCCCGGGGAGGTAGAGGGAGACCCAGGCCATGCCGTCCTTGTCGGGGGTGTATTCCATCCGCCGGTCGGCTACCCCTTTTACATGGCGTTTCTCGATCGATTCCGGATGGTGGCGTTCCCGCCAGCCACGGACCTTGGCTCGGAACCGTGACGGTACGAGGTCTCCGGGGGTGGCGCCGCGGGCGGGGCGGGGTGCGTCAGGGTCGAAGAAATGCGCCACCAGCGACGCCGCGCCGTCAGTGGTGAGGCCCTCGGTTTCGTCGGCGACAATCCGGGCGTGCTGCCAGGACATCGCGCCCGCGGCCAGGGCGTTCATGGCGTGCGGCAGGGAGCAGATCCGGCGTGACTGCTCCACCAAAGCGCCCGCGGCTGTGGAGCTGATGGTCAGGACTCCGGCGATTTCCTCCACCACCGACATGTCAGCGTAAGTGCGGTCCTGGATCGAGGCGTCCGGCGGGGTCATCGCTTGCTGGAACTCCGCTGCCTCAGCGGCGTCGCGTGCTTTCGTCGCAGCGAGCTGCGCCTCCAGCCGAGCCATCAGCTCCAGCCGTTCCAGCCGGATCTCATACCGCCGCTGCAAAACATCCGTACCGGCGCTAATATTCACACCGGCACCAGCATGAGCCCCGGAAGCCAGGAAATCGTCCTCTTTCTCCAGCGCATCAAGGGCAGCAACGGAGGCATGGACACCTTCCAAAGCCACCCCAACACCACCGGCGATTCCCATAAGAACATCATCCAACGGGGGTCCGACATTCGAAGCGGCGCCCGAAACCGGTGCGCCTCAGCAGGCTGTAGCGGTCAGCCCGAGGAGTTTACCCACGCGCCTTTCCGCAGCACGCGGGCAAGCTTCAAATCCTGGTCAAGCACCAACACGTCCGCCGGCATCCCGGGACGCAGATCCCCGGCCTGCGCCGAGAGCCCCAGCACGGACGCTGGAACAGCCGACGCTGAGGTTACGGCGTCGCGCAGGGAAACACCCGCGGCCACAGTAGTCCGGAGGACCTCCAGCAGCGTGCTGGTGCCACCCGCAATGGCACCAGTGGCATCCACCCGCGCCACGCCTTGGTCTACCGTGACGGAAAGGGACCCCAGCAGGTATTGGCCGTCGTCAAGACCGGTTGCAGCCATCGAGTCGGTAACGAGGGCGATATTGTCCGCACCAACTAGATCAAAGACCAACTGCACCGTTTCGGGCGCCACATGTACACCGTCGGCTATCAGTTCCACCACCGCTTCTCCCGCCCGTGCCGCGCTGAGGCATGCCGCGACGGGTCCGGGGGAGCGATGGTGCAGTGGAGGCATGGCGTTGAACAGGTGGGTAACCGTCGGCCGCCGCCGCCCCGTGGAATGCCCGCCAGCGGCCAAACCGCCCGCTGCGCGCTTAAGGAAAGCCGCCGCCGTCGGATGATCCGCAGCCGTGTGTCCCAAGGACGGGATGATGCCGCGCGCCGCGAGGAGATCCACAAGTTCGAACGCTCCGGAAAGCTCGGCCGCCAGGGTCATGGAAACCATTGATTCCCCGGCAGCACCAAGGAATCCGGACACCAGGCCCGGATCGGGATCCAACAGCAGCGCAGTGTCATGGGCGCCGCACTGCTCCGTTGAAAGGAATGGACCCTCGAGATGCGAACCGGCAATGAGGCCCTCACCAGCCAGCCCCCGAAGAGCGGAAAGGTTGCGGACAAGCTGTCCGGGCTGCCCCGTGACGATGCTGGCCAGAAGCGTAGTTGTGCCGCGGCTGTGAAGGTAGCGGGCGGCGTGGCGGGCACCGTCCGGGTTGCCCTCCGAGAAGTCAGAGCCGTGTGCCCC
This sequence comes from Pseudarthrobacter sp. 902506025, assembly GCF_040702325.1. Classification (NCBI taxonomy): domain Bacteria; kingdom Bacillati; phylum Actinomycetota; class Actinomycetes; order Micrococcales; family Micrococcaceae; genus Pseudarthrobacter; species Pseudarthrobacter sp. 902506025. Next base: position 244,816 of record NZ_JBFBKW010000002.1, read on the forward strand.
GTGACAGTGCAGGTCGACCAGGCCCGGCAGGAGAAACCCCGGTGCCGCGGCCTGATCCGGAAGAACCCCGGGAAATTCCGACGCCGGCCCAGCAAAGGTGACCACGCCGCCGTCGACCGCTACAACACCGTCCGGCACATCCAGGGTCGCCGAAACAATGTGCCCGCGGAGGATGAGCTCACTGTTCACGGTCCACTCGCCTCCCGCCACGGATTATTCCACAACGGCCCCGCGGGCATTCGGCACAAATCCTGCACGCGGCACTATCAGGCAAACTTCCTCCGTGCCGTTATTTCACCGTGCCAGTGGGAACCTTTACAGTGAAAGTGCTAAGCATGCTGTCTATTTCGGAGGGTGAACCTGATGCGAAAAGTTTCTGCGCTTGGAGTAATGGCTGCGGCGATGCTGGCATTGGCCGGCTGCTCGGGCGGGGGCGGCGGTACGGCCACCCCGTCCAGTTCGGCGACCGCGTCGCCGTCCGCCAGCCCGACCGCGGACGCCAAGGTGTACTCGGAGGATCAGCTCCGTGACCTGATCTCGGGCATGAAGGACGCCGACGGCAACGAGCTCAAGCTGTACTCCAAGGAGCAGGTTGACCAGGGCGGAAATATCGCCAACCTGCTCATGAGCACGGCAACCATCGACCCCAAGGACTGCAAGGACATTGCCACGGCCGGCCTGCTGGACAAGGTGGAAAACGGTGACGTTGCCGTAGCACTTTCAGACGGTAACCAGCCGCGCAGCCTGTCGGCCCAGTCCGGCAGCGACGGCCCAGACGCCGTAAAGACCCTGAACGACATCAGCGGCAAGATGGACCAGTGCGCCAAGTTCTCGGTCTCCGCGCTGGGGCAGAAATACGACGTGTCCAGTAAGGAACTGAAGGCGGACACCGACGCGGACAAGACCTTCGCCACCGTCAGCACCCGCAGCGGTGACAACCAGCAGAAGCTGATGCAGGTTTCCGCCGCGCAGGGGCGCCTGTTGGTGGTTGCCACGAAGAGCGGCACCGACCTGGGCGACAAGGACCAGAAGGAACTTGAGGGCCTCATCAATGACGTGTTGAAGAAGGCCGACGGCGGGGGCGCCACTTCCAGCCCGTCCTCCACTAGTTCGTCGGGTTCCATAGGCACGTCCTCGCCGAGTGGCTCGGCTTCGTCGACCGCCTCGTCCACCTCTTCGGCGACGATGTCATCGGGCAGTGGCGCCTCGTCGTCGGCCTCCCCGACTGCCTCGCGGTAGCCGCAACCCACAGCGCGGAGGCGGGCCAGGACTGCAAAGTCCTGGCCCGCCCTGCGCGCCCCTCAGGCCTGCGCGAACTCCAGCCGGGAATTGAGCTCCGCCGCTACCTCGCCCGCCGGTGCGGACGCGTCTATCCGCAAAAAGCCCGCGTACTCCGGCAGTTCCCGGTACCCGTGGTGGAAGGCGGCGAGGTCAGCGAGGCTCTCCGAATCCGTCCCACGGGCAATGATGCGGCGGTGGGCTTCGGTGTGGTCGATGTCCAGGTGGAAGATGGCGTCCGGTTGCGGCAGCCGGGCCAGCAGCCAGGGGAGGAAGCGTCCGCGGGGCAGCCCTTTTGCGTGCCGCAGTGCCAGTTGGCAGTGAAGGTGGCGGTCCATCACCACCAGGCCGTCGAACCGGCTGGCGCGCAGGTGCGATACCAGCACGTTGCCCACCCGGAGAAGGGTTTCGACGCCGTCTGCCACCCTGTCCGGCAGCCGCACTCCCAGCCTGGCCGCGGCCAGGGACATGACCCGCCGGCCCGCATGGTTGCTCACCAGCAAGGCCCGTCCGCCGCGGGCCCGCACCATCGACACCAAGGCGCGGGCCGCCGTCGACTTTCCCGATCCGTCGATGCCCGTCAGCACAATGATCATCCGGCCTCCTCCCGCCGCTCCGTTTAACGCCGGGGACGGGCGCAATGTCCCGAATGAGCTGGAATTCACAGGCGCCAGCGGCGGGGTGAAGTGCAGTGCTACATGATGTTGGTGGGTACCAGCAGCGCCCAGGCCAGGGCCGGAGCCACCATCACCACGCCGCCGGCATAGAACGTCAGCTGCTTGTAGACCCGTTGCCGGTCGTGATCCCGGGCATTGGCCACCACCAGTGCGCCATCAGTGGAGAAGGGGGAGACGTCGACGACGGTGGCCGCGATGGCCAGCGCGGCCACAGTTCCGGAGGCGCTGAGGGAGCTCGTGGCCAGGAGGGGTCCGGCCAGGGGTATGAACGCGGTGAGGAGAGCCGTGGAGGAAGCGAAAGCAGAGCCCACACCGATCACGTAGCACAGGACCAGTGCGATCAGCAGCGGCGTACCCAGGGCCAGGGCCTGCCCGGCCAGGGTATCGATGACGCCCACGTGCTCCAGCAGGGAGACGTACGTGATCATCCCGGCAACCAGCAGGACCGTGGACCAGGAAATGCCGCCGATGAAGGTCCTGTGCTCCTTAATGTTGATGAATGCCAGGAGCAGGCCTGCGGAGAGGGCCACAAAGCCGATGGGCAGGTGGAAACCGAGCGTGGCTGCCAGCATCACGGCGATCAGGACCAGGGTCAGGACCTGCTGGCCGTGCGGGCGTCCGGTGGCGGAGGTGTCGATGTCCGCGTGCTGGCCCGCGGTGCCGTCACGCAGCCTGCCGATCAGGGCGAACAGGACGATGGTGAGCACCGAGAGGATCAGGTTCAGGGCGAAACTGGCAGTGAACAGGCCGCCCTGGGAGATAGGGAAGTGGTTCTTCAGGGCGATGTCATGCACCAGTACACCGGCAACGGACAGCGGAGAGAAGCCGCCGGCGTGGGCGCCGTTGATGATGAACGCGCCCATGAGGACGGGGTGGATCCTCGATTCGTAGGCGAATCCGATGGCCGCGGGAGCGAGCAGCGCGACGGCGGCGGGCGAGAACGTGCCGAGCGAGGTCAGCGCGGCGGCGATCAGGAAGAACACCCACGGCAGCAGCAGGGTCTTTCCGCGGACCATCCGCACGCAGCCCTTGACGATGATGTCGATGGTGCCGTTCCGCTGGGCCATGCTGAAGAAGTAAGTGACGCCAATGATGGTCAAGACGATGCTGGCGGGGAACTCCGCCAGGATCTCCCGGTCGGACATTCCCAGCATGAAATAGCCGACGCCGAAGGAGGCTACCAGCCCCATCACCCCGATGTTCAGCGGCCATTTGGTGGCGATGACGAACATCGCCACGAGGATCACCAGCGGGATGATCTGGACAGCTGTCATGGCAGGCTCCGGTCTCATGGCGGCTGCCTGGTTGAACATGCCACCGGTCACGGGGGCAAGCACTCGGGGTGCGGCTTGCCCATGGAAAGCATCATGACATTCCATTTGCCGCTGCCGGGAGTCGCGCGCCGGGCTGGCGGGAATTGTGCGCCGGGTTGCCGGAAATTGCGCGCCGGAAGGGGCCGACGGCTGCCTCGAGACCGTAGGCTGGAGCCCCGGAAGGGGGTATCCCCGGCCGGGCAAGCAGTTCCCAGGTGAAAGGCAGGACCATGACCGTTTCCAGCGACGATCCCCAGAACACCGCAGACCTCCGGGGCCCGGGCGATCCGGACGAAGCCAGGGAGGCCGCCAAAAAGGCACCCCAGTCCGGGCAGCACCCCGAAAAGCCGGGCGCGGCGAACATCCGTGAGGAACAGCTGGTCCACGCCGCCGGAACCGTTCCGGCCTCGTATGTTGGTGGCGGGGACGCGGCCGGCGGCAACAAGCCGGAGGAAAGCAAGCCGGAAGAGGCGCTGGGGGAGCCGGGTACCTGGGACGACGAAGTCTAGGCATGATCTCCCGCACCGACATTGACCAGGCCGCGCGCCGGACCGCCGGCCTTATCCGCAGAACGCCCGTGATGGAGGCGGACAGGGGCCTGTCTGACGGCCAGGTCTGGTTCAAATGCGAGTTCATGCAGCACACGGGCACATTCAAGGCCCGCGGCGCGCTCAACCGCATCCTGGCAGCCAAGGAGCGCGGGGAACTCAGGGGTGGCGTCGGCGTCGTGGTGGCGTCCGGCGGAAACGCGGGGCTGGCCAATGCCTATGCCGCCAAGCAGCTGGGGGTTCCGGCCACCGTCTTTGTCCCGGAAGCCGCGCCCGCCGTCAAGGTCGCCAAGCTGAAGGCCATCGGTGCCACCGTGGTGCAGGGCGGGGCGGAGTACGCGGCCGCCTACCAGGCCGCCGTGGCCCATGCCGGGGAAACCGGCGCGGTTTACTGCCACGCCTATGACCAGCCCGAAATCGCTGCCGGTGCCGGAACAGTGGGCTCGGAGCTGCTGGAGCAGCTGCCGGACGTGGACACCGTCCTGGTGGCAGTGGGCGGCGGCGGGCTGATGGCGGGGGTAGCCGCCGCCGTCGAGGGCGCCGCGAAAGTGGTGGCCGTGGAACCGGAAACAGCGCCAACCCTGCACGCCGCCCTGGCCGCCGGTGGGCCGGTGGACGTCGCCGTATCGGGTGTCGCGGCCGACTCCCTGGGTGCCCGCCGCGTAGGCGAGATCGGCTTCTCAGTGGCGGTCCGCTGCGGCGTCGAAAGCGTCCTTGTCAGCGACGCGGACATCATTGCCGCACGCTCGGCACTCTGGAACGACTACCGGATCGTGGTGGAACACGGCGCTGCAGCGGCCTACGCTGCGTTGACCTCCGGCGCGTATGTGCCGGGGACGAACGAGCGCGTTGCCGTCATCCTCTGCGGTGCCAACACGGATCCGGCCACGCTGTGACGCAGCCCGGGCGAACGGGACGCCCGGGCAGATCAGCTGACTACTGGCCGCCGGCCTGGCCGCAGAACTTGCTGTAGGTGCTGCCGGCCTCCTGGTAGCCGGACTGCAGATCGGCAAGCTTGTCCTTGTCCGGGTTCTCCTTGACCTGTTCGTCCGTGTACGCGAGGATCGAGGCCAGGGCAGGCTTGAGGTCGTCCGAGGCCACGGCGTGGATGGGACGGATCTGGTTGGCGAGGTTGTTCATGCCCGTCTTGCCGGCGTTGTTGGCGGGGTTCGACACAACGGCCTGGATCCGCTCGCAGGTCTCAGCGGTGGTCAGTTGGTGTGTGGCGGTGCAGGCCGTAGCGGAAGCAACGAGGCCGGCGGCAAACAGGGCTGTGGCGAATTTCTTCATGGGTCCCTCGGTAGTGGTCAGAGGTTTCGATTGTAAGCAGATTGGGTACCCCCATGCCTTCGCAAGCCCAATACCGGCGCTTAAACTGGCAGAACCAATCGTGCGGAGCTTCCGCAGATGGGCCCCGCGCGCATCAAACCAGACTAAGGAACCAGCATGCGCCGAACAGCACGCCGCCGTGCCGCCGCAGGACTTGTCGCCCTGCTTTCACTGCTCCTCCCCACAGCCGTTCCGGCGTCGGCCGCGCCCCGATCAGGGGAGATAGTGCTCGACGGCGCCACCTCCGCGGAGGGCATCGCGGCGGGGGAGGGGAGGACTTTTTACGCAGGGGAACTCACCACGGGTGATATCTTCCGCGGTGACCTCCGCCAAAGCACCGCCACCCGCTTCATCCACGCCCCCGAAGGGCGCGCAGCCGCCGGAATGAAGGCCGATCCCTGCCACAACCTGTTGTTCGTGGCGGGCGCCACCACCGGCAAGGCTTTCGTCTACAACACCGACACCGGCGAACCCGTGGCCGATTTTGACCTGGCCAAGGGATTTATCAACGACGTCACCCTGACCAGCGAGGGCGCCTGGTTTACCAATTCGGCCGCGGCGGAACTCTACTTCCTGCCGGTGGGAGAAGACGGTGAACTGGGCACGGTGAAGACCCTGAAGCTGAGCGGCCCGGCGGCGGACCTCACGCCGGACTTCAACCTCAACGGCATCGCCGCCACCGAGGACGGCAAGACGCTCATCGTGGCCCACACCGCCAACGGTGCGTTGTACACAGTCAACCCGAAGAACGGCAAGAGCGCCGCGATCAAGGGTGTCAGCGTTCCCGACGTGGACGGCATCCTGGTGCATGGCGACGATGTGTGGGCGGTCCAGAATTTCCTGAACCAGATCGCCCGCATTGATCTGTCCGGGGACCTGTCCTCCGGCGTTGTGGAAGGCACCATCAAGAGCGACTCGTTCAATGTCCCCACCACCGTGGCCCTCTTCGGAAATACGCTGGCCGCCGTGAACGCGCAGTTCAACCAGCCGCCCAGCCCGTTCGAAGTGGTGTTGGTTCCGGCCCGGAAGTAGTGCCGTGACAAGAAACTGGCCGGCAGCAGGGGCTGCCGGCCAGTTTGGCCTGCGGCATCCGGAAGGACGGATCAGATGGTGCGCGGAGCCTTGGCCAGGTTGTCCTTCAGCTGGGTGGCGGTCTGCCGCTTCACGTAGGCCGGACGGTCCCGCTCCACACGCCAGCTCTCTGAGAGCGGGCCCACATTGACGGTGTCGAAACCGAACTCGTCGTAGAGGCGGGTCACCAGTTCGGCTGCTTCCGGATAGTCGCTGGCGGTGGCCAGGGCCCGCCGGTCGGCGGTGCCGGCGGGTGATCCGTCGGTGGTGATGTCCTTGGCCATGATGTGGTTGAAGCCCTTGGCCACCTTCGACTGTGGGAGGTGCTCCTGCAGCAGCCCGGAGGTGGTGGCCTCGCCGTTGTCCAGGGCGGGGATCCTGCTGTCCCGCTCCCAGTAGTAGTTGTTCGTGTCGATCACAACCTTGGCGGCCAGCGGCTCCGCCGGGACGTCCTTGTAGTTCTTCAGGGGCACTGTCACCACTGCGAAGTCGCCCGCGGCTGCGGCTTCGGCTGCGGTGGCCGCCCGGGCCTTCGGGCCAAGCTCAGCCACCAGGTCCTGGAGCGTCTCCGGCCCGCGGGAGTTGCTGATGACCACGTCGTAGCCCAGTTCCACGGCCTTCCGTGCGACCTGGCTGCCAATATGTCCTGCACCGATGATTCCGATTGTTGTCATAGTGGCGGCAACAGCGGTCCCCGTGCAGATATTTCAGCCGGTTCCCGGGAATAAAAGGGCTGGGCTCTGGCTACTTTCCGGCCACCTATTTGCCCAGGTAGCGGCCCGGGCGGTGGTTCAGCGCAAGGATGAGGTTCAGCAGCGTGGCACCGGCGGCGGACAGCAGCACCAGCAGCGGAGGCACCAAAACAAGCGATGCCAGCACGATGGCAACGTCCAGCACCATCTGCACATACCCGGCGCGCCAGTTCAGCTTCTCCTGCAACAGCAGGGCAAGGATGTTGAAGCCGCCCAGGCTGGACTGGTGCCGGAACAGGATCAGGAGGCCGACGCCGGCGAGCAGGTTTCCGCCCACCACGCCGTACACCGGGTCGAGGTGCAGTGACCCCATCGCGGCAGGGTGCAGGCTTGCCATCACTGACACGAGGGCGATGGCCGCCCCGGTGCGGAGGGCGAAATTCCAGCCCTTCTTCCAGACCGCCAGCGCGAAGAACGGCAGGTTTACGGCGAAGAAGATGACACCAAACGGCAGTGCAACGGAGTAGCTGAGCAGCAGCGCCAGGCCCGCGGTGCCGCCGGTGACCGCGCCGCTGGACTTGAGGAGGAATAGGCCCAGTGACGCCGCAAAGGTGCCGGTGAGGATGCCCAGGACGTCCTCTACCACCGAATGGCGGACGGCCGACGGCGGCACGGGACGTCCCGCCGTCGGCTCTTCCGGGTGCGTGGCCGGGGCAGTAGTGGTTGCGTCAGCGCGTGTTTCCGTGGAGGTGCTCACTGGGCGGCGCCCGCCCCAGGCAGGAACCGCCCGCGGTCTGCCAGGACTGCCAACACGCGGTCATTAGTGGCGGCATCGGCCAGGGTGATGCGCACGCCGTCCACCGCGTAGCCGCGTGCCAGGATGTCGGCCTGGGCCAGCGCGTCAAGAAGTTGCACGCGCAGCTCGTCCGAAGCCCGCAGCCAGTAGAAGTTCGCCTGGCTGTCCGGGACGTCCCAGCCCAGGCCCCGAAGTGCCCCGATCACGCGGGTCCGTTCCTGCGCCACCGCCTCGGTGCGCTCAAGGATCTCGTCCTCCGCAGCAAGCGAAGCGACCGCGGCAGCCTGCGCCATCCTGTTGACGCCAAACGGAACGGCCGTGCGCCGAAGGCCTTCGGCGATCTCCGGCCGGGCAATGGCGTAACCGATCCTCAGGCCAGCCAGTCCGTACGCCTTGGAGAAGGTCCGCAGGATGCAGAGGTTGGGGTAGCGGCGGTAGAAGTCCAGGGAGTCGACGCCCGGGCCGCGCTGGAACTCGATGTAGGCCTCGTCCAGGACCACCAGCACACGCGGGGGAACGGACTGGAGGAACTCCTCCAGCGCCTCCGCGCTGATGGACACCCCGGTGGGATTGTTCGGCGAGCACAGGATCACCAGCCGGGTGCGCTCCGTAATGGCCGCAGCCATGGCCGTGAGATCGTGGTGCTCATCCGCCAGCAGCGGCACGGGGACCGAAACCGCGCCCGCCACCTCCACAAGGATGGGATATGCCTCAAAGGACCGCCAGGCGTACACCACCTCGTCCCCGTGCGAGCAGACGGCGGAGATGATCTGCTGCAGCACTCCGGAGCTTCCCGGTCCGGCGGCAACCTCATCGGCGCTGACACCGAAGTGCCCGGCAATAGCCTCCCGTGCTTCCACCGCGCCCATGCTCGGGTACCGGTGGATCCTGCCGCCCTCTGCGGCAATCGTGTCGACGACGGACGGCAGGGGAGTGAAGTGGCTTTCGTTCGAGGCAAGGGCCGCGGTCAGGGCTGACTGGGCGCTCTTGCCGGCCACGTAGGCGGGAAGCTGGGCGACGGCGGCGCGGACCTCTGGTGCCGCGGCTTCTGGAAGGGTGCTGGTCATGGACGGCATGATGGGTGAAATCAGGACGTCTGCGCAACAGAGGAGGATCGAGCAGGACAGATCCAGCAGATGTTATCTCCAGAAGTGGCAAAATGCTCACTATGCACCTCATTGATGCCCTTGACGCAGAGATCCTCCTCACACTCGACCGGGACCCGCAGGCTACTGTCCTGTCCCTCTCCCGCACGCTGGGCGTGGCCCGCAATACGGTGCATGCCCGGCTCCGCCGCCTCGCAAATGACGGCAGCCTGGCACCCTTCAGCCAGCGGGTGCGGACCGAGGCTCTTGGCCTGCCGCTCATCGCCTTCATCTCGATTTCCATCAGCCAGTCCTCCAGCGACATTGCCGTGGCAGCGCTGCAGACCATCCCGGAGATCATCGAAATGCATGCCACCACCGGCGATGCCGACCTGCTGGCCAAGGTGGCCGCGAGGGACCCGGCCGACCTGCACCGGATCACCAACGCGATGCTGGCGATTGACGGCGTCGTTCGGACCAGCACCGCCATGTCCCTGGTGGAAGTGATGCCCACCCGCACGGTGCCCCTGCTGCAGGCGGCCGCAAAGAAGCAATAGGCGTTAGAGGCACAGAAGCAATCGACCTAGAACAAATTCTCCCATTTCCTCACGGTCAAACTCTTGACCATTCTTGTAAAGCACTGATAAACCTAAAGGGCAGAAAGCGCTTTCCTCGGTGCTTGCACCTCCTCAAAATCACTCGTGAGAAGGATGCGCGGCATCGAATGAAACGTTCCAAACTGTTGTGCGGCAGACTCAGCTGCCGCCGCATCAAAGGAGATGTTCTTTTGGCAAACCCCTCAATGTGTTCCCCGAAATTCCCGGCGGGCAGGGCGCGGAAGGCTGTGCCGGCTGCCGCGGCGGCCACGCTCGCTGCAGCAGCGATGGCCTTGGCCGGCGTCCCGTTTGCTGCCGCTGATCCCGGCCCGGGCGGCCCGGCCGCTCCGGCTGCCCGCGCACACTCCGGCCTCACGCGCCAGGTGGAGAACTTGGACCGCGCCCCGGTTGCCGTCCTGACGGACAAGGGGGTCAGCCTGGGCTGGCGGATGCTGGGCCTGGACCAGGACAGTGTTGGCTTCCAGGTCATCCGCGACGGCATCCTCATTACCCCCGAGCCCATCCGGGACACCACCACTTACCTTGACCCGGCGGGAACGGCGGACTCCAGATACGTGATCAAGACCGTAGGCAACGGCAACGGGCAGGACAAACTCAGCGCCGAGTTCAGCCCGCTGGCACAGAACTACCTCCCCATCAAGCTGGACAAGCCGGCTGACGGCGTCAGTAGGGACGGAAAGCCATACTCCTACAGCGCCAACGATTCCAGCGTCGCCGACCTTGACGGTGACGGCGCCTACGAGATCATCCAGCTGTGGAACCCATCCAACGCGCAGGACAACTCCAAGTCCGGGTACACCGGCAACGTCTACGTTGACGCCTACAGGATGGACGGCACCAAGCTGTGGCGCATCGACCTGGGCCGCAACATCCGGGCGGGCGCCCACTATACGCAGATGCTGGCCTACGACTTTGACGGTGACGGCAAGGCCGAGGTGGCGTTCAAGACCGCGGACGGAACCACCGATGCGGCGGGAACCGTCATCGGTGATGCCGCGGCCGATTACCGCACCAGTGCCGGCTATGTCCTGTCCGGGCCGGAATTCCTCACGGTGTTCAACGGTGCCAGCGGCACCATCATGGACACCGTTCCCTACGATCCACCGCGCGGCGCTGTATCCGCGTGGGGCGACAACTACGGCAACCGCGTGGACAGGTTCCTCGCCGGAGTTGCCTACCTGGACGGTGAACACCCGTCCATGATGTTCAGCCGCGGCTACTACACCCGCACGGTGCTGGTCACCTATGACTTGGTGGACGGCAAGCTGGTGAAGCGCTGGAAGTTCGATTCCGATGTGGCCGGAGCCGAGTACAAGGGCCAGGGCAACCACAACCTCTCCGTTGCGGATGTGGACCAGGACGGCAAGGACGAGTTTGTTTTCGGTTCCATGACCATCGACGACGACGGCACGCCGCTCTACAACACCAGGCTGGGCCACGGTGACGCCGTCCACACGGGCGATCTTGATCCCTCCCGGCCGGGGCTCGAAACCTTCGCAGTGCACGAAAGCATGAGCCAGAGCGGCAACCGCGGCGCCACGTTCCGCGATGCCGCCACCGGCGAAGTGCTGTGGAGCATCCCCGCCGTCAAGGACACCGGCCGCGGCGCCACGGGCGACATCGACCCCCGATTCCCGGGTTCTGAAAGCTGGGCCGTAGGGGGCGACGCCGCGTGGAACTCCCCGGCGGGGTTCCTCATGTCCGCCAAGGGTGAGCGGATCTCGGACAAGATCCCTGCAGCCAACTTCATGGCCTGGTGGGACGGCGACCTGCTGCGGGAGATCGTGGACCACGACTTCGATGCCGTGGCCGGGTACGGCGTGCCCACCATCTCCAAGTGGAACTGGGAAACCGAATCCAGCGACCGGCTGTTGACGGCCACCGGCGCCCGCACCAACAACTACACCAAGGGCAACCCGTCGCTGCAGGCGGACCTGCTGGGTGATTGGCGGGAAGAGCTGGTGTTCCCTTCAGTGGACAGCACCGAGCTGCGGATCTACACCAGCACCTCGCCCACCCAGGTCCGTCTGCGCACCCTGATGCATGACCCGATGTACCGGACCGGCGTGGCCCGCGAAACGGTGGGCTACAACCAGCCGCCGCACCCCAGCTTCTTCATCGGCGAGGGTATGCAGGCACCGGCCATGCCGGCCGTCTTCTACGCAGGTAAGGCCAAGTAGACCGGCCGAAGACGCGAAAGCGCCGCCCGCCTTGGGGGAAGGCGGGCGGCGCTTTCTTGCGGGTCGGTGCGGGTCAGTGGCCGCCGAGGTTGCCACCCACCGGCGGAAGGCCGCCCTCGGTACCGCGGTCGTCCCCGCGCCGTTCGCCGGCGCTGAGGTTCTCGCCTTCGAGCGTCTCGTCGGACTCGCCGGTGGTGTCCACCAGGCCGTTGGTCTGGTCGAAAGCGTGCCCGATCCTGTCATCGCCCAGGTCGGCGACTGAACCGGTGGAGCCGGCCGCCGCCGTCGTGCCCGCTGCCGGAATCCCGACGCCTGCGTCGGCCGAGCCCGTGGTGGATCCGGTGGTCAGCGGTTCGGCCGGAACAACCGGCTCTGCCGGAACCACCGGGGTGGTCTCCGCGACCGTCTTGTCCTTGTTGCTGCTGGCTGCCATCGCCGCTGCTGCACCGGCGGCTGCGGCAATGCCGACGCCGGCGGCAACCTTGCCCGAAACACCGGCCTTGCCGGAATCGCCGCGGGACGCTCCCGCGTGTTCGACGCCGGGCGTGCCAACCGCGGAGCCGGCGTTGACCGATCCGCGCCAGGCGCCGCTGGCGTAGCCTTCATCCTCGATGAATTCCTTGAACTTCTGCAGGTCCGATTCCGCCTGCCGGTCAACGACGTTCAGTTTGTCGCCCACCTTCTCCACCAGGCCTTCGGGCTCGTATTCGAGGGTCAGCCGGAGGGAGGTCTGGCCGCCGCCAACGTCCTCGAAGTCCACGGCGCCGGCATTCGTGGCGCCTTCGGTGGCGGCCCAGGCAACGCGCCGGTCCGGGACCTGCTCCAGGATTTTGGCTTCCCATTGCCTGCGGACGCCGCCGATCTCGGCCACCCATTCCAGCCGGTCGTCACTGAGCTGCGTGACGCTCTTGACGCCGCCCATGAAGTGCGGGAACTCCTCGAACTGGGTCCACTGGTTGTATGCGGTGCTCACCGGTACGTTCACCAGAATGCGTTTTTCCACCTTCGTGCTCATAACGTCTCCTTCGCTTTGTTACCGGGGGCTGACGACCAGGAAGAAATCATCAGCATGCTTACCAACATACCTATTAGGTGCTTCGGATTCCAGAGCGGTGGGCAACGAAAAGGTGAAACGTCCGAAAGGCGGCCTTACTCAGGGCGCCACCACAACGCCATAGGACCCTTCGTTGAGCGCGCTTGGTTTGTTGGAAGGAGCCACCACGCCGAACTCGTAGCCCTTGGCCCGGATGGCGTCGATGGTCCTGGACAGGTAGTCCCACTGCGAGGCGGGGCAGGACAGGACGTCGTTGCCGTCGTGGAGCAGGATGATTGCACCCGGGGCCACCTCATCCAGCACGTACTTCTGGACTCCAGCTGCGCCGGGGCACTCGAAGTCGCCGGGCTCGCCGACCTCCCAGTGCCACTGGATGCCGCCGCTCATGCCGAGGCTCCTGATGTATTTGAGCGCGTACGGGGTGCTGTTGCCGAACGGGAAGCGCATCAGCACGGGTGTTGTACCGGTGATGGTTTTGAGCGTGGCGTTGGTGCGGTCAACTTCCTGCTTCTGGTTCGCCTGGGAGAGCTCGGGGAAGTTGGCGTGGTCCCAGGAGTGGTTGCCAATCACGTGCCCCTCGTCCCTGATCCGGCGGACAAGGTCCGGGTACTGTTGGGCGTGTGAGCCCTGAATGAAGAATGTTGCCTTGACGTTCTTTTCCTTGAGGACGTCGAGGACAAAGGCGGTGCGCTCGGCGGATGGCCCGTCGTCAAAGGTCAGGCCGATCAGCGGCTTGTCGGCGGCATGGGCTGATGCGGGGGCCCCGGCGACTAAGGCCAGAATCAAGCTCAGGGCAGCCAGGGCCATGACCGCAATCTTGCTTTTCATGGTGCTCTTTCCCTTCCCAAGGCTGCTTTCAACCTTGTTTAGGTGAGCACCCTATGACCGCCTTAAAGGGGGTGTAAACAGGTGGCAGGCGTCGACTGCGTAACTTCTCCTGCCTCCCAAAATGGCGTAATTCCGGGCGTTACCTAAGCGTTGCCTGGAAGGGAAAAGCGGACGACGGCGGCACCAGGCCGGGTGCCGCCGCCGCGGTTTTGGCCGGGCCGGTTGAGTCAGTCCAGGTACTGGCCTACCAATGCAAGGTTCTGGATGACGGCAAGCCCAAACTGCGCGGTGTCATTGGTGGAGACGGTGGGCGCCTCATCCACCGGCTGCAGCACGAATGGGGGCCTGATCCGCCGCAGCGAGAACGCTGATCCGTGGTTCAGGTGTTCTCCGCCCTCGGCAAAACTCTCCCAGGCCCGGGCTGCCAGGTCACGATCCTGCAACCTTGCCGCCGCGTAGGCCGTCAGACGGCTGTGTGCCTGGGTCAGGTGGATGCCCTCCAGCGCCTGTCCTACCGCCTCGACCTGCTCCTCCTTCGTGGCCAGGAACAGTCGGCAGTATTGCAGCCAGGCGTGCTCGAACTGCGGATCAGGGGCCAGGTCCACCAGCTCACTGCAGATCTCCACCAGCCCGAACACCGCGCTGAGGTGCGACACCGAAATCTGCTCCCGGCCGGTGTCGAACCGTCCCTTGTCCAGGTCATACAGCGCCTCGCCGGTGAGGAAGCCGTACTTGAGCGCGCCGATGTCAGCCATGGTGCCCAGCAGCCGGTCGCGGGAGCGGGGGTTGCCGGTACGCTCCCAGTCGGTGAGCCAGGTGGCGGCGAGCGAGCCCCAGTCTGTCCCGAGACCCACGCCCAGGGCGCCGCGGTTGGGGCGGTAGGTGGCGGCGTCCGGGCGGACTTTGCGGACGGGGTCCAGCCCCAGGAAGTTTTGGTCGCTGTGCACCAGTTCGGTCAGGAGGTCGCCGGTGCGCTCGTCCGCCGTCAGGTAGTAGTAGAAGCGGCGGTAGGCGGGGGTGCTGATCCGCAGCTGCTTGGCGCTGCAGCCCCAGTGCTGGACGTTGTGCCGGGAGCCGAGGCCTTTCCATGGGCCCAGGTGGTAGACGTCCACCTCGCCGGTGTGGCGGGTCATGGCCTCGGCGAAGCGGAAGATGTCCGCCCGGCCGGAGCGCAGGTAGGAGTACCAGAGCCAGAGGTCGGGGGAGAGTTCGGAGTTGTCCCACGCATAGCCGCCCACGTCGTACCGCCACACGTGCCGGTCGAAATCGTACGTGTGCATGACGTCGCCGTAGTTCCAGAAGCCGTACCAGCGGCGCTGCTCCACCTGGCCGGCATAGAAATCGAAGAGGAAGTCCAGTCGGTCTTCCAGCCGTGCCCGTGCCGGCGTGCTCCGGTCCACCGGGGCCCAGTCGCCGAACACACCCGCGGAATGCAGGTACTCCGGCGTGGCCTGCAGCAGGGCCGGGGTGGAAGCCGCGGCTGCATCCGCGGCCAGGCGCTCCGTAGATGGGGTGGCCTCGTAGGCGAACAGGGTGAGTTCGTGGGTCCGGGCAATGCCCGTGGGGTTGCCGAACCCCGGCTCGTGGTCCTCATAAGTGATTTCCAAGCCTTCGAGCTGTTCCTCGAACGTGTCCTGCCCCAGGCCGTCGTGGTAGAACCGCATGTCCATGGGCTGCGCTTCGGGGGAGTACAACCATGCTGTCAGGTCGGCTTCGCTGCCGGCCGCGCCGCGGATGTCCAGCTGTCCCGGGTGGGATTGCCAGAAGTCCTTGATGCCGATTCCCAGGCCGCCGTGGGTATCGCTCAAGGAACAGAAACCGGCGGCACGGGTTCCACCGGAGATGCCCACCCAGCCGTGGCCGGCAGCCGTGCGCTTGCGCAGTTCGAAACCGTCCGCGCTGAGCTGGCTGAGCGTGTAGTCACTCCACGTGGGGATCAGGTGCAGCCGGCCTGAGACCTCCGGGTTCCAGGCCTGTTCCGGGGGAGTGGCGCGTCCGGCGATCTGCGCCTCCCGCACCTCCGCCCCCGGATCCCGGCGGAGCCCGGTCAGGCCGCGGACTGCCTCGGCGAGGAAACCGCCGTCGGCTCCTGCAATGCGGATATGCCGGTTGTGCAGTTCCGCCTCCAGCGGCACGGTGAACCGTACGCCGAGTCCGGCCAAGAAGTCGCGGTCCGGGTCGCCGTCCCAGATGAAGGAGTGCACCATCCGCACGCTGCGGGCGTTGGCGTGGAAGTAGAAGCGCACCACAAAGGGCAGCCAGGACGGCCCGTTGCCGGGGCCGTCCTGGCGGTGCCGCCCTTCCAGCCGCACCACCGCGCGGACCGGGCCGTTTTGTTCGACGGCCGCTGCGGTGACCTCTCCAGTGAAGGCCTCCCGCCGGGCCGTCCCTGCCCCTTCGGGGATGCCATCCTGCACCAGGCTGACCAGCCGGGCGTCCCGGGCAACGGTCCTGCCGTTCCGGGAAAGGCTGCTGAACAGGGTGGAACCGCCGCGGTTGATGACCATCTGCAGGACGCCGGTATCCACGGTGAAGGCGTCTGCACTTTCGGTGACAGTGACTGAGGCGGAGCCCGACGACGTCTGGCTGGCCCCGGCGGGTGTGCCGGCGTCGGACGTCACGTGGTAGGTGTCCGACGGCGAGCAGGTCGCCGGGAGCGCGACGCCGGCCCACTTCAGGGATCCGTCCGGCCAGGTGGCCAGTGGCCACGCCTGGCTGGGGACGCGGGCGCCGTTGACGTCCGCAACTGCCAGGGCCTCCACCCCGGGAACTGTGCCGCGCAGGAACGGCATGCCCCAGGTGGTTCCGCCGCTGATTTCCGCAGGGGCCTGTCCGTCGATCCACTTGATGAGGATGTTGTCCGCCATGTCATCCAATTCCACTTGTTGCTGCGCGCAGAAGACCCAACGCTGCTGGGAAAGCGCTTTCTTGATTGGACTACAACGTAGTAGACCGGTGGCGTGCGTGCAAGGGGTTGTTGCCAGGCGGGACGGCCGCAGTGTCACGGGCGTTTCCGCTTCGCCGGAGGCCGGCACCGTTCACCCTCTGGCCGCAGCCGCGCTGGTGTGCTGGACTGATGAGGCACCGGGCACCAACCGCCGCTTCCGGCCCGTGCCGGGGACGGCACCATTTCCAGCCACACTCAGCCAGCCGGCGCGGACCGGCTGTTGGAAAGGATCCCTTATGGCAACGTACAAGATCGGATATTTCGTGGGCAGCCTGGCAAGCGGCTCCATCAACCGGGTCCTGGCCAAGGCCTTGATCAAGCTCGCTCCGGAGGAATTGGAATTCACCGAGATCCCCATCAAGGACCTCCCGCTGTACAGCTACGACTATGACGCCGACTTCCCGCCCGAGGGCCGTGCCCTCAAGGAAGCCATCGAGGCCGCCGACGGGATCCTGTTCGTCTCTCCCGAATACAACCGCTCCATCCCCGGCGCCCTGAAGAACGCCATCGACTGGGGCTCGCGTCCGTGGGGAACCAACTCTTTTGCCCGCAAGCCCACCGGCATCATCGGCGCCTCGCCGGGCAGCATCGGCACGGCGGTGATGCAGTCCTCCATGCGCAGCGTCCTGAGCTTCCTCGATGCGCCGCAGCTGAACGCGCCGGAGGCCTACATCACCTACAAGGCAGAAGCCTTTGGGGACGACGGCGAGGTCAAGGATGCGTCCACCGCCAAGTTCCTGGGGCATTACATGGACGAGTATGCAGCCTTCGTGGCGAGGGTCCTGGCTGCCAACGCACCGGGCCACATTGGCGACCTGGAACCGGATGCCGCCAAGCTTTCCCGGTAGTTCGGTTCTCCACCAGGCAGTTTTCCATCAGGCGGTTCCACCAGGCATACGGATGCCCGCCATCCCAGCAACGGCGGGCATCCGAGTTTATGGGGCAGGCGCGTCTGGCGCCTGCGATCCGGGCGTGCGGGTCAGTCCAGCGGAAGCGTCACCGTCACGCTGGTGCCCATCCCCGGGGTGGCGTTGATATCAACGGCCCCGCCCGCTTCCTGCACAGCGACCGCCATGAGCCGCAGGCCATAGCCGTGGTGCCGCCCGCACGTGGCGAGGTCGCTGTCAAACCCTGTGCCGTCGTCGGCCACCACCAGGCGGATGCCGTGGTCAACGGCTGCCAGCTGGATGGTGAGCGTGTGCGCAGCGGAGTACTTGAAGGCGTTGCTGAGTGCCTCGCGGGCGGACTGGTACAGGAGGGACGCGGAGTCCGCCGGGATCTCGATGCCCCAGTGTGGAGTATCCCAGTGGACCACGGTCCCGCGCTGCCGCAAGGGCGCCGTGAGCCGGTCGATGCAGCCGGCGAGGCCCAACGTGTGGAAATTTAGCGGCTGCCGGTCTGTCAGCACACCGCCCACTGTTGTGACGTCGCTGTCCAACGCTGTTCTGCTTCCCATGACGTCCTGCTCCCCACAAGCTGGTTGGTCTGATCTCTCCAGCGTGGACCCGCAAGGTATGGGGATCGTAAGGTTTGGCTCAAGATCCCATCAATTCTGCGCGCGGCGCCCCATGGGCCGGGTAGGGCCGGCTGCCCGCCCAGCGAGCCTTCCGGGATGGCCCTCTGTTTCAGTTCTGCGCAGCTGGGGACAGGATACGTATGCCTACTTGGTTGATGTCACTTGTATGGGGCACCGGTGCCGGTGCCGCGCTGGTCCTGGGAGCAGCCGTGTCCTGGCGCTGGTCCATACCGTCCAAGGTGGTGTCCACCATCATGTCCTTCGGCGCGGGCGTGCTGATCTCTGCCCTGGCCTTTGAGCTGGTGGACGAGGCCGTCAAGGGTGGCGGCCTGTGGCCTACGGTGGCAGGGTTCCTGGCCGGCGCGGTGGTGTACGTCGGCGCCAATATGCTCCTGGCCAAGGCCGGCGCCAAGCACCGCAAGCGGTCCGGAGACCAGCAGCCCTCCGAAAAAGACGATCCCGGCAGCGGCACGGCAATCGCCGTTGGGGCGCTACTGGACGGCGTCCCGGAATCCGTGGTCCTTGGCGTCGGCCTGCTGGCCGGGGGAGCGGTGAGTCCTGCCATGCTGGCCGCTGTTTTCATCTCCAACGTGCCCGAAGGGCTCTCCGGGACAGCCGGCATGAAGAAGGCCGGCCGGAGCAGGGGGTACGTGTTTGGACTGTGGGGCGGCATCGCGATCCTGAGCGGGGTGGCCGCGCTGCTGGGGTACGTGGCGCTGGAGGATGCGCCGGACGAGCTGGTCGCGTTCATTACGTCCGTGGCGGCCGGCGGCATCCTGGCCATGCTGGCGGACACCATGATCCCGGAGGCCTTCGAGGAGCATCACAACCTCACCGGGCTGACAGCATCTGTGGGGTTCCTGACAGCGTTTACGGTGCACCACTTGGGCTGAGGGCCAGGACCGGCGCCGTGAGCCTGCCGTCCCGCATGGTGGCCACCGCGTCCGTCAGGGGCACGAACTCGGTGTCATGCGTGACCATCACCGTGGCCACGCCAAACTCCGTGGTCACCTGCCGCAGCAGTCCCACGATGGCCGCACTCCGTTCATGGTCCAGCGCCGCCGTCGGCTCATCCACCAGCAGGACCTTGGGGCTTCCCATGAGCGCCCGGGCAATGTTCACGCGCTGGCGCTGGCCGCCGGAGAGCTGGTGGGGCAGCTTGTCCGCGCTCGCGGAAAGACCCGCCACGTCCAGCAGCCCCGCTGCCCTCGCACGGGCTGCTTTGGCGTTTTTTCCCCGCAGGTGGGCGCTGATGACGAGCTGTTCGACGGCGGTGAGTGACGGCAGCAGGTTGGGCTGCTGGAAGATGATGCCCACTTTTTCGCGCCGCAGCGCGGAGAGCTCCCTGTCCTTGAGGCCGGCCGTATCGGTGCCGTCAATGAGGACCTGCCCGCGGGTCGGCCGGACCAGGGTGGCGGCGGTGGCCAGGAGGCTGGATTTACCGGATCCTGAGGGGCCCACGAGGGAGACCAGCTGGCCCGCGCTTGCGGTGAGGTTGACCTGGTCCAGGGCGGTGGTGGTCCCGCCGCCGTCCGGGTATTCGAGGGTGACGTTGACCAGGCTCAAGGGAGCGGTTGTGGCCATGGTGGGTTCCTTTCGGGGGAGGGAAGAGGGATTAGTTGCCGCCGAGCGCGAGCAGCGCATCGACTTTGGTGACGCGGCGGACAGCCAGCGCGGCACCGGCCAGGCCCAGGGCAACGATCCCGACGACGGGAATCACCGTGGTGCCCACGCTCAGCTGGACGGGGGCGGCCTGGGTCATGGCGTCGCGCAGGATGTAGGTATTGGGCGCGCCCATGGCTTTCAGGACGGCGATGTCCCTGGTGCGCTGGATGGTCCAGACGCTCAGGAAGGCCACGATCACCAGTGCCGAAATTCCGTACAGGAACGCCTGCATCAGGGTCAGCGACCCGTTTTCGCTTTTGAAGGAGCCCAGGGCCTGGAAGGATCCGGTGCGCGACGCGCTGACGGTGTGGGCTGCAGCGTTCGCCGCCGCCTCATCCACTGTGGCCCCGTTCGCATAGGTGACGGCGACGACCGTGGCCAGCTGTCCGCCGTCGGACACGTGTGCCGCCTTGGCCCACGCGGGCAGCGCGGTCCACACCACGCTGGTGTGCGCGTACCACTGGTCCGGCACCACGGCCGCGACCGAAAGTTCCACGCCGCCCAAAGACAGCTTGCCGCCCTGGCCCACCGACAGGGCCTCCGCCACCGAGGAGCCCACCACGGCCGTGCCGGTGGAGACCTCCGCGGGTGGCAGCGGACTGCCCTGCGCGACGCCGAACAGGGCAACATTCGCTGTCCCCGAACCCTCCGCCGTCTGCGCCCGGGTCTGGATGATGCCCAGCGGTTCGGCGGACCGGACCCCGGGCCGGTCCTTCCAGCTGTCCACCTGGGCGGCGGTCACGGCGCTTTCGGTGAAGGACGCCTTGGGGGAGCCGGAGCCGGGGGCGCCGAAGACGATGGTGTCCACAGGGCTGGCCGCAGCTGCCCCGAGCCTGGCGATGACGGACGTGGATTGCTCGGCAAGGCCCGCGGTCAGGCCGGACAGCATGACCAGCAGCAGGGTGATCAGGGCTACGACGCCGCCCATCATGGCGAACCGGCCTTTGGCGAAGCGGATATCGCGGATTGCCAGGAACACGTTGTTTCTTCTCTCAGCAGGGGTGGATTGTTCTGTAGTTCCACCATCCCGGCCGGAGCCTCTACGGACATCGCGGGGATGGTTGATCCGCGGGCATGGAACGGTTGAGCCCGGAGTCAACCTTTCGGTTGATCCGCTCCCCGCAGTCCCCGGCATAAGCTGATGAAATGCCTGCCACTCCCTTGCCAACACCACCGGAGAAGGCCGCAGGTGTTTCCGGGCGGGGGCCGCTGAATGCCCTGGAAAACGCATCATCCGCAGCTATCCTCCGAGTCCTGCGGGTCACGCTGCACACCGGGTTCGCGCTGCTGCTGGCCGTCGGCCTGGTCCGGATGCTGATGGCGGGAGGTGCCCTGCGCTGGGTGTGGGCCAGCGCCGCTGTGGTCCTCGCTGCTGTCTACCTGGCCGGCACAGTCCTGGAAAAGCGCCATGCCGAGGGCCGGACCGTTGTGGATCCCCGCCGCTACGGTTTGCTCTGGCTGGGCCTGGTCACGGCCCTGTGGGTTTTCCTGCTGGCCGGCAGCGCCGATTTCGCCTGGCTGGCGTTCCCCATCTTTTTCCTGCACCTTCATTTGCTGCCACGGCGCGCCGCGCTCCTGACCATCGCGCTGATGACGGTGGCGGTCATCGCTTCCCAATGGGCTGCCAGCGGCGCTCCTGTCCCGCACGCTGCGGCCGTCGTCGGGCCTGTCCTGGGCGCGATCTTTTCCGTCATCACCGGCCTGGCCTACGCAGCCCTGTACCGCGAGGCGGAAAACCAACGGCGCGCGGCGGACGAGCTGCGGCGGACACGGGAGGAGCTGGCCCGGTCCCAGCACCAGGCGGGCGTACTGGCCGAGCGGGAGCGGCTGGCCCGGGAAATCCACGACACGCTGGCGCAAGGCCTGTCCAGCATCGTGCTGCTGGGCCGGGCCGCAGGGCAGTCCCTCGCCGACGGTGATCTCGCCACGGCTTCAGGGCGGCTGGCGCTGGTGCAGCAGACCGCGGCGGATAATCTGGCCGAGGCCCGCAGTTTTGTCCGCGGCCTGTCCTCACCCCAGCTGGAGGGCACCACCTTGGTG
This sequence comes from Pseudarthrobacter sp. 902506025, assembly GCF_040702325.1. Lineage (NCBI taxonomy): Bacteria > Bacillati > Actinomycetota > Actinomycetes > Micrococcales > Micrococcaceae > Pseudarthrobacter > Pseudarthrobacter sp. 902506025. The sequence continues at coordinate 266,452 of NZ_JBFBKW010000002.1, forward strand.
GAGGCCCTGGGACGGCTGTGCGAGAGGACCTGGACAGACGCCGAGGCCGCGGGGGCGCCCCTGCACTGCCGCCTGGAGGTGGACGGGGAGCCACAGGACCTGCCCCAGCCTGTCCGCGTTGCCCTGCTGCGGGCGGCGCAGGCGAGCCTTGCGAACGTCCGCGAACACGCCCGGGCAAGCACCGCCGTCGTCAGCCTTGCCTTCCTGGGCAGTGAAGTGACCATGGACGTGTACGACGACGGCACGGGCTTTGACCCGCCAGATCGGGAAAGTGCCGCGGGCGCAGCGGACGGCAGCGGCTTTGGGCTGCGCTCGCTGCGGGAACGGGTCGCCGCCTTGAACGGCACGCTGGCGGTGGAGTCGGCGCCGGGCGAGGGCACAGTGGTGGCCATCAGGCTCCCGGTGGAGGAACCGTGAGCGACATACGGGTATTGCTGGTGGACGACCACCCTGTGGTCCGCGCCGGGCTGCGTGCCATGCTCACCGGCTTTGAAGGCATTTCGATCGCCGCGGAGGCCCCTGACGGCAGGGCAGCGCTGAAGGAACTGGCCCGGTTGACCGCCCTGGGTGAAGCGCCGGATGTGGTCCTCATGGACCTGCAGATGGGGGACGACATGGACGGCGTCACGGCCACGGCCGAGATCCGGAAGCTCGATGCTCCGCCGCCGGTGCTCATCCTCACCACCTATGACACCGACGCGGACATCCTCGCCGCCGTGGAGGCAGGGGCCAGTGGCTACATGTTGAAGGACGCCCCGCCGGAGCAGCTGCGGCAAGCGGTGCTGCAGGCTGCCGCCGGCGGCACGGTCCTGGCACCGCGGGCGGCCGCGCTGCTGATGAACCGGATCAGCAACCCCGGCACGTCGCTGACCCCGCGGGAAGTGCAGCTGCTGGAACTGCTGGCCACGGGCCTGTCCAACCGCGCCATTGCCAGGCAGGTCTTCATTTCGGAGGCGACCGTGAAGACCCACCTGGTGCACATCTACGGCAAGCTCGGCGTGGACAACCGCACGGCCGCCATCGCTGCCGCCACGCAGCGGCGGATCATCCGGCCGCCCGGCGCCAAGGGGTGACCTGTCGGCGCATGACAGCAGGGCGCGGCATGTGACGGCGATCTCAGTGCAGTAGGTTGATTCCACCGTGTTACACATGCCGGTGCTTCAAGGTGCTGTTGTTCAAAGGAGAATGAATGTCCCGTCCGGTTCCAGCCGTCGATGCCCTTCTCGCCACCTACGGTGCGCCGGACGCCTGTGCGGCCGAGCTCCTGTGTGACAGCCACGATCCCGATGCCGTTGCCTTCACAGTGGTCGCAGCTGACCTTTCGGCGGAGGACATTACCTACGGCCAGCTGCGGGAGCGGTCGGAACGGGGAGCCGCCGCCCTGGCGGAACTGGGGGTCGGCCCCGGGGACGCGGTGGCCACCCTGATGGGAAAGTCGGCAGACCTGGCGGTTATGCTCCTGGCCATTTGGCGGCGCGGGGCCGTCCATGTGCCCTTGTTCACGGCCTTCGCGTGGCCCGCCATCGAACTCCGCCTTACCGCTTCCCGTGCCAAGGTGGTGATCACCGACCCCGACCAGCGGGCGAAGATCCAGGAAACCGGCGCCGCCGTGGTGGTTGCCGGCGAAGAAGCCTCCGCGCCGGACCTGGCGCTCACGCCGCTCCTGGCCAGGCAGCGGCCGGGGATCGCCTCCGAAGCTGTGGGAGGGGACGGCGACCTGGTCCTCATCTTTACGTCCGGCACCACGGGCGCCCCCAAGGGCGTGCCGGTGCCGGTCCGGGCGTTGGCAGCGTTCCGCCAGTACATCGAACTGGGCCTGGACGTCAGTGAAGGGGATGTCTTCTGGAATGCCGCAGACCCCGGCTGGGCGTACGGCCTGTACTACGGGATCCTCGGTCCCATGGCGGCGGGACGGCGGAACATCCTGCTGCGCCCCGGGTTCTCCCCGGAACTCAGCTTCAAGGTGCTGGAGGCGTTCTCGGTGACCAACTTCGCCGCCGCGCCTACCGTGTACCGCACCATGCGGGCCAAGGCCGGCGCCGGAACCGGGCCGTTCCAGCTTCGGCGCGCTTCATCCGCCGGCGAACCGCTGACCCCTGAAGTGATCAGCTGGGCCCGGGAGGTGCTGGGCGTTCCGGTGCGGGACCACTACGGGCAGACCGAACACGGAATGATGATCATCAACGCCTGGCATGACGATGTGAGGACGGAACTGAGGCCGGGTTCCATGGGCCGGCCCTTGCCGGGGTGGAGCTGCGCGGTCCTCAAGGACAATGCCGACGAGCCGGCCGCGCCCGGCGAGCTGGGCCGCGTCGCCGTCAACGTGGCGGAAAGTCCCATGATGTGGTTCAAGGGCTACCAGGATGCGCCGAAGAAGACCGCCGAAAGGTTCAGCGCGGACGGCAAGTGGTACCTGACCGGGGACGCGGGCATGGTGGACGCGGACGGTTACTACTACTTCTCCTCCCGCGATGATGACGTGATCATCATGGCCGGATACCGGATTGGCCCGTTCGACGTGGAAAGCGTCCTGGCCACGCATCCGGCGGTCCTGGAAAGTGCCGTGGTGGGCGCTCCCGACGAACTGCGCGGTGAAGTCCTGGAGGCCTACGTGGTCCTGGCGGATGGCACCGCCGCCAGTGATGCCCTGGTGGTTGAACTCCAGACCATGGTTAAGACGCAGTTCGCCGCCCATGCCTATCCGCGCCGCATCCACTTCGTTGCGGACCTGCCCAAGACGCCGTCGGGAAAGCTCCAGCGCTACATCCTGAGGCAGCAGCGGGCAGCGGCCCCCGACAGCTAGGCTAGCGGGCGCGGTTTTTGGGGGACGGGCAGAAAACCTCGAGCTGTTCCGGAGCCTTTTCCGGCACCGGCTGTTAGCGTTGAGGCCCAGCCACAGAAGGAGGAGCGATGTCCATCAATTCACCTGATTCACTGCCTGAGGACGAGCCGCAGGAGGATACGGCGGCCAGGAAGGGCAACCCCGACGGCGGGATCCCCGGCGGGAAAGACGGCGTCGGGATCTCCGATGGGGCCGAGCCCAACACTTTTGAGCCGGAGGAGGACCCCGACGCCTCGGCGGGCCCGGCAGACTAAAGGGCCTCGCGGACTAGAGGGCCCCGCAGATTGAAGGGACCCGGGGCCACCCTCAAAGTTCCATCAAGATTGGCCAAAGCCGCTGCAATCTGTGATTTCCGCAAGCTACCGGCCGGTAATTTATAACTGTTTCCAACGCCAGTTCCCCGGCAGGAAGCAAGGAGCCCCCGCGCTGGAGCGAGACTCGCGCGGGGGCTTCCCCCCAACGTCCGCGGCGCGGCTTATGACGCGGCTTTCGGCGCGGCGCTAACTGTTTCGAAGTGCTCCACCACCGGAAACGGCTCATAGAAGCGGTGCAGCAAAGAACGCCACTGCTGGTACCCCGGGGATCCCCTGAAGCCCACTGTATGGTCTTCCAGCGACTCCCATTCAACGAGCAGCAGGTACGTTTGGGGAGATTCAATCGAGCGCGACAAAGACATGGCGAGGAAGCCCGGCATTGAAGCGATGATGTGCCGGGCCTGGGCGAAAGCTGCCTCGAAGTCCTCTTCCCGGCCGGGTATGACCGGAAGCAGCGCGTGTTCTGTGATCACCCGCCAAGTTTGGCACGCGTTCGCCGGCTATTCGGTGTCGATCCAGTAGCGGCGCTTGCCGTTGCGCGTGTCCTCGTATTGGCCGCCGTTCTTTTCGATGGTTGCCCGCGAGCCGGCGTTGTCCTCGTCGCACGTCAGGAGAACCTGCGTGATTCCCAATGCCCGTGCCAGGGGCAGCGCATCGGCAACTGCTTTCGCGGCATGGCCGCGGCGCCTGGCGGAGGGCCGGACGCTGTAGCCGATGTGCCCCCCTTCGTTGAGGAGGTGGTCGTTCAGCCCGTGCCTGATGGCCAGGGACCCAAGGAAGGTGCCGCCGTCGGCAATCCATAGATAGGTGCAGGGCACGTAGCCCGGCTTCCGCACGGTTTCCGGCTGCGCGTCTTTGATGAGGGCATCGACGAAGCGGCCAAAGACGGCGGGGTCCTGGAGATCGTCCGGGGACCAGCCCTCGGCGCCTGCGCCGTCCAGGTGGGCACCTTGGAACTCCGCAGTTCCTTCCAGCCAGGAAGAGTGGAGGGCTGGGTCCGGGACGATGAGTTGGGCCATAACTGGATCCTATGCCGCCTGCCGGAGCAATGCCTCTGAATCCCGGCCCGCGGCAGAGGAGCGGGGAAACGTATTCCCGGGACACGGGTGGTGGCCTGTACTATCTCCCCGGGGACCCCTTTGCGGTCTGGGAAGGGACGTTCATGGTTGGCACGCACTCGATGACAGCAGCGCTCAGCGATCCACTCGGACGGGACGAGTTACTGCAGGAGTACGGATTCACCTTCGCCAACGGCGGGGGACGCCAGCGGAGCGTTGATCAGGCGCTTTCAACGGAACCCCTCGAAAACCTTGTCCAGCTTGCCGCAAAGCTCTGCGGCGTCCCCTACGGCGTGATTAACGTTGTCACGTCCGATGAGCAACAGCAGGTGGCCGCCGTCGGCTTTGAGGCCGCCGTCTGCGCCCGGGAGGACTCCATGTGCGCACAAGTCTTCCTCTCGGGGAAGACAACAGTTGTCCCGGACGCATCCCTGGACCCCCGCCTCGCATCGAATCCGTTTGTGACAGGGGAAATTGCCGCCGTCCGGTTCTATGCTTCGGTTCCGTTGGAGACGTCGTCCGGGTTCGTGCTGGGGTCGCTGTGCGTCTTTTCCAATTCTGCGGGCACACCCGATAAGGACCAGCTGGACATGCTGGAGATCCTGGCCCGCCAGGCAGTGCAGCTGCTTGAGCTCCAGCGGCGCACGCTGCAGTTGAACAGTGCCCTCGACGAGGTGCGGGAAAGCAACGCCAAGCTGGCGGAGTTTGCAGGACGCGTCAGCCATGACCTGCGCGGACCACTCACCACCATGCTGGGCTACGTGGAGATGGCAGAGGATGAAGTGGACGGGGACCACCCGGCGGCCGAGTATCTGCAGATCATCGGCGCCAGCGGCCACCGCATGCTGACCATGCTTGAGGACGTCCTGACCTACTCACGGATGGGCGGTGTCCTCCAGCGGCAGCACGTATCCCTTCAGGACGTGGCGGCCGAAGTGGCCAGGGATTTGGGCCTGTCCTTCGGGCCCGGCGCCGTCCTGGACAGCGGGGAGATGAAGCTCCACGTGGACCCCGGGCAGTTGCGCACCCTGCTGCAGAACCTGGTGGCCAACGCCATGAACTACCGGAGCCCGGACCGGGACCTCAGCGTGCGCATCAGCGGCATTTCGAATTACCACGGAACCACTGTGCTGGTGGCGGACAACGGCAAGGGCATTGCGCCGGTGGACCGGCAGCGCGTGCTGGAACCACTGGTCCGGCTGCACCGCGACGGGGACGGGCACGGCTCCGGCCTTGGGTTGGCCATCTGCCGCCGCATTGTTGAGGCGCACGGTGGGGAATTGAGCTTGAAGGAATCACCCGGCGGCGGGACCACGGCGGTCATCAGCTTCCCGGCCGACCAATAAAGCCGCCTCAGCAGGTCCGGGCCGGCTGCGGAATGCAGCCGGCCCGGAGCCTGGATTGTGGAGGCTAGTTCAGGTCGAACCGGTCCAGTTCCATGACCTTTGCCCAGGCGGCCACGAAGTCGTTCACGAACTTCTCCTTCGCGTCATCGCTGGCGTAGACCTCGGCCAGTGCCCGCAGCTGGGAGTTGGAACCGAAGACCAGGTCCACCGGGGTGGCCGTCCACTTGAGTTCACCGGTGGCAACATCGGTGATCTCGTAGGAGTTCTCCTCCGACTCCGACGCCTTCCATTTGGTGCCGGGCGAGAGCAGGTTGACGAAGAAGTCGTTCGTCAGGACCTGCGGCTTGTCCGTCAGCACACCGTGGCTGGAGCCGGCCACGTTGGTGCCCAGGGCACGCATGCCGCCCACCAGCGCCGTCATCTCGGGCGCGGAGAGGTCCAGCATGTACGCCTTGTCCAGCAGGAGGGTCTCCGGCTGGACCTTCGCACCGGGGCGCAGATAGTTGCGGAACCCGTCGGCCCGCGGCTCCAGGTACTGGAAGGATTCGACGTCGGTCTGTTCCTGCGTGGCGTCCGTGCGGCCCGGACGGAACGGCACCGTGACGGGGAACCCGGCGTCGGCTGCTGCCTTTTCCACGGCAGCAGCGCCGCCCAGGACGATAAGGTCCGCGAGTGAGACCTTCTTTCCGCCGGACTGTGCCGAGTTGAACTCCTCCTGCACCCGCTCAAGGACGGGAAGCACGGCAGCCAGCTGCTCCGGCTCGTGGGCCTCCCAGCTGCGCTGCGGCTCCAGCCTGATCCGGGCGCCGTTGGCCCCGCCGCGGCGGTCCGTCTTGCGGTACGTTGCAGCCGACGCCCAGGCCGTGCCCGCCAGCTGCGGGATGGTCAGGCCGGAGTCGAGGAGCGTGGCCTTGAGCTGGGCGATGTCCTGCTCGCCGATCAGTTCATGGTCAACGGCGGGAACAGGGTCCTGCCACAGCTGTGCCTCCGGAACCCAGGGCCCCAGCATGTGCGGGCCCACCGGTCCCATGTCGCGGTGCAGCAGCTTGTACCAGGCCTTGGCGAAGGCCAGGGCGAACTGGTCCGGGTTCTCCAGGAAACGCCGGCCGATCTTCTCGTACTCCGGGTCGAAACGCAGCGACAGGTCCGTGGTCAGCATGGTGGGCCGGTGCTTCTTGTTGGGGTCGTGCGCGTCCGGGATGATCTCGGGTGCGTCCTTGGCGACCCACTGGTGGGCGCCGCCGGGGCTCTTGACCAGTTCCCATTCGTATTCGAAGAGGATCTCCAGGAAGCGGTTGCTCCACTGGGTGGGCTTGTCCGTCCAGGTGACCTCCAGGCCGGAGGTGATGGTGTCGCCGCCCTTGCCGCTGCCGTAGGTGCTGAGCCAGCCCAGGCCCTGCGCCTCCAGGTCTGCGCCCTCCGGTTCGGGGCCCACGTGTGCGTCGGCGGGGCCGGCGCCGTGGGTCTTGCCGAAAGTGTGGCCGCCGGCGATCAGCGCGAAGGTCTCTTCATCGTTCATCGCCATGCGTTTGAACGTCTCACGGATGAACGCGGCAGCGGCCACGGGATCCGGGTTGCCCATGGGGCCTTCGGGGTTGACGTAGATGAGGCCCATTTCGGTGGAACCGACGTTGTCCGCCATAGTGCCCTCACCGGTGTACCGCTCGTCACCGAGCCAGGCGTCCTCCGGGCCCCAGAAGATCTGCTCGGGCTCCCACACGTCCTCGCGGCCAAAGGCGAAACCGAACGTCTTGAAGCCCATGGACTCAAGGGCAACGTTGCCGGCGAGGACCAACAGGTCCGCCCAGGAAAGCTTCTGGCCGTACTTCTGCTTGACGGGCCACAGCAGGCGGCGGGCCTTGTCCAGGTTGGCGTTGTCCGGCCAGCTGTTCAGCGGGGCGAACCGCTGGCTGCCGTCGCCCGCTCCGCCGCGGCCGTCATGGACGCGGTAGGTTCCGGCGGCGTGCCAGCTCAGGCGGATCATCAATCCGCCGTAGTGGCCGAAGTCCGCCGGCCACCAGTCCTGGGAAGTGGTCAGCACCTGGCTGATGTCCTGCTTGAGGGCTTCGACGTCGAGCTTCTGGAATTCCTCGCGGTAGCTGAAGGACGGGCCAAGCGGGTTGCTCGCCTGGCCGTGCGTGTGCAGCACGGAGAGGTCCAGCTGGTTGGGCCACCAGTCCTGGTTGGTCCGTGGCCGGTGCCCCTTGGGCGTCGGCGAATCGATCGCAGGGTTTTCGCTTTCACTGCCCTGGGCGGTGGCACTGCCATGGGCCACCGGGCACCCGCCCTCAACCTTCTGGTCCAGGCCCTGTGCGCTCCCGGAAGTGGGGACCGGGGGATGGTCTTGGGGATCGGTCATGTGCTTATTCCTTCCGTTGGGCCGAGGCCGCGGTTGGACTCGGGCAGCCGGTGCAACCCTCCTATTTGACCATGGACGGGTGACAGGTAGAGACCCTCCTACGCCATGGGTGAAACCCGGCCTGTCACCGCCCCGCACCCTGCAATTTGCAGGGTACCTCCTGGTGGCCACTTGCCGGCGCCGGAATATCTGGCTGACGCTCCGACTTGTCGCCAGAGGGTCCATGGTGGCCCACCGTCCCGGCGTAACGCAGCGCGCGGGCCTCCGCCCAGGCGTGAGGCCGCGCTGACGCGCGGATGCAACCAAGCACCTACCAAGAGGAGCACTATGACCATCGGATCAGGAACAGCAACGGGCAACGGACGGACAGCGCTGGTGGCAGGGGCCACCGGCATCGCAGGGTCCGCCCTGGTGGATACCCTGGTGGGCGAAGGCTGGACAGTCCTGGCCTTGTCCCGCAGGCCCGGTCCCGGACGCGCCGGCGTCAGGTGGCTCTCCGCGGACCTGACCTCGGCCGACTCCCTTGCCGCTGTGCTGGGTCCGGAGAACCCCTCGCATGTCTTCTTCACCACATGGTCGCGCCGCGCCACCGAGGAAGAAAACATCGCCGTCAACGCGGGCATGGTCCGTGATCTCCTCTCAGCACTGCAGGGCAAGGACGTGGCCCACGTTGCCCTGATGACCGGACTCAAGCATTACCTGGGACCGTTCGAGGCATACGCCGCCGGAGAAATGCCGGACACCCCCTTCCACGAGGAGGAACCGCGCCTTCCGGTGCCGAACTTCTATTACGCCCAGGAGGACGAGCTCTGGGCGGCCGCGGCCCGGCAGGGGTTCACCTGGTCCGTCCACCGCGCCCACACGGTAATCGGGCATGCGGTGGGCAACGCCATGAACATGGGACTCACACTCGCCGCGCAGGCCACCCTGTGCCGGGACAGCGGGCAGCCGTTCGTCTTCCCGGGGTCGGAAACGCAGTGGAACGGGCTCACGGACATGACGGATGCCGGCCTGCTCGCCGAGCACATGCTTTGGGCTTCAACCACCCCCGCGGCCGCTGATGAGGCCTTCAACATCGTCAACGGCGACGTGTTCCGCTGGCGCTGGATGTGGCCGAAACTCGCCGCCTACTTCGGCCTGGAGTGGGAGGGATACCAGGCGGAGCCCCGCCCCCTTGAGCAGTCCATGGCGGGCCGGGAGGAGCAGTGGCGGCGGATCGCCGCGGAACACAACCTCAGCGAACCGGACCTGGACCTGGTGGCCAGTTGGTGGCATACGGACGGAGACCTGGGCCGCGGCATCGAGGTGGTGACGGACATGGGGAAGAGCCGTGACGCCGGCTTTACCGGGTACCGGCGGACGCTGGACGCCTTTACGTCGCTGTTTGACCGCTACCGCGCCGAGAAGCTGATTCCCTGATGACACGGTCACGGCCGGCGAACAACCCGGTCACTGCCAGGATGGCCATGGCACCGGCGGTGCCGAGCAGCGGAAGCGTCCAGTCCCCGCTGGCATCCCGGAGTGCACCGAAGGCCACCGGGCCCACCGCAGCCAGCCCGTAGCCCACGGACTGTGCCATGCCGGACAGGGATGCTGCCTGCGGGTGGTTCACCGTCCGGAGGCTGAACAGCGACAGGGCAATGACAATGAGGCTTCCGCATCCGACGGCGCCCAACAGGACCCACAGGAGGACGAGGTCCGGCGCGAGTGCCAGGCCCAGGAAGGTCACGAACACCAACGCCCCGCTGGCGAAGGACACCACCCGCTGGTCGGGTCCCCGGTGCAGGATCGCGCCCGTCCCCAGGCTGGCGAACACGCTGATCAGCAGGAAGACGGAAAGGTGTACGCCGGCAGTGGTGGCGGGGATCCCGCGGCTTTGCTCGATGGTGGGCAGCCAGGCCATCAGGACATAGAAGGCGATCGACTGCAGCCCCATAAACGCCGTCACCTGCCAGCCCAGTGCTGAGCCCCAGGGCGATCGGTGTGCCCGTTCCTGCGGTGCGGCGTGCGCGGCGCTTGTTCCGTGGCGGCGCAACCATGGCAGCAGCACGGCCATGGCGATGAGGGCCAGCCCCACCCAGGCGCCGAGGGCGAGCCGCCATCCTGCCGGCGACGTTTGGGCCACGGGAACGACGACGGCGGCCCCCACCGCTGCGAACGCGGCCTGGGCAGCGGTATAGCTGCCGGTGACCTGGCTGACCCGCAACGGAAAGTCCCGCTTGACGAGGGAGGGGACCAGGACGTTGAGGAACGCGATGGCCACGCCGATCAGGACCGTCCCGGCCCAGATGAAGCCGGGCACGGGCAGGGAGCGGAGCACGATGCCGGAGGCGAGGATCAGCAATGACATCCACAGTGCCCGGTCCAGGCCCAGCCGGGCAGCAAAGCCGGGCGCAAGGGGCGAGAAGACAGCGAACGCGATGAGCGGGAGGCCGGTGAGGAATCCCGCTGCGGCACTTGACAATCCCAGGTCGCTGCTGATGTTGACCAGGACCGGTCCGACGCTGACAAAGGACACCCGAAGGTTGACTGCGATGAGCAGGACGCCGATGAAGGCGACTCCGAACCTGGCAGTGTTCTGGGAGGGGTTCCGTGTGCCGGCAAACATCGTTGTTTCTTCCATCCTTCGGTGGGGCGGCGCGTTCTTGGCGCCCATCCAGTTCTCTCACACCCATGTACCCACCGGCCCGGCTGGATCCCCGGCGAGTCCCCCGAATACGCCGTGGGAGAACCTGCAAAGTTCTGGCTTGATGGCCCGGTCAAGTCCCAGCTGCTGGACGTAAACTGACGCTCGCACCACGTTTGTGGACATTCCGTCAGGTTGGAGCCGCCTTGCTCTGGAAGTTGCTTGTCGAATACCTGCGGCCGCACCGGCCGCTGCTGGCCGCCGTCGTGGTTTTCCAGCTGGCGCAGTCCATCGCGTCGCTGTACCTGCCCACGCTGAACGCGGACATCATTGACCAGGGCGTGGCCCGGGGCGATACCGGCTACATCCTGTCCACCGGCAGCATCATGCTGCTCATCACCCTGGCGCAGATCGCGTGTGCCGTGGTGGCCGTGTACTTCGGTGCCAAGGCGGCGATGGGCCTGGGCCGCGACCTGCGCGGGGCCATTTTCGAGCGGGTGGGGCAGTTTTCCGAGCAGGAGGTCACCAGGTTCGGCGCGCCCAGCCTGATCACCCGCTCCACCAATGACGTCCAGCAGGTCCAGCAGCTGGTGCTGATGTCCGCCACGCTCATGGTGGCCGCGCCCATGCTCAGCATCGGCGGGGTGATCATGGCTATCCGGCAGGACGCCCAGCTGTCCTGGCTCATTGCCGTGTGCGTCCCGGTGCTGCTGATCGCCGTCGGCCTTATTGTCACGCGCATGGTGCCACTGTTCCGCAAGATGCAGGCCCGGATCGACACCGTCAACCGGGTGCTGCGCGAGCAGCTCACCGGCATCCGGGTGGTGCGGGCCTTCGTGCGGGAGGACATGGAGACGGAACGGTTCGCGGGCGCCAACACGGACGTTACCGATGTTGCGCTCCGGGCAGGCCGGCTGATGGCCCTGATGTTCCCCACCGTCATGCTGATCCTGAACGTCTCCAGCGTGGCCGTGATCTGGTTCGGCGCGTTCCGGATCGAGGACGGGTCCATGCAGGTGGGAACCCTGATCGCGTTCCTGAGCTACCTGATGCAGATCCTGATGTCCGTCATGATGGCCACGTTCATGGCGGTGATGATCCCGCGGGCGTCGGTATCGGCGGACCGGATCGGCGAGGTGCTGGGCACCAGTTCCAGCGTCCTGCCGCCGAAGCAGCCGGTCACCAGCGCGGTCCGGCGCGGTGAGCTGGAAATGCGCGACGTCGGATTCGCTTACCCTGGTGCCGACCAGCCCGTCCTGTCCGGGATCAGCTTCACCGCCCGCGCGGGGCAGACCACGGCGATCATCGGCAGCACCGGCTCCGGCAAGACCACCCTGGTGAACCTGATGCCGCGGCTCTTCGACGTCACCTCGGGGGCGGTACTGATGGACGGCGTGGACATCCGCGACCTGGACCCGGACCTGCTGTGGGGGCACATCGGCCTGGTGCCGCAGCGGCCCTACCTGTTCTCCGGCACCGTTCGCAGCAACCTGCTGTACGGCAATCCGGATGCCACCGAGGATGAGCTGTGGAGCGCGCTGGAGATTGCGCAGGCCCGGGATTTCGTGGAGCAGATGGAGGACGGGCTGGATGCGACCATCTCCCAGGGCGGGACCAATGTCTCCGGCGGCCAGAGGCAGCGGCTGGCCATTGCCCGGGCTTTGGTGAAGCGGCCCGAGCTCTACATTTTTGACGATTCGTTTTCTTCGCTGGACACCGGCACCGATGCCCGGCTGCGTCAGGCACTCAAGCGCAACATCGCCGGCGCCACCATGGTGATCATCGCCCAGCGGGTGTCCAGCATCGTTGATGCGGACCAGATCCTGGTGCTCGACGACGGCAGGATCGTTGCGCAGGGCACGCACCACGAGTTGCTGGAGACATCGGAGACGTACCGCGAGATTGTGTCGTCCCAGCTGGCAGCGGAGGAGACGGTATGAGCCACGGATCCACCCCCGCACGCGGCACCAAAGCCGCGCCCGCCTCCGCAGGCGGCCAGGCCGACGTCGTACGCATTCCACGGCCGCGCGGCGGCCCCGGGCATGGCGGCCCCTTTGCCGGGATGAATGTCCCGGCGGAGAAAGCGATGAACTTCGGCGGCTCCGCCAAACGCCTGCTGGGCACGCTGCGGCCGGAGCGGTTCTGGCTGATGCTGGTGCTGGCCATGGCTGTGGCGGGCGTGGTGCTGCAGGTGATTGGGCCGCGGCTGCTGGGCGAGGGCACCAACCTGATTTTTTCCGGCGTGGTGTCCAAACAGCTGCCGCCGGGGATGACGCAGGCGCAGTTGATTGCGATGCTGCGGGCATCGGGGGAGAACCAGAAGGCGGACATGCTCAGCGCCATGACGCTGACGCCGGGCGCGGGGATCGACTTTTCTGCGCTGGCCAGTGTGCTGACGTGGGCGCTGGTGCTGTACGTGCTGGGCTCGGCGTTCATGTGGGGGCAGGCGTATGTGCTGAACGGCGTGGTGCAGCGGACCGTGTTTGGGCTGCGCGAGCAGATTGAGGCGAAGATCAACCGGCTGCCGCTGCGGTACTTCGATTCAATCCAGCGCGGTGAGCTGCTCAGCCGGGTGACCAACGATGTGGACAATATTTCGCAGAGCCTGCAGCAGTCCATCAGCCAGGCCGTGACGTCCGTGCTGACGGTGCTGGGCGTGCTGGTGATGATGTTCATCCTCTCGCCCACGCTGGCGCTGATCGCGCTGGTGACCATTCCGCTGACGCTGGGGATCACCACGCTGATCGCCAAGCGCTCGCAGAAGCTGTTCGTGCAGCAGTGGAAGAACACCGGCGAGCTGAACGGGCAGATCGAGGAGACCTACACCGGGCACGCACTCGTGAAGGTGTTCGGCCGGCAGCGCGAGGTGGGGGAGCGGTTCCGGCAGAAGAACGCGGAGCTGTATGAGGCGAGCTTCGGGGCGCAATTCATTTCCGGGCTGATCATGCCGGCCATGACGTTCATCGGGAACCTGGTGTACGTGGGGATCGCCGTGGTGGGTGGCCTGCAGGTGGCGTCCGGGGCCATGCAGCTGGGCGATGTGCAGGCGTTCATCCAGTACTCGCGGCAGTTCACTCAGCCGCTGGCGCAGCTGGGGTCCATGGCGAACCTGCTGCAGTCCGGGGTGGCCTCTGCCGAGCGTGTGTTTGAGTTGCTGGATACGGAGGAACAGTCGGCTGATCCTGTTGGGGCTTCGCTGCAGAGCCCTGATGGTGCTGCCCGGGGGCGGCTGGTGTTTGAGGATGTGTCCTTCTCGTATTCGCCGGACAAGCCGCTGATCAGTGGGCTGTCCTTGGTGGCAGAGCCGGGGCAGACGGTGGCGATTGTGGGGCCGACCGGGGCCGGTAAGACCACGCTGGTGAACCTGATGATGCGGTTCTACGAGCTCGACGGCGGCCGCATCACTTTAGACGGTGTGGACATCACCACCATGAGCCGGCACGACCTGCGCTCGCGGATGGGGATGGTGCTGCAGGACACGTGGCTGTTCGGCGGGACCATTCGGGACAACATTGCGTACGGCCGGCCTGCTGCTTCCTCTTCAGACGTATTGGAAGCTGCCCGGGCGACGTATGTTGATCGCTTTGTGAAGTCCCTGCCCGAGGGGTACGACACCGTGCTGGACGACGAAGGCTCCAACGTCTCCGCCGGCGAGAAGCAGCTGCTGACGATTGCGCGGGCATTCCTGGCTTCGCCTTCGGTGCTGATCCTGGATGAGGCGACGTCCTCCGTGGACACCCGGACGGAGGTGCTGGTTCAGAAGGCGATGAGCGCGCTGCGGTCCGACCGGACGTCCTTTGTGATTGCGCACCGCCTGTCCACGATCCGCGACGCCGACCTCATCCTGGTGATGGAGAACGGGCAGATCGTGGAGCAGGGGACGCACGCGTCACTCCTCGCTGCTGGCGGGGCCTACGCGCGGCTGTACGAGGCGCAGTTCGCGGCTCCTGTGGCGGAGGTCTGAGGCCTGCCGCGACTGGACGCTCGAAAGCGGGCGACGGCTGAGAGCTCCCGCCGTCGCCCGCTTTTGTGGGCTTAGAACGCGTCTGCCTCCGCGTTGAGGTCCCGGCCCCTGGTTTCCGGGGCAAAGAAGCCTGCCGCAAGACCGATCGCCGCGTAGGCCATGAGGATTCCGGCAACTGGGATCCACCCCGGTCCGGTCGCAGCAACGACGCTGGCAGCAATAATGGGTCCAAGACCTCCGGACAGAACGGCGCCGATTTCCTTGACGGTCGTCATAAAGGAGAAGCGACGTTTGGAGCCGAACATCTCCACCAGCCACGTGGACTCCACGCCATACAGGTTCGGCAGCGGACCGCCTACATAGACAACGAAGACCAGGGCCACCAATACGGGGTTCCGTGTTTCGATCATCAGCATCGCGGGAATGGTGAAGGCGAACTGGAACCCGGAGAGCCAGAGCCAAACTTTGCGTCGGCCGAACCGGTCAGTGAGCTTACCGGTCAGCAGGACCGTAAGCACGCCCAAAACGGAGCCGAGCGTCACGCCCGTAGTGACCAGATTGGGGTCCATCTTCACCACAGACACCGTCCATCCGATAAGGAATCCCTTGACGAGGTACACGGAGCCGTTTTCGCCGAGTTTGATGCCCAGCGAGACGAGGAAGGCCTTCTTGGAATCGGCAACGTCACGCCAGACGCTTTGTTGCTTGGCCTCCAGGCGCGCCGCTGCCCGCCGCGCCTTCACCGCCTCGAAGACCGGTGATTCGCTCACACTGCGCCGCAAGTACAGTGCCACAAGGGTGGTACCGACGCTCAGCAGGAAGGGAAGACGCCATCCCCAGGCGAGGAACTCGTCTTTAGGCATTTGCGAGAGCAGCAGCCACAGTCCGCTGGCCAACAGCACACCTGTTGCCGTTCCCAGTGCCACCACGGCGCCGTAAAATCCGCGCTTATTCGACGGGGCGGATTCCACCAGCAGCAGCGAGGCCCCGGACAGCTCGGCGCCGGCGCCGAAGCCCTGGATAAGCCGCAGGAGCACCAGGAGGATGGGAGCCATGACCCCGATCTGGGCAAACGTGGGCAAAAGACCCATTCCCAGAGTGGCGATCCCCATCATTCCCACGGTTATGACCAGGACGGATTTCCGCCCGTATTTATCCCCAAGGTAGCCGAAATAGACCCCGCCCAGGGGCCGGACGAGGAATCCGGAACCAAAAGCGGCAAAGCTGGCGAGCAAGGCCATGGCAGGGTCTGTATTGGGGAAGAACAGCGGCCCGAAAACGAGCGCCGCCGCCAGGGTATAAAGCGTGAAGTCCATGTATTCCAACGCGGAACCAAGGAAGGACGAAACTGAGGTGCGGCGCAGTTCAGCAGGCGACACCTTCAGTTCCGACGCGGGCCCCTGGAGGCCAGCGTCGACGTATTTCAGGTTTGAGTTTTCTGTGCTCATGGGGTTTCTCCCTCGGAAAGGGCCTGCAGGCAGGCCCAGCCGTAACGTCGTTGTTCGGATGGTGGTGCAAGGTCTTCAGGAGCAGCTCAGCTCGGGAGCAGGGAGACAGTCTCCGCTATGCAGGCAGGCTTTCGCGAGCCTTCCAGCTCGATCAGGTGATGGAACTGCAGCTGCCGTCCGCTGGCTGTCTCGCTCACTGAGGCCAGCGTCAGCCGGTCCCTGATGCGTGAGTTGACCCTGGCCGGGGCAGGGAACCGTACCTTGTTCAGGCCGTAGTTGATGATCATCGCAGCCCCATCAACGCGATACACCTGGCCAGCCAGGTACGGCAGCATCGACAAGCTGAGGTAACCGTGCGCGACGGTGGTGCCGAACGGTCCGTCGGCGGCCCGCTCCGGGTCCGTGTGTATCCACTGTTGGTCCAGTGTGGCGTTGGCGAAGGCCTGAATCTGGGATTGGTCCAGAGTGTGCCACCCACTGACCCCGATTTCCTGTCCCGTCATGCTGGCCAGCTCGGCGGCGTCCTTGAACAGTCTCATTTAGACCCTCTCCAGCAGCATGGCGACGCCCTGGCCCAGGCCGACGCACATGGTGGCCAGGCCGCGGTTGGCGTCTTCGCGTTCCATCCGCCCCAGCAGCGTGACGACGATCCGTGAACCGGAGGAACCCAGGGGATGCCCCAAGGCGATTGCACCGCCGTCGTTGTTGACAGTTCCTGCATCCATACCAAGCAGCCGCATGCAGGCCAGCGCCTGCGCTGCGAACGCCTCATTGAGCTCGACGGCGCCCACGTCCGCCAGGCCCCAGCCAGCCTTGGCCAGTGCCTTTTGAGTCGCAGGCACCGGGCCGATGCCCATCACTTCCGGCGCCACACCGGCCGCTTGGCTGGTGACGATGCGGGCCCGCGGGGTGAGCCCGTAGCGCTCCACGGCCTCGCCGCTGGCGACTACTACTGCGGATGCACCGTCGTTGAGGGAGCTTGAGTTGCCGGCGGTGACCACTCCACCGGGCGCCACGATGGGCCGGAGGGCGGCGAGGGCATCAGCGCTTGACCCCCGCCTGGGCCCTTCATCGGTCTCCACCAGCGAGACTTCCCCCCGCCTGCCCTTGACCGGAACAGGGACTATCTCATCTTTGAAACGGCCCGCGTCGATCGCCGCCACAGCCGAGTTGTGCGAGCGCAGTGCAAAGCTGTCCGCGTCCGCACGCGAAATGTTCTCCCGGCCAGCCACTTCTTCTGCCGTTTCGGGCATGGAAAACAGCGCCCCGGACTCCATCCGCGGGTTAGTGAACCGTGCACCGATTGAGGTGTCCGCGACTTCACCCGGTTTGCCGTACGGCTTCTCCGGTTTGGCCATGACCCACGGCGCGCGGGTCATGGATTCCACGCCGCCAGCCACTACAAGGTCGGCGTCACCGTTGCGCACCGATTGCGCCGCCATGCCGATGGCGGTTAGCCCGGAGGCACACAGCCGGTTGACCGTCACGGCCGGAACGGCATGCGGGAAGCCGGCCAGCAGCGCGGCCATCCGGGCAACGTTTCGGTTGTCCTCCCCGGCCTGGTTGACGCAGCCGAGGATTACTTCGTCGACGGCGGCAGGATCGACGCTGGCGCGGTCCACGGCGGCCTGCAGCACCAGGGCGGCCAAGTCGTCGGGGCGGACCGTCGCGAGCGCGCCGCCGTGACGGCCCACGGGCGTGCGGACACCTCCGACGAGGAATGCCTCGGGCATCAGCGCGCCCCGCCGTTGATGTAGAGGGTCTGACCGGAGATGTAGGAGGAGTCGTCACCGGCGAAGAAAGCGACTGCAGCGGCGACTTCCTCCGGTTGGCCGACGCGTCCCAGCGGGGTGCGCTCCGCGACCGCCTGCTGGTGTTCGGCCGGGCTGGCCCCGACACGCTCGGCAGTGGCGGCAGTCATCGACGTGGCGATGTAACCCGGTGCCACGGCGTTGACCGTGATGTTGAACGGACCAAGTTCGATGGCGAGCGTCGCCGTCAGACCCTGGATGCCGGCTTTTGCCGCAGCGTAGTTGGCTTGGCCACGATTGCCCAGTGCGCTGCGGCTGCTGAGCGAGACGATCTTTCCGTACTTGGCCGGAACCATGTACCGCTGGGCAGCGCGCGAGCAGAGGTAGGCGCTGGTGAGGTTGGTGGTCAGGACGGAGTCCCAGTCCGGCCGCTCCATCTTGAAGAACATATTGTCGCGGGTAATGCCGGCGTTGTTTACCAGGATGTCCAGGCGGCCGAACTCCCTGTGGATGTCATCGAACACCCGGTCCACGGCTTCCTCATCCGTGACATCGCAGCAGGCGGCAACGGCTTTTCCACCTGCCGCCAGGACGTCCGGGTGGTCCGAGATGCGCTGTGCGGTGTCCTTGGCGCGGTCCTCATTGAGGTCAAGGACGACGACGGTGGCACCCCCTGCGGCCAGTTTCAGCGCGGTGGCAGCACCGATGCCCTGCGCCCCTCCGGTGACCGCGGCCACCCGGTTCGTGAAGTTGCTCATGACTATTCCTTTGCGTATATGGATTTCGTTAATGTCGTGCTGCCGAAGCCCAGCGGGCATCTAGCTGAAGGCGGAGAGGCCGGTGATCTCCCGGCCTACGAGCAGGGACTGGATGGAGTCTGTGCCTTCGTAAGTGGAGACAACCTCCATGTCGGTCATGTGCCTCGCCACGTGGTTCTCCAGCAGTACGCCGTTGCCGCCGAGCATGTCCCGCGCTTCGGAACAGATCCAGCGGGCTTTCCGTGCCGTATGCATCTTGGCGAGTGACGCCATGGGCCCGGTCATCCGGTCGTCTTCGGCGAGTTCGGCCAGCCGGAAGCAGATCAGCTGCATGGCGGTCAGTTCGGCGAGCATGTTGGCCAGTTTGTTCTGCACGAGCTGGAAACTGCCGATGGGTTTGCCGAACTGCTGGCGGGTCTTCGCGTAGTCCAGTGCGATCTCGTAGGCAGCCATTGCGTGGCCGTAGGACTCCCAGGACGCGCCGCTTCGCGTTGAGGTCAGTACGCGGGTGACGTCCTTGAACGAGTGGCATTCCGGGAGCCGGTTGGCGGCCGGGATCCGGAGGTTATCGAGGGTGATATCCGGCTGGAGGATCGCCCGCTTGCCGATCTTGCCGGTGATGACTTCGGTGGAGTATCCGTCCGGAAAGCTGCCGTCCCCGTTCCGCTCCATCACGAACGCCTTTACCTTCGCGTCTGCTTCGTCGCGGGCAAAGATGATGACGACGTCGGCCATGCTGGCGTTGCCGATCCAGCGCTTGCGTCCATTGATGATGTAGCTGTCCCCATCCCGGCGCGCGCTGGTTTCGAGTGCCACCGAATCAGATCCGTGCTCGGGTTCGGTCAGGGCGAAGGCGCCGATCTTGCCAAGGGCTGCCATGCCGGGGAGCCACCGCTGTTTTTGCTCCTCGCTGCCGAGCATGTTGATGGTTCCCATCGCCAGTCCGGACTGGACGCCGAGGAAGGTGTTAACGGAACCATCGCCGCGGGAGATCTCCGCGGCAACAATCCCGGCGGCAAGCCGGCTTAGCCCAGGACATCCGTAACCCTGAATGGTTGTTCCGACGATGCCGAGCCCGGCAAGCTTGGGAACAAGGTCGACGGGAAATTCGGCACGTTCCCAGTAGCCATTAATGACGGGCAGCAGGTCTTTGTCCACGAAGGCGCGGACTTTGAGCCGGAGCGCCCGGTCCTCAGCGCTGAGGAAATCGTCCATAAGGTAAAAATCGGTGCCGTTCGCGGCGGTTTCCGGTGTCATCGAGAGAACTCCAGTGGTGTGTGATCGGGAACCCGCTTACGCTGCGGGTCCGTGTTTCCTTGTGAAGGTTGGAAAAGGGTGAGCCAGTGGCGCTCGTGTTCGGCCAACGGCCGGGACTTGCCAGTGTCCCGATGGACTGAAACCAGCACGGTCCGGCCGTCTACGGCGACTGCGCCGTGTTGGCTGCCCCTGAATTCCAGGCTGAATGAACTCGTGCCGATCCTGATCACGGTCAGTTCAACCTCCAGGTCTTCGCCGTGATGCACCGGCCGCCGGTAGTTCACGTCGAGGCTGGCCACCACCGTGGGGGTTGCCTCGGCTTGACGTATTCCTGGCATCGAGGATCGCCACTTGATTCTTGACTCCTCCAGGAGGGTGACGACGGCGGCGTGGTTGACGTGCCCATTGAGGTCCTGGTCGGACCACCGGGGGCAGACGCGGGTCCGGTAGGTTTCAGGCATCGACCAGGGCTTTCCGGTTCAGCAGCCAGTCCCGCACCAGCCCGGAGCTTGCGTTCAACTCGGGCGGTGCGAGTGAGTAGTCCACCGGGGTGAGGGAATACTCGACAGGGTGTCGGACCGTGGGGATCTTCCGTTCCCCTTCGCCCGCCATCACTACCGGGCTTAGCCCCAGCTGTTCAGCCAGCTCGACGCCGCCGCGGACATCCTGGATCGGAGCGCAGGGCAGCCCTGCCGACGAGAGCTCGCGGAACCATTCGTCAGCTGATTGGGCAGCCAACTGGGCGTGGAGGATGCCCCGCAGCTCGTCGCGGTTGGCGTTGCGCTGCAGCGTCGTCGCAAACTTCGGATCCCTCGCTACGTCGGGAATCCCCAGCGCCCCGCACAGCCGGACGAACTGGGCGTCATTGCCCGTCGCGATGATGATGGTGCCGTCTCCGGTCTGCATCGGGGCGTATGGATACATGCTGGGGTGTTCGTTACCCATCCTGGTGGGTACTACACCGCCCGATACGTAGGCCGCAGATTGGTTCACCATGCCGGACAGGGCCGAGGTCAGCAGGTTGAGCTCTACCAGCTGACCTTCGCCGGTCCGGTCCTTGTGGTGCAGCGCCCCCAGGATGCCGATGGCAGCATGCAGGCCTGTGATGACATCGAATAGTGCGATGCCTGCCCGGTACGGCTGGGTGTCCTGGTCCCCGGTCAGGCTCATCATTCCCGATGCGGCCTGCACCAAAAGGTCGTACCCCGGAATGTGGGCGCCGGCTCCGGTACCGAATCCTGTGATGGAAGCGTAGATGATGTCCGGGTTCAATTCGGCCGCGGCCGCGTAATCCAAGCCCAGCCGTGCCATGTTGCCGGGCTTGAAGTTCTCGATCATGACGTCGGCCGTGCTGATCAGGGAACGTGCTACGTCGAGGTCTTCCGGGTCTTTCAGGTCCAGGGCAATGGAATGTTTGTTGCGGTTGACCGCGAGGAAAAACGTGGCCTCGCCGTCCCGGACGGGGGGCATGTACGTACGGGTGTCGTCACCCTCGGGTCCCTCCACCTTGATCACTGTGGCGCCCATGTCAGCCAGGAGCATGGTGGCGTATGGGCCGGCCAGCACCCTGCTGAAATCTGCGACCACGATGCCGGCGAGGGGCCCGGCGCTTGCCCTGCCCAGGGCATCAAAGCCGTGGTTATCGTTGCCTCCTGCGGGCTGGTCCTGCCGCCTGGAGACCGATTCGTCGATCGGTTGTGTCATCTGAAATCCTCCGCAATGTGGTCTGCATCACCAACCTTTGCAAGCGGACTGATTCACGTCCAATACGTATTTGGTGCTGGACTGATACCCGTCCGTCATCAGCGTCGGCGCGTTCCTTGGGTATCTTGGGCGTATGGACAATGACGTTTACCCGGGCAGGAGCTGAGCGCTGGAGTGGAAATACATCAGATCCGGGCCTTCCTTGCCGTGGCGGAGGAATTGCATTTCGGCCGGGCCGCCCGCCGGCTTCATATGGCCCAGCCGCCGTTGAGCCGTTCCATCCAGCGGCTTGAGCATGAATTGAAGGCGCCCCTCTTTATCCGCAGCACGCGGACAGTCCAGTTGACCGCGGAAGGGCAGGCGTTGGTTGGCCCGGCACGTGACATACTCGAAGGGTGCCGGCGGGGCCGCCTGGCGGTGGCCTCGGTGGGCCGTGGCGAAACCGGGCGCGTGCGCGTCGCCTTTGCCGGTGTTTCCTCGCATGTGATGGTTGGCAGGCTCGCCAAGCGTGTCAGGGAAGTGCACCCCGGAATCGACTTTGAGCTCTCCAGTTCCAACTTCGCGCTACCGGCCATGGACAAGGTCATGGGCGGGGCCATGGAAGTCGGCCTGGGCCGCTGGAACTTCATTCCCGCTGTCCTCGACTCCCGGATCGTGGCCAACGAGCGGCTCGTTGTGGCGCTGTATGAAAGCCACCCGTTGAGTGGACAGGCTTCGCTGCGCATGGCTGACCTTGCGGGGCAGCCCTTCGTTACGTTGCCTGAGCATCCTGGCGCCATCCTCCATGACCACCTTCGGCGGCTCTCCAGTGCCGCGGGGTACGTCGTGGAGATTGCCCAGGTGGCGCCGGATTCACAGACGCTCATGGCGCTGGTGGCGGCGGAAATCGGCGTCGCGCTGACGGTTTCTTCAGTGCCTGAAAACTTCAGCCACCCGGGCGTCGTCTTTCTCCCCCTGGAAGACCCGGCAGATGCCATCCAACTGCGGCTGGTTTGGCGGAAGGACAACGCCAGTCCGGCCCTGCGGGAAGTCCTTCGGCTCTCGGAAGAGGTCCTCCCGTCACCGGCCTGAACCGCACATTGATGCAGTTGGAGCATCAGCGGATTCACTATTAGGTATTGGATCTGACGGCAATCTGACTGGCACAGTGGTGGAGATCACGGCGGACGCACACCACGCCACCGCCGCCGCCAACCTGTCCCCTTACCTGCCAGGAGAACCACCGTGACCGTAACCGCAACCGCACCCGCCCGGGTCTTCGACGACGTTCTCAACCTCGATACCCTCCTGACCCCCGGGGAACTGGAACTGCGCAGCACTGTCCGGGACTTTGTGGATGAACGGATCAGGCCCAACATTGCGGGCTGGTACGAAGATGCCCACTTCCCGCTCGAGCTTGTTCCCGAGCTTGGCAAGCTTGGGGTCCTCGGGATGCACCTG
Organism: Pseudarthrobacter sp. 902506025; assembly: GCF_040702325.1. Lineage (NCBI taxonomy): Bacteria > Bacillati > Actinomycetota > Actinomycetes > Micrococcales > Micrococcaceae > Pseudarthrobacter > Pseudarthrobacter sp. 902506025. Next base: position 289,319 of record NZ_JBFBKW010000002.1, read on the forward strand.
AAGGGCTACGGATGCCCCGGCCGCAGCGCCGTCGAGTACGGCCTCGCCGCCATGGAACTGGAAGCCGGCGACTCAGGGCTTCGGACCTTTGTCAGCGTCCAGGGTTCCCTGGCCATGACCGCCATTCACAAGTGGGGGTCCGAGGAGCAGCGGAACGAGCACCTGCCGGCCATGGCGCGGGGTGAAAAGATCGGCTGCTTCGGGCTTACCGAGCCGACCGCCGGCTCCGACCCTTCCAGCATGGCGACTTTTGCGGCACCTGACGGAGCCGGCGGGTGGGTCATTAACGGGGCAAAGCGCTGGATCGGGCTTGCTTCCGTGGCGCAGATCGCGGTCATCTGGGCCAACACCGCCGAAGGGATCCGCGGGTTCATCGTGCCGACGGACACCCCCGGCTTCACCGCGACGCCCATCAGTGCAAAGCTCTCCATGCGCGCCTCCATCCAGTGCGACATCACTCTTGATGACGTCCGGTTGCCTGCCAACGCACTCCTGCCGGGCGCGCACGGACTCAGGGGTCCGTTCTCCTGCCTCAACGAAGCCCGCTACGGAATCATCTGGGGCGCCATGGGTGCTGCCCGGGACTCCTACGAAGCCGCGCTGGCCTATGCCGGGGACCGTCTCCAGTTCGGCAAGCCCCTTGCCGGCTACCAGCTCACGCAGGAAAAGCTGGTAAATATGCTGCTGGAAATCCAGAAGGGAACGCTGTTGGCGCTCCATACGGGGCGCCTCAAGGACGCCGGGACGCTGGAGCCGGTACAGATCTCCGTGGGAAAACTGAACAATGTACGGGAGGCTATTGCCATCTGCCGCGAAGCGCGCACAATCCTGGGGGGAAACGGAATCACCTTGGACTACTCGCCGCTGCGGCATGCCAACAACCTTGAATCAGTGCGCACGTATGAAGGTACTGACGAGGTCCACACCCTTATCCTGGGCCAGCGGATCACCGGCATCTCGGCGTTCCGCCAGGAGTAACGGTATGGCGCCGTCTATGCCGATGTGTGCCATACCTTTCACCCGTCCTTAGGGCCCTCTCGACGGCGGGAGCCGCCCACCGTCACCCGGTCCGCCAGCAGGCCGCCTGCCAGTAAGCCAGTGCCAGTGCCGGAAGTCTGCGGGAACTCCGCTGTCCCCGTGGACAGCAGGAACGAAGATGCGATGGCAAATCGGTCCGCAGAAGCGGCGGTCAACGGCCGACGCGGGTGTGTTGCGGCGCCGAACTCAAAATGTCAGACCCCCGTGACAGGCTTTGGGTATGGAAACCGGAGCGGTTGTGGATGCGAAAGGTACGGCCGGACTCGCCGGTGCCGTCGCATCCCTGACCGGGCTGGTGGACGAACTAACAGGAGCCCTGAGCGGTTCGTCGGATGCTGCGGATAATGCTCACGGCGTCGACAGTCATGATCCGCTTCGGGACGTTGCCGAGTCCTGTCTGGACGGCCTCGGCCTCGTGGCCCGAATCGAAGCTGCTACTGCAGCCGTGAAAGTGCGGCTGCTCGCAGAGTATTCGGGGGCCGCAGCCGCCATGGAAGCGCCGGCGGAAAGCGCGTCTGAATCATCGGCGCGGGACATGAGTGTCGTCGCCGAAGTCGCCTGCGCGCTCACCATCGGCGAAGGAGCCGCATCCGCGCTGCTGCAGGACGCCCATGCGATCACCACTTCTCTTCCGGCGACGCTCAAAGCCATGGAGGCCGGCGCCGTCTCCTGGCGGCATGCCCAGATCATGGTCGACGAAACCAGCAGCCTGGACGCTGCAGCTGCAACAGCCTTGGAAGCTCACTTCCTGGACCCGGAAGCGCCTAACGCCGCCAGGGGTGCATCTGCCGGAGAGCTGGTCCCGGGCCGTTTCCGTCGGAAAGTGCGCGCCTGGCGGGAACGCCATCACCCCGAGTCCTTGACAATCAGGCATGTGAAGTCCGTCGCGGATCGGCGGATGGAGTACTCGCCGGACCGGGACGGTATGGCCTGGGTTTCGCTTTACATGGCTGCGGACAAGGCCTGTGCTGTCTGGAACAGGACGTCTGCCCTGGCCCGCGGGTTGCAGGGACCTGAGGAGCCGAGAACCCTTACCCAGCTCAGGGCAGACCTGGCCGCAAAGTTGCTGCTCGGTGACACCGGGGACCTCGCCGGGCCTGGGCCGTCCCTCAAAGCTGACGTGCTGGTCACGGTACCGGTCTGTTCCCTCCTCGGTGCCACGGACGAGCCCGGAGACCTGGACAATTACGGACCCATCCCCGCATCGATGGCGCGAAAACTCGTCGCGGAAGGTGCCAACTCGTTCTACCGGGTTTTGGTGGACCCACGCGACGGAGCCCCGCTTGAACTTGGCCGGACCAGCTACCGGCTCCCGGAATCGCTAAAGCGGTGGTTGCGGATGCGGGATGGAAAGTGCACCTTTCCCGGCTGCAGCAACCACAGCCAGGACAATGAGGCGGACCACCTCACGGCCTGGGAGCGCGGAGGCAGCACCGGAATCAGCAACCTGGGACAGTTGTGCCCCAAACATCACCGGCTCAAGCACCGAACCGGCTGGAGGCCTGGTCCGGCTTCCAGGAATGAGCCGCCGGGCTGGACTTCTCCACGTGGCCGTCAGTACAACGCAGAGCAGCCGGACCGGGCACCCACACTCTGGCCGCCGGGCTGCCTTCCGGAAGAGGCCAGCGTGCTGGAGGCATTGGTTGTGGATTATCTCGCGGTCTCCTAACCAGCGGTTAGTTGGGCTGCCCGCAGGACACACGCCCCAGCTCCATCACGGCTGCGGAACTCACGCCAGCCCCGATGTTGATGTTCCCCGCCGTTCACCACGATGCAACCAAGACGCCCTGAACCGTTTCGCCAGGCCAAGCAGTCTTTTCACGCACCCTCACGCCCGGAACACCCCATCACCGGGCGGACATCCCCGAGGTACCAGGAGTACTCCCGTGTTCGTGAAAAGCACCCTCGCCGCCGTCGCTGTCTTCGCCTCCCTGGCCGGGACAGCCGTAGCCCCCGCCCAAGCCGGGGCCGAGGCACCCAATCCGACGCCCGTCGTCGTCGGCCAACCCCTTGCCGGCACCCATGCCCACAACGACTACGAGCACGACCGCCCCCTGTTCGACGCACTGGAGCACGGTTTCACCAGCGTCGAGGCGGACGTATGGCTGGTCGACGGTGAACTGCGCGTGGCCCACGACCTCGCTGACGCCAAACAGGGCGTCACGCTCGAGAGCCTCTACCTCGACCCACTCCAGGACCTGGTCCGCAGCCAGCCCGGCCACAGCGTCTACCCCAAGTGGGACGGCAGCCTGCAGCTTCTGATCGACATCAAGAGCGAGGGCGAGGCCACCTACGCCGCCATCGAGCAGGAATTGGCCGAACACCGCGACATCATGAGCCGCTACACCAACGGCAACGTCAAGACCGGCCCGGTCACCGCAGTCGTCAGCGGCAACCGCCCGCTGGCCACCATGCTGGCCCAGGACAAGCGCTTCAGCTTCTACGACGGCCGCTCCACCGACCTCGCCTCCGGCCTGCCCGCCGCCCTGATGCCGCTGGTCAGCGACAACTGGACCAAGCTCTTCACCTGGCAGGGCGTTGGCCCCATGCCGGAGGCCGAGCGCGCCAAGCTGCGCGCCTTCGTGGCCACCGCACACGCCAACGGCTACCGCGTCCGCTTCTGGGCCACCCCGGACCAGCCCGGTACCGCCCGCGACGCCGTCTGGACCGAACTCGCCGACGCCGGCGTGGACCACATCAACACCGACGACCTCGCCGGCCTCCAGCAGTTCCTCACCGCCCGCGGCGCCTGAGCCCCCACTCCAGCCCACAACAGAAGCAGGACCCCCATGCCTTCAAAGACTTTGACAATCACGACGGCGGCGCTCACCTTGGCATTCGGCCTCCTGGCGTCCCAGCCCGCCTTCGCCGAAACAGCCCAGGCGGACAGCACCAGCGACGGCAACCAGGCCTTCACCTTCGCCGCCATCGGCGACATCCCCTACGGCGCCGCCGAGATCGCCAAGTTTCCGTCCCACATCCAGGATCTCAACGCGGACAAGGAACTGAAGTTTGTAGCACACGTGGGCGATATAAAGAACGGTTCGTCCGTCTGCTCGGACGAGTATTTCTCCTACATCCGCACCCAGTTCGACACCTTCGCCCACCCGCTGGTCTACACGCCCGGCGACAACGAATGGGTGGACTGCCACCGCACCAACAACGGGGCCTACAACCCGCTGGAGCGCCTGGACAAGATCCGGGAGGTCTTCTTCAACCAGCCCGGCAAGACCCTGGGCGCCACCATGCCGGTGAAGTCGCAGGAGAACCTGGGCCTCCCGGAGGACGTCCGCTTCGAGAAGAACCGGGTGGCCTTCTCGGTGCTGAACGTCCAGGGCAGCAACAACTCCCTCCTGCCGTGGACCGGACTGGGCAAGACGGCCGCCACGCCCGAGCAGCTCGCCGAGGTGGAACACCGCACGGACGCGGTCATCGCCCAGATCCACCAGACCTTCGCCGAGGCCAGGCGCAGTAACGACCGCGCCGTGGTGCTCATGCAGCAGGCCGACATGTTCGATCCGTCGCTCCTGGCCGACGCCACCGCAAACCCGGCGACCGTCTCCGGCTTCCGCGGGATCGTCCAGGCCATCGTCGAGGAAACCAACAACTTCGACGCCCCGGTCTACCTGGTCAACGGCGACAGCCACGTCTTCGCCGCAAACCAGCCCCTCGCCGCGGGCGCACCCTGGCTGGACATCTACGGTTCACCCGCCGCGGACAACCTGCAGCGGGTCACGGTGGACGGCGCCAACAACGCAGTGGATTACGTCCGCTTCACGGTGGCCGGCAACAGCGCCAAAGGCGCCGACGTGCTGAGCTGGGAAAAGGTCCCCTTCAGCCAGTAGCAGCGCAGAAGAAGCGGACGACGGCGGGCGCCCACCCGTCGTCGTCCGCTTTCGTTTTAGGTCTGGACACGGGTAGTCGCCGGATTTATCGTGCAAAGGTGGCGGCTGCCCGACTGGCAGGATGGCCCATGCTGCCAGTCCGCCATTGCGGCCGTCCGTCATGAGGAGGAAGCAGATGGCACACGTTGAAGAGGTTGAAGAGACGGTGGAAGTCGCTGTTCCGGTGCGGACCGCGTACAACCAGTGGACCCAGTTCGAATCGTTTCCGCAGTTCATGTCCGGCGTCGAGTCGGTGACGCAGCTGACCGACACCACCAACCACTGGGTTACCAAGGTGGGCGGCGTCCAGAGGGAGTTCGACACCGAAATCGTTGATCAGGCGCCTGATGACCGGATCGCCTGGCGCAGCACCGACGGCAAGTCGCATGCCGGCATCATCAGGTTCACGCCCCTGGATGCCACCCACACCAAGGTCAAAGTCCATTTCGAATGGGCACCGGAAACCGCAACTGAAAAGGCCGGCGCCGCGCTGAAGATCGACAACATGCAGGTCAAGGCCGACATGCGGAAGTTCAAGGACTTCATCGAATCGCGCGGCAGCGAGACCGGCGGCTGGCGCGGCGAGGTTTAGGACAGCGGCACGGTCCTTCACGAACAAACAGGAGCGGACGACGGCGGGGGCCCACCCGCCGTCGACCGCTTTCCTTGTGTGGGACTACAGGCGGTGCTGCTGCCCGGACGTTTCACTCCCGTCCCAGCCGGACCGTCCTCTTCCAGTTGGTCCCGTACTTTTGCATGTGCACCCGGGTGCGGTCGGCGCGGAAAAAGTCACGGGCATACTCCACGGGCGCGCCCTGCACGTCCCAAGCGAGCCGCCGGATCTCCAGGAGGGCCGCCGCGGCTGGAACGCCGAGGACGTCCGCCTGCTCGGCGGAGGCGGGAACGGCTTCCACTGTTTCGTCGGCGCGGTCCAGCTCGAGCCCGTACTCCGAGGTCAGGAGGTGGTACAGCGAACCCTCCAGCGGATGGTTCAGCAGGCCGGAGAACCGGGCGGCAGGCAGCACGGACAAATCCAGCGACCAAGACAGGCCGTCCACAAGCCGTAATCTTTGGATGCGCAGCACCGCGTCTCCGCCGTCCAGGCGCAGGTTGCGCCGCTCGTCCGGCTGCGGGAGCCCCATCTCTGCGCGCAGGACGTGGGTGGCGATGGCCCGCCCCTGGTGGAGGACCATTTGGGGAACCCCCTCCACCGTGTTCAGGTGGCGCTGGATGCGTCCGTCATTGAAGAACACGCCCCCGGAACGGCCCAGCACACGGCGGACCGTGCCCTCCGCCTCCATCCGCTCAATCGCCTGCCGCAGCACCGCCCGGCCAATCCCCAGCCGTTCGGCCAACGCCCGTTCGCTCCCCATCAGCTCGCCCGGGTTGAACCTCTCCATCCTGGCGTACCGGGTGAGAGCGGCATGGGCGGCGTCTGCCGGAGTCGATGCCGAGGGCTGCCCGTCTGTTCCTGTTGCCATGGATCAAATGTACGGATTACGCGCCCAATGCTGTCAGTGAGTCATCCAGGGCACCCACGAGCCAATCGATATCGGACGCCTGGAAGGCCAGCGGCGGGCGCAGTTTCAGGACATTCCCGTGCGGGCCCGCCACCGAGGTCAGCACGCCGCGTTCGCGCAGCTGCTCCAGCACGGCGAGCGCGAGGTCACGATCCGGTTCCCGGGTGCCGCGGTCCTTCACGAGCTCGAAGCCGATGAACAGTCCTGCACCGCGGACATCGCCCACCGACCCGTGCGTGGCACTAAGACCGGACAGGGCGGAAAGCAGCGCCGCCCCAACACGCCGGCTATGCTCCTGCAGGCCTTCCGCGCGGATGGTGGAAAGCACTGCCTGCGCCGCTGCCATGGAGACGGGATTGCCGCCGAAGGTGTTGAAGTAGGGGATGGTGTCACTGAAGGTGGCCAGGACGTCGGCCTTGGCCACCAGCCCGGACACCGGAATTCCGTTGCCCATCGGCTTGCCCAGGGTGACAACGTCGGGGACGATCCCGTGGCGCTGGAATCCCCAAAACGCCTCGCCGGTACGGCCGAAACCGGGCTGGACCTCGTCGGCAATGATGATGCCGCCGGCGCGGTGGATGACGTCCGCAGCCTCGCGCAGGTACCCTGCGGGGCCCGGGAGGACGCCGTCGGAGGAGAAGATCGAGTCCGCGATGAAGCCGGCGAAGCGTATGCCGTTCGCCTCCATGTCCGCGATGGCCGCGCGGATCCGGTTGGCGAACCAGGTGCCCAGGCCGGCACCGTCGGGCCCGGCTTCGGCGCCGAGCCTGTAGGCGTCGGGCGCGTCCACCAGGCGTGCGGTGGGTGCCAGCGGCTGTCCGGTGCCCAGTGCCGGCGATACCCCGGAGGTCAGTTCACTGGTGCCGTGGTACGCCTCCCTGGTGGCGATGATGCCTTCGCCTCCGCTGTATGCCTTGGCTACCCGGATGGCGAGGTCGTTCGCTTCGGAGCCCGTGCACATGTACATGGCCTTGTTCAGCCCGGCCGGCATGGTGGACAGGAGGTCGTCCGTGTAGTTCAGGATGTTCTCGTGCAAGTACCGGGTGTGCGTATTAAGCTGCTGCATCTGGGCCGTCACCGCCGCGGTAACAGCAGGATGGCAATGACCCAGGCTGGCCACATTGTTGTACGCGTCCAGGTATTTCCGCCCGGCAGCGTCCCACAGGTACTGTCCTTCGCCGCGGACCAGGTGGACGGGGTTCCGGTAGAAGAGCCGGTAGGAGGCTCCCAGCACGGTGTCGCGGCGCTCGGTCAGCCGGCGGGTTTCAGGGTCCAATCCATCGGCATGCTCTGCGCGAAAGCTGTTGGTGTCCATGATGGTGGAACGGATGACCATGGTGGGTTCCTTGCTGTTTGTGGCGTTTCGACGATGTCCGGACGGGCCCAACCCTCGGATCAATTTCGGTACTTCAAGTATGTTTGGGCGCGCTTGGCCTGATCGGCCCGGACGTGAATCCGGCGTTACGAAAAGCCTGCCAAATTTGAACGGTTTGTTTCCGTGTCGCGGGTTTGTTTCGGGACCGTAAATTCCTCCGGACGGAGGCGGCCTGCGGCGGCCGCCCATGCCATACTCGCTACCGGAGCCCAACCCTCCTCGCCCTCCGAGGAGCATCCATGAACACCATGACAGATACTTCCCCGCTCGCCGTCTTCAATAATCTTCGACGCGGGGAGCCGGCACCTGAGTGGATTGCCGGTGAAGTTACTTCAGCCTGGGGCCTGGATCCCCAGCGCACCGTCATCACCCTGATTGCCGTATCCGAGAACGCCACCTTCCGGATAACAGTCGACGGCGTCCCCGTCTCCGTTCTGCGGGTACACCGCCCCGGGCATGTGGGGGATGCCCGCCAGATCGCCGGTGAGCTGACCTGGGTCCGGCGTCTTGCCGAAGAAGCGGAAGTGCGGGTGCCCGACGTCGTTCCTACCGCCGACGGCCAGCTCCTGCATACCTTCACGGACGGGGGCGGCTCCCAATGGCACTGTGTCGCGTTTGCCTTCGTTTCGGGGGACATCCTGGAGGATTTCGCCGACCCGAGGCCCTATTACGCGGAAATCGGCGCCACCACAGCCCGTCTGCATCAGCAGGTGAAGCGCTGGCAGTTGCCGGATGGATTCACCCGCTTTTCCTGGCAGCTGACAGACATGCTGGGCGCGTCCAGCAGATGGGGTGACTGGCGGGGTGCGAACCTCACCCCTGAACAGGCCTCACTTCTGGCGCAGGCAGAATTCGCCGCAGTTGCGGCGCTCGACGGTCTTCCGGTGTCAGGTGACGCCTGGGGCCTGGTGCACGCCGACCTGAGGCCCTCCAACATCATGATCCACGGCGGCGCGCTCACCGTGATCGACTTCGACGATTGCGGCTTCTCCTGGCTGCTCTACGACTTCGCCTCGGCACTGTCCTTCATCGAACACGAGACATACGCGCCGGACATCGCCAAGAGCTGGGTGGCGGGCTACCGCACCGTCCGCAGGCTCTCGGAGTCCGACCTGAAGCACGCCGCGGCGCTCAGCATGATCCGCCGCCTGACGATGCTCGGCTGGACCACTACCCACCGCTCCGATGCATTGCCTGCTGACCTGTGGGCCGCCCAGATCCCCGGCACGGTGGCTGTCGCCGAGCGCTACCTCGCGTCGCCCACCTGGCTGTTCGACTGACCTGCCCAAGCCGTCCGTTTCGCGCCATTTCCGGCTGCAGCCACCCTCTTCCTCTACTTTCCTGGAGACTCCCATGACTCAAACCCTTCCGGCCGCGGACCAGCGGGCCGTGGACAAGGCCTATTTTGAACAGCGGTCCCTCAGGCGGGGCGCCGCAGGCTGGCTGCTCCTTGCCGGCCTTGGCATTTCGTACGTGATTTCCGGCGATTTTTCGGGCTGGAACTTCGGCCTGGAGGCCGGGGGATGGGGCGGCCTGCTGATCGCCTTCGTCCTGATGGGCGTCATGTACGCCTGCATGGTCTTCGGTCTTGCAGAAATGTCCTCTGCGCTGCCCGTGGCCGGTGCCGGGTACGGCTTTGCCCGCCGCGCGGTCGGCCGTTTGGGCGGATTCGCCACCGGGCTCGCCATCCTCATCGAGTATTCGATAGCGCCTGCGGCGATTGCTGTCTTTATCGGCGGCTATGTGGAAAGCCTGGGACTGTTCGGCATCACGGACGGCTGGCCGGTGTACCTCGTGTGCTTCGCGCTGTTCATCGGTATCCACCTGGTTGGCGTCGGCGAGGCGCTTAAGGCAATGTTCGCCATCACGGGAATCGCCGTGGTGGCGCTGATCGCCTTCGTCATCGGCATGGTGCCGCACTTTGATCCCGCAAAGCTGTTCGATATTCCGGTCACTGACGCCGCCGGTGCCAGCGCGTTCCTGCCCAATGGTGCCGGCGGCATCCTCGGCGCGCTGGTCTTCGCCATCTGGTTCTTCCTGGCTGTTGAGGGCGTGCCCCTGGCGGCCGAGGAGGCCGAAAATCCGCAGCGGGACATGCCCCGCGCCATCATCGTCGCAATGGCCGTACTGGCGTTCACCGGCCTGTCCGTCCTGGTTCTTGCTCCGGGCGGAGCCGGGGCGGCGGCGATGAGCACGTCCTCGAGCCCGCTCCCTGACGCCCTGCGCGCTGTCGGCAATGACGGCCTGGCCGTGTTCGTCAACTACGCAGGCCTCGCCGGACTCGTGGCCAGCTTCTTCTCCATCGTCTACGCCTACTCCCGCCAGCTCTTCGCACTGTCCCGCGCAGGCTACCTTCCCACCTGGCTCAGCCGCACCAGCTCACGAAAAACACCCACCTGGGCGCTGATCGTCCCCGGCGCCATCGGCTTCATCCTCGCGGCCGCCGTCGCCGACGGAGACAAACTCATCAACATCGCAGTGTTCGGCGCAGCCGTGTCCTACGTGCTGCTCAACCTCTCCCACATCGTGCTCCGCAGGCGTGAACCGGAGCTGCACCGCCCCTACCGGACCCCTGGCGGCACACTGACCACCGCCGTCGGACTCGTCCTCGCAGTCATCGCGGTCGTGGCCACCTTCGTCGTGGACGTCCAGGCCGCCGCGATCACTGCGGCAATATTCGTCATCGGCCTGCTCTACTTCGCCTTCTACAGCCGCCACCGCCTGGTGGCCGGTGCCCCGGAGGAGGAATTCGCCCGGCTTCGGGCGTCGGAGGCAGAGCTTCGGTGACCGGAGGCGGAAGCTGAATCGAGCGCTGCTTCAGGAGCGGACGACGGCGGGGGCCCACCCGCCGTCGTCCGCTTTCCTTGTGTGGGACTACAGGCGGAGTTCCATAAACACGCTGTGGGGGTCCAGCACGTAGTCGGCGAACGGCGGGCACTCCGTGAACCCGTGCCGGGCGTAGAGCCGCCGCGCGGGCGCAAAGTAGTCCTCCGTTCCGGTTTCCAGGCAGACGCGCTCGAGGTTCCGCGTCCGGGCGGCATCAAGGATGTGCCCGAGCAGGAGGGTGGCCACGCCGCGTCCCCGGGCGGTTGCTGTAGTGCGCATGGACTTGATCTCGCCATGCCTCGCCGGGCCGGCGGGGGAGTCCAGCAGCTTAAGCGCGCCGCACCCCAAAAGGGCTCCGTCCTCGCGGGCCGTCCAGAACGTAATGGACGGGGTGGACAGGGCGGAGTGGTCCAGGGCGTGCACGCTTTCGGCGGGCGAGGTGGCGAACATGTCGGCCAGGTGTTCGCTCAGGAGCATGTGGACGTCATCGCGCGTGGGGCTGTCCCGGTCAATCGAAATCATCGCTTCAAATTTACCCGTTGCGAATATCAGCGGCCGTGTGACAGGATTCCCCTGATCGTGACCCGGCTCCAGGAGGTGAGACCCATGAATGCTGTATCCGTAATGGGTGCTCCCCCGCAGTCGACGATCAGCGGCTGACCCAGCCGCCACCGGGAGCGCCGCACAGGCACATTCGCGAAAGGCGACTCCCATGAACACAACACCTTCTTCCGTCCCGCACGCCGCTCCGACGGGAAGATCCAAACGTGCCCTGGTCCTTGGAGGCGGTGGCTCCACCGGCAACGCGTGGCTGATCGGCGTCCTCGCCGGGCTGGCAGACGCCGGGGTGGACGTGACCGGCGCCGACCGGGTCATAGGAACATCGGCGGGGTCCACGGCAGCCGCGCAGATTGCCGGCGCCCGGGCCGCCGAACTCTATGCCGCCGTCCTTGACGCTCCGCTTCCGCAGCGGACGCGTCCCACGGGAACGTCCGGCAGTCCGGTGTCCGGCCATCTGGAGCGGACCAGCAGGATCATCGCCGCCTCCGTGGATGCGCCGGACATGCGCCGCAGGATGGGCGCAACGGCACTGGACCTGGCGGCGGCCTACGACGCCTCGGAGCGGTGGCGGGCCACGGTCGCGGCCCGGCTGCCCACGGAAGAATGGCCAGAGCATGAACTGCTGATCACAGCCGTCGATGCGGCTACCGGGGACCCGGCAGTGTTCGACCGCACCAGCGGCATCGACCTGGTTGACGCCGTCGCCGCCAGTTGCTCCAGCGGCTCGGCGTACCGGATTGGGGACAGGAGCTATATCGACGGCGGCTACCGGCGCAACGAGAACGCCGACCTGGCGGCCGGGTGCGGGTGTGTCCTGGTTCTGTCGCCTTTCGGTGGCAGAACGCGGATGCCACTGGAATGGGGCATGCAGTTGGCGGCGCAGGTGGAAGAGCTGCGGGCAGGGGGCAGCAGGGTCGAAGTCATCTTCCCGGACAGCGGGGCCGGGCACATGTTCGGAGCCAACGCAATGGATGTGTCACTCCGTCCCGCAGCAGCCCAGTCCGGATACAACGAAGGAAAAACCCGCGCCGCGATGCTCACAGAATTCTGGCGGCAATGAAATAAGCGAATTTGCGGTTGTTTTCCTGGTGCGCGCAAAGTTTCCGGCTGCTTTCTTGAGGCAAAGCAAAAGAAACGCAAATCCCTGGGGCCCGGCAAAATTTGAAAAACCCTCCCCGCTCCGACCCATCCTGCGCACCCGGCAGTGTGCGCCATCAGCCGCGTTCTGACGGGCATCCGCAGGACTGGATAAAAAAATAAAAGTAGGTATGGTATCGGGTAACGCAAAGCAAAGAAAGGCGTGATTCCGATGTCCGGAAAATCCCCCAAAAGCGGCGCCGCGAAAAAAGCCGGCAAGTCCATCCTGGAAAAACGCGCCGACAAAAGAGCGAAAAACGAAAATAACGAACTGAATTTTGTAAAACCGCGCAAAAACCAGCGCTGATCATGCCGGCGCGCGGCCGCCCGGGACTCCTAGCCCGCGGCCGCCCGCGCCAACCCGGCAAGCTCCACCGCGCCCAAAGCCGGGCGATCAGCCGAAGGACACCACCGTGATGACCTCCCACAACGCTTTAGTCGTCCCCACCCGACTCACCCAGCCAGTCCACCTCCGGCCGATCGACCTTGATGAGACGGCCTTCCAGAAGATCGCCGCCGGCGGCATCGGCCACATCGCCGGCATCGATTGGCGCGCCTATCTGGACAGCGCCACCCATACGCTGGCCACGAATCCCCGCGCCGAGGTGCTCATCCGCGAGGCCGGAATCGATCTCGACGGAACCATCCAGGGGACGGCCCTGTTCCTGGGCCGCCGCCCGTTGGACGGAGAGTGCGACGCTCCCCGCCACCTCATCAGGCTTGCTGAGCAGTTGTTCGACCTGCCGCTCGCGGCTTAGCCGGCCCGGCACTCAATGATGCGTGCCGGGCCACATTGTTGGAGGGAGCGGACGACGGCGGACAAGTATCCGCCGTCGTCCGCTTCACACGGCCTGTCAGGCCTCGATGGTGACGCCTCGCCAGAACGCAACCCGATCCTCAATATGCTTCGCACGCGGCTTGGGCTCCGGGTAGTACCAGGCCGCGGCCTCGTTCAGCTCGCCGTCAACATCCAGCGTGTGGTAGCTGGCCGTGCCCTTCCACGGGCAAAAGGTGTTCTTGTCGCTGTCCCGCAAATACGCGGCATTGACGGCTTCCCGCGGAAAATAGTGGTTCCCCTCCACCACCACCGTGTCCGCGGATTCGGCGATGACTTTTCCGTTCCAGACAGCCCTGACCATGAAATCCCTTCCGTCGCTCCCACCGCATCGGGATGCGGTACGTGTACGGATGCCAACGGGCCGCGCACCGGGCTTGTTCCCGGGATGCCGGGGCCCGTCCTACCGTGGACTCTTGTCAATGACGCAGAACCGGTTCCCGTCCGGATCCTCCAGGACCACGAAGTCGGGGTCCTCCGGGTACGAGTCCCAGTCCACGCGCCGGGCGCCGAGCGCGACCAGGCGCTCCACCTCCGCCGACTGGTCGTCCGCATACAGGTCCAGGTGGATCCGCGGGTGGTCCTGGACCGGGGTTTCGCTGAGCATGAGGGACAGTTCCGCGCCCGGGCCCGACGACGGCACAAGGGTCACCCACGTCTCGTCGCCGGCCTCCCGGGGGACATAGCTGATGGCGTCGTTCCAGAACTTGGTAGCGGCGGCGACGTCGTTGACGCCGAGGACAATGGTTCCTATAGTCAACATCCGGCCAGCCTAGACCCGATCCGCCGGGCCCGGTAGGTACCGGAAAGCGGGGCACCGCTAGACTCGCGGGCATGGGGGAAGACAACACACCTGAAGAAGACCGGCCGTCAAAGCACGCCAAAGTTCCTGCCGCCGCGATGCCTTTGCTGGGAATTGCGGCAGTGCTGGCGGGCGTCCTGATCGCCTACCTGAACCGCGACTTCAATGGCTGGTTCGCCTACGCGCCGCTCAGCAATAAGCCGTTCGTTGCCAACGGGGCCGCCTTCGTCACGCAAGGCACTCAGATCGGGTTGGCTGTCATGGTGGCCGGACTGCTGGTGCTCGCGTTCTGGGCGGGGTACAGGCTGGGCCGCAAGGGAAGATCCGGCCAGGAGTGAGGGGCCGGGGCTAGGCGGCGGGGATGCCCAGCGCCCGGATTCCCGGCAGGGCCTCGAATTCCGGTTTGGCGAACCAGTAGCCCTGGAACAAGCGGACTCCACCGGCTTTCAGGACCCGGAACTCCTCCTCGGTTTCCACGCCCTCCGCAAGCACCGTGATTCCCAGCTCCTTTGCGATGCCGCCGATGCCGGCCACAACTGCCTGCCGTGCCGGGCTGGCGTCAATGCCACGGATCAGCTTCATGTCGATCTTCAACAAGTCCGGCTGGAAGTCCACCAACAGACCCAGCCCCGCATGGCCGGCACCGAAATCGTCGATGGCTGTGGTGAAGCCCTGTTTACGGTACTCGGTGATGATGCTGGTCAGGTGGGCGGTGTCGGTGACTTCTTCGTTTTCCGTGAACTCGAACAGGATGGACGATGTCGGAAAGCCACAGCGCTTTGCGGCATGGAGGGTGGCGCGGAGGCAGGCCGCTGGCTCATAGACCGCATTGGGCATGAAGTTGATGGACAGCACCAGCTCCTCATCCGCCGGGAACAGCCGTGATGCCAGCTCGATGGCCTTAACCCGGCAGTCCTGGTCGAAACGGTACCGCTGCTCCGGCAGCACTTTTCCCAGGACCTCGTAGGCGCCCTCGCCGGACAAGCCCCTGACCAGGGCCTCATAACCCCAGACGCGGTGCGCCCCAGCGTCGAAAATCGGCTGGAAGGCCATGCTGAAGTCAAAGTCCAGTCGTGAAGAAGTGGTGCAGCCGTCACACGCCAATGTCGGGTCCTCTCTCGGGTTTCTCAAGAGTAGGTCACCACGCCACCTGCTGGGAGAGATCCCGGACAGGGAGGAGCGGAGGTCAGGGACTGGGTTTGTTGATGGGCTTGTCGAGCGCCAGGCTGATGGTCTGGCCCGGTAACAATTCGCCGCTGGGCAGGTCGGCGAAGTCATACCAAGCCCCGGCCGTGCCCGTGCTCGGACGGTTGGCCGAGCGCAGCTGGTCGACGCCGAAGCGGAAGGCAACTTGCCGCTCGATGTCGCCCGGCGCGGTGGTGTAAGTCAGCGGAATCCCGTTGGCGTCTGCGGTGAACGTTCCCTGGGCACCCTCGATCTTCAGCTCGCCCGGAATCAGGCGAACCTTCGTACCCGCAGGAATGGGCTGGTCCGCCGCCATGGACGGGTTGTACAGCAGGATCTGTGCCGTGGTTGAGCGGAACTTGTAGCCAAGGCTGTCGAACGAGTCGCCGTCCACCGTGGTGTAGAAGACCGTCTGGCCGAACGAGTTGTTGACCTCTGCGCCGGACCCCGAGCGGCTGTCCACTGGGTTTTTTTGCAGGCGGATGGCCCTTCCGGCCTGGATGAAGAAGACGTTTCCCTTTTCGTAGGCGAACGGAACCTTATTGGCTTCCGCCAACTGCTCCTCGGTCAGGTTGAACCGGTAGGTGATGCCAGCCAGGCTGTCGTCGGGTTCCACTGTGTAGTCCATTGGAATGCCGTTTACGTCGCCCGTGGCAGCGCCCATTGCGCCCCGCGTTGGACCGGCCGGCATCAGCCGGAGCTTCGTGCCCGCAGGGATGACGGCTCCGGGCTGGAGTCCGTTGAACCCGGCTACCTTCGCCTCCGAAAGCTTATAGGCCTTCGCCACTGCTGCGAGCGTGTCGCCCGCTGCCGTGGTGTAGAAGTCCACATTGCCAAACGAGTCCCGCACGGTTTCCCCGCTGAGGCCGGGCTTGGCGGCGGAGGACGTGGTGGGGACGGATGTGGACTGGACAGCGGCCGCCGGCTCTGCCGCGTGATCGGCGTAGGTACATCCCGCCAACCCGGCCAGCAGCAGGACAATTACCCCGGTATGCGGCCAGGCCACGCGCTTGGACGGCGTCTTTGATGTAGTGCCAGTTCCCACCATGGATATGTCCCCCAATACTTCCGGCGCAGCCGGTCAAGGTCCACAACGGACCAAAAGCGAGCCTAGTGGATGAACCGTGGGCGTGCCGCAGCAGCCGTCAAAAAAGCCAAGCGGACGACGGCGCGACCCGGCCGCCGTCGTCCGCTCAGCCCAGTGCGCGGCTGATTCAGTCCTCGTAGACCGCGATAAAGCGGCCCACCACGCCGCCCTTGCGCAGCTTGTCGATGGCGCCGGGGATATCGGCCTGCTGGATGAGGTTCATCGGCGGGTTCAGTTCGCCCGACTTCATGAGGGCGTAGAGGTTCTCGAGGTCCTCCTTGGTGCCCGACTTGGATCCCTTGATGGACAGCTGGTTGATGATCAGCGGGTAGGTGTTGATGGTCGCCTCAAGGCGTCCCATGCCCACCTGGACCAGCGTGCCGAACTCGGCGAGGGTCTCAAGTGCCGCGGAGGTGGTGGTGCCGAACCCGGCGTAATCAACGATCAGGTCCAGGTTCTTGTCCTTGAATTCGGTGATGGAGTCAGCCACTCCGGCCAGGCCGATCTCATCCGCGAGCTTCTGCGTCTCGGGGTTCACCTCGGCGCCATATACTTCTGCGCCTGACAGTGCTGCGACGCGGGCGCCGATGTAGCCCAGTCCGCCCAGCCCGATCACGCCAACCTTCATGCCCGCCTTGGCCCCGCCCACGGCCATGATGGCGTGGTAGGCGGTAAGTCCGGCATCGGTGGCCATCGCACCCAGCTCGAAGGAGACCTCATCGGGCAGCTTCACCAGGTTGTCGTCGGTGGCGAGCAGTTGGGGGCCGAAACCGCCGTCCCATTTGCCGTAACCCAACGCGTCGCCGTCCTTCATGACGGGGGAGAGGCCAACCCGGTCGCCAACTTTCCAGTGCTCCATGCCGGGGCCCACTTCGGTGATGACGCCGGCATTTTCGTGGCCCATGGTGCGGGGGAGTTCCGGGAACAGCGGCATCCAGCCGGCGTCGTCGAGGGCGGTCACGTCCGAGTGGCACACCCCGGCGGCTTTGACGCTGACCACTACCTGGCCCGGACCGGCACTGGGTTCAGCCACTTCGTTGAGGGTGAGGGGGTTGTTGGTGCCGGTGAACTGCCATGCCTTCATGGGGCATTTTCCTTCGGTCCGTTAGGTAAGTTCATGCATTTGCATGCAATTACAGCGTACGCTCGTTTCGGCCCAGCGTAGCCCTGATGTGACGGGGGGAACATGGGCCCCTTCTGCCCTTTTCGGATAGGTCGGAAATTTCCGACGTATACTGAAAATGTGCTTCCCGATATCTTCGCCGCCGTGTCCAACCCGGCGCGGCGGATAATCCTGGACGAGCTGCGCCAGGGACCCAGGACCGCTGGTGAACTCACCGGACTGCTGGACCTCAGCCGTCCGGCAGCGTCGGAGCACCTCGCCGTGCTCCGGGATGCAGGGCTGGTGCGGGAGGAACGGCAGGGGCGGAACAGGGTGTACCACCTCCAGCCGGCGCCCCTCGCCGAGGTTGGCACCTGGGTGAAGCACTTCGAGCACTACTGGAACCAGCGGCTGGATGCGCTGGCAGACCTTCTGGACGAGGAGAAACCGACATGACCGACAACGCGATCAGGCTGGAACGCCGCTACCCGCACCCCGCCGCCGCCGTCTGGGCCGCCCTGACAACCCCGGAACTGCTGGCCCGCTGGTGGGCGCCAGGCAACATCGCACCCGTTGCAGGGCACCGCTTCACCATGGACATGGACGCCTGGGGCCAGCAGCAGTGCGAGGTCCTTGCCGTAGACCCCGGAAAGTCCATCAGCTTCCTGTTCTCCGAAGGCCAGCTGGACACCACCATCGCCTGGCGCCTTGAGCCCGTCGAGGGCGGCACCGTCCTCCACTTTGAACACGCCGGCTTCCAGCTCGACACACCCATGGGCCGCCACGCCATTGAAGGCATGGGCAACGGCTGGCCGGGGCTGCTGACCCGCATCGACGGGCTTCTCGCCGAAGCAGCCTGACGTTGCAGGGGAGCGGACGACGGCGGGACGCGGCCGCCGTCGTCCCTTCCCCTGGGATCCTTCCGCCCGTTTACTGCCGGGAGGAGAAGGGTAACGATGGAGTATGACTGATTCCGGAGCGGGCGGCGCCAACGATCCCTTTGACGGCAACGACGGGATTGTGGCCGGCAGCGGACACGTTGAGACGCCTGAGAGCATTGCCGAGGATGTCCGCCACGACATCCAACTGGGCCAGGTCCAGGACGACGTAGCCCACGTCCTTGAAGAACGGTTCGAGGAAGCGGGCATTGAGGCGCGCCCCGAAGAAGTGGATGACCTCGCCGAGGAAATCGAGCGGGACGCGTCCAGCTGAACATCAGCCGGGCGGGCCTGAAACGGCGGGTAACAACCTGGACCAGTGCGCTGGCCGTGTTGGGCGCATGGCTCTGAGGAGTCATACCGGTGGTCCAGGTGGCCCGTCCCGTCAGCCCGGCAAGCGAGGTTAGGGCCAGTCTGCCCGGGTGAACCTGACGGGGCTGTGCAACGTCAGGAGACAGTCAGACGTCCATTCCGCCAGCTTCTGCTGTACGTCCAGTGAATCCGCCACAGCGACCTGCTGCGCATCCTGGTCCGTGGCGTCCTGAAGACCTTCGACTGAGCTTTTCACTTATCCCCCTTGCAAGCGTGTGCCCACACTAGGCACCCCCGAATGCCAAGGGAAGAGGGTTAATCCACCAGCCGGATAAACTGCGCAAATCTTGAGGAAGGCTGCCAGCGGAGATGGACCGGTGGCACATTCACTTTCCTGCACGGGAGAAAACAGCGTCGAAGAAAGATGCCAGTGCGTCGGCCCTGGACTGTGCCTCGGCCTGGGAAGCCGTACCGCTGGCCGCCTCGATGGACAGTGTTCCCCGGCGCGCCCCGCACCGCACGTGCCATTGGCCTGTGCCGTCGCTGAGCTGATAGGCCACGGCGTAGCTCGAATCAGCGGTGATGGCGGTGGCCAATGCGGCAACAGGGGACCACGTCCGGCTCGTGCCCTCGAACAGGATTTCCTGCACAGAGGTACAGCTGCGGAGCCGTTCCGCTCTGGCGTCGAACGGGTAGGGCGGCTGCGCAGTCGACGGCATATTGACGGCGGTGAAGTCGGTGTAGTCCATCTTGGTCGCACCCTGGATCTGCCCCTGCCCGGAGACGGAACCAGCCAGCGACGCGGTGTACGCCTGGTCATCGAAGGTGCAGGGGGAGTCGGCCGGCGGCGTCAGGACTGTGGGCGTGGAGCCTTGGGGAGGCCCAATGATCCCCGCCTGCGGCAGGCTCACCGTTTCCCCGCCGGGGGCGGTCATGCCCTTGAACAGCGCCACCATCTGTTCAGGCGTCATTGAGTTTGGAGCGCTTGGTTCCGCTGGTGCTTGGGGGCCGCCCGCTTCGCTGATGAGCTCCTTCGCCAGTTCCGCCATCGAATCCAGGGCCGGTTTGGCGTCGGCTTCAGAGTTCCGGGTGGCAACAGAAAGCGCCAACGTGATGGACAGGGTGCCGTCCAGGACACGCAGCCCCACTGAACCGAAGTCTCCCGGGCCCTTCGGGCTGGTGACCTGCGTGAACGCATGCTGCCTGTCGGCGATGGGGGGAGCGGCCAGCAACTGGAGGGCGTAGGTGGAGGTCCGGCCCGACTCGGTGTAGGCCAGATCGAACTGGCTGCAGCGGGACAATAGGTCGTCCGTATAGCCAAAATCGGCCTTTGCGAGGACGTCCTGGTCCGCAGACCGCAACACGATCATGATGGTGCTGGTGGGGCCGGACTGCCCGCCGGCCGGCGGCATCGCGCCCTCGGCAAAATTGATGTCCTTGTCCGCCCAGCGGGTGAACGGGTCCTGGGGAACCAAGGCAGCGCAGTCAGCCGGGGTGGTCTCCGTCCGGGTTTGCGGGAGGGACCCGCTTGCCGCACCCGAGCGCAGGCGGGTTGAGTCCTGGGCCGTAGGATGCGGCAGGTTGCGCGACCGTCCCACGCCGTCGATGATGGCTGCAAGTTCCGCGTCCGAGAAGGGCTTGGACGGTGACACTGCCGGCCCCGGGATGGAAGGGGAGGCGGTGGGGGGAGACGCCGAACTGGCGGATGGGCCGTTTGGTGGGGGCGTACCGCCGGGTGAGCACGCGGCCAAGGCGAGGAGGACGGCCGCCAGGCATCCGAGGCCGCGCCTGCTGTTCCGTCCCGGGGTGGCACCACCATGCTTCACGGGTCCACGAACAGCCATCGCCGGCCTCCTTTGCCATCACGCTAGGCTCCGGCTTTCGCGCCAGCTAGGGCCGTAGGACCCGGCCAGGCGCGTGGCCATCAAGGGCGGGACGGCCGTCAAGGACTGCAGCGCCACCAACGCCGACCAACGGGATGACCTCCAGCCGGTTCCCCGGGCCTGCAACGACCAGGATCTGCTGCGTTGTGGCGCCCTCCAGTGCCGCCGTCACCTGCCGGATGAGATCCCCGGCCACGGGTGAAGGCTCAGTCGACGGCGGAAGTCCGGGGCCGCCGTCGTCCGCCCGCAGCCAGGTGGTCACCTTGGCGCCGGTGCCGTCAGCGATGCCGCGGGCCAATGCCTCGGGATCCACGGAACCTGCCGGGTATCCGCTGACCAGGGTGACCCGCTCAACGACGCGCTTGTGCGCGGGCGCCGCGGCGGCAAGGAGTGCGCGGTCATGCCGCCAGAGCGCGAAGTGGTATCCCGCAACGAGACCTGCCGCCACGAGGAGGCCGAGGGGTGCGCGGATGCGGTCCAGGAGGCTTCCGCCGGTGACGTCGCCCAGCAGGAATTCGAAGAGCCGGTAGCCGATGACCAGCAGCGTAATCAGGGCCACCACGGCACTGACGCCGAAGAATGCCACCAGGTAGACGCGCCGGCCGGGCGGAATGTCCCCAGCGGTGCGCGGCTGGTGCCTCGGCTTCCAGGCCAGCCACCAGACCGGTGCCCCCACCGCCAGCGAACTGATGCCGCCCAGAAGCAGTGTGCGGGTGGCGCCGCCGGCCAAGGGTGAGACGGCGGCGGCCAGCAGGGCATTGACCACAACGCCGATGCCGGAAGCTGCCGCAGCGAGGGCTACAGCGGACGTCACCAGGACGCTGGCGCGGCGGGTCCTTGTGGAACGGGTGACGGACGTGGTGCGGTGGTAGCGCCAGACCAGGGCCCCGATGACAGCGGACGCGGTGGCTGGGGCGAGTGGCTCGAGCAGGTCGTTGAGGGGGTCGCTCCGGTCGAACGCCAGCCGCAGGAGGACGAACAGGATGACCCCGAGGCCGCCCAGGGCGGTGATGCCGGCGACGAAGATGCCCACGGCGATGATGGTGACGTCCACCAGCCCTGTCTGGAACCGCCGGCCCCCCTCCCGGAACCAGTGCCACCACCAGACCACAGCCCCACCGGCGGCCCATACCAGGGACCGCAGGACAGGAAACCACCACGGCTCAAAGGCTGCCGCTGCCGTGAAACCGCGAATTGCCACGTCCAGCAGGGTGCCCAGCGCGGCGATGGCGGCTCCGGCGCCCAGCAGCAACCCAAAAACGGAGCCGGCGACGGCCCGCACGTCCTCGAGATGTGATGACGGTTTGCGGGGGTGCTTCCACATCCACCGGTGCCACCACCAGATAGCCGACCACACGATCCCGTTGGCCAGCGGGGACGGCCATTGGCTTTCCTGCGTATCAATGAAGGAGGTGGCCAGGTTCAACAGTGACGTGGTGGCGATGATCAGCGAGACCGCGTACATCCCGGTCAGGTAGAGGCCCCACCCGGGCGCCCGGCGTTCCAACTCGTCGTCAAGGCGCCTCCACACGAACCACCACAGCAGCAGCGCCAGCGGGCCGCCGATCAGGGTGAAGGCCAGGGACAGCGCCAGGCCGGCCACATCACCGGAGACCAGGGTGGATGCCGTCCTGAAAAGCCGCTCCAGCAGCCCCTGGAGCCCGGAGGCTGCGATCACCATCAGGGCAAACAGCAGGACGTACAGGATCAGCCGGCGCAGGGTTGCCAGCCCACCCGCCGGGGCAGGGACTGTGGTTGCTGCCGGCGCCGTCATGGCTTCACCGGCACAACGGTGCAGTCCACCAGTGGGTACGGTGGCTGGTCGATCAGCCATTTCCCGTTCACCTTGAGGAGCGAGAAGGCGTCCTCCATTTCGTACTCCGACGGGCCAAACGGTCCACCCTGGGACGATCGGACAATCGAAACTTTCACCGTGGCTGAATCGGTGCGTTCCGTCGTCGAAACCAAGACAACCCGGGCGGGGGCCGGCTCGCTGACGTAGGCGCCCCGGCACCGGCTCTTGGCACCCTCGGTGAGGTACGACTGGGCAGCGGTGCTGTCGCCGTCGATCACTGCCTTGCTGTACCGCTGGACCACCCCGGCCGGGCTCACCTCATCAAGGGGAGCGGGCTCACTGCGGGTGAAGACCACTGCGAGCGCAACCACCACCAGCAGAACCACCACCCCCACCAGCGCGAGCAGGATCCGGTCCGGTCTTCGCGCAGTGCGCTCCCTGGCGGCAGTCTCGTCCATGGCGCCAGTATGGGGCAGGTCAGGGCGATTCACTCGTGTCTTTTGGCCCGCCTTTGCCGCGCCGAGGCGAAATGCCGTGCAGACAGTGGGTGCAGCTTACTCGAGGATCACCCGCAGATTCCCCCCCCAAAGTCAACTAGGTTGTTGGTGATGCAACAGATATCCAGATGGGTCTCGGTTTCCAGTCGACTACGTAAGCCCCTGATTAGCAAAATATCGCTGCGTAATGCTTGGGAAACCCTTGACTGTGCTGCGCGTCACGGCCTATCTTGAAACAACCACGTTGCAAGCAATGCAACTCTAACTTTCATTGGTGGTTTCATGAGTACCCAACAAAACTCACCCGAGGCAGGGATGGTTGCCGCTGACGCCAACGCTCCTGCCGGGGCTGGTGGCGGCATGGACAACGCCGTTGCCAGCAAGGACGTTCGACGCCGGGTGGTCACTGCGAGCTTCATCGGCAACTTTGTCGAATGGTTCGACTACGCGGTGTACGGCTATCTGGCCGCAGTAATTTCCTCAGTGTTCTTCCCTGAGGCCGATCGGCAGACCGCGCTGCTGGCTACCTTCGCCGTCTTTGCCATCTCGTTCTTCGTCCGTCCCCTGGGTGGCTTCTTCTGGGGTCACATCGGCGACAAGCTCGGCCGGCGCAAGGCGCTGTCCCTGTCCATCGTCATCATGTCCGTCTCCACGTTCTGCATCGCCCTCATCCCGGGCTACGGAACCATCGGACTGCTGGCCCCGCTCCTTCTGCTCCTGGTCCGCGTGGTTCAGGGCTTCTCGGCGGCCGGCGAATACGCCGGAGCATCAGCCTTCCTGGTGGAATACGCGCCGGCCAACCGCCGCGGACTCTATGCCGCCGTCGTTCCCGCCAGTACCGCCGCCGGCCTGCTCCTGGGGTCACTGATCGCGGCGCTCCTCAGCTCGGTACTCAGCACTGACCAGCTGCACGAATGGGGATGGCGGCTGCCGTTCCTGCTGGCCGCCCCCATGGGACTGATCGGCCGCTACATCCGCACCAAGCTGGAGGACACCCCGGCCTTCCGCGCACTGGCCGACCAGGAGGAATCCGCCCCCAAAGCCCCGGCCCTGGACATGTTCCGCACCTATCGCAAGCAGCTCATCATCGCCTGCGGGGCAGTGCTGCTCAACGCCGTCGGCTTCTACGTCATCCTCAGCTACATGCCCACCTACCTGTCCGAGGAACTGGGCTTCGGCCCCACCGAGTCCTTCCTGGCCACCACCATCGCCCTGGCCAGCTACATCGGCTTCATTTTCCTGACAGGACTCGCCTCGGACCGGTTCGGCCGCAAGCGCATGCTGATCACCGCGTCTGTCCTGTTCATGCTCCTGACCGTCCCCGCGTTCATGCTGCTGGATACCGGCAACTTCCTGGTGATTGTCCTGGTCCAGATCCTGCTGGGCGGCATGCTCACGCTGAACGACGGAACGCTCCCCAGTTTCCTGGCCGAACTGTTCCCCACCAAGGTCCGCTACAGCGGCTTCGCCGTCAGCTTCAACCTCTCCAATGCCCTGTTCGGCGGCACCGCCCCGTTCATGGCCACCCTGCTCATCGGCATGACGCAAAGCAAGCTGGCGCCGGGCTGGTACCTCGTGGCCGCATCCGCCGTGTCCCTCATGGCCGTGCTGTTCGCCACCGAAACCTCGCGGAAGCCCCTCAAGCACCTCTGACCAACCAGAGGCCCCTGACCCATCCGGGTCCACAGACCAACCTCATTACGCACACCAACACCAACTGCGCCAACAGCAGCTGGCACCCACTAGAAAGGCACCACCCGTGACTATCACTGCCGACAACGCCTCCTCCATCGCCGAACTCGAGCGCCTCAAGGTCCTGCACAACGGCACCAAGGGCAAGCTCACGTTCTCCGACGCAGAGTTCGAGCGCCGCCTTGGCGGCCTCCGCAAGATCATGGCCGCCAAGGAGCTGGACGCGGTTATCCTCACCAGCTACCACGGCATCAAGTACTACTCCGACTTCCTGTACACCACGTTCGGCCGCAACTACGCCCTGGTGGTCACCGCCAACGACTCCGTCACCGTCACCGCCAACATCGACGCCGGCATGCCGTGGCGCACCTCCTACGGCGAGAACATCGTCTACACCGACTGGCGCCGCGACAACTTCTACTTCGGCCTCCAGGAAGCCCTGCGCCAGCGCGGCGTCAAGGCCACCCGGCTGGGCGTCGAGGACGACTTCCTCCCGGGCCTGACCCGCGAAAAGATCGCCGCCGCGTTCCCCGGCGCCCAGCTCCTGGACGTCTCCCAGGACGCCATGCGCCAGCGCATGATCAAGTCCGCCGAGGAAATCGAAGTCATCAAGCACGGCGCCCGCATCGGCGACCTGGGCGGCGAAGCCATCCGCAACGCCATCCGCGAAGGCATCTCCGAGTACGAAGTGGCCCTGATCGGCACCGAGGCCATGGTGCACGAGATCGCCAGGACCTTCCCGGACCGCGAGGTCCGAGACACCTGGGTGTGGTTCCAGTCCGGCATCAACACCGACGGCGCCCACAACTGGGCCACCACCCGCAAGCTGCAGCAGGGCGACATCCTCTCGCTCAACTGCTTCCCCATGACCTCCGGTTACTACACCGCCCTGGAGCGCACCCTCTTCCTGGGCCAGCCGGACGAGCGCTCGCTGGAGCTGTGGAACATCAACGTCGAGGTGCACGAGCGCGGCCTGGAATTGATCAAGCCCGGCGCCGTCTGCAAGGACATCGCCGCCGAGCTCAATGAGATCTACATCAGCCACGGCCTGCTGGCTAACCGCACCTTCGGTTACGGCCACTCCTTCGGCGTCCTGAGCCACTACTACGGCCGCGAAGCCGGGCTGGAGCTGCGCGAGGACATCGACACCGTCCTCGAGCCGGGCATGGTGGTTTCCATGGAGCCGATGATCACGGTGGCGGACGGCCTGCCGGGCGCGGGCGGCTACCGCGAGCACGACATCCTGGTGATCGGCGAGGACAACACGGTGGAAAACATCACCAAGTTCCCGTTCGGCCCGGAACACAACATCGTCCAGGGATAACCATCTGAACAGCAGAAGCGGCGCCGTGCACCACGGCGCCGCTTTCGGCGTCCAGCCCCGACCATAGGGAAAGATGGTGTCCACCATGACTCCTGCGAAAACCCCAGACAGCAACGGCAGCGGAACCGGCACCAACGGCGGGACGGACGCCAAAGGAGCCTCCGTCGTCGTCAATGCCATCGCCGTCCTGCGCACCTTCACCGCGGACGAACCCCTGCTGGGCGTCACGGAAATCGCCAACCGCGTGGGCATGCACAAATCCAGCGTGTCCCGGATCCTGGCCACCTTCGAGCAGGAAAACCTGGTGGAACGCGACCCGGAAACAAAGCGGTTCCGGCTGGGCCTGGGGCTCATCGCCGTCGCCGGACCGCTGCTGGCCGAGATGGAGGAACGGCGCGTTGCCTACCCCGTCCTGCGGCAGCTGACCGAGCAGACCGGCGAAACCAGTGCCCTCATGCTGTGGAACGGTGACGAGGCCATCTGCGTGGAGCAGATCGCGAGCCACCACCAGATCAAGCACACCACGCCCCTGGGCGCCCGCTACCGTGACGCGATGAGCGCCTCCGTCCAGGTGTTCCTGTCCACGCTGCCGGCCGAACGGGTGCGTGAACTGTTGCGCAGCGGAACCATCACCTTTCCGGGACTGGACGACGACGGACTGGCAGCGTACGAAGCCCGGCTCCAGGATGTTGCGCAGCGGGGATGGGCGGGGAACTATGGCGAATCGTCCATGGACGAGGTGGGCGTGGCCGCGCCCGTCCGCGACCACCGCGGCGACGTTGTGGCGGCCGTCCTGATTCCGGCGCCGCGGTTCCGGGTGTCTAAGGAACAGTTCGAGAGCCTGGGGGAGGCCTGCGTCGCCGCCGCCGCCAAGGTGACCACCCGGCTGGGTGGCCGCCCGGGAAGCTGACGCTGCCTGGTCAGGCCCGTGCCGGCGGCGTGCCGGTTTGCTCCGTGACCGCGCTGACCGCGACCACACCGCCCCAGGGGTCGCTGATCACGGCGCTCCTGAACCCGGGGGTATCCATGGGTGCCATGACAATGCCGCCGCCCAGGGCCACGGCCCGGTCGGCGGTCCTGTCTGCATCGGTGACCCCGAAGTTCACACTCCAATGGGGAGGAACAGTCACGCCGTCGGTGGGCGTAACCACGGCCACCAGTTGGTCTTCGAGGAGCCACAGTGAAAACGGGGCGTCCGGCGGCGACGTCAGTTCCCAGTTGAACAATGCCCTGTAGAACTCCTGGGCCTTTCCAAGATCCGGGGTGTGCAGCGAACTCATGGCCCAGCTATTGGGCTGGTCTGCCAGCTCAACGCCGTCATTGACGCCCGCCTGCCGCAGGCCGAACAGCACGCCGGAGGAATCGGCAACCAGTTGCGAACGGGTCCCGGCGCCGATGGCCCCGAGCTGCCGGCCGCCCGCCTGTTCCGCCAGCGCTGAAGCCTTCCCGGCGTCGCCCACCCGGATATGGGTCAGCCATCCCGCTGGTGACCCCGGCGGGGCCTGCCCCACGCCGCCTACGGAGCGGCCGTCAAGGCGCGCCAGACAGTACCCGCCCTCGAATCCCGGCACCTGTATCGGCTCGTCGAACGTCCAGCCGAACAGTCCGCCATAGAACTCTTTGGCACCCTGGGGGTCCGGTTGCCAGGTGTCGACCCAGCACGGCGCACCCACTAAGGAAGTATTCCGCTTTGCCATCCGCCGCGCCCTTTCCATCCGAGCTGCCCGGACCTGGGGGCCGGCCACAGGGCAATGCCAGGCAAGCATACGTCCGGAAGCAGGGGCCCCGCAGGAGGTCAGGGCAGCCCGGCCATCCTCGCCGCCAGGTGCAGCGCCGCGAGCCGCCCCGTCCCGCGCGGATCCCCTCCGCAGAGCTCGAAAATCCGCTGCAGCCGGTGGTGCATCGACTGCCGCTCCAGGTGCAGTTCGCGCGCCGACTGCGCGGTATTGCAGCCGGAGTCCAGCCACACCTGCAGGGTCTCCAGCAGCTGGGACTGCCGCTGCGCATCATGCTCCAGGACCGCCCGCAACTGCCGGCTCACGAACGCCTCCCTGGACGAGGCATCCAGGCAGGTCAGGGCGAGGCTTTCCACGGCGGTGTCCTGGGCGTCAACCACAACCAGGCCCCGGGACGGGGGCCGCCTGCGGGCGGACGCATTCCGTCGGCGGATCTGCCGTACCTCCAGGGCGCGCCGGGCTTCCGCCAGTGACCAGGCTGCGTCCGCCACCCCGTCTGCCAGCGGCCCGACGGCGATCACGGCATCGTGGTCCCCCTCCAGTCCCTGCAGTGATTCCAGGAGCTGCCGCCGCTCGCCGGCCGTCTCGGTGCACGGCAGGCCGATCATCACCACCAGCTCGGTGTCATCCAGGTACGCGGCACAGGGAATCCGCTGCGAGCTCAGGAAGTTTTCGACGGCGCCGCGCAGCTCCTGCGGCGCCGCCGCGTGGATCGCGGCCACCACGGCGGGGGAGTCCGTTGGAAAGCCGGCGCCGGGGGCCAGCTGCTCGAGGCGCCACTCCGGTGCGGAATTCAGCACGGCGCGCATCAGTTCAGCACCGGCCAGGGCGTGCAGTCCCGGAGGCGTGTGCTGCAGCAGCGCCAGGCCCAGGATGTCCACGGCGCGCTCGCCCGCCACCTGGGCCAGCGCCGTGTCCGCGACATCCGGCACGTGCACCTCGAGCCGCCCCATGAGGACCCCGCGCACGGGGATGTCCACGGTGATGACCGTTCCGCCGGCCACCGGGTAAAAGCCGCCGTGCCCGCCTGGCCCCGTGCCGTCGTCGTCCGCCGTTCCATCTCCGGCTTCCGCGTCCACCCCGTTGCTCCAACCCTCCGGCGCCGCGCTGCCCATGGTCACTCCCCACGGGGAGGTGAGCTTCACGGCCGAGCCGGTAATGCCTGCCAGCACGCCCAGGATCTTGTCCAGTGAAGCGCCATGCGCCAGCTCGGCAGCCATGGCGCGCGTGGCGGCATCCGCCTGCTGCAGGTGCCCCACCGACTCGCTGACCAGCATGGAGTTGATGGCCTGCATGACGCCGACGAACGGCACCACCTTGCGCAGTTCCACCACGGGAAGGCCGTATTCCTCAGCCTTCTGCAGCATGTCGGCAGGAATCTCCGGGAGTGCACCGCCGGTCTCGATGGCCAGCGCAGCGACGCCGCGCTGCGCCAGCTCACGGACGTAGTCCCCGCGTCTGGCCGGGGTGGCGGTGGCCAGCGTGATCCCGCCGCAGAGCAGCAGTTCACCGCCACGGAGCAGGGGAGCGATGTCCAACACCTCACTGGAGTGGACCCAGCGGACCGGCTGCGCATCAGCCACCACGCCCTGGGGGTGGACCACGGGATCGGCGGCGGCGAGGGCGGGGTGGGCGAGTATTTCGCCAAGAAACACTGACACGACAGTCCGTAACGTAGCAGGAGGATTTGTTCGACACATTGTATCTTGTTGCTTGTGATGGGGGCCACATAGCCTAGTTGGTACTTATCCACCTCACGGAGGCCCCCATGCAAGAAAAGCTTTCTACAGCCACGCACGGCCAACCTGACCAGGCCACGCAGGACCACAGCGCCGTGGACCACGAAGCCTGGCTGCAGCCCATCCCCGAATCAGCACGAACACGCAAAGTATCCGGCCAGTTCTGGATCTGGGCGGGCGCCAACCTGGCACCCATCAACTGGGTGCTGGGGGCACTCGGTATCCAGCTGGGACTCGGAGTCGCGGACACCATCACCGTCCTGGTGCTGGGCAACCTGATCGGCATGCTGCTCTTTGGCTGCTTTGTCCTTTTGGGCCAGAAGACCGGAGCCACCGGCATGGTCCTGGCCCGGGCGGCATTCGGACGGCGCGGCAACTACCTGCCGGCCGCCATCCAGGCCCTGCTGGTCATCGGCTGGTGCGCGGTGAACACCTGGATCATCCTGGACCTGGTCATGGCGCTCTTCGGAACCCTTGGCTGGGTTGACCCGGAAGCGCCCAACTACGGCTGGAAGATCGGCGTCGCCACGTTCATCATGGCCCTCCAGGTTGCCATCGCCTGGTTCGGCTACAAGGCCATCGCCGCCTTCGAGAAATGGACCGTGCCGCCCACCATCCTCATCCTGGCCGTCATGTCCGCGGTGGCCTGGTTCGGCATGGACATCAACTGGAGCTACGCCGGTCCCGCCGGCGCCGTCCTGGAAGGCTCAGAGCGGATCGCGGCCATGAGCGCCGTCATGACCGCCATCGGCATTGGCTGGGGCATCACCTGGTTCACCTACGCCGCGGACTACTCCCGGTTCGTCAGCACCAGCGTCCCCAAGAAGAAGGTCTACCTCGCCTCGGTGCTGGGCCAGTTCATCCCCGTAGTGTGGCTCGGCGTCCTGGGTGCCAGCCTGGCCACCAACAGTGGCGAGATCGATCCCGGCAAGCTCATCGTCATGAACTTCGGCGCCATGGCCCTGCCCGTACTGCTCATGGTGCTCCATGGCCCCATCGCCACCAACATCCTGAACATCTACACCTTCTCCGTGGCCACCCAGGCCCTGGACATCTCCATCAGCCGCCGCAAACTCAACCTGTTCGTCGGCGTCTTCTCGCTCGGCGCCGTCGTCTTCTTCATCTTCCAGGAGGACTTCGCAGCGGTACTCGACGCCTGGCTGATCGGCCTGGTGGCCTGGGTGGCGGCCTGGGGCGGCATCATGCTGGTGCACTACTTCTGGCTGGAGAAGCGCTGGCCGGGCGGCACCGACCGTCTGTTCGACGGGGTGGGCAC
Organism: Pseudarthrobacter sp. 902506025; assembly: GCF_040702325.1. Taxonomy (NCBI): domain Bacteria; kingdom Bacillati; phylum Actinomycetota; class Actinomycetes; order Micrococcales; family Micrococcaceae; genus Pseudarthrobacter; species Pseudarthrobacter sp. 902506025. The sequence goes on from NZ_JBFBKW010000002.1 coordinate 319,863, forward strand.
CAAGCGGCTGCCCGGCGTCAACTGGGCCGGGGTCATCTCCCTCCTGGCCGGCATCTTCGCCACCTGGCTGTTCATGTACGGCCTGATCCCCATCATGCAGGGCCCCATCGCCGTGGCCCTGGGCGGCTGGGACCTGTCCTGGCTGGCCGGCGGACTGACCAGCGCCGGGGTGTACGCCATCCTCGGCCCGCGCCAGCACATCCGCTACCTGGCCCTCGAGCCCCGCGCCGCACAGAAGGTGGACGCCACCCCTGGAGCGACCGCCCCTGAAGCAGGGAGCGCGGAGAGCACGCCCGCCCTTCCCGCCCTCTAAGCTCACGATCCCGTAGAACCTGGCGGGAGCCCACAGGGCCCGCCGAAAGGATTTCCCGTGAACAACCCCGCCATCGCGGACCCCCTGCACCCCATCACCTGGCCCGAAGGCTTCAAAGCTGCAGCTTCCTTCACTTTCGACGTGGACGCCGAATCCTGCACCATCGCCCACGATCCCACCAGCACCCGGCGCATGTCGCTGATGAGCCACCAGTCCTACGGCCCCAAGATCGCGGTGCCCCGGCTCCTGGCCATCCTGGCCCGCCAGGACATCCAGGCCACCTTCTTCATCCCGGGTTTCACCGCCGAGTCCTACCCGGACGTGGTCCGGCAGATCGTTGACGGCGGCCACGAAGTGGCGCACCACGGCTACCTGCACGAACCCATGCAGGGCATCGACGCCGCCACCGAGGCCAGTTACATTGACCGCGGCCTGGAGGCGCTGGCCAAAGTCGCAGGCGTCCGACCCGTGGGCTACCGCGCACCGTGGTGGGAACTGAACTGGCACTCCCCGGGCCTCCTGGCGGACCGCGGCTTCCTCTACGATTCCAGCCTGCTCGACGGCGATGCCCCCTACCGCTTCGCCGTCGCCGCCGATGATCCCCGGGACATCGTTGAGATCCCGGTGGACTGGACCCTGGACGACTGGGAGCAGTACGCCTTCTACCCGGGCGTTACGGGCAGCGGCGTGATCGAGAGCCCGGCCAAGGTCCTGGAAATGTGGACGCTTGAAGCCGAGGCCCACCATTCCCAGGGCAGCTGCTTCGTCCTCACCAACCACCCGTTCATCTCCGGGCGGCCATCCAAGGCCGTGGCGCTGGAGCAGATCATGGAGCGGGTGAAGGCAATGGACGGCATGTGGGTGACCACCATGGAGAACATTGCCCGGCACACCAAGGCCACGGTCACCGAGGTCCACACCCACGCGCGGATCGAGGTGCCGGTATTCCCGGGCGCGGGTGCACAGTTCAAGCCCGCCGTGGTGCGGCAGGGGGTGCTGGCTTAGCGTCCGTGGGCAAGAAGCGGCCGGCGGCGGGATTTCCCGCCGCCGGCCGCTTTTTTGGTTGCCCATGGACACCATCCGTTGGTGCTGCCTATGGTGGCCGGAAAGGCCGGCGCCACCGGCCGGGAGGAGCCTTCGATGGATTTTGCGAACAGCGCTGCGGACGGGATCGAGCAGGAGCTGGCCTGGCAGGTCCCGCTCTACGAACAGCTCCACCGGAATCCGGAGCTCGGCCTCGCCGAACACCAGACCTCCGCTGCTGTTACGGCGAAGCTGGCGGCCTGGGGCTTCGTCGTCCGGCACTTTGGCGGCACCGGCGTAGTGGGCGTCCTGGCCAACGGACCCGGCCCAGGCGTCCTGGCCCGGGCCGACATGGACGCCCTCCCGGTCACCGAGGCAACCGGGGCACGCTACGCCTCCGCCGTCCCGGGGGTGATGCACGCGTGCGCTCACGACATGCACGTGGTGGCGCTGCTGGGCGCGGCAAAGTACCTGGCAGACCACCGGGATGCCTGGCGGGGAACCTACACCGCCCTGTTCCAGCCGGCAGAGGAGACTGCGGCGGGCTCGCAGGCAATGCTCGACGACGGCCTGGCCGCCGGGATCCCGCAGCCGGACGTAGCGCTGGCCCAGCACGTCATGCCCACCGAGGCGGGAACCATCGGCACCACGCCGGGCCCGGTGCTCTCGGCCGGCGACTCTGTACGGATTACCGTCCACGGCCGCGGCGCCCACGGCTCCATGCCGCACAAGTCCGTGGATCCGGTGGTGCTCGCCGCCTCGATCGTCCTCCGCCTGCAGACCGTGGTGTCCCGCGAAACGATTCCAGGGGAGTTCGCAGTGCTGACTGTTGGCTCGGTGAGCGCCGGAGCCACGGCCAACATCATCCCGGACCGGGCGGAGCTGCTGCTCAACCTCCGCACGTACGACCTTGCCGTCCGGGCCGCCATGGTGGCCGCCATCGAGCGGATCGTTCGGGGCGAGTGCGCAGCCGCCGGCTCGCCGCAGGAACCGGAGTTTGAGTATTACGACCAGTACCCGCTGACCAGCAACGATGCGGAGGCCAACGCCCGGGTCACTGCAGCCTTCACCAGGACCTTCGGCGCGGACGCTGTGTACCGCACCGCCCCGCAGACGGCGTCAGAGGACTTCAGCCGCATCCCTGACGCTTTCGGCATCCCGTACGTCTACTGGATCGTCGGCTCCGTGCCCCCGGAAACCTACCGGCGGGCCGTGGCGAATGGCACGGTGGACGCCGACATCCCTGCCAACCACTCGCCGTCGTTCCTGCCCGCCGTCGACCCCACCCTCCGCGTGGCCACCCGGGCCCAGGCGGCCGCCGCGCTCGCCTACCTCGGCGCCGACGAAGCCTAGCCGGCCACGGACAGCAGGGACTTCATCTGCGCTGCGGCGTCGCTGCCCGGGGCCGGTGTGTACACCACGAGGTGCAGGTCCGGCCGGTCCGACGGGGACACCTGGTGGTGTTCCAGTTGCAGCACCCCCACGGCCGGATGGTGGAAGAGGCGCTCGCGGGACTCGAAACCCAGGATGTCGTACAGGTCCCAGCCCTGCCGGAACTCCGGGCTTGCTTCCTTGAGCCGTTCCACCTGGTACTGGATGTCCGGATCGCCCAGCCGCTGCCCGGTTTCGGCCCGGAACTCCGCAAGGAACCGCTTGCTGGTGGTGTCCCAGTCCGGCAGCAGGTTCCGGACGTAGGGATCCGTGAACACCAGCCACAGCAGGTTCCGGTCCGCCGCCGGCACCGTGGCAATGTTGGGGTACAGCGCCGCGTAGGCCCTGTTCCACCCTGCCACGCCCCAGTCCGGAAACAGGGCGAAGGACGGATTGGGGTCCAGGGCATCCAGGAGGCGCTGGATGTGGGGCGGGGCGGTATCGGCTGCCGGCCCAGCAGGGGCTGCTGAGGCGTAGCCGCCCAGCGACAGGACGTAGCCCAGGCCGGTGCTGGACAGATGCAGTGCGCGGCTGATGGCCTCCAGAACCTGCCGGGACGGGCTGATATCCCGGCCCTGCTCCAGCCACGTGTACCAGGTGACGCTGACGCCGGAAAGGAACGCCACCTCCTCGCGGCGGAGCCCCCGCTCCCGCGTGCGGCCCACGGGCGGCAGGCCGTAATCGGCCCGCAGCGCCTGGTCGCGCCGGGCCCGGAGGAAGAGCCCCAGTTCTTTGCGGCGGCCGGGATTGTTCACCTCAAAATACTATTACTCTGGTACTCCTACTACTAGTAGCAGCGCTGTCTTCCACCCAGCCCTGCAAGGCAAGAGGATGGTAAGCATGCCTGCACTCCGCTCTAAAACAGTCACCCATGGCCGCAACATGGCCGGCGCCCGCGCACTGCTGCGCGCCTCCGGCGTCGCCAACTCCGATATCGGCAAGCCGATCATCGCGGTGGCCAACTCCTTCACCGAATTCGTCCCGGGGCACACCCACCTGGCCCCGGTGGGTCGGATCGTCTCGGACGCGATCCTCGCCGCCGGCGCCGTGCCGCGCGAGTTCAACACCATCGCCGTGGATGACGGCATCGCCATGGGCCACTCCGGCATGCTCTACTCGCTGCCGTCCCGCGACCTGATCGCCGACTCCGTGGAGTACATGGTCAACGCCCACTGCGCCGACGCCCTGGTGTGCATTTCCAACTGCGACAAGATCACCCCGGGCATGCTCATGGCAGCCCTGCGCCTGAACATCCCCGTGGTCTTTGTCTCCGGCGGCCCCATGGAAGCCGGCCGCGTGACCCTGACCGACGGCTCCGTCCGCTCCCTGGACCTGGTCAACGCGATCGCCGACGCCGTGGATGAGTCCATCTCCGACGCGGACATCAACCTCATCGAAGAGAACGCCTGCCCCACCTGCGGTTCCTGCTCTGGCATGTTCACCGCCAACTCCATGAACTGCCTCACCGAGGCCATCGGCCTCTCCCTGCCGGGCAACGGCTCCGTGCTGGCCACCCACACCGCCCGCAAGGCGCTGTACGAGAAGGCGGGCGCCACCGTCGTCGAGCTGGTGAAGCGCTACTACGACGGCGACGACGACTCCGTGCTGCCCCGCTCCATCGCCACCGCCAAGGCCTTCGACAACGCCATGGCGCTGGACATCTCCATGGGCGGCTCCACCAACACCATCCTGCACCTGTTGGCCGCGGCCCAGGAGGCCGGCGTGGACTACGGCCTGGCCGAGATGGACGCCAAGTCCCGCCAGGTGCCCTGCCTGGCCAAGGTGGCCCCGAACGTGGCCAAGGACAAGACCTACTACATGGAGGACGTGCACCGCGCCGGCGGCATCCCTGCCCTGCTGGGCGAACTGAACCGCGGCGGCCTCCTGCACAAGGACGTCCACTCCGTGCACTCCAACGACCTGGACGGCTGGCTGGATGACTGGGACATCCGCGGCGGCAAGGCCACCGACGAGGCGCAGGCCCTGTGGCACGCGGCTCCCGGCGGCGTCCGGTCCTCCACCGCGTTCTCGCAGTCGAACGAGTGGACCTCCCTGGACACCGACGCTGAAGGTGGCTGCATCCGCTCCGTGGAGCACGCCTACTCCAAGGACGGCGGCCTGGCCGTGCTGCGCGGCAACATTGCCGTGGACGGCGCCGTGGTGAAGACCGCCGGCGTGGACGAATCCATCTGGACCTTCTCCGGCCCGGCTGTGGTCTGCGAATCCCAGGACGAAGCCGTGGAGAAGATCCTGAACAAGCAGATCAAGGAAGGCGACGTGGTGGTGATCCGCTACGAAGGCCCCAAGGGTGGTCCGGGCATGCAGGAGATGCTCTACCCCACGTCCTTCCTCAAGGGCCGCGGCCTGGGCAAGAAGTGCGCGCTCATCACGGACGGCCGCTTCTCCGGCGGGACCTCCGGCCTGTCGATCGGCCACATCTCCCCGGAGGCTGCGTCAGGGGGAACCATCGCGCTGGTGGAGGACGGCGACATCGTCAGCATCAACATCTCCCAGCGCTCCATGGAGCTGGAGGTCTCTGACGAAATCCTGGCCGAACGCCGCGAGAAACTGCTGGTCAACGGCGGGTACAAGCCCAAGGACCGGGACCGCCAGGTTTCCGCTGCCCTGCGCGCCTACGCCGCAATGGCCACCTCTGCGGACAAGGGCGCCGTCCGGGACGTGTCCCTCCTGGAGCGCTGACGCCCACACCCGGGCAGGGGAGGAGGCAGGACAGGTCCTGCGGCCCTCCTCTGCCCGGGCACAACGGGCCAAAGGGCCCGTCCTGATGTCCTGCCCCTCCGGTACCCTGTTCACATGGTGCAGGGAGAGGCCGATTTCCGGGCTGAAGGCATCCTGCTCGCCGGGGCAGGACGGGCCATTCTGCTGCAGCTTGCCAACCCCGCGATCGGCCGCGGCGTGGCGGCGCACAGCACGTTCACCCAACGCCCGGTAAACCGTCTCAAGGGCACTCTCACGTACGTCTACGGCATCGTGTACGGAACGGAGGAGCAGGCCAAGGAAGTCCGGCGCAGGGTGAACCATGCGCACGTTCCGGTACGCCGCACGGCGGCCGAACCGTCCGCCGGCTACAACGCCTTCGATCCGGCACTGCAGCTCTGGGTGGCAGCAACGCTCTATGACACCGCGCTGACCATCGTCGAGAAGATCCGCGGCCCGCTCGGCGACGAGGCGGCCGACGCAATGTACCGTGACTACGCACGGATTGGGACCGCCCTGCAGCTTCCACCGGACATGTGGCCGAAGGACCGGGCGGCGTTCAGACGCTACTGGGATGAGCAGCTTTCAACCCTCCGTGCCGAGGAGGAAGGCGTGCGCGTGGGGCGCGGCCTGCTGTTCCCCAAGCACACCGCACTCTGGTACCGCGCCATCATGCCGTCCGCGAGGTTCCTCACCGCCGGGCTCCTCCCGGAGCAACTGCGGAAGGACTACGGCCTCGCATGGAGCGACCGCCACCAGCACCGCTTCGACCGGACATGGCGCGTCCTTGCGGTGGCCTACCCCATGCTGCCGCTGCGCATCAGGCACTGGTTCAAGGACTACTGCCTGGCAGAACTGGAAAAAGACCTGCGGAAGAGCCCGCACAACATGCAGCGGCAAGGAACCTCTGCATAGTTCCACGGCAGCCTTGCCCTAAAGGGGGTCTGCCAGAACCGGTTTCAGCAGGGCCCTCGCTAGGGCTCCGGGAGCACGGTTTGATGGAAGGCATGGCCCCCGAAACAACTGTCACCAGCACCCGTGCGCCCCAAGAACCAGGCGTGCAGCACCACGCGCACTGGGGAGGCGTCTTCGCGATGTCCCTGTGCGTCTTCGCCCTGATCGCCTCCGAATTCATGCCGGTCAGCCTGCTCACCCCAATGGCCGCCGAACTCCGGGTTTCCGAGGGGATGGTGGGGCAGGGCATCGCCATCTCCGGCCTGTTCGCCGTCGCCACCAGCCTGTCGGTGTCCACGCTGGCCGGCAGCATGAACCGCAAGACCCTGCTGCTGGGCCTGACCACGGTGATGGCTGTCTCCGGTGCCCTGGTCGCCATGGCCCCGGGCTACCTGCTCTTCATGGTGGGCCGTGCCCTCATTGGCGTGGTCATCGGCGGTTTCTGGTCCATGTCCGCAGCCACCGCCATGCGGCTGGTGCCGGCCTACCAGGTGCCGCGCGCCCTGGCGGTCTTCAATGGCGGCAACGCCCTGGCCACCGTGCTGGCTGCGCCGCTGGGCAGCTACCTGGGCTCATTTATCGGGTGGCGTGGAGCGTTCTTCTGCCTGGTTCCCGTGGCGGTGCTCGCCCTGGTCTGGCAGTGGATCAGCCTTCCTTCCATGCCGGTGGAAAAGCGGGCGTCCGGAAACATCCTCGGAATTTTCGCCGCCTTCAAGAGCCCGGCTGTCGCCTGGGGGATGGCCGCCTGCGGCACCTTCTTCATGGGCCAGTTCGTCCTGTTCACCTACGTCCGTCCGTTCTTGGAGCGGGTGACCGGCGTGGAGGTGGCCACTGTGTCGCTCGTACTGCTGGTGATGGGTGTGGCAGGGTTTGCCGGCACCATGCTGATTGGCCGGTTCCTGGGGAAGAGCCTGTACCGGACACTGGTCACCATCCCGGCCCTTATGGCGCTCATCGCCGCCGCCTTGGTCCCCACCGGCGGCTGGCTCGCCGTCGTCATGGTCCTCCTGGGCGTTTGGGGGCTGCTGTCCACGGCCGCCCCGGTGGGCTGGTGGAGCTGGATCGCAGAGGCCATGCCCCACGACGCCGAGGGCGGTGGGGGCCTGATGGTGGCCGTCGTCCAGACCTCGATCGCCGTCGGATCAACGCTGGGTGGCGTCCTGTTCGACTCCGCCGGCCACGGCGGCGCCTTCCTGGTGGCCGCCGCTGCCCTCGCGGTCTCGTCGGTCCTGGCGTTCGTGACGGCACGGATCACAAGCCGGACCGCCTGACCCGCCAACAAACTTTCCAGTCAACCGAACTCACAGGAGGAGAACATGAAGTACACCAAGAGCGGCGGCCAGACAGGAGCCGGACCGAAGGAATGGTTCACCGGCACCGTGCAGATTGACGGCATCCGCAACCCCGATGAACAGTCAGCGGTCGGGTGCGCCCATGTCCGATTCGCCCCCGGGGCCCGCACCGCCTGGCACCACCACCCCAAGGGCCAGACCCTTTATGTCACGGACGGCATCGGGCTGGTGGCGCGGCGCGGCGGGCAGGTCCAGGAAATCCGTCCCGGCGACGTGGTCTTCATCGAGCCGGGGGAGGAGCACTGGCACGGTGCGACCCCGGAGCGCTTCATGGCCCACGTCGCCATGCAGGAAGCGGACGAAAACGGGCAGGTGGTTACCTGGCTCCAGCATGTCACCGATGAGGAATACGGGGCCTAAGAACCCTTAACGACGGTGGGCGGACGACGGCGGGAAGTCCCGCCGTCGTCCGCCCACTACCTTGCGGGGCAGCTTAGTCCTCGTAGGTGTTCGCGATGTAGACGTCGCACGGGGCGTTGTGCGCCACGCTGTTGGCGACGCTGCCCAGGAGCCGGCCGATGCCGCGCATCCTCCGGTTACCCACCACGATCACCCGGGCATCCAGCCGGATGGCTTCCTTGATCAGCGAATCCGCCGGCTTGCCGCGGGCGGCGAAGTGGGTGATCTGCACTCCCGGCCGCGATGCGCCCAGGGATTTTGCCACCATCTCCGAGCTGTCCGCGTTGGAGATCCTCACCTTGTCCGAGCCCACCCCAAAGGTTTCGGCGTTCTCGATCTCAAAGGCGGTCACTACGTGGAGGGACGCTCCCAGTGACTCCGCCAGGTCCAGCGCCACTTCTGCGGCCTTCCGTGCGGACGGGCTGGCATCCACACCTACTACAACTACTCCACTCATCGTTTCGCTCCTTCGTCATTCCCGGCATACAACGTCCATTGGCCAGTCTAAGGACTACCCGCCCGGAGCCCGCCTAACCGTAGACTCTGCAGGGGAGGTCATGACTGGGTTGATGGGGGAACATGGACGAGCTTTCCAAGCAGGCTGCACAGGATCGGACGGGCCTGGCACCCGTCTATGTGGACGTGCCGGATAAGTCAGGAATGCCCGGTGCAGGTACCAGCAGACTCCTGAACACCGGCCTGACCGAGGCTGAGGCAACCGTGGCCGCGGAACCGGCACCGGTCCTCCACCCCTCCAGGAAACAGGAACGCCGGACCACTGTCGTGCGCGCCACCTGGATCCTGGGGTGCATCACCGCGGGAGTGATGCTGGGACTCTACAAGGATGCGGTCCAGGACCGGGATGCCGGACAAGCTGGCTGGGTGTTGACAGCGCTGGCCGTCCTCGTCCCGTGCCTCCTCGTGCTGGGCGCCTACCCGACGTGGAAGAGACGGAAGTTCCTCAAGGACTATAAGCAGCGGCACCAGGCATGGGTGGCCCGTTTCATTGGCAACTGGCCGCTCCGGGAGCGGCTGACCGATGTGGATGCCATCGCCGATGTCTGGCAGCGGGTCAGCACCCGGACCATGGCGGACACTTTGGAAGCAGGCCGGGACACCATCCTGGCCCAAGGGTCCCCGGGGGACCGTCCCGCCAGGCTGTTGGCCGAGGCACTCGCGGCCGTGGATGCCTGGGCGCGGGCACCCTGGCCGGATCCGGCCCTGTACCGTGCTGCCCAGGATGCCGTCGACCGGTTCGGCGAACTGGCAGGCCGGCGGCGTGCGGACGCCGTGCCGCCCGCACCGCCGCCGAACTTTCCCTGACAATCACCGCCGCCGGTCAAACCGAGGCGGCGTCCAGTTGCCTGCCGTTCCGGGTTTCGGGCCGCGCCAACCCATAGTGCTCCCGCAGGGTCCGTCCGGTGTACTCGGTGCGGAACAGTCCGCGTTCCTGCAGGATGGGCACCACCTGGTCCACGAACGCCTCCAGCCCGGAGGGGAGCACCGGCGGCATGATGTTGAAGCCGTCCGCGGCCCCGCCGTCGAACCATTCCTGGATGGCATCCGCCACCTGCACGGGCGTGCCGGTGAAGGTGCGGTGCCCGCGGCCGCCGCCAAGCCTGCCGATCAGCTGGCGAACGGTGAGCTGTTCGCGCCGGGCCAGTTGCACGATCAGGGTGTAGCGGCTCTTGGCGCCTTCGATTTCGTCCTCGCTGGGCAGGTTGTCCGGCAGTTGGCGGTCCAGCGGCAGGTCCACGGGGTCCACGCGGAGGGTCCGGGCCAGCTGGATCCGGGCGTATTCGGGCTTGATCAGCCGGTCCAGTTCGCGCTCCAGCTCCAGCGCCTCTTCCTCGGTGGCACCGATCACGGGGACGATGCCCGGGAGGATCTTGATGGTTTCCGGATCCCGGCCGGCAGCCGCGGTGCGGGCCTTCAGGTCGCGGTAGAACTCCTGCGCGTCGGCCAGGGTCTGGTGCGCGGTGAAGACGGCATCCGCGTACCGGGCGGCGAGGTCCTTCCCGTCCTCCGAAGAACCTGCCTGGACGATCAGCGGGTGCCCCTGCGGCGAACGCGGAACATTGAGCGGGCCGCGGACCTTGAAATGCCTGCCCTGATGGTCAATAGTCCGGATCCTGTCCGCATCACCCCACACGCCTCCGGCCTTGTCCGCCAGTACGGCGTCGTCCTGCCAGCTGTCCCACAGCTTCTGGGCCACTTCGATGAATTCCGCGGCGCGCTCGTAGCGGACGGCGTGGGCGGGCTGGTCGTCGACGCCGAAGTTCCGCGCGGCGTCCGGGCCTGCCGTGGTCACCACGTTCCAACCGGCGCGCCCGCCGCTGGCCCAGTCCACCGAGGCGAAGCGGCGGGCCAGGTTGAACGGTTCGTTGTAGGTTGTGGAGGCCGTGGCGATCAACCCGATGCGCTCGGTGGCGCCCGCGATGGCGGTGAGCAGCACCGTGGGCTCCAGCTTGCCGGCGGGGCGGCGGCCCACCTCGCCGAACAGGACAGGGGAGTCGGCGAAGAAGATGGAGTCCAGCTTGCCGCGCTCTGCAGTGCGGGCGAGCTGCTGGTAATGCTCCACCTTGGTTCCCGCATAGGGATCGCTTTCCGGCAGTCGCCACGACGCCTCGTGGTGGCCGGTGCTCATGAGGAAGGCGTTGAGGTGGAGTTGGCGCTGGGATGGGTACTTCGATGTCATGACGTGCTCCTTGCAGCTTGGGTTAGCGGCCGACGGCGGCCGGTTCAGTAGTGCGCGCGGCCTCGACGCCCAGCGCCGTGAGGAGGTCGCGGCGCAGGGATTCGTGCCCCGCGGCATCGGCGGAAGAGCGGATTGCGGGTGGCACCGGGCGGACGGTGGCGATGCGCCCGCGGTCCAGGACCACGATCCGGTCCGCCAGCGCGATGGCCTCGTCCACGTCGTGGGTGACCAGCAGGACGGCTGGCCGGTGGGCCGCCACCAGGTCCTGGAGCAGCCCGTGCATCCTGATCCGGGTCAGGGCGTCCAGCGCGCCGAACGGCTCGTCGGCCAGCAGCAGCTGCGGTTCCCGGACCAGCGACCGGGCCAGCGCCAAGCGTTGCTGCTCACCGCCGGAAAGCTGGTGCGGCCACGCCTTTTCACGTCCGGCGAGTCCCACTTCGGCGAGGGCCTTGCGGGCCCGGGCATCGGCGTCGTGCTCCCGGACGCCCAGGGTGACGTTGCCCAGGACCGTGTCCCACGGCAGCAGCCGGGAATCCTGGAAGACCACGGACACGCGGTCCGGAACGCTGATCACGCCGCCGCCGCGGACCTCGTGGTCCAGGCCGGCCAAAGCCCGCAGCAGGGTGCTTTTGCCGCAGCCGCTGGGGCCAAGCAGCGCCACGAATTCGCCGGGCGCGATGTCCAGGTCCACACCGTCCAGGACACTCTTGGTGCCGAAGCTGCGGACCAGCTTTCGCACGGAAACGGCGGACGGTGCTGCTGGTGCAGATGCGGCGGCGGTCAGGCCGCCAGGGTGCGCTGCCATGACAGGGCCTTTCGTTCGATGAAGCGGACAATCCCGTCGGAGAGGAGGCCCAGGATGCCGTAGACGGCCAGGCCCAGGACGATGATGTTGGTCTGGCCGTAGGTGCGCGCGAGCTCCATCATGTAGCCGATGCCGCTGGTGGCGTTGATCTGCTCCACCACCACCAGGGACACCCAGGCGCCGGTGACCGCGAAGCGCAGGCCCAGGAAGAACCCGGGCAGTGCGCCGGGGAGGACGACCTTGCGGATGAAGCCGGCCCGGCTTAGCCCTACGGTCTGGGCGAGTTCCACGAAGCGCAGGTCGATGCCGCGCAGCCCTGCGTGTGTCTGCAGGTAGACGGGAACGAAGACGCCAAGGGTGATGGTGAGGACCTTCATGGTCTCGTCGATGCCGAACCAGAGGATCAGCAGCGGGATCAACGCCAGGCCCGGTATGGCGCGCTTGATCTGCACCGGGCCGTCGATCAGCGCCTCGCCCACCCGGCTCAGTCCGGACAGGAGCGCCAGCACGGCGCCCACCACGATTCCGAAGAACAGCCCCAGGCCTGCGCGCTGGGCCGAGATGGCGAGGTTCTCCTGGAGGCGGCCGTCCGTGATGAGCTCACCGGCGGTGGCCACCACGGTCCACGGCTCGGACAGGATCCGCGGGTCAAGCAGCCCTGTGGCGGAAGAGGCGGTCCAGAGCAGGAGCAGGGCCAGCGGGCCCACCCAGGCGAGCCGCCGGCGTCGTCCGGGCCCAAGCCTCTTCCCTGTGGGCCGCACGTCGGGCTGTTCAGCCAGTGCCGGGTCCGGGCGTGCCGCCGCCACGGGACGTTCCAGCACGGCGCTCATGCGGCACCCGCCTTTCCGGCGGAAGCGAAGGCAGTGCCTGCGATGGCTTCGAAGCGGGTGTCGTAGAGGTCGGCCGCCGTCAGCTGCGGCTTCTTCTGTTCACGGGCCAGGAGATCGATGGTTTCCTGGTGCCGGGCGATGGCTTCCGTCCAGGACGTTGGGATGTCCCGCTTGCCGGTGGCGTCGATCAGGTACTGGCCGTCCTCGCGGGACAGGCCCTGGTCCTTGACGTAGTAGCCCTCCAGCCACTCGGCCGGGTGGTCTTCGATCCAGCGCTGGGCCTTGCCCCAGACCTTCACGTAGGTGGCCAGTGCGGCGGCCTTCGCGGGATCCGCCAGGACTTTGGCGGGGGAGTAGAGGAGGCTGGGATCGTCCCGCAGCCCGTGGCGGATGGTGGTCCCGCCGTCGGCCTTGTACTTGGCCAGGTACCGCTTGATCTGGACGCCGCCCAGGGGAGCTGCGTCCACCTGCCTGCTGGCCAGCGCCGTGGCATAGGCATCCCCGGTGCTGGGCAGTTCAACGAGCTTGACGTCCTCCTGCTTGAGCCCGGCCTTGTCCATGATTCGCAGGACCAACGCGCCCTGGGCCTGGCCGGGGCTGTAGGCAATCTTCCTGCCGCGGAGGTCCTCGAGCCGGGTGATGCCTGCTCCCGGGGCCACGCCGAGTTCATAGATGGGATGGCCCACGGCGTCCTGCCGGTACCCGGCGGCGATGATGCGGACGTCCAATCCGGTCCAGGTGGCGTGGATGGGCGGGATGTCCGCCACGGAACCGGTGTCCAGCGCATTGGCCCGGAACGCCTCGGTGGTTTGCGGGCCGCCGGAGATGTTGGCGAACTCCACGGTGAAGCCGTCCAGTTCCTTGATCAGGCCGGACAGTTCCAGCGCCACCTTGATGCTGGGGTCGCCCACCTTGATGGTCGTGCCGGCAGGGACGCTGGCCGCCAGTGGCTCCAGGGCGCCCTGGCTGATCCGCTCACTGCCGGCCGTCGCCGCTCCGCCGCAGGCTGAGAGCAGCCCGACGGCGGGCACCGCCAGGAGCGCGCCCAGGGCACGGCGGCGGGAAAAGGCGGGGATGCCCAGGGCGGGATTGGGTGGTGATGCTGGGAAGGACATGGTGTTCCTTTCGGGAAGTTTCCGGGTACGACGACGGCGCCCGGGGTGGGTGCCCGGCGGGCGTAAAGGGGTGGATGGGTCCGCCCGTGCGGCGGGATGAGGGTGCTTGAAGAGCTGCGTTTGGGTGATGTTCCTGAATGCTGCGTTCGGCCTGGCCGGTGCCGTGCAAACACCTAAACATGGCCCGGAGGGTGTTGGCCAGCGTCAAGCAACGCAGGCTAAACGCGGCGAAACGGCGCTACTCATGGCGCCATCCTTGAGACAAAACAGGCAATGCTGCGCCACGAACCGAAACCTGCGTTAAGGAAACCGCAACGGCAGTTCATGTGACTGGACGTGGATTCCGGGCCGCCGGATGGTGCGGCGGGTGCCGCCCCAGGCAGGCTTCTAGCCGCCCACCTTCGCCTGCACCGTTTCCACGATGTTCTCGGTGACGGCCCAGGAGGCCAGGAGCTTGAGGGCTTCCTCGGACGGGCTGCCGGGGGTGGCGGGATAAACGGTGAGGGTATGCCCCGGGTCCTCTTCCAGGCCCAGCACCTGGTAGTTCAGCTCGAGGAGCCCCACCACGGGATGCTGGAAGAACTTGGTGCCCGCGTAGTGGCGGCGGACGTTGTGCGCTGCCCACAGCGTGCGGAATTCGTCGCTGCGCATCGAGAGTTCACCAATGAGTTCGGCAATGCCCTTGTCATGGGGATTGCGGCCGGCCTCCCGTCGCAGGATGGCCACGTTGGTGTTGGCCGCCCGGTCCCAGTCCGTGTAGAAGTTGTGCGCGCGGGGGTCCAGGAAGATGAACCGGGAGTGGTTGGCCGGCCGTGACGGAGTGCGGTACATGTCCGAATACAGGGCATAGCCCAGGGTGTTGGCGGCCACGATGTCCAGGCGGTTGTTGCCGATGAAAGCCGGCGCCTCCGTGATGGCATCCAGCAGGTATTGCAGCTCCGGCCGGACCTTGGACGGGGCGGAACCGCCGGTACCCGCAGCCCGCTTGCGGCCCGAGGTGTTGGCTGCCCGGGCCAGGTCATAGAGGTGGTCATGCTCGGCGCGGTCCAGTTCCAGGGCACCGGCGATGGCATCAAGGACGCTGTCAGAAACGCCGTGCAGGTTTCCCCGTTCCAGCCGCGTGTAGTAGTCCACGCTGACTCCGGCCAGCCGCGCCACTTCCTCGCGCCGGAGCCCAGGTACACGGCGGCGGCCGCCATAGGGTTCGATGCCGGCCTGCTCGGGGGTAATCCGCCCACGGCGTGAAGACAGGAACTGCCGTACCTCGGCTCGGTTATCCATAGGGAACACGTTACGACGGATGGCAGGACCCTAAGGAGGTTCTGCCAGAACCAGTTACAGCAGGGCCCTCGCCAACGGTGCCGGGGCCGGGTTTGATGGGACTGTCCTATTCAGCCGTTTCACCATGTGGAGGACCCAGCATGCGCGCAACCATCATGCACGCGCCCGGAGACGTCCGGGTCGAGGATCGTGACAAACCAGCCGTCCGGCAGCCCACGGATGCGGTCATCAAACTCGTTGCCGCCTGCGTCTGCGGATCGGACCTGTGGCCCTACCGGGGCGCCGACAAAATTTCCAAGCCCGCGCCGATGGGCCACGAGTACGTCGGAATCGTCGAGGAAGTCGGTGCCGGGGTCAGGAATGTCCGCCCTGGACAGTTCGTCGTCGGGTCATTTTTCGCCTCGGACAACACCTGCGACATCTGCCGCTCCGGCTACCAGAGCGCGTGTGTCCACCGCCAGGGCGTGGGCGGTGCACAGGCGGAATACATGCGCGTCCCGCTCGCAGACGGCACCCTGGTGGCAACACCCGGCATGCCCGACGCCGCCAAGGTTCCGTCGCTGCTTGCAGCCTCCGACGTCCTGGGGACAGGATGGTTCGCCGCGAAGGCGGCCGAGGTGGGCCCGGGCAAGACAGTGGCAGTAGTGGGCGACGGCGCCGTGGGACTTTTGGGGGTCCTCGCAGCGCAGCAGATGGGCGCTGAACGGATCATCGCCATGTCCCGCCACGCGGACCGGCAGGCGCTGGCACGCGAGTTTGGCGCCACGGACATCGTGGAGGAGCGCGGGGACGAGGGCGTGAAGAAGATCAAGGAACTCACCGGCGGCCTCGGCGCGCACTCCGTCCTCGAAGCCGTGGGCACGCAGGAATCGATGCTGCAGGCCATCCACGCCACCAGGGCAGGCGGCCATGTGGGCTTTGTGGGAGTCTCCCACGATGTGGCGCTGCCCGGGCGGGACCTGTTCTACTCGCATGTGCACCTGCACGGCGGCCCTGCTCCGGTCCGGCAATACCTGCCCGAGCTGATCGACCTGATCCTCGGCGGCACGATCAATCCCGGAAAAGTGTTTGACCTGGAACTCCCGCTCGAGCAGGCCGCGGACGCGTATAAGGCCATGGACGAACGCCGCGCCATCAAGGTGCTGCTGCGCCCCTAGCGCATCCTTGCCCCGATGGCCCACACGGGCCCAAAGGGTAGGACTCTCAAGACCAGTCACAACAGGGCCACCTTGGTGCCCCCTTTTCCCGGGTTTGCTCCGAACAACCCCGGTAGCATTTATACGTCCCCCCAACAGATCACAGGAGAACCATGACTACCGTCAAGGCTTATGCATCCCCGTCCGCCACGGAGGACCTGGTGGCTACCACCATTGAGCGCCGCGAAGTGGGTCCTCACGACGTCCTGATCGACATTAAGTTCGCCGGCATCTGCCACTCGGACATCCACACCGTCCGCGGTGACTGGGGCCCGCAGCAGTACCCGCTGGTGCCCGGCCACGAGATTGCCGGCATCGTCACCGAGGTGGGGGCCGAGGTGACCAAGCACAAAGTGGGCGACCGCGTTGGTGTTGGCTGCATGGTCAACTCCTGCCGGGAATGCGTCAACTGCCAGAAGGGCGAGGAGCAGTACTGCCTCAAGGGCAACACCGGCACCTACGGCGCCGTTGACCGCGATGGCACCATCACGCAGGGTGGCTACTCCACCCACGTTGTGGTCACCGAAGACTTCGTCGTCACCATCCCCGAGGGCATCGACCTCGACGTCGCCGCACCGCTGCTGTGCGCCGGCATCACCACCTACTCACCGCTGCGGCACTGGGGTGCCGGCCCCGGCAAGAACGTTGCCGTCGTCGGCCTCGGCGGCCTGGGCCACATGGCCGTCAAGCTGGCCCACGCCATGGGAGCCGAGGTGACCGTCCTGTCACAGTCGCTGAAGAAGCAGGAGGACGGCCTGAAGCTCGGCGCCGACCACTACTTCGCCACGAGCGACGAGAACACCTTCTCCGAACTCGCCGGCTCCTTCGACCTGATCATCAACACGGTCAGCGCCTCGATCGACATCAGCTCCTACCTGGGCCTGCTGAAGCTCGACGGCGCCCTGGTCAACGTGGGTGCCCCCGCGGAACCGCTTCCCGTCAACGCCTTCGCGCTGATCGGCGGACGCCGTTCCTTCGCCGGTTCCATGATCGGCGGCATCCGCGAGACCCAGGAGATGTTGAACTTCTGCGCCGAGCACGGGCTTGGTGCCGAGATCGAAGTTATCCCGGCTGAGAAGATCAACGACGCCTACGAGCGCGTGCTGGCATCGGATGTCCGGTACCGCTTCGTGATCGACACCGCCACCTTCTAAAGCACCACCCCCGCTTTCACGGCGCGCGGCGGGCCGGCTCCCACAAGGGGCCGGGCCGCCGTCGGGCTTTAAACAGCGGACGACGGCGGCCCAAGCCTTACGGCGCGAGGCTTTCCAGGATGGCAACCGCGGAGCCTTCCCTCGTGTCCCGGTAATTGATGCCGGCCCACAGGTTCAGCCACTCCGGCTCCCCTGCTGCCGCGGCAGCGGCGCGCAGGGGAGTGGTGAGGTGGTGGATCTCGGGGTAGCCGTACGGGGCGTCGCCGTCGTGGCGGCGCATGAATCCGTTGTAGAGGCCGCGCGCGTTGCGGCCGGAAAAGGCACGTGTGACGGCGGTGGTGGTGAAATGGTCCGACGCCGACAAGGCAGCCCGGTGCGTGGGCTTGGTCCCCGCTTCATCAGCGCGGAGGAACGCGGTGCCGGCCTGGACTGCAACCGCTCCGACGGCCAGCGCAGCCCGGGTGTGCTCCGACGAGGCAATGCCACCCGCCGCGATGAGGGGCACCTCCAGATCAGACAGCCCGCCCAGGATCCCGTGGAGGGGAACCAGGGGAGCAGGCGCGTCAGGTTTGAATGTTCCGCGGTGGCCTCCGGCTTCCGGACCCTGGACGCACACGGCGTCGGCGCCTGCCGCGAGCGCCTGCAGCGCTTCTTCACGGTCCGTGACCGTGGCAATGACGTACATCCCGCGGTGCTGCAGTGCTTCCACCACGCTGGTTTCCGGAATATCGAAGGTGAATGAAACCACCGCCGGTGCCAGGTCCAGCAAGGCCTCGAGCTTTTGGTCCCAGTCGTCATCGTCATGCCGGGGCTCGCCGAGGCTCACGCCGAAGCGCTCAGCATCCGGGGCCAGCGAATCGGCGTATTGCTGCAGGGACGCAGGACTGATGACGGACGCCTGGGGTACAAAGAGGTTCACGCCGAACGGCTTGTCCGTTTGGCTCCTGACGGCCTCGATCTCGGCGCGCATGGCCGCGGCAGTCTTGTAGCCAGCCGCAACGAAGCCCAGGCCGCCGGCCCCGCTGACGGCCGCTGCCAGCTGCGGGGTGGACGGTCCCCCGGCCATGGGCGCCTGGATGACGGGCAGCGCCAGCGACTCGAGCCTGAACCTGGTGCTTTTCCGGTGCGCAGCCATATGCCCTTCCCGTCGTTTGGGTGTACCTGACGAATGCTACGCCGGTTGGTGACTGGACGCGGTCAGCCCTCCCGGCCTGCCGGGCGGCGGACCGGCCGCGATGCGTACCACCGTGACCTGGACGGCGACGTTGCCCGGCGCCAAATGGCTCCGAACGGCGGCAGCCACGGCGCGGACCACCTCCGGCGTCCGGGCATCCGCGCTGACGCCGATCCGGACAGTTGCCTCGATGCGGCCGCCGTCTTCCCGGACCTCGACCAGGGGAGGGGCATCGGCGTTGTTCCGCTGCAGCAGGGATGCCGCCTGGCCGGGAAGCCGCTGCCACAGGGTCCGGGCGGGAAAGACTTCCGTGACGCCGTCGACCGCCATGATGGCCTGCTGCAGAGCGGTGGTCACGATTCCTCCCGTGGTGCGTCGATGACGTCGGTAATGGTGATGTCGATGGCCGAAATGTTCAGCTCGGTGTGGCGGGCCAGCGCCTCGGCCAGATCCTGCCGGAGCGACGCCGCGCTGGCCATGAGCGCATGGCCGAACAGGACCGCCAGGTCCAGCCGGACCGCCACAGGGCTGCCCGGAACGGTGACGTCTCCCTCCAGCCGGACCTTGCCGGCCACTGCTCCCGGCTGGCTGTCCGCCACGGACCGGACCAGGGCAACGATGGAACCCTCGGTTTCGGACAAGGTGTCCGCGGGATCGTCAGAGCGCAGCGGGATGCTCCGTCCCGGCCGCAGTTCCAGCGCCAGGTTTGCCAGGATGTCCTTCAGCCAGTCGTCGGTGCCGCTGCCGGCAGCTGCCAGGTCACTGGCGAAGAGTTCGTCGCCGGCCGCGGAGAGCCGCCGGAGGGAGTCGAGGCCGTTGCGGCACTCCGGGCAGGATTCCAGGTGGGGCGGATCGGGGAATTCACCGGTGTCCAGGTAGAGGCTGAGTTCCTCGAGCGTGTGGCCGCACTCGAACGTGTCGTTGGGCATGCTCATCGCCAATCTTCCATTTCGCGGACCAGTGTAATCCGGGCCCGGGCGAGCCGCCCCCGGACACTGGCTGGGCTGATGTTCAGGGTCCGGGCAATCTCTTCGTAGCTTTGGCCGTTGATTTCCTTCAGGATCCAGCAGCGCCGCTGCTCTTCGGGCAACGCAGCCAGGGCAGCCTTAAGGGAGTCAATGCCGGCACCGGCCACGACCGCTGTCTCCGGCCCTGCGCCCGGGGACACAGTATCCACCGGCGCCTCCCCGTCCGCCGTGGTGAGGCTGGCGTGGTTCCGGCGCCTGCGCAGCAGGTCGATGCTGCGGCTGCCGGTGAGCCGCAGCAGCCAGCCCTTCACTGCGGCGGGTTCGCGCAGTGTGTCCAGCTGCTGCCACGCCTGGACCAGCACTTCCTGCACCACGTCATCCGCGTCCGCATACGAACCCGTCAGGCGCCGGGCGGCTGCCCGCATGTGTGGACCATAGCGGCGGGCCAGGGACTCGAAAGCCGCCGTGTCGCCGTCGGCTGCCCTGCCTGCCAGAATGGCATCGGGGACCACGTCCAACTGGTCCCGCACCAAGGGTAAACCTGTCACCGGTTTCTGCTTTCACTATCGGCGCGAGCGCCTGACGGGCGGCAGGACGGCCCACCCACCTCGGAGGTGGAGCGGGCCTGCCGCAGGGGGACTGCCTACTCTTTGCTGAAGCCCTCTTTGACCTTGGCCGCCGCGTCCTTGAGGTTGCTGCCGATGCCCTTGGCGGCGTCCTTGACCTTTTCGCCGGCCTCCTGCAGCTTGGCCTGGGCCTGGTCCCGCTGGCGCTCCCGCTGCAGTTCCTCGTTGCCGGTCAGCTTCCCTGCACCTTCCTTGGCTACGCCGAGGTGGTTGGTGGCTGCGTTGTTGAGCTTGTCGTCGAGTCCCATGGTGATTCCTTCCGTTGTGTTTCCTGTTTCTGCTCAGCCGGCGCGGTGTGCGCGGGCCAGCTTTGTCCTGGTTCCACTTCCTATTCGGACCAGAACAGTGGGGTGATGACCCAGGAGCGCGTCAATCGCGCCAACCAGGTCCTCCGCCAGGTCCGCGACCTCCCGGGGGGAGGCGCCGTTGCGGGCCTGCAGGGTGAGCCGGAGGGCAGGGGCTGTGTTCCGTTTGGTGCGGCCCCGCCAGGCTGTCAGGGAGCTTCCGACGACGGCCCGGTTGCCTTTCAGGGCCTCGTCCACCGCTGCGGCCAGGTAGGAGACGTCCACTGCCGTGTCCCCGGACTCCGGATCCTGTTCGCTGGCGGCAGTGCCGGTGCGGCCGCCGCCCTGCCGCGTCAACCAGAAGATGCTTGCCGCCGCACCCAGGAGCAGCAGCGCGGGCAGGGCAAGGGACCACCAACTGCCCAGGGGCTCCGGTGCCGGTGCGGTGGGAAGCAAGGCCTGCCACCGTTCCAGCAGGCCAGTGGCAACGGCATTCCACTGTTCCCGGACAGCAGGAACCAGTCCCGCTCCCGCGGCCAGCAGGCCCGCCGCCAGCAGCACCAGCCCGGCGGTGGCCAGGAGGAGCCTGTTCATGGCCCTGTTGGTGCTGTTCATCGCCCCACCGCTCCTTCCGTGGCAACCCGGACCTGTGCCGGGATGGTTTTGCGAAGGCGCAGGGATGCCAGTTCCTCGGCTGCCGCCGCCGTGAGGACGGCCGGGTCCAGGGTCATGCCCGACGTCGGGTGGACGTGGACCATAGCGCGGTTGCGGGTCACGGTGGTGGCCACCTGGCCGGGGGCCAGGTTGGCGGCCAGCCGCACCTTGCGTGAGATGGCGGCAGCGATTGTTTCGTCGTCCACCACCAAGGCGCTGCGGCCGCTGAGCATGGCACGGCGGCCGCGGCGCCCGCCCCTGACCGCCGCGAGCAGCAGGGCGGCACCGGCCAGGGCAACGACGGTTCCGCCGGCCACCAGGCCCGCGGGCAGGACGGCCTCTGGAACAGCTGGCACGAGCGATGCGAGATGGCCTGGGGAGGCCAGCAGCGCAGGTTGCCCCAGCAGCGACAGGACGCTTTCGGTTCCCAGCCACAGGCAGGCCACCAGCAGCAGGACTGCGGTAAGGACGGATAATCCGGTGCGCGATGAGTGCGTTTCCCGGCGGATGATCCGGTTGGTGATGCGTCCCTGGTTCACGGTTTCCTCCTGTCCAATCTGCGGTCTGAACGGTCTGAACGGTCTGAACGGTCTGCCTGGTCCACCCGCTGGTCCACCCGGTCCTCGCGGACGGCCCGGCCTCCCGCTCCAAGGCGGATGTTGATGCGGCCGCACTGCAGCCCGGTGATCTGCTGGCCCAGGGAGGAAATCCTCAGCCGGGCGATGCTTGCGCGCTCCAGCACTGGGAGCTGTCCCTGTTCCGGCGGTCCCTGCAGTGCGGACGGTCCGGGCAACGGGGGCGGCGGGAGCCGCACCAGGAGGTCCACACCCAGCTTTCCCGCATCGTCCTGCAGTGTGGCTGACACGTCCTCCGGCCGGACCCTGAAGGCACCGGCCGCCACCGCTTCCAGGGCGTGGCGCAGCGCTGCCTGCTCAATCCGGGTGTGGCCCCGGCGGGTGTGCGCCTGCGTGGTCACGTTGACGAGCGGCGGCCGCGCAGGGCATCCAGCACGGCGCCGAGGTCCAGCCGGCCTTCAGCGGCCCTTCCCAGTACGGCTCCTGTTCCCATAAAGAGCGCCGTCAGCAGGAAGCCCCAGAATCCGAAGGCCAGGGCGGCCAGCGCCAGGACGGCTCCGGCGGCCGTCCCGGCAACCACCGGGGTCATGCAACCCTCGGTTCGCGGTCGGCGTCGTCCGTGTCCTCACCATCGGACGGAACATGGATGTCCGTGATGGTGATGTTGACTTCGGTGACCTCCATGCCCACAAGGTCCTCCACGGCGGAGTAGACGGCGTCGCGGGCGTTGTCCGCCACCTGCTGGAGGGGGTGCGGGTACTCCACCACGAGGGTCACATCAACGGCAACCTGGGTCTGGCCCACCTCGACGTTGACGCCCTGGGTCAGGTCCTTCTGGCCAACCTTTTCGCGAAGGTTGCCCAGGGCCCGGGCTGCGCCGCCGCCCAGGGCGTGCACACCGTCAATCTCCTGGATGGCGATGCCGGCGATCTTGGCCACCACGCCGTCCGCCACCGTGGTGCGTCCGCGTCCGTCTTGGCCGGCGGCGGAGGAAAGTTCATGGGCAGGGGCGGCAGCCGTCTTCTTCTGCTGGACAGTTGCGGGGGTTTGCGTCTGCGTGGTCATTGCGTCGCTCCTTCTTGTTCTGGAACTGGATTCCAGGCGCCTCGTGCGCCCTCACAAGTAAGACGCAGCGGGAGCGGAAAACCTCACGCAGGTTCTGGTGTGATCGTCGTCACTTTCGGATCCGGGCAGCAAAAAGGGCGTTGACGACGGCGGGTGGGGCCCGCCGTCGTCAACGCCCTGTGCGGGTGGGCCGCTTAGAGGGCCAGTGCCGGCTCGTTCCCGCGGACGCTCAAGGTGAAGGTGTTGGGTCCGCTGCAGGTGACGGCGATGCGGCAGGTGGTGGTGTTGTGGCGCGCGGAGAGGTCGGAGACCGCGGAATCGAGGGTCTCGTGGAGGGAAGTCCGGTCCCAGATCTTCAGCGTCACGGATTCGGCAGTGTTAAACGTCATTGTTCAGTACTTTCCTGTGTCAAGCCGGTTGTGTCCCCGGCAATGGCCTGTCCGCGCTCGGAGGGTCGGCGGCCTGCGCTCACCGGTGGGCCTCGTTGCGTCACCAGGATGTCAAGGGCGGATGTTTCCGGCCCTGCCCATCCATAGTGCCCATGGCGGACGGGCCTGCTCAACCAAATCACGCATTTGTTGCGAGTGAATCTCATCACGTGTGACCGGCGCCACAGCTACTCGTCGAAGTAGGCGGTAATCCTCTCTTCCCCTGAAATCGAGGTAATGACCGTGGCGGCCACGTCCCGCAGCTTGATGTTCCTGGTGCTCGAGGCCCGCGTGAGGATGCTGAAGGCGGTATCCCGGTCGCAGCGGTTCTGGGCCATGATCGCGCCTACGGCCATGTCGATCACGGTGCGTGACTGCATTGCGGCGGTGAGGTCATTCCTGGCTTCCCTGAGCTGCGAAATCCGCAGGATCAGCCGCAGGGAACTGGCTGCCTGGGCCGCGAACGACTCCACGGTGGCGACGTCCTCGCCGGAGAACCCGTTGCTGCGGCCCGAGTAGAGGTTCAGCACCGCTTCTGCATCCCCGCCAGGTCCAGCGGGACGGCGAGGATGGAGGACACGCCGTGCGCTGCAGCCGTCCGGATATAGGGTCGCCAGCGGTCCTCGGCGGACAGGTCCGGCACAAGGAGGGTGGTTCCCTGCCGGAGCGCGGTGAGGCAGGGGCCCTGGCCGAATCCGTTCTGCAGCTCGTCGAGGGCCCGTGCCGCAGCGTCACTTGCCGCTACGGCCTGGGGCCGCTTGTGCCGCAGCACCGTGACGCCGCTGTGGATCGTGTTCCCGGGGCCGGACAGCCGGGTACTGGCCAGGATTGCCAGTTCAGTGAGGAACGCCTTGATGTCCGGGCTTTCCAGCACCAGTTTCTGCAAGGACAGCTCTGCTGCCTCCAGCGGCAGTTCGTCGGGGTCCGGGAAGGGCTGCTCGTCACTGCCGGTCATTGGTCCTCGTCCGCTGACAGTTCCCTCATGGCCGTGGCAATCAATCCCACTTGGGACGCCGGAAGGTGGAGCGCTTCGTTGAGGTAGGCGTCGAATGACATTTCGTCAGCGTCGCCGCCGAGGCCGTAGTAGTACGTCCACAGTTTCAGCATCGGTAGCTGCGTCTCGCGGAAACGCCGGGCCACATCCCTTCGCTGCTCGTCGGCTTCCAGCAGTTGGTCAGGGTCCCCGGTCCAGTCGGCGTTCATGCTTGCGGTCCCATTGGCCCGGCGGTGGTCAGCGCATTGTTCCCGGCCATCTGGCCTCGATCCATAGTTGCGCCAGGTATTGCTTTTCCTGGCTGGCGGCCGCCCGCTCTTGGCGCGTTCGGCCCGTGCATTCAACCTCCGGATCCTGGTGCCCATCCCGAAATCTCCTACGTTTGACACTACGCCCTTGGGGGTCCTTCTGGTATAGCGGCCGGTTGCCTTCGCGCGACCCGGCCGCCTATGGGCCGGGTGTCGTCGTCCCCGGCCCCGCGCCGCCGTCGCTGTCGTGTTCTGCGTCCGGCAGGAAGCTGCGGCCGTTCCCATCTCCCCGGCCGGAGGCATCCTCTGCCTGGCCTGTGTCCGATGACTGGCCTGTGTCCGATGACTGGCCCGTATCTGACCGCCCGGCAGGGGAACCACCTGGTTGGCGGGAGAAGTCATCGGAATACGGGGCGCGGGGGCGTGGCAGGTCCTCTATGAGTTCGTTCGCTGCCAGTGCCAGGAGGTCGCGCTGGCTTGCCGGCAACGAGAGGAGCCCCTGCAGATAGGCCTCCACTTCATATTCGCCCGCGTCCCCGGACAAGCCAAAGTACTTCAGCCACAACGCCGAAATGGAGATGTCGGCGGCTTTCATGGCCGCCCGGAGCCGGCGCCGTTGTTCCGGCTCGTTTGGATCGAAGCCCACAGGCTGGTTCCTAGTTCGGGCCTGCCGGCGACCCGGCAGGCGTCGAGGCGCTGGCGGACTGCAGCGGGCTGCCCGTTTGGCGTGCCTTCCCCATAAGTTGCTGAAGCCTTTCGTCGTGCGTAAGTCCAAGCGGATCCCTGAGACTTCAGCTTAAGCCCCCGTAAATGCCCGCTCCGCTGCCGCGCGGGGGCCGGGCGACCGTAAGATGAACCCCATGCTGAATCCTGCCGACGATGTGACCGTCCAGAACCTCCAGGAGGTCCTGGTGGGTGCTGAAAATGCCGTGGAGTTCCTGTCCGGACTCTCGGGAATGGCGGCAGCGGCAGTATCCGCGGCTGCCGGTGACGACATTGAGTGCGCGGTGACCCTGAAGCTCCGGCGCCGGCCCACCACTGCGGCCGGCAGCAGTGCCCGGGCCCTGGAACTGGACCTCATCGAGCAGGCGCTGGGGGACGGTCCGTGTATCCGTGCGTTGCGTGAGATGGCACCTGTGCTGATCGACGACGTCGCGCGGGACCCCCGGTGGACCAAGTACAACCAGGAACTGGCAGGCCGGGGCGTACAGAGCACCCTGGGCGTGCCACTGGAAATCAGCAGCGAAGCCAGTGCTGCCTTGAACTTCTTCGCCACCAAGCCGGGCGTGTTCACGGCAGACGTCTACGACAAAGCGGCGGGATTCGCCGCCGCCGCCCACAACACATTGCACCTCTCGGTCCGCATCCACACCGCGCAGAACCGGGCAGACGACCTCGAAGCTGCCCTGGAGAGCAGGACCGCCATCAACCTGGCCTGCGGCGTCATCATGGCGCAGAACCGTTGTTCCCAGGAAGAAGCGATGGAGATCCTCACCAAGGTCTCCAGCAACCGCAACCGGAAGCTGCGGGACGTGGCCAAGGAACTGATTGAACAGCTGTCCGGAAGCAGCATCCAGACGCACTTCGAGGCCTAGGCCGGCGCCCCAGGCTCCCTGCCGTCCACCAGCGGTCCCCGTCCGGTCAACGGGCGGTCCGCACGGACACCGCCGCCCCGCCTTCTGCCGTGCGGATGTCCCAGCAGTTGCCGCTGCCAATGACCTCGTAGTCCCTGGCTCCGACTGATTCCAGCACCACTGCCGTGCCCTCATCGATGGCAACCGCCCATTCCACCAGGCCTGCTGCCACGGCGCCCACCGCGCGGCTCAATGTCCCGGCCTGGGCGGCGTGGACGTCCACCGCGAACGGGACCAGCCCCAGGCCCTCCCGAACGTCCACTGCGTCCAGGCCCTCCGAGCACTCCTCCCCGCACACATCCACCCCGTTGATCCGGCAGCCACCAATCAGCGCGCGGGCTGGTGCCACCATGGCTCCGGCGGAGAACCCCAGATAGGGGGCGCCCCCTGCCACCAGCCCGGAGATGGCGGTGGCCGCCGGGAAGAGGCCACTCCAGTACGCCGGCGTCAATCCGCCGCCCACCACCACGCCGTCCACACTGCTGAACCCGGCCGGATCCGCCGTCCTGCCTTCTGCCAGCGGCACCGCCACCACCTCACAGTCAAGCCTGGGCCGGAGCGGGCCTGCGCAGGCCTCCACCAGATCCTGCAGGCTTCCGCCGTGATGATGCACGGCAACGGCGACCCGGGCAGCCCGGCCCGGCGCGGCATGCCGCCGGATATCCTCCACGAACCGGTCAAAGACGTCCGGAAAACCCAGCGGATCCGGGCCGGCCCCGGCAAGGAAAATGCTCATGGGCTCCAAGGTACCGGCCGGCGCTGCCGGGCTGCCGGAGGAAGGAAAAACGCTTGACCTGCCGTCAGTGCGGGACTAACGTACAACCAAATGGTTGTAGAAAAGCTAAGCGAGACCGAAACGGACCGCCTCTTCCAGGCATTCGCCGACTCCACCCGGCGGGACATCGTCCGCCGGGTCACCGTGCGCGAGTACTCCGTGTCCGGTCTGGCAGCCCTGTACGCCATGAGTTTCGCCGCCGTCCAAAAACATGTGGCGGTGCTGGAACGCGCATCACTGGTCACCAAGGAAAAGCGCGGAAGGGAGCAGATCGTGCGGGGCGATCACGAAGGACTGCACAACGCCCGGCGGCTGCTCGATGACTTTGAACAGATCTGGCGGCAGCGGGCCGCCCGGATGGCCGACATTCTCGCTGAAGGTTAGGAAGGCATTGCCATGACAGTCATCAGTACGGATAAGAACCCGGAGGCCCTGAGCCTCACCCTCGTCGCCGAGTTCGACGCCGGCGTGGAGCGGGTCTGGCAGCTCTTCGAGGATCCGCGCCGGCTGGAGCGCTGGTGGGGACCGCCCACCTATCCCGCCACTTTCTACAAGCATGACTTTGTTCCCGGCGGCCGGGCCAGCTACTACATGACAGGACCTGGCGGGGACAAGGCGCACGGCTGGTGGGAGTTCACCAACATCGAGTCCCCGCGGGAGCTGCAGTTCGACGACGGGTTCGCGGACAGCGACGGCAACCCCACGGGGGAGTTCGGCATCAGCCACGCCACGGTGACCCTGGAGCCGCTGGGGGAGCGGACCCGGATGACCATGCTGTCCACCTTCGAGTCCGAGGAACAGCTGGAGCAGATGATGCAGATGGGGATGGAGGAAGGACTCAAGGAGGCGGTCGGCCAGATGGACGGCATCCTCGCCGAGCACGCCAACGCCTGACAGCGCACCTACCACCACCCTTTGCCACAGCGCCGGGTGGGCGGACGACGGCGGGACGCGCCGCCGTCGTCCGCCCACCTTGGGCGTTGAACGCCCAAGCCCACCGTTGAATACTGGAAGATGGGGGCCAAGCGAGGAGAGGCGGTGGTGGCAATGAGCGGCGGCGCAGGGGATTTCCGCAAGCGCTTGGAGCGTGCGGCCGAAGCCCGGTCATACCGTGGTGCCGGCATCAGTGCCGAGGAGGAAGCCGCGCTGGACGCCCTCGACGCGCAGGAGCGGGAGAAGCGCAAAAAAGTCAGCGATGCTGCCCGGGCGGAATACCTGGTCCGCGACGCCATGGCGCAAGGCAAGTTCGACAACCTGAAGTACGCGGGCAAGCCGATCCCGGGCCTGGGCGAATCGTACGATCCCGACTGGTGGGTGAAGGGGCTGATCCAGCGGGAGAACATCAGCGGCCTGGGCCCGGCGGCCATCCTGCTCCGCACTGAGGACGCCGAACTCGACGCCAGGCTGGACGCCCAGTACACCGAGCAGCAGGTCCGCGACATCCTGCAGGATTTCAACCGGCGCGTGATCGACGCCCGCCGCCAGCTCCAGGGCGGCCCGCCGGTGGTCACCAGGACCCGGGACGTGGAGGACGAAGTGGAGCGCTGGCGCAGCCGCCGGACCGCGCGCGCGGTGGAGGCGCCTGCTGAGCCGGAGCCGGAGCGGTCCTGGTGGAAGCGCCTCTGGAAGGGCACGGGCTAGGCGAAAGGGTTTGTGCTCCCGAACAGCTCGCACAAGGCGTTGTAGTACTTGCCGGTCTGGCCCCGGTGGGCCAGGCCAATCCTTCTGCACACCTGCTGCGACGCGGCATTGGCCGGGTGCGTCACTGCCACCACCTCCGGCAGGCCGCTTGCGAACGCGTAGTTGAGAACCGTCCGGGCTGCCTCCGTGGCGTAGCCGTTGCCCCAGTGGTCCGGATGGAAGTGCCACCCGATCTCCGTATCACCTGAGGGCTGCAGCGGCAGTTCAGCGCCCGACGCCGGGATGGACTTCAGGAGCAAAGTTCCAACAGGTGGGGCCGCAGCCTGGTGATCGTCCGGGCCTGCCGTCTTGGGCTGGACTGCCCAAACCCCGTGGACGGGATGGTCCATGGCCCGCCACGTGGCGATGCGCTCCCGGGCCTCCGCCATGCTGGTCATGATCCGGGGGTGGTTGCCGATGAAGCGCTGCACCTCCCAGCGGGAGTACAGGTCAAGCACGAACGCGGCGTCGGCCGGCTCCCAGGGGCGCAGGATGAGCCGCTCAGTCTCAAGGATCCTCACGTTCCCATCGTGCCAGAGCAGTGCGGTCCTTACCGGCTGCGTTGAGGACCATCCCCGGCTACGGCCTGTAGTTGGGATTGGGCCCAATCATCGAAGCGGGCGGCGGCGCAAATGGACCCGCCGGATAGAGGGGTGCCACCTTGAGCATGTAGTTGGCCCACTGCGGCCCGGCAATCATGTACCCGTCAAGGCGGGGGTAGAACGTGCCGTTGATGGTGACGTTCTGCCCTGCCCGCTTTTGGCCTTCCAGGGCATCGCCGAAGAAGGACGCCGTGACCAGGCCGGTGGTGTAGCCAACCACCCAGGTGGACCCGTTGTTGTTCGAGGTTCCGGTCTTGGCGGCTGTCGGAACCTTGTCCTGCACCTTCGGGTTGATCCAGACGCCGGAACCCTTCTTCAGCACGTCCTGCAGTACCGAGTTGACGCCGCGGGCCACATCGGGTTTGACGGCGTCGTGGCAGTCGGGTGCCTGCGCGGGCAGTTTTGCCCCGGCGGGATCAGTGACATCAACCAGGGCGATGGGAGCACAATAGCGGCCCTCCGTGGCGAAGGTGGCAAAGGCATTTGCCAGGGTGAGGGGTGCCACACCGGTGCCGCCGAGGAGGTTGCCCAGCTGATGCATGTTGACCGGGGTGCTGTCCAGGCCGCTGTGCAGCCCTACGGCGTCCACCATCTTCTGGATGCCGCAAAAGTCGAGCTGGGATGCCGAAGCGAAGGTGGCCGTGTTGATCGAGTTGTACAGGCCGTAATTGACGGGCATCGGGCGGTAAAAGCCGTCCTCCGCATTCTGCAGGTCATCGGCAGCGCCGAGGGCAGGGTTGGCCTGGGCCGTGCTGTACGCTCCCAGCACCTTCCCGCAGCTGTCCTTCCACGGGAACCCCAGCGGATAGACCCGCCGTGAGGCGTCCACTTCGGCGGTGAGCGACTTTCCCTCGTTCAGCCACTCCGCAAAGGTAAAGGGCTTCATGGTGGACCCGGGCTGGAACCCGCCGGCGCCGTTCAGGTCGTTGCCCTGGGCGTCCTTGGCATCCACGTTGAAATTCAGGTTGGTGTCGAACTTGCCTGGTTGCGGGAGGAAGACCGTGTTCTGGGCCATGGCCAGGATCTTGCCGCTGCCCGGTTGCAGGGTCAGCAGCGAGGCCGCCCACCGGTCCGGGTTCGCGCCCGCCGTTTCGTCCACCTGGGCCTGGGCGGCTGCCTGGAGCCTGCTGTCCAGTGTGGTGGTGATGGTGAGGCCGCCGCGGTAAAGCTTCCGTTCGCGGTCAGCCTCGGTGGGCCCGTAGGCGGGATTGTTCAGGATCAGATGGGAGATGTAGTCGCAGAAGTACGGCGCCATGGCAGCGTTGGCGCAGCCCTGCTGCTGCGGCGTGATCTTCAGCTGGATCGGGGTGGCTACGGCGGCATCGTACTGGGCCTGCGTGATCTTGCGCAGGCGCAGCATCTCGGACAGGACCTGGTTCCTGCGCACGATCGACTTATCAGGATTGGTGGCCGGGTTGTAGAGGGTGGGGCTGTTGACCACCCCGGCCAGCAAGGCGGCCTGGGGGAGGGTAAGGTCCTTCGCGGTGGTGCTGAAGAAGTAGCGTGCCGCCGCTTCAATCCCGTACGCGTTGCTGCTGAAGAACACAATATTGAGGTACCCCTCAAGGATTTGGTCCTTGGTGTACTTCTTCTCCAGTGTGACGGCCAGCTTCATTTCGCGCAGTTTGTCGCCCAGGTTCTTCTGCCCGTTCAGCACCACCGCGTCCGGCCTGTCCTGTGAAAGCTGCGCTTCGTTCAGGACGTTGGTGACGTACTGCTGCGTGATGGTGGACGCGCCCTGCTCGCCGCCCTTGGTCAGGTTGGACACCAGCGCCCGCAGTATCCCCTGCGGGTCCACACCGGCGTGCTCGTAGAACCTGCTGTCCTCGATGGCGACAATGCCTTCCTTGATGAAGGGCGACATCTGGTCCAGCGGCACCTTCACGCGGTTTTCCGCGTAAAAGGTGGCGATTTGCTGCCCGTCGGAAGTGAGGACTTTGGTGGCCTGCGATGGCGGCTGCACGGTCAGTTCAGCGGGCAGGCTGTCGAAGAATCCGATCGAGGAACTGACCCCCATGCCCGCGGCTGCCACGGCCGGCACCACCAGGCTGGCCGCCAGCACGCCGCACATGACACTCGCTGCGAGGAATCCCAGGATCCGTCCCAGAACTGTCCCAAAACCGGGCCTGCGCTTCCGCTTCCTTGCCATTCCTCAGCCCCCGCGCTCGAAGGTGGGATCAGGATACGCTCCCGCCGGGGAGCGAACCAGAGCCGGAAAGGTCAGGATTTGATCACACCAGACCTTTGACCAGCGATAGTTACCGACATATCGTTAACTATCGCTGAATCCACAGCGAACACGACAGTATGAAAGGACGATGCCACCATGAAAGGCATATTCGACGACAAACAACCGGGCCCTGAGTTCGGCAGGGGCCGCTTCGAGCGGGGGAGGGGCCACCGCGGCCCCCATGGGCACCGCGGTCCAGGCTTTGGTCCGGGGTTCGGGCCTGGTTTTGGCCCCGGATTCGGGCCGGGTTTTGGTCCGGGGTTCGGCCCCGGCTTTGGACGCGGCGGACGGCGGGCCAGCCGCGGTGATGTGCGCGCGGCCATCCTGTCACTCCTGGCAGAGGCGCCGTCCAATGGTTACGGACTGATCAAGACCATTGCCGCCAAGACCGGCGGCGTGTGGCGGCC
Organism: Pseudarthrobacter sp. 902506025; assembly: GCF_040702325.1. Taxonomy (NCBI): domain Bacteria; kingdom Bacillati; phylum Actinomycetota; class Actinomycetes; order Micrococcales; family Micrococcaceae; genus Pseudarthrobacter; species Pseudarthrobacter sp. 902506025. Next base: position 351,476 of record NZ_JBFBKW010000002.1, read on the forward strand.
CAGCCCGGGATCCATCTATCCCACGCTCCAGCAGCTGGTGGACGAGGGCCTGATTGAGGCGCTCAGCGAAGGCCGCGGGACTGAGTTTGCCCTCACCGATGCAGGCCGCGCCTACGTGGCGGAACACGCGGAGGAAATGGAGAACGCGTGGAACGCTGAACCGGACAGCGCGGACAGGGACTTCCATCAGAGCATCGCCAAGCTCATGGGTGCCATCCACCAGTTCCGCGCCGGAGTGACCGGGGAACAGCGGGCTGCCGCCGTCGAAAAGATGGACGAACTGCGCCGCGCGCTCTACAAGATCCTTGCGGACTAGAACGCAGACCTACGCGAAGGAGTCTTCCTTGGCGTGCCGTTCAGCCGGGGCAGCTGCGGTCGGGATGTGGGCCGCGGCGAGGCGCAGGGGATTGAATCCTGCTCCGATCTCACCGAACGCGTAGGCAGTCTCTGCGTGCTCGGACAGGTCCACGCCGGCGGTCTCGGCCTCGTGGCTGACCCGGAAGCCCACCGTCTTGTTGATGATCCGGGCAATGACCGCGGTTCCAACACCGGACAACAGGAGGGTGATGATGACGGCGGCTGTCTGGGCAATGAGCTGCTGGACTCCGCCGCCGTAGAAGAGGCCGCCGCCCTGGCCGTTCACGGGAAGGGCGATCAAGCCCAGGGACAGGGTGCCGATGAGGCCGGCGCCCAGGTGGACACCCACCACGTCCAGGGAGTCGTCGAGGCCAAAGCGGTATTTGAGGTCCACGAATACGCAGCAGGCCGCGCCGGCCACCAGGCCCAGGCCGATAGCGGCCACGGGGCTGATGTTGGCGCAGGAAGGGGTGATGGCCACCAGGCCGGCAACCACGCCGGAGGCGGCGCCCAGGGATGTGGGGTGTCCGTGGCGGACCTTCTCCGTGACCAGCCAGCTGAGCATGGCGGCCGCGGGTGCCACCAGGGTGTTGATCCAAATGAGGCCGGCCTGTTCGACGCTGGTGGCGGCCCCCCCATTGAAGCCAAACCAGCCGAACCACAGGATCGCGGCGCCGAGCATGATGAAAGGCAGGTTGTGGGGGCGGTGGTTGGGGTCCTTCGCGAACCCGTGGCGCTGGCCAACGATCACGGCCAGCGCCAGGGCAGCCGTTCCCGAACTGATTTCCACCACGGCACCGCCGGCGAAATCGATGACCTGGCCGAAGATTTCCGTGACGGCACCCCCTGCGCTCATCAGCCCGCCGCCCCAGATCATGTACGCGAGCGGGCAGTAGATCACCGTGATCCACACCGGCACGAACAGGGCCCAGGCCCCGAACTTGGCGCGGTCGGCGATGGCGCCGCTGATCAGGGCAACGGTGATGATGGCGAATGTTGCGCTGTACCCGGCCTTGAGGAGGTCCGGTGAACCCATGAGGTTCTGCAGGCCAAAGCTGGTGAAGGGATTGCCGAAGAGGCCCAGCACGCCGTCGCCGGTGGTCATCGAGTAGCCCCACAGAACCCAGACCACGCCAACAATCCCTGCCGAGATGAAGCTCATCATGATCATGTTGAGGGCGGCCTTGGCGCGGGTCATGCCGCCGTAGAAGAGGCCAAGGCCCGGGGTCATCAGCAGGACCATGGCTGCCGAGATCATCAGCCAGACGTGTTGGGCAGTGATTTCCACCGGTGGGTCCCTTCGCAACGTGAACGTGGTGCAGGGGCCCGATTGGCCCCGTGGCATTTCCCCCGGGTTCCATTTTTGGCGGTGTGTGTTTCAGCCAATGCCGCTTAAAGTTGCGGCCACGTTACACAAACAGCCCGTGCGTGAAGTTCACGTATCGGCTATGTTTCGGGCATGTAAACGGCGCCTCTTCCGGCGCCGGCCTCCGGACGCCCCGGCCCCGCCCGATGCCTGCCACCACGGGTGCCCGCGGGGCGCCCCAGGTGAGACCCGGCGTCGTCCGCTCTTTTGCCGTCTGTTTCGAAGCTATGAACGGCGCCTCACGCGATCAGAACGTGCGGGCGTTGGCCAGGACGGGCAGCTTGGTCCGGACGTCGTCCACCGTTGAGGGATCAATGTCGACGACGGCGAGTTCCGGCTTGCCGCCCAGCGCCACCACCGTTTTGCCCAGGGGGGTGATCACGGCGCTGTGCCCGATGCCGGTGGGTGCTGTGCCCGCCGGGCCGGCGCCCACTGTTTCGGGGTCGCCCTGGCCGCAGGCGACCACAAAAGTGGTGCTGTCCAGCGCCCGGGCGCGCACCAGCAGGTCCCACTGCTCCGCCTTGCCCTCACCGGCACCCCAGGAGGCACACACGATGTTCACCTGGGCACCCGCGTTGGCGTTGGCGGTGAACAGGCCCGGGAAACGGACGTCGTAGCAGGTCGCCAGGCCGAACACGGTCCCGTCCAGCTCGAACGTCACCGGCGCTTCCCCGGCGTCCACTGTCGTGGACTCCGTAAAGCCAAAGGCGTCAAAGAGGTGGACTTTGTCATAGGACGCCTCCACCCCGGGCCCGGTGACCAGCAGTGTGTTACGGACCCGGCCGTCCTTTCCCGGAGTGAACATGCCGGCCACGATCGTGAGGTCCAGCTCCTTCGCCATCCTGCGGACTTCGCTGGCCCACGGGCCGTCAACGGGCTCGGCAATGTCCTTCAGGGAGTGGCCGAAGGCGCGCATCGTCGCTTCGGGGAAAACCACCAGCTGGGCGCCGGCGTTGCTGGCCTGGGCAGCGTACTCCCACACCAGCTCAAGGTTGGCTGCTGTGTCGGCACTGCTGATGATCTGGGCTACGGCGATACGCATGGAAGAAACTCAATCTGTGGGTAACGGAAAAGGGGTGCCCGGGTAGGTTGACCCGGGCACCCAAGGCGGTCCGGCGACGGCTACTGCCTGTAACCTTCGACCTCGCTGATGGGGCGGGCTTCGGCGTCGTTCGGGTTCTCGCCCGAATCCTTCTTGGCCCGCCGTTGACGCAGCAGGTCCCAGCACTGGTCCAGGCTTTCTTCCACATACTTGAGCCGTGCCTGGTCCGGGGCCTGCCCGCCCCCCGAGCCCTCACGCAGTGAGTGCTCCTCCTCCACGAGGGCCTGGATGTGCGTCAAAATGTCCTGATCATTCATGGCTTCCCCTTACTCCGGTCCGGTCTCCTTCAGCGTACGTATCAGGTGCTGAAGGAGCCAGCCCCTGAGCTGTACCATCAACTTCATGCCCACTGCGCTCGATATGGCAGGTCCCATCCTGGAAGTGCTCACCTGGTTGTGCCTGCCCGCCGGGCTGGGACTGCTCTTCTACACCGGATTCCTCCGCCGCTTCGTGCACCCGTGGGACATGGCCGAGGCCGTGGTGTACTCCGATTCCACCGGTGTTGGCTTCCGCTGGTTTGACCGGAAGCACCAGGTGCACAACGCCCCGATGTCCCCGTACGACATCAAGGACATGGCCGCGGGAGACACCCTGCCCATCTATTACCACCCCAAGCGTCCAACGCAGTGGCAGACCACCAGGCCGGAGGAAGCCGGGAGAACGGCCTCGGTCCTGGGCCGGTGCCTGACGGCGATCGGCGCCGTGGCCCTGCTGGCCGGCTTCGTCCTGCCCATGTTCTAGCTGGCCGGTACGGGTCCAGCTGGCCGGAACCGTTCTAGCTGACCAGCACCACCACAATGCCCAGGCACCCCAGGGCGAGCCCGGCGAAGGCGGTCCAGAGCACAGCGGGCAGGTCGGCCTCGATGCTTTCGCCAGCCAGCCCGTGCGACCTCGCCTGGTAGCGGCGGCGCTGCGTGAGGTAAATGGCCAGGGCGGCGCCGCCGGAAATCACCGGCAACATCAGGATGGGCGGCCCATAGGTGGGAAGCCAGCGCAGGAAGAAGGCGCTGGCCGTCACCAGCGCCAGCATGGTCCGGCCCCAGGCGAGGGCCGTCCGCTCCGGCTGGAGGCCGGGATCGCCGTGGGGGCTGGGGCCGCTGGATGCCACGGAATCAGCGCCAGAGAATAAAGACCAGTACGACGGCGGCAGCCAGCGCGCCTGCCCCGGCCAGCAGGGGCACAAAGAGCGGCAGCGGCAACGGCGCCTTGTTCCGCATGCTGCGCTCCACCCGGAGCCACCGCATGGCGGCCCCGCCACTGAGCATCATGCCCAGCAGAAGCAGCAGGACGGCCAGGCCTTTCCGGACAGGCTCAATGAAAAGGCCCGAAGTGAACGCCTCGATGGCAATGCCACCCGCCAGCAGCGCAAGCGACGTCCGGATCCAGGCCAGGAAGGTGCGTTCGTTCGCCAGCGTGAAGCGCGGGTCCGGTTCCTCGCCGCCGGGCAGCAGCCGTTCCGCCATCCTCCCGCGCGACGGCGGGACCGTTGGCCGGGGCGGCTGCTCACTGTTGATCACCGGGCCAGTTTAGCCGTGGCCGGTGCCGCCCTGCCGGTCAGGACGCGGGGTGCAGCACGGCTTTGCCGGCCAGGTGTTCCCCGATGGGCAGGGCGGCGGTTGCGGCCGGGGAGGGGGCGTTCAGGACGTGGATCATCCTGTCCGTCTCCGCCAGCAGGAAATCGTGCAGGAGCGTTCCGTCCCGGCGCACCGCCTGTGCCCGGATGCCTGCCTCGTACGGCAGCAGGTCCGCCTTGGACAGGCCGGGGGCGTATTTGCGGCATTCCTGGAGGTAGCTGCCCTTGAACAGCGAGTTCCGGACTTCGCGCACTGCGGTGGCGGCGTTGGACCTTGCCACGTGCCACAGCCCGGGAAAGCGCAGATAGCGGCCCACGTCCTTGAGGTCCACGGAGAATTTGGGGTAGCCCTCCCGGGCCAGGCCCAGGACCGCATTGGGTCCCACAGTGATGCTGCCGTTGATGGTGGGAGTGAGGTGCACCCCCAGGAAGGGCAGGTCCGGATCCGGTACGGGGTAGATCAGGTGGGTCACATAGTCCCACTTGGATTCCGGGAGCTCGAAGTACTCCCCGCGGAAAGGAATGATCTGGACATCAATCTTCATGCCGGCCATTTCCGCCACGCGGTCCGACTGCAGGCCCGCACACGCCACCAGGCGGCGGCACGAGTAGGCGGCCTGGCCCGTGGCAACCTCCACGCGGTCCGAATGCTCCACGATCGAGCCCACGGTGGCTCCGGTGATGACCCGCCCGCCGGCAGCGGAGATGAGGTCGGCCAGCTTCCGCGCCACTTCCCCGTAGTCCACGATGCCGGTGCTCGGAATGAACAGCGCGCCCAGTCCCGAAACGTTGGGCTCGCGCCTATTGAGTTCCGCCTGGTCGAGGCGCTCGCAGTCCAGCCCATGGACGGCCGCGCGTTCCTCCAGCCGGCCCAGCCGGTCCAGCTCCACGGCCGAGGTGGCCACGAGCAGCTTGCCCGGCTCGGCGAACCTGATCCCGTGCTCCCGGCAGAACTCCTTGGTTTGTTGCGCTCCGGCCTTGCTGAACCGGGCCTTGAGGCTGTCCGGGGCGTAGTAGATGCCGGAATGGATGACGCCGCTGTTGTGCCCGGTCTGGTGCGAAGCCAGGGAACCCGCGGCCTCGAGCAGGACCAGGGAAGCTCCCGGTTGCCTCTGCAGCAGCTGGTAGGCAGTTGCAAGGCCTACGATGCCGCCACCAATAACGCAGTAGTCCACCCGCTCCACAGGACCCGCCTTTCGTCGTGGCTAGATTTTAGCCACGCTCCCGCTGCTTTAACCGCCGCTGCGGGGTGCAAACATGATCACGGCGACGCCCAGCAGGCAGACCAGGGATCCGGCGACGTCCCACCGGTCCGGGCGGAAGCCGTCAAATGCCATGCCCCACACCAGGGAGCCGGCAACGAACACTCCGCCGTAGGCTGCCAGGATCCGCCCGAAATGGGCGTCCGGCTGGAGTGTGGCCACGAAGCCATAGACGCCCAGCGCGATCACGCCGAGCCCCGCCCACCACCAGTCCCTGCCCTCGCGCACGGCCTGCCACACCAGCCAGGCGCCCCCGATCTCAGCGGCAGCGGCCAGCACGAACAGCACGATGGTCTTGAAGACAGCGACAGTTTCACCCGGAGTACCCACCCAGCCATCATCCCAGCCGGGAATGCAGCTGCCGGCAGCACCGTTGGGGGAGGTATGGAGCGCATCGGATTCCTTTCATTCGGCCACTGGGGCCCCGGCCAGGGTTCCCAAACCAGGACGGCGGCGGATGCCCTTCTCCAGGGCATCGAACTGGCGGTCGCCGCCGAAGAACTCGGAGTGGACGGGGCGTTCTTCCGTGTCCACCACTTCGCCCGGCAGCAGGCATCGCCCTTCCCCCTCCTGTCAGCCATCGCGGCCCGCACCAGCCGCATCGAAATTGGCACGGGTGTGATCGACATGCGCTACGAAAACCCGCTGTACATGGCAGAGGAAGCGGCCGCGGCAGACCTGATCAGCGGCGGCAGGCTGCAGCTTGGCATCAGCCGTGGTTCACCCGAGCCCGCCCTGCAGGGCGCGTCCGCGTTCGGCTACCGGCCGCAGCCGGGGGAGACCGATGCGGACATGGCCCGCCGCCACACCGACGCCTTCCGCAAAGCCATTACCGGCGCCGGGGTTGCCCAGGCCGATCCACGCTACGCCGGCGGGGCCATCGGCCTCCTCCCGGTCCAGCCCCAGTCCCCGGGGCTGGCGGAACGGATCTGGTGGGGTGCCGGCAGCCGGAAGACCGCCGTATGGGCCGCGGAACTCGGGATGAACCTGATGAGCTCCACCCTGCTCACGGAGGACACCGGGGTCCCGTTCCATGAACTCCAGGCCGAGCAGATCCAGCTGTTCAGGGACGCATGGGCGGCCGCAGGCCACCCCCATCAGCCGCGGGTTTCGGTGAGCCGCAGTGTCCTGCCCATCGTGGATGATGAGGACAACTACTACTTCGCCGGAAGCGCGCTCCGGGACGGCCGCGACCAGGTAGGAGTCATCGACGGCCTCACGGCCAGGTTCGGCAAGAGCTACGTGGGAGCGCCGGACCTCCTGGCGGAGCAGCTCGCGGCCGATACCGCGGTGCAGGCTGCGGACACCCTCCTCCTGACCGTTCCCAACCAGCTGGGCGTGGAGTTCAACGCCAAGCTTTTGAGCAACATCGCAAAATACGTGGCTCCTGCCCTGGGATGGAGCCGAAAGGACGCCGGGAACCTTTTGTGAGACCGAACCGTTACTCTTAAGAGTGCGGCGTGGGGGCTTCGCGCCCACCAACTAGCGTGTGACTGCGGAACGGTCATATGACGGAGAGAGAGAAATATGGCTCGCACCGCTCTAGGCTTACCCGTATGATCCGGCTACGACAGCTGGCCCAGGCGGCCTCAGTGCTCACTACCCCTTTGGCGCCCGAAGATATCCTGGCGCTGTTCAACCCTGTCTACTCCGCCCGGCAATTGCGCGGCGTGGTCACCCGGGTGGTCCAGGAGACCGCCCAGTCGGCCACGATCTTCTTCCGCCCGGGCCGTGGCTGGAAGGCGCACCTGGCAGGCCAGTGGGCCCGCATCGGCGTCGAACTCGACGGCGTTCGCCACTGGCGCTCATACTCCCTCAGCGCTCCCGCCGGCAAGGACCCGGCCATCACCGTCACCGATGTCGGTGCCGTGTCCGGCACCCTGGTGCGCACCACGAAGCCCGGGGACGTGCTGTTCCTGGCCCCGCCCCAGGGCGACTTCGTGCTCCCTGAGCACCCGCGCCCCCTGCTCATGGCCACAGCGGGCAGCGGCATCACCCCGGTGATGTCCATGATCCGTACCCTCGTTCCCCGCCGCCCGGATGCCGACGTCGTCCTGGTCCACTCGGCCCGCACCCCGGATGACAGCCTGTTCCGCGAGGAGCTGGCCGAGCTCGCGGACCAGTTCCCCAACTTCCGGCTGGCGCACTGGTACACCGGCGAGCAGGGCCGCATGGACTTCTCCAGCACCAAGGAGCTGGACGCGATCTGCCCCGACTGGAAGGAACGGGCAGCCTACGCCTGCGGTCCGGACAGTTTCCTGGACGACGCAGAGGCGCTCTGGAAGCGGGCACTGACCGCCAAGGCTCCAGGCTCCGACGTCGCCGTGGCGGGCGACCCCGGCAACCTGATGATCGAGCGCTTCAACACCACCTTCAACGCGGGCGTAGGGCACGACGGCGGCCTGGTCACCTTCGAAGCCTCCGACCGCGAGGTGCAGGCCGACGGCGACACCCCCATCCTGGACGTCGGCGAGGACGCCGGGGTGCTGATGCCCAGCGGCTGCCGGATGGGCATCTGCCACAGCTGCCTCACACCGCTGCTTGCCGGGCAGGTCCGGGACCTGCGTACCGGGGAGATCCATGGCGAACCCGGCCAACTGATCCAAACGTGTGTCTCGGCAGCCGCCGGACCCGTAAACCTCGAAATCTGAGGAGCACCACGGAATGTCTGTAATCACCCCTACCAAGGTCACCCCCGCGGGAAGCTCGAGAACGCGTCCCGGGAAGCTCGCCGAATCGGGCAGCCCCACCGTCCGGCCGCCGGCCGCCGCGCACCTCAGCGACGAGCAGGTAGCGGAGCTGGGCCGCGAGCTCGACGCCATCCGGGATGAAGTCCTGGCCAAGCGGGGCGCCGAGGATGCTGCCTACATCCGCCGGATGATCAAGATCCAGCGCGGGCTCGAGATCTCCGGCCGGGCCGCCCTCCTGGTCAGTAAGAACAAGGCTGCCTGGGTCACCGGTACCACCTTGCTGAGCCTGGCCAAGATCCTGGAAAACATGGAACTGGGCCACAACATCCTGCACGGCCAGTGGGACTGGATGCGGGACCCGGACATCCACTCCACCACCTGGGAATGGGACTTCGTCACGCCGTCGCGGTCCTGGCAGCACACCCACAACGACCTGCACCACCGCTGGACCAACGTGGTGGGCAAGGACAACGACGTCGGATACAACCTCCTGCGCATGGATGAGCAGCAGCCGTGGAAGCCCATCAACCTGGCCAACCCGCTGTTCAACGCCATCCTGGCCCCGGTCTTCGAGTGGGGCATTGCCATCTACGACCTTGAGCTGACCGAGTATAAGGAAGGCACCAAGTCCAAGGAGGCCCTGCACAAGGACCTCAAGGCGCTCGGCAAGAAGGTTGTCACCCAGTTCACCAAGGACTATGCAGCAACCCCGGCGGTCGCCATGCTCACCGGGTCCGCGAAGCAGGCCCTCTTCGGCACGATCGCAGCCAACGCCATCCGCAACGTCTGGGCCCACGCGGTGATCTTCTGCGGCCACTTCCCGGAGGGAACCGACACCTTCACGGAAGAGATGGTGGACGGCGAAACCCGCGGTGACTGGTATGTCCGCCAGATGATCGGCTCAGCCAACATCTCGGGCTCGAAGTTCATGCACCTCATGACGGGCAACCTCTCACACCAGATCGAGCACCACCTCTTCCCGGACCTGCCCTCGAACCGGTACGCCGAGGTGGCGCCCAGGGTCCGCGAGATCTGCCAGCGGTACGGCCTGAAGTACACCACCGGGCCGCTGCTGAAGCAGGTCGGCTCCTCCTGGGCAAAGGTCTTCAAGCTCGCGCTGCCTGGAAAGGCTGCCCGCGCCTAGGTCCGGAATCCCCGCAACGCAGAAGTGACCCGGCCAGGCCGGGTCACTTCTGCGTTAAGCGCCCGCTACCGCCGGGTGCCGGGAGCCAGGAGCATGTGGTCCAGCTTGGGCAGTGCCTGCCGAAGCCGGTGGTCGGCGCGGTCAAGGACCTCCTCGGCGTGCGACAGCTCCGTGTCTGCCAGTTCGATGCGTGCCGAGCCCTGCAGCCGGTGGCCCGACCACCGCAGCTGCAGGTGCTGGACGCCGAGGACGCCCGTCGTCCCCTCCAGCGCGGACTGGGCACGCGACACCAGCTCCGGTTCGATGCCATCCATAAGCCGCCGTCCGATACTCCGAATGGTGCCCCACAGCAGCACCATGATGGCTGCGGAGATGATCAGCCCAACGATCGGGTCCGCCAGCGGAAAACCGAGCATGACGCCGACGGCGCCGATCACCACGGCCAGCGAGGTGAAGCCGTCCGTCCGGGCGTGCACACCGTCTGCCACCAGCGCGGCGGAACCGATCCTGCGGCCCACCCGGATGCGGTAGATGGCCACGGCTTCGTTTCCTGCAAAGCCGATCAGGCCCGCGGCCATGACCCAGCCCAGGTTCTGCAGCGGCTGGGGATGGATCAGCCGGTCCACTGACTGCCAGCCGGCAACGACGGCGGAAAGGGCCACCACGGCCACGATGAACAGGCCTGCCAGGTCCTCCGCCCTTCCGTAGCCGTACGTGTACCGGCGGTTGGCGGCCCTGCGCCCCAGGATGAAGGCAACCCACAGGGGTACCGCGGTCAGGGCGTCGGAAAAGTTGTGGATGGTGTCCGCCAGCAGGGCCACCGAGCTGCTGAACAGGACCACCAGGAATTGCAGCACGGTCGTGGCCAGCAGGACGAACATGCTGATCTTCAGCGCCCGGATGCCCTCGCTGCTGGCCTCCATGGCGTCGTCAATGGAATCGGCGGCATCGTGCGTGTGCGGAACGAACAGTTCGAACAGCCAGCCCTTGAAGCCGGAGTGGTGGTGGTGGCCGTGCCCGTCGTGGTCATGATCGTGCGGGTGGTCGTGGTGGTGCTCATGACCGTGGTCGTGCGGGTGGTCATGACCGTGGTCGTGCGGGTGGTCATGACCGTGGTCGTGTCCGCCTTGCCCCTCCTCATGGGGGTGGCTGTGCGTGTGTGTCGACTCCTGGTGGGGCCCGCTCATGAGGCACTCCTTTGCGCAGAATGGTTGGTGATGCGGTGGTGTGCCGGATCTCCGCCAAGGGCGTGTTCGGCCTGGAAGATCGCATCCGCCACCAGTTGCCGTGCATGCTCGTTTTCCAGCCGGTAGAGCACACGCGTCCCGTCCTGCCGCGTGGACACCATCCGGGCCAAGCGCATTTTCGCCAGGTGCTGCGAAACCGCGGCAGGGGACTTGCCCACGACGTCCGCCAGGGCGCCCACCGCCATCTCGCCGTCCCGGAGCGCCAAAATAATCCGCACCCTGGTAGCGTCGGCCAGCATGGCGAAGACCTCCACCGCCAACTCCACGTATTGGCTGTCCGCGCCCAGCGAGCAAGCATTCTTATCTGCATTCATGCGCATATATTGTCACAGCTGCCGCCGCAACGCACTTTGGCAACGTCCGCCGTCGCCGCAAAGCGCTCCCCGCCCGGAGCCGGCCGCCCTAGAGTAGGAGATGCGTGGCACGGCGCTCTGCCTGCCGCCTGGCCAGTCTCGAAAGGAATTCATCCCCGATGGCTTTAATCACCGTTGGCACTGAGAACAGCACTGATATCGAGATCTACTACGAGGACCACGGCTCAGGACAGCCCGTGGTGCTGATCCATGGCTACCCCCTGGACGGGTCATCCTGGGAAAAGCAGGCTGCTGCCCTGCTGGGTGCCGGCTACCGGGTCATCACTTATGACCGCCGCGGTTTCGGCAAATCCAGCAAGCCCGCCGGGGGATACGACTACGACACCTTCGCGGCGGACCTCAACACCCTGCTGACCACCCTGGACCTGAACGACGTGGTGCTGGTGGGCTTCTCCATGGGCACCGGCGAAGTCGGCCGCTACCTGGGCACCTACGGCTCCGCACGCGTGGCCCGGGCAGCGTTCCTCGGATCCCTGGAGCCCTACCTGCTCAAGGCCGACGACAATCCCGACGGCGTCCCCCATGAGGTGTTCGACGGCCTTCTGGAAGCAGTCACGGCCGACCGCTACGCCTTCTTCACCGAATTCTTCAAGAATTTCTACAACTCCGACACCTTCCTGGGCACGCCCCGCCTGAGCCAGGAAGTCATGAATGCGGGCTGGAACCTTGCCGTCGGCTCGGGTGCAACGGCTTCCGTTGCCGCCCAACCCACGTGGCTCACGGACTTCCGCCAGGACATCCCCAAGATCGATGTCCCGGCCCTGATCGTGCACGGCACCGCGGACAACATCCTGCCCATTGACTCCACCGGCCGCCTGTTCGCCAAGGCGCTGCCCAGCGCTGAGTACGTGGAGATCGAGGGTGCCCCGCACGGCCTGCTGTGGACGCACGCCGCGGAGGTCAACGAGGCCCTGCTGGACTTCCTGTCGAAGTAGCGCCAGTGCGCGTCCGACGGCGGCACGGGCCGCCGCCGGACGCGTCACCGCTGCCGGGGGCGCCGGGAGTTACGGCTCGATTCCCGGCGGCCGGCTCAGCAGTGGGATTTGCCCGGTATCTGGGGCTCCTGTGAAACAGCCGCCGCCGGGCACAGCTGCCCGGCAAGGGCCTTCAGTTCCTTCGGATGGAAAGGTTTGGTGAGGTAGCCGGCAGCCCCTGACGCCATACCGGCCAGCACGTCGTCTTCCTCGGAGCGGGCCGTCAGGAAGAGCAAGGGTGCGGTGGTGAGGACGCGGATGGCGCGGGCCACCACGTGCCCGTCCATGTCGGGAAGCCCAAGGTCCAGGGTGACCAGGGCGATGGCGGGATCAGACGCCGCGGCGATGCCCTCCGCACCTGTTCCCACCGCGGTGACCTTGAACCCCGCGCGGGACAGGACCACCGAGATCAGGCCCCGGATGTCGTCGTCATCCTCCACGACAAGGCAAACACGCTGCTGTTCCATTTGAGCCCCCCGGCGAAAAGTTGGCACCAGTCTACTGGTGGCAGGACACGTTGGCGCAGACCGCCGCCCTAGCCGTCGTAATGGGTGCGCGCCGGGCCCTGGCCCAGGGCATTCACCACGGCAGCAGCAACATCGTGCAGCTTGGTGTTGCGGGTGCTCGACGCGGTCTTCAGGATGGCAAAAGCGTCCTGCTGGCTGCATCGGTTCTGGGCCATGATGATGCCCACCGCCATATCGATGACCGTGCGGGACTCCAGCGTGGCACGGAGGTTCGCCGCCGTCTCGCTGTAATGCGCAAAGCGCACTGCAAGGCGGAGTGCCAGCGAGGTCTGGCTGACGAAATCTTCGGCGAACTTGAGCACACGGCCTTCAAAGCGGTGGGCGCGGCCGGAGTACAGCAGCAGCGCTGCCTTGGTTTCGCCTTCAAGCCGGAAGGGAAGAGCCGCGACCGACCTGACTCCCTGTGCCACAACAGCCGTGGAGTATTCCGGCCAGCGGCCGTCCCCTTCGAGGTCCGGAGCGTGGACTGTCTCCTGGACGGTGAATGCCGTCAGGCTGGGGGTCTCGGCGAAGCTGTGCTCAAGGCGTCCGATGGACTTTGCTTCCCGGCTGCTGCTGGCTACGGTGGCGGTTTTCCGCTGCCGGAGCAGGGTGATGGCGCATAGCATCTCATCGCCTGGCTCCGAGAGGTTACGCGCGGACACCTGTGCCAGTTCATTGAGGAAGTCCTCAACATCGGAGCTGTTGAGGACCAGTTCATGCAGGTGCTCTGTGATGGATGTATCGGTTTTTGCTGTTGACTCGCTGGCCACGGTTTTCTGGTGCCATTCGTTCAGGTCAAAACGAGCCTGCAACACACAAGCACCCCGCAACAAGGCGGGGAACCGGTGATGGTCGCTGGATCGACGAACTTTCCAACGGCCTGCTGCTAAACCGATAACCAGAGTATATACATCCCCGGCCGGGGCGAAGCCCATGTGCTTCCGGGCCGCGACAGCGCTTGCTGGCGCCCGGCAAGGTCCAACCGGCACAATGAAGCGGGAGCCGGTGCTGCCTCTGCCCGCCCGTTGACTGTGGTCCCGCCGCGGAAGGACAGGAACATGACCAGGCTTCTCATCATCGGCCCACCGGGCTCCGGCAAGGGAACCCAGGCCGAACACCTGGCGCGCCACTTCCAGGTCCCTGCCGTGTCCACCGGCGACATCTTCCGGAGCAACGTAAGCCGGAAGACAGACCTGGGGAACCAGGCTGCGCAGTATTTGGACGGCGGCCACTTCGTACCTGACCACCTCACCAACGCACTGGTCAAGGACCGGCTCCTTGAAGGCGACGCGAGGCACGGGTTCGTGCTGGACGGCTACCCCCGCACGGCGCCGCAGGCCGCCGAACTGGATGCCATGCTCGCCGCCCAGGGCCATGCGCTGGACGCCGTCATCGAACTGCAGGCGCCGGACGCCGAACTGGAGGAGCGGATGCAGCGCCGCGCTGCGGAACAGGGCCGCACGGACGACACCATCGATGTCTTCCGGCGCCGCCTGGACCTCTACCACCGCCAGACCCATGAAGTAGTCTCGGTGTACGCGGGCCGGGGCATCCTGGTGTCCGTCAACGGCAGCGGCGATCAAGGCGGGATCACCGCAGTGGCAATCGCCGCCGTCGAACAGTTCCTCGCAGCCCCGCGGCCCCCGTCCTGACCGAAACACCGCACGGTGAACGCACTCCAACAGAAGGAAACACTGATGAGAATTGCCGTTACAGGCGGAAACGGAAAACTGGGGCGGCACGTGGTGCGCCGGCTCACCGACGATGGCCACCAGGTCCTCACCCTGGACCGCGCTGGCGAGCGCAGCCCGGGGCTCCTGGTAGTGGACCTGCGCAACTACGGGCAGGTGGTGGACGCGCTGCTGGGGGTTGATGACCGGCATGACGGGTTCGACGCCGTGGTGCACCTGGGAGCCATTCCCGCCCCGGGCATCCTTCCGGACGCCGCCACGTTCGAGAACAACATGCTGTCCACCTACAACGTCTTCCAGGCCGCGCGGCGCGCCGGCATCAAAAAGGTGGTGTACGCGTCCAGCGAGACCGTGCTGGGGCTGCCGTTCGACATCGACCCGCCCTACATCCCGGTGGACGAGGAATACCCGCCGCGGCCGGAAAGCACCTACTCCCTGGTGAAGACGCTGGAGGAGCAGATGGCCGTGGAGATGACGCGGTGGGACCCGGAGCTGAGCATTACGGGGCTGCGGTTCTCCAACGTGATGGACGAGGCCGACTACGAAAAGTTCCCCTCCTTTGATGGGGACGCGATGCTGCGGAAGTGGAACCTGTGGGGCTACATCGACGGCAGGGACGGCGCGCAGGCCGTGGCGCGGGCGCTGGAGAACGCCAAGCCAGGATTCGAGGCCTTCATCATTGCCAATGCCGATACCGTCATGAGCCGGTCAAGTGCCGGCCTCGCAGCTGAGGTGTTCCCCGGCGTCAAGGTCACCAAGGAACTGGGCGAGCACGAAACGATGCTTTCCATCGACAAGGCACGGCGGCTGCTGGGCTTCGAGCCCGAGCACAGCTGGCGGAACCATGCTGCAGCCGGCTCCGGCTCTGGAGGAGGCCAGGGCTAAAACCGGGCCTGCAGTAACCGGGCCGCAGGAAACGCCAAAGGTTGGCACAGGATCATCCAAGGAGCCGGAAGCCGTGCGCTTCCGGCTCCTATCCTTTTGGTACCGCCAACCGCCACCGCAAGGACCCCACATGCGTACCCGTTTCTTCGTGCTGCCTGCGCTCACGGCGATGCTCTCCGCCGTCGTCCTTTCCACGGCAGCCCTGCCCGCCGCCGCCGTTCCTGCCGCGGCTGCTGTCACTGTCCAACCCCCCGCAGCCGGACGCTACATCGTCCAGTACGCCCCCACTGCGGACGTCGCCGCAGAGACGGCCGGACTGCGCGGCCAGGGCCTCGCCGTCGGCCGCACGTTTGAGCATGCAATCCATGGCGCCGTTGTCACCGCAACCCCCGCCCAGGCGGCAGCCCTTGCCAGGTCGGGGAAGGTGCTGTCGGTGGAACCGGACGCCCCCCTCACGGTTTCCGGGAACGAGCAGCCGGCCCCCTGGGGCCTGGACCGTGCCGACCAACGGGCGTTGCCGCTCTCCGGCAGCTACTCGTGGACCGGGTCCGGCGCCGGTGTGACGGCCTACGTGGTGGACACCGGCATCCTGGCCTCGCACAGCGACTTTGGCGGCCGGGTGGCGGCGGGCTGGACCGCCGTGGCGGATGGCAACGGCACCACTGACTGCAACGGCCACGGCACCCACGTAGCCGGAACGGTGGCAGGGTCCACGTACGGCGTCGCCAAGAGCGCCACCCTGGTGCCGGTCAGGGTGCTGGACTGCAGCGGGTCGGGCTACAACTCGGACGTGGTGGCCGGCCTGGACTGGATCGCCGCAAACCATGCAGCCGGAACACCGGCCGTGGCCAACCTCAGCCTGGGTGGAGCGGCCAGCAGCACGGTGGACAGCGCCGTCCAGGCCGTCCTGGCTGACGGCGTCACCACTGTGGTGGCCGCGGGCAACTCCGCTGTGGACGCCTGCACGGGCTCACCTGCCCGCGTGCCCGGCGCCGTCACCGTGGCGGCCAGCGATGCAACCGACAAGCAGGCATCGTTCTCCAACTTTGGGTCCTGCGTTGACCTGTATGCTCCCGGCGTCGGCATCACCTCCGACTACTACACCTCCACCACGGCCACGGCGTCCATGTCCGGAACGTCCATGGCGGCTCCGCACACCGCCGGCGCCGCTGCCCTGCTGCTCTCGCAGAACCCCGCCCTGGCACCGGCGGACGTGGCCGCGGCACTGGCAGCCAATGCCACCTCCGGGGTGGTCACCGGCGCCACCGCGGGTACCCCGAACCGCCTGCTGTTTACCGGTGCGGACGCCACGGCTCCTGCCCCTGCTCCTGCCCCGACCGTCACCTCGGTTTCGCCGGCCGCCAAGGCCACCGCCGTGGCCGCGGGCACGAACGTGGCGGCCACCTTCAGCGCCGCCGTCCAGGGCGTGTCCGCCACGACCTTCGTGCTCAAAAACGCCGCAGGGGCCAGCATTGCCGCCACCGTCACGTACAACGCAACCACCAGGACCGCCACCCTTGACCCGGCCGCAAGCCTCGCCGCGGACACCACCTACACGGCCACCCTGGCCGGCGGAACCTCTGCCATCCGCGACACGGCAGGCACGCCACTGGCCACCACCAGCTGGAGTTTCACCACCGGCCCCGCGCCCACCCTCACCAGCTACACCCCGGGCAGCAATGCGCTCTTGGTCCGCAGGAACAGCAACGTCAGCGCCACCTTCAGCGAAGCCGTCCAGGGCGCCGGCACCGCCACATTCACTTTGAAGAACGCTTCCACCGGTGCCTTGGTGGCAGCCTCTGTCTACCGCAACGGCACCACCAACCAGTGGATCCTCGATCCCCAGGAACCCCTGGCCGCCAAGGCCCGGTATACGGTGACCCTGGTTGGAGGGGCCGCCGGGATCCGCGACCTCGCCGGCAATCCGCTGGCCGGCCGGAGCTGGCAGTTCACCACCGGGTCGTACTAGTCGCCCGGACCGGCCCTGCCGTTGGCCGTGGCGGCCGCCCTGGCGCCCTACCTGGCCGGGGCCGGCTCCATGGCCGGTGACCCGGTGATGGAGTGAATGGCCAATCATGGGGATAATCTTCAGCCTAGGCATTCAACAACACGCATACATGGCGTGCATTCAACAGGGCGCAGGGACGGGCAGCACATTGGCACAAAAATCAGCAGGTTCCGCAGTCACGCAGAGAAACTCGGGCAGGTGGCACACCTTCCATGAGAAGTTCGTGGTGGAGGAGCGCTACATCGATCCTGCCGACCGGCGCCGCCTTTACCGTGCATCGGTCATCCTGGCGGTGGTGGGGCTGGCACTCTTTATCGCCACGCTGATCAGCGTGGTGCAGGGTGTCGGCCTTACCGTTGCAGACCAGCCGGTGCACGACTGGCTGCTGACAACCCGTTCAGGGGCACTTACCGCGTTCATGATCTTCCTGGCCGTGTTCTTCGGCCCCATCGCCCTGCCCATCATCGTGCTGGTGGTGATCCTCGTCTGGGGCTTCGCGGCCAAACACGCCTGGCGCCCCATCCTGCTGGCGTCCGCGATGCTGACCGGGGTGATCATCTCCCAGATCATCCTGCACATCGTCCAGCGCTCGCGGCCTCCCGTTGACCAGATGCTGTTCGGTGCGGACCAGACCTTCTCGTACCCGTCCGGGCACGTCCTGGGAGCCTGCGACTTCCTGCTGGTGGGCGCCTACCTGATCTTCTCCCGGCGCCGGAACCCCCGCTCAGCGGTGTTCGGTTTCATCGGGGCCGGAATCGGAATCATCCTCGCCATCGGCAGCCGGCTCTACCTGGGCTACCACTGGCCCACCGATACCCTTGCATCGTTTTCCCTCTCGCTGCTCATCCTGGGCGGAGTCATCGCGCTGGACACCTGGCGGACAGCGCGAATCCCCGGGGAGCCGGTCACGGGAGAGCTGTCGAAGGAAGAATCCGCCCGGGAGTAGCGCCCTCCCCGGCAGGCTAATTCACTGCAGTTACGTCACCGCGGCTGCTTGATTCCGGTTGCGTCGCTCGGCTGATTCGCTGCAGCCAGGTCCCGGCTGCATCACTGCGGCCGGGACCTGGCGCGCTTCAGGGCCCTGTGCAATTTCACGTTCGCCGCCTCCAGCTCCAGGACCTTGGCAACGCCTGCCAGGTTCAGCCCCTCCTCGAGGAGCTCGCCGATCCGCTGCAGTACGGCAATGTCGTCATCGCTGTATTGGCGGGTGCCGCCTGCCGTCCTCGACGGCGTCAGCAGCCCCTTGGTTTCGTACAGCCTGATGTTCTGCTGCCCGGTTCCCGTGAGCTCCGCGGCCACCGAGATGGCGTACAGGGCCCGTGAGCCGGCGGAGCGCGCAGGCCGTCCCGCATCAGGTTCTGCCATGTGTACTCCCAAAAATCGCTGCGGCCCGTGTCTTGCTTCAGTTTCCCACGAGTGCTATAAAAAATCTATATCCACCACCATAGATTAGGTGATGGTGGAGCAGACGCAGATCAACACTTGGAAGCTGAAGGAGTGGGAAATGATGTTGATGCGTACGGACCCGTTCCGTGAGCTGGACCGGCTCACGCAGCAGGTCTTTGGGACTGCCGCCCGTCCGGCCGCCATGCCCATGGACGCCTGGCAGGAGGACGGCGAGTTCGTGGTGGCGTTCGACCTTCCCGGAGTGAAGGTGGATTCGCTGGACCTGAACGTCGAGCGAAACGTCCTGACTGTGCGGGCCGAGCGCCAGGACCCCACGCAGCCCAATGTGGAACTGGTGGCCTCTGAGCGCCCCCGCGGCGTGTTCAGCCGCCAGCTGATCCTGGGCGACACCCTGGACACCGACAAGATCAAGGCCAGCTACGACCAGGGCGTCCTGACCCTGCGGATACCGGTTGCAGAACAGGCCAAGCCGCGCAGGATCGAAATCCAGACCCAGCAGGGCGGGATGCAGCAGATCAACACGTAGGGCTTTCCTTCGCGTGCCCCTGCCGGCCCGGCAGGGGCACCGGCGGAGCAGGAGGCTGGCATGAATGACGTCCCCGATTACTACACCATCCTCGGCGTGGGCCGGGATGCCACCCGGCAGGAAATCTCCCATGCGTACCGGGCCCTCATGCGCAGCCACCATCCGGACATGGACGGCGCGCAGGCGGACGGGAACAATCAGCCAGGGGGGAGCCGGCCGGCGGTGGCGCGCAACCCCGGGCAGCGTGACGAACTCCTGAGGATCATGCAGGCGTTCAACGTGCTGCGTGACCCCGGGCGCCGGGCCGAGTACGACCGGAGGCTGACGGCGGCGGTGCCCACCATCGTTCCGGTCCGGAAAGTCCGCAGCACCGGCGGCCCGTCCGGGCCTCCCATCCGTGTCACCCCCGTGCGGTGGGAGAGCGGGCCCTGGGCCTGAAAACGGCCCCGGCCCTAAAGCTGGTCCTGAATCCGGCCCTGAAGCGGGCCCTGAACCCCGGAAAACCAACCAACGCAGTGCCATTCATCCAAGGAGGCGGAAAGCTGCATGAGCGACTGGCGGCGCTACGATTCACACCTCATTCCCGCATTCCATGAGCGCTTTGAGCAGCGCTGGGGTCCGGGAACCGCGCCCTTCCTGGACCCCGAGGCGCACGAACAGCCGCTGCCGCGCGCGCAGTGGATCAACCCTGCCACCGGTGCGGCCTTGGCGGTGGTCCCGGTCTGGACGGCCGACGAGAGGCAGCAGCGTTCCTTTGGCGTGTTCTACCTGCCCCCGGCGGGGGACATCTGGGTCCTGCGGCCCGGGTACACCGGCTACCTGGAACCGTCCGACGGCGATTCCGAGCACCTGGTGACCCTGCGCAACGACGCCTTCCGCAAGGCAGTGGCGCACGCCAAGGAGTTCCTTTTCGGTTCACAGTAGCCGCCGGTGCCCGCCGCGGAGTTGCTGCTCGTCAGCCGTCCTGCGCTGTGACATTCTGGGACGTACCCAAACCACCGTGACCAAAAGGCTGGACCCCAATGCACATCACCGCCAAGGACCTCGCAGCGCTCATCCCCCCGGGGTTCACGCTTGGCGTCGCAACCGCAGCATTCCAGATTGAAGGGGCGCTGGATGAGGATGGCCGCGGGCCCTCGGGGTGGGACAGGTTCGCGGCCAGGCCCGGCGCCATCGTGGAGGACCACAGCCCCGTGGTGGCCACGGACCATTACCACCGGATGCCGCAGGACGTGGCCCTCCTGAAGCAGTTGGGCGTCGATTCCTACCGGTTCTCCTTCTCCTGGCCGCGCATCCAGCCCGGCGGGACCGGGCCGGCCAACCGCGCAGGGCTGGCGTTCTATGACCGGCTCCTGGACGAGCTCCTGGCCAACGGCATCTCGCCCATGGCCACCATCTACCACTGGGACACGCCCCTGGAACTGGATGAAGCAGGCGGCTGGATGAACCGGGACACCGCCTACCGGCTGGGGGAGTACGCCGCGATCGTGGCTGAGTCGTTCGGGGACCGGGTGGCACGCTGGGTCACCATCAACGAACCGGCCACCGTGAGCGCGAATGGCTATGCATTCGGCCTGCACTCACCCGGCAAGGAGCTGGCCCTGGGCGCCTTCCCCACCGTCCACCACCAGCTGCTGGGCCACGGGCTCGCCGTCCAGGCCCTGCGCGCTGCCAAGGTGCCGGGCGAAATCGGGATGACCAACGTCTACTCGCCCATGGTGCCGAACTCGATCAACCCGCTGGACAAGATCAGCGCCGGGGTCATGGACCTGGGCCAGAACCGGCTCTACGCGGACCCGGTCCTGACGGGAAAATACCCCGACCTGATCCGCGCCGCAAAGTTCTTCAGCTCCTTCGAACACCCCGACGAGGACATGGAGATCATTTCCCAGCCCCTGGACTTCTACGGGCTCAACTACTACATGCCCACCAAGGTGGCGGCGGGGCCAGGCAGCGGTACAGTGCCGTCAAGCATGGCGGAAGCCATGGGCAGCGACCTCAACGCCACGGGCAGCGGTGCCACGCCATTCCACGTGGAAGCCTGGCCGGAAGCGGACATCACCGCCTACGGGTGGCCGGTCAAGCCGGAGTACATGGCCGTGGCCCTGAAGGAGATGGCGGACCGGTATCCCAACCTGCCGCCGGTGATCATCACCGAAGGCGGGGCCAGCTTCGAGGACATCATCGTCCGGGACAAGTCCACCAACACCCGGTTCATCCCGGACGAGCGGCGGCTGAAGTACATCTCCGACCACCTTGAAACCGCACTGCGGGCCACGGCCCCCGGCGGCGTGGCAGAGTCCGTTGACCTGCGTGGCTACTACGTGTGGTCCTTCCTGGACAACTTCGAGTGGTCCGCCGGCTACAAGCAGCCCTTTGGCCTGCTGCACGTCGACTTTGAAACACTGGACCGCACGCCCAAGGCATCCTACTTCTGGTACCAGGAGCTCATCGAGGAACGTGACCTGGCTGCCGCTGCTGACGCCACCATCGCCCAGGCCGTGGTTCCGGATCTGCTCGGCAGTGAGGATGTGCTGGACCGTGAGGATTTGCTCGACAACGGGGAGTTGTTGGGCAATGAAGCGCCCGACGACGGCGCACCCCTGGGTGCCGGGGCGTAGGACGCAACGGGGCCGGCCCCGGAATGGTTAGCCCCGGAGCAGGTCCAGCATGGCGAGCTGCTTGGCGATGCCGGCGCCGTCCGGGGAGTAGATCCACGGCACCCGGGAGGTGGTGTGGTCGCCGTCCTCGGAGTGGCCGCCGGCGAAGACCGATTCGCTGACGGACAGCTGCCGGATGGCGATGGCCGCAACCTTTTCCGGGTTCCCGGCGGCGAAGGCGGAGTAGATGGCCTCATCATGCTGGCCGTTGTCGCCGATCAGGAGCCACCGCATGTCCGGGAATTCCTCGGCAAGCCGCTCCAGGTTGCGGTGCTTGTGGTCCTGGCCGCTGCGGAACCAGCGGTCCTGGGTAAGGCCCCAGTCCGTCAACAGCAGCGCACCCTTGGGGTACATGTTGCGGGTCAGGAAGCGCCCCAGCGTGGGGGCGGCGTTCCAGGGGCCGGTGGACAGGTAGATAACGGGGGCCTCGGGATGCTCAATGGTCAGCCGGTCCAGCAGCACGGCCATTCCCGGCGTGGCCATGCGCGCCCGTTCGCTGAGCACGAAGGTGTTCCACAGCGCCAGGAATGGCCGGGGCAGGGCGGTCACCATGACGGTGTCGTCAATGTCGGAGACGATGCCGAACTGCACGCCGGGCGCGATGACCTGGATCAGTGCTTCCGCCGGCTCGGTTCCCTCGGCGCGCAGGACTGCCGTATGCCAGCCGGGGGACAGCTGGACATCCACCTCGGTGTCTATGAGTCCGCCCCGGTCCGCCGTGACGTGGGTGACCACGTCGCCGATGGTGATTTCGACGTCGGTAAACTGCAGCGGCACCCCGGTGAAGGCGCGCCAGCCCCGGATGTTCTGGTTCCCGTTTTTCGCTTCGTGCTCGGCTTTGCTTCCCGGTAACGGCTTCTGGGTCAGCAGCACCCGCCCCAGCACCCGTACCCGGGTGGTGGAACCGTAGCCCTGGTAGGCGATGGTCTGCGGCACGAAGTCCCACCGTTTGGCGAGGGTGATCCGGACATCGTTGACCGCATCAGAAAGCCTGTGCGCCAGCCGGAAGAACTGGCTTCCCGACAGTGCGTACTGGCCTTTTTTGTTCTGCCGCGGTGTGTGTGCCGTGTCCTGGGCTGGGTTCTGCGGAGCCGTGTCCATGCCCTAACTCTGCCACAGGGCGGCAGCAGGCATCAGCTGACGCCCAGGAAAGCCCGCAGGGTCTCGGCGTTCCGCACAGCGTTCCCGCCGCCGTCGTTGTTGAAGTAGGCGTACACGTCGATGCCCGCGCCGTCCCACTCGCGGATCCGGTCTGCCCACCAGTGCATGTCGGCGTCCGAGTAGGAGCCGCCGTACAGGTGCTCGTGATCCGGCCCGTGAAGCCGGACGTAGGCGAACGGCGCGGTGGTGCGCAGGATGCAGGGGAGGTTGGCGCCGCTCATGATGCAGTAGGCCGCCTGGTGCCGCTCCAGCAGGGCGAACACTTCGGGGCAATCCCAGCTGGGGTGCCTGAACTCCACGGCCACCCTGATCCAGGAGGGGAGCGCGGCCAGGAAATAATCCAGCCGGGCGTCGTCGCGCTCCAGCTGCGGCGGCAGCTGGACCAGGAGCACGGCCCGTTTGTCCCCCAGCTCATGCCAGCACCTGGTGATGCGCTCAATCCACACCTCCGGTGAATAGAGCTTGCGTGCGTGGGTCAGCCCGCGGGGTGCCTTGACGGACATGCTGAATCCGGGCGGGAGGCGCCTGTTCCAGCCTGCGAAGGTGGTGTCCCTGGGCCACCGGTAGAAACTGGCGTTCAGTTCAACCGTGCTGAACCTGGCGACGTAGCACTGGAGCCTGTCCCGGACGGGCAGCCCGGGCGGGTACAGGACGTTCTCCCAGTGGTCGTAGCTCCAGCCGGAGGTGCCGATGTGGATAGCCATTTGCCTCAGGCTACACCTGCACATTCCCCTTCCCTTCGGAGCCCTGTGTGGCAGGGTAATGTCATGGCGCGAATCGAAGACTATGCGGTAGTTGGCGACCTTCAAACAGGGGCGCTGGTCAGCAAGGAAGGCTCCATTGACTGGCTCTGCCTCCCGCGGTTCGATTCCCCGGCGTGCTTCAACGCCCTGCTGGACACCCCTGACTCGGGTCGCTGGCTGCTGGCGCCGGAGGGCGGCGGACCGTGCACCCGGCGGAGCTACCGCGACGGCAGCCTGGTGCTGGATACGGAGTGGGAGACGCCGGACGGAACGGTGCGGGTCACGGACTTCATGCCGCCCAGGGATTCCGTTGCTGACATTGTCCGCATCGTGGAGGGCATCAGCGGCACAGTCAAGATGCACGGGGAGCTGGTCCTGAGGTTCGACTACGGCCACATCGTGCCATGGGTCCGCAAGGACAAGCGCGGGCTGCACGCCATTGCCGGCCCGGACGCCGTCTACCTGGTCACCCCTGCGCCCCTGCACGGCGAGAACATGCACACCATCAGCGACTTCACCGTGAGCGCCGGCGAGAAGGTGCCGTTCGTGCTCACCTGGGCACCAAGCCATGTGGGCCGGCCGGTCAGTGTTGATGCCGAGGACGTCCTTGACAGCACCTACGCATTCTGGCGGGGCTGGTCCTCGCAGTGCACCGTCAAGGGAAAATACCAGGACGCGGTGGTCCGATCCCTGGTGACGCTCAAGGCGCTCACCTATGCCCCCACCGGGGGCATCGTCGCCGCCGTCACCACATCCCTTCCGGAGCAGCCGGGCGGCCAGCGGAACTGGGACTACCGCTACTGCTGGCTGCGGGATGCCGCCATGACCCTGCAGGCCCTGCTGGCCGCCGGATACACCGCCGAGGCGGCCGCCTGGCGGGACTGGCTGCTCCGGGCCGTGGCCGGCGACCCCGCCGACCTGCAGATCATGTACGGAATCCATGGCGAGCGGCGGCTGCCCGAGATGGAGCTGCCCTGGCTGAAGGGCTACGAAAACTCGTCACCTGTGCGGATCGGAAACGCGGCTGCGGAACAGTTCCAGCTGGATGTGTGGGGCGAGGTCCTTGACTGCCTCGCGCTGACCCGGAACTCGCTGCTGAAGCACACGGATGAGGCCTGGGACGTGCAGATCGCCCTGATGGAGCACCTGGAAACCATCTGGGACCAGCCGGACAACGGGCTCTGGGAGATGCGGGGGCCGCGCCGGCACTTCACCCACTCCAAGGTCATGGCGTGGGTGGCCGCGGACCGGATGGTGAAGGGCGTGCGGGAGTCCGGGCTGCCGGGTCCGGTGGAGCGCTGGGAGGCGCTGCGGGAGCAGATCCGCGGGGACATCATGGCCAACGGGTTCGATGCCCGGCGCAATACGTTTGTGCAGTCCTACGGCCGGCCGGAGCTCGATGCCAGCCTGCTGCTGATTCCGAGGGTGGGTTTCCTGCCGAACGACGACCCCAAGGTCATAGGAACCATCGACGCCATTCAGCGGGAGCTGACCCAGGACGGTTTCGTGCTGCGGTACAAGCCGGAAGAGAGCGACGACGGCCTGCCGGGCGACGAGGGCGTCTTCCTGGCGTGCTCATTCTGGATGGTGGAGGCGCTCCTGGGGGCGGGGCGCCACGAGGAATCGCGCGAGCTCTTCGAACGCCTGCTGGAACTGCGCAACGACGTGGGGCTCCTGAGCGAGGAGTGGGCGGTGAAAGCCGGGCGCCAACTGGGTAACACACCGCAGGCATTCAGCCACTTCGCCCTTGTGACTAGCGCCCTGGAGCTTCATCAGGATACGGTTCGGCGCAGTGACACCCCCCTTCCGTCTGCACAGGCGGATACGCGCTGAGGCGGCGCGGACGGGGCCGGAACTTCTCCTTCGCAGGATAGATAAGTATACTTACTAACACCTCATGGAGTGCTCCCAAGCACAGTGCCGTGATTGACGGAGGAGTGATAGTTATGGCCGGATTTTTTGAACTCGTGGATGCCCCTGACGGCGGTTACCGGATCAGGATGATGGACGGAAGCGGGAACCTGATGGCCATCTCGGTTACCTTCCCCACCAAGCGGGCCGCTGTGGCGGGCGTTGCGATGGCCCGGGAAATTGCCGGCACGGGCCTGATCCGGGACAAGAGCCTGGACGGCGCCGGATCCGTCATCCGGGAACGCGTCCGGCCGGTCAGTTCTCCCAAGGAGGAAGCGGCCAAGCTGAAAAAGGCCCCCGGCGCCCGACGGGCAGCGGTGGGCTGATGGCCGAATCCACCACACCCCCTGGCGGCCCCCGCCGGGGGGTCCTGTTTGACGTCGACGGTACGCTGATCGACTCGTCGTACATCCATACCATCGCCTGGTGGAATGCCTTCCGCCAGTATGGCCACGACGTCCCCATGGCAGCCATCCACCAGCTCGTGGGCATGGGCGGCGCCCGGCTGGTGGACACCCTCCTTCCGGATGGCCGGAACCGGGATGAGGATGAGGACATCATGGCCAGCCATGGCGCGCTGTATGCCTCGCACTGGCCCTCGCTCCGCACCCTTGATGGCGCCAAGGACCTGCTGGGCCAGTGCCATGCCGGAGGCCTGGCCGTGGCCCTGGCGTCCTCGGCGCGGGAAAGGGACCTGCAGGTCATGCGCTCCGTGCTGGACGCCGACTCCTTCATTGATGCCGCCACCAGCGCCAACGACGCGGAGGAGAGCAAGCCTGCACCGGACATCCTGGAAGCCGCCCTGGAGGCCGTGGGTGTCGAGGCTGCCAATGCCGTTTACGTGGGCGACGCTGTATGGGACATGAAGGCGGCGGGCGCGCTGGGCATTCCTGCCATCGGACTTACCTGCGGTGGAATCCAGGCGGCACAGCTCCGCGAAGCGGGTGCCGTTGAGGTCTTCGACGGGCCGCGCCAGTTGCTCCAGAACCTGGGCTCAAGCGCCATCGGCCGGCTGCTTGCGCTGCAGCCGCACCGCCAGGAAGGCTGACCGGCCTACAGTGGCTGCCCTCCCGGCACGGAATCCTCGTCGCCGGCGATGGCGGGCTTTGTCCACGACACCACCACCTTCACCGAGCCGTCGTCGTTCCGCTCGATGTCGGTGGCCACCTCTGTGGCCGGCGCCCCCATTTCCCGGACGCGCGTGCGGTAGGTGCTGACCAGTTCCGCCAGGCTTTCTTCCGTCCATTCACCCGGACGCATGCGGGTGGAGATCTCGACCGGTTCCGGCTGGTACAACGACATGGCGTTCCTCTTTCACGTGGTCTTCCCTTGGTCCCTTCCTACGCTATGAGCAGCCGACGGCGGCCACAAGCTTTTAATCAGCATGCTTACTTTTTTCGCCCAAAACAGATAGCGTCGAAGAAAGGGTGCCGCGGGTGCCCTGCCCCGCCCCGGGAGAACCCCAGGGGCACAGCAGACGAAAGGGAGACTGTGAAAGCACTGACGTGGCAAGGAAAGCGGTCGGTAAGCGTTGAAGAAGTGCCCGATCCCGTCATCCAGGAACCCACGGACGCGATCGTCCGGATCACCTCCACCGCGATCTGCGGCTCCGACCTGCACCTCTACGAGGTCCTGGGCCCCTACATGCACAAGGGCGACGTCATTGGCCACGAGCCGATGGGCATCGTGGAGGAAGTAGGCAGTGGCGTTTCGAACCTCCGCAAGGGCGACCGCGTGGTGGTTCCGTTCAATATTTCCTGCGGCTCCTGTTACATGTGCAAGCAGGGCCTGCAGTCCCAGTGTGAGACCACCCAGGTCAAGGAAAAGGGATCCGGTGCCGCCCTCTTCGGCTACTCCGAGCTGTACGGGTCAGTCCCCGGCGGCCAGGCCGAGTACCTGCGCGTGCCGCACGCCGATTACGGGCCCGTGAAGGTGGGCAGCGAGCTTCCGGACGAACGCTACCTGTTCCTTTCCGACATCCTCCCCACCGCCTGGCAGGCCGTGGAATACGCGGACGTCCCGGCGGGCGGCACGCTCGCAGTGTTCGGCCTGGGGCCGGTTGGCCAGTTCGCCAGCCGCATCGGGGTGCACCGCGGTTTCCGGGTTATTGGCATCGACCCCGTCGTTGAACGGCGGGAAATGGCGGCACGGCACGGCGTGGAAACGCTCGATTACAGCAAGACCATTGGAGACGAACTCCGGGACATGACCGCCGGGCGCGGCCCGGACGCGGTGGTTGACGCCGTCGGCATGGAAGCCCATGGATCCCCGGTGGCAGGATTTGCCCACCAGGCGCTGGGCCTCCTGCCCGACAAGCTGGCCCAGAAGGCGATGGAGACCGGCGGCGTGGACCGACTCGCGGCCCTGCACGCCTCCATCGACGCGGTACGCCGCGGCGGCACGCTGTCCCTGAGCGGCGTGTACGGCGGACAGGCCAGCCCCATGCCGATGCTCACCATGTTCGACAAGCAGCTCCAGGTGCGCATGGGCCAGTGCAACGTGCGTCGCTGGACCGATGACATCCTCCCGCTCGTGGAGGACGACGGCGATCCGCTGGGTGTCATGGACCTGGTCACCCACCGTTCGGGCCTGGACGGGGCGCCTGCCCTGTACGAGAAGTTCCAGAAGAAGGAAGACGGCTGCATCAAGGTGGTCCTGAACCCCGGCGCCTGACCAACAGCATCAACAGCAGAGGCCGTTATGGACATTCCATAACGGCCTCTGCTGTCTGCCCGGATGGGTCAGGGGCGCTTAGGTGAGCTTCACCTGGCGGTTCATGTCCTTGTAGAGCAGGTAGCGGAATTCACCGGGGCCACCGGCATAGCAGGCCTGCGGGCAGAAGGCGCGCAGCCACATGAAGTCGCCCGCCTCCACCTCCACCCAGTCGTTGTTCAGCAGGTACATGGCCTTGCCTTCCAGCACGTACAGGCCGTGTTCCATCACATGCGTTTCGGGGAACGGGATGACCCCGCCGGGCTGGAACGTCACGATGTTCACCTGCATGTCATGGGCGAGGTCGTTCGAGTCCGTGAACCGCGTGGTCTTCCAGACGTCATTGGTGTCCGGCATGGACGTGGGCTCCACGTCCTTTTCGTTGGTGACGAAGGACTTGGCCTCGTACCCTTCCAGGCGCTCGTAGGCCTTGCGGATCCAGTGGAAGGACACGACATCGTCAGAGACGTTTTCCAGGCCCCATTCCGAACCTGCAGCCAGGTAGGCGTAGCCGCCCTCCTCCAGCGGGTGCAGTTCGCCGTCCAGGGTGAGGTTGACCTTGCCCCGCGTCACGAAAAGGACGCCCTCCACCCCGGCCTCGAATTCGGCCTTCGGGGCCCCGCCACCCGGGCCGATCTCGACGATCAGCTGGGAGAAGGTGGTGGCGAAACCCGAGATGGGACGGGCGATGATCCACGACCGGGTGTTCGAAAAACCCGGCAGGTTGGACGTGACGATGTCCGTCATGACGCCCTTGGGGATCACCGTGTAGGCCTCGGTGACGATGGCCCGTTCGGTGGTGAGGTGGGTCTGCGGCGGGAGTCCGCCGCTGGGGGAGTAGTACTTGCCCATGAAAGGAATCCTTTGCTTAGGAGTTGGAAGTAGTGGCAAGCCGCGGATGGGCCAGCGCCGTGAGCTGCGGAAGTCCGACGCCGGCAAGCGCCTGGACTTCCTCCGCACCCACTGCGCCGCACTGGACGCCGCGAAGGACGAAGGCGGCCAGGGCGCGGGCGGTGGCGGGCTCGTCCATCACGCCGCCTTCGGTCCGCTCCACGTAGTTGCGCAGGCGGGCGGCGGCGGCCGGCAGGCCCTCGCGGTAGAAGGCATAGGTGGCGGCGAAGCGGCTGGGCAGCTGGGCCGGGTGCAGGTCCCAGCCCTGGTAGTAGCCCCGTTCCAGCGACCTTCGGACCAGGCGCCCGTGCAGCTGCCAGGCGTTCTCCACGTTGTCGCCCACCGGGATGATGTTGGTGGACCCGTCGGAGAGCCGGATGCCGGTGCCTGCCACGGCGAGCTGCATGACTTCCTTGGCGAAGTCGGCAACCGGGTGCTCCATGGACTGGTATTCGGCGGAGATCTGCAGCGACGCCGAGTAGTCGTAGGTGCCGTAGTGCAGGCCGCTGATCCTGCCGGGGACGGCGTGCGGGAGCTGCGCCACCGGTGACGTGCCGTCCGGGCCCAGGATCAGCTGCGGCGTTTCCACCTGCACCTCGAACCGGAGTCGGCCGGCGGCCAGCCCGTGGATCTCCTCGAGCCGGGAGACCGCATAGTCCATGGCCTGGACCTGGGCCACCGTGGTGACCTTGGGCAGGGTGAGGACCAGGCCGTCCGGCAGTTCGCCGGCTGCGGCCAGGCCGGACACGAACAGGTCGAGCGTCCGCAGGCCACGGGCCCGGGTGGGAGCCTCAAAGCACTTGAAGCGGATGCCGATGAACGGGGGAGCGGACCCCGCCGCCACGGCCTGGGCCACCACGGACGCTGCCGCAACCGCTGCGGCGTCCTCGGCGTCGTCGCCCCGGTCCCCGAACCCGTCCTCGAAGTCCAGGCGCAGGTCTTCGATCGGCTCATTGGTGAGCTTGGCTTCGACGCGGCCCGCGACGGCCTGGGCGAGGCCCGCGTCCTGGCCCAGTAGCCGCCCCAGGTTTTCGAGGCCGCCGTGTGCTTCCGCCGTCGCCGTTGCCTGGGCGCCCCAGTCGGCCGCGAACGACGCCGTGAAACGGTCCGCGGGGACGTACACCGTGTGCACGGGTTGGCGGGAGCCGTCGTCGCCCGGGTAGTTCTGTTCCAGCAGCCGGTCCGTGGCGGCAAGCTGCCCGTCGATGTGCGCGAGGTCCCCCGCGGAGAGCGAGGACTTGAGTGCTGCCATCTCAGCCCACCAGCTCGTAGGCGGGCGTGGTGAGGAAGTCGGTGTAATCATCCGACAGGCAGATGTCTGCGATCAGTTCGCTGGCCGGCTGGTAGTAGCGGCGGAACGCCTCGTCCCCGAATTCGGTGCGCAGCCGCTCGGTTTCCTCCGCCAGGATCTTTTCCACCAGCTCCCTGGTGACCGTGTTGCCGGTGTCCGCGAGGATGGACTTGTTGCGGATTTGCTGCCACACCTGCGAGCGGGAAATCTCGGCCGTGGCGGCGTCCTCCATGAGGTTGTGGATGGCCACGGCGCCGTTCCCGGACAGCCACACGGCCGTGTAGGCAACGGCCACGTAGAGGTTCAGGCGCAGGCCGGCCTCGGTGACCTGGCCGCCGGCGGACTGGACGTCCAGCAGCTGCTCCGCGGTGACCGACACCTCGGGCCGCTGCTTGTCCACCTGGTTGGGCTTGTCGCCGAGCACGGAGTCGAAGACTTCGCGGCAGGTGGGCACCAGGTCCGGGTGGGCAACCCAGGAGCCGTCAAACCCGTCATTGGCCTCGCGGGTCTTGTCCGCGCGGACCTTCTCGAAGGCGGCCTCCGTGACTTCGGGGTGGCGCCGGTTGGGGATGACCGCGGCCATGCCGCCCATGGCGAAGGCGCCGCGCCGGTGGCAGGTCTTGACCAGGAGTTCGGTATAGGCGCGCATGAACGGGGCGGTCATCGCCACGGACGCGCGGTCCGGCAGGACGAATTCCTCGCCGGCGTCCCGGAAGTACTTGATGATGCTGAACAGGTAGTCCCAGCGCCCGGCATTGAGGCCGGAGGCGTGGTCCCGCAGTTCATAGAGGATCTCGTCCATCTCGAACGCCGCCGGGATGGTCTCGATCAGCACCGTGGCGCGGATGGTGCCCTGGTGCAGTCCGAGGAAGTCCTGGGCGAAAACGAACACGTCGTTCCACAGCCGCGCTTCGAGGTGGCTTTCCATCTTCGGCAGGTAGTAGTACGGGCCCTGCCCGTTGAGGACCAGTTGTTTGGCGATGTGGAAGAAGTGCAGGCCGAAGTCCACCAATGCGCCCACGGCGGGTTCGCCGTTGACCAGGAGGTGCTTCTCCTGCATGTGCCAGCCGCGCGGGCGGGCCACCACGACGGCGAGCGGCGCGTCGGTGCGGAGCCGGTATTCCTTGCCTTCCTCCGAGGTGTAGCTGAGCGTGCCCTGGGCGGCGTCGCGGAGGTTCAGGATGGCGTCGATGACGTTGGCCCAGGTGGGCGTGCTGGCGTCCTCGAGGTCCGCCAGCCACACCTTGGCGCCGGAGTTCAGGGCATTGATGGCCATCTTCGCCGGCGAGGCGGGTCCGGTCATCTCCACCCGGCGGTCCTGCAAAGCTGCCGGTGCGGGCGCAACCTTCCAGTCGCCGTCGCGCACGTCCTGGGTCTCCGGCAGGAAGTCCAGCTTGCCCGTTTCCGCCACGCGCTGCCGCTTGACGGCGCGGGCTGCCAGGAGCTCGTTGCGGGTGCCGGCGAACCGGTTGTGGAGCTCCTCAACGAAGGCCAGCGCCTTGGGCGTGAGGATCTCCTCTGCGCGGTTGATCGGACGGGGATCGGTGACGGTGATGGCCATTTCTGGTCCTTTCCTTTGGCTGGAAGTCGGGCGGTCAGGCGGAGGCCAGTGCAGGCTCCGCGGCGGAATCGGCCGGTTCGGCAGCCGTTGCCACATTTGAGGCGTGTGCCGCGGCGGCCACTGCTGCCGCGACGTCGGCGGTCACGTGCGGATCGAAGATGCTGGGGATGATGTAGCTCGCATTGAGCTCATTATCATTCACCCGGTTGGCGATTGCCTCGGCAGCGGCCACCAGCATGTCCGGGGTGATGTCGCTCGCCCCCACGTCAAGGAGCCCGCGGAACAGGCCGGGGAAGGCCAGGACGTTGTTGATCTGGTTGGGGAAGTCGCTCCGGCCCGTGGCCACCACGGCGGCGTGCCGGGAGGCGATGGCCGGATCCACCTCCGGAGTGGGGTTGGCCATGGCGAACACAATGGCGTCGTTCGCCATGGACGCGATGTGCTCTTCTTCCAGGATGTTCGGGGCGGAGACGCCGATGAAGACATCAGCGCCCACCAGGGCCTCGTGCAGGCTGCCGGAGAAGCCTTCCTGGTTGGTGTTTTCCGCAATCCAGGTGCGGTGCGGATCGTTGTACGCCTCACCCTTGTGGATGGCACCGGAGCGGCCCGCGGCCACGATGTGCCGGGCACCCTGGGCCTTCAGCAGCTGGATGATGGCAGAGCCGGCGGCACCCACCCCGGACACCACGATCTTGACGTCCGCGATCTTCTTGTCCACCACGCGCAGGGCGTTGACCAGGGCGGCGAGGGTCACGATTGCCGTGCCGTGCTGGTCGTCGTGGAACACCGGGATGTCCAGTTCCTCGCGCAGGCGGGCCTCGATCTCGAAGCAGCGGGGCGCGGCGATGTCCTCCAGGTTTACGCCGCCGAAGACCGGTGCCAGGAGCTTGACGGTGCGGATGATTTCCTCCGTGTCCTGGGTGTCCAGGCAGACGGGCCAGGCGTCGACGTTGGCGAACTGCTTGAACAGGGCGGCTTTGCCCTCCATGACCGGAAGGGCCGCGGCGGGGCCGATGTTGCCCAGGCCCAGCACCGCCGATCCGTCGGTGACCACGGCCACCGTGTTGCGCTTGACGGTCAGGTTCCGCGCGGCTGCGGGGTCCTCGGCGATGGCCAGGCAGACGCGGGCGACGCCGGGGGTGTAGGCCCGGGAGAGGTCGTCACGGTTGCGCAGGGGGACCTTGGGGACCACCTCGAGCTTGCCGCCCAGGTGCATCAGGAAGGTGCGGTCCGAGACGTGCTGGACCGTGACGCCGTCGAGCGCGTTGAGGGCGTCCTTGACGCGGGCGGCGTGCGCGTCATCGGTGGTATTGCAGGTGACGTCAACCACCAGGGTCTCGTGGTGGGACTCGGTGACGTCAAGGGCGGTGATCGCGGCGCCGGCAGCTCCCACGGCTGCGGCGAGCTCGCTGGTGGCGCTGAAGCTTGACGGTGCTTCCACGCGCAGGGTGATCGAATTTCCGGGGCTGGGGTTCGCCATTGAATGTCCTCCTGATTGGGCCGGGTCCGGCTTCTGCTCTGATCCGAATGTTTTCGTATTATGGATATTATTATCTACTTTATGGAAACACAACCCCTCCGAATGCGACTGTACGCCCGCATCGCCGTGGGGACGGCCGTGCTGTATCTTGGGTGTTCTAAGCAACTCTTTTCACGATGCGGATAAGAGTTGTCGGATTCCGAGCCACAGGAGACAACGGAATGGCAGAAAAAGCGTCCGGTGGGGTGCAGTCGGTGGAGCGCGTCTTCGAACTGCTGGAGCTCATCACTGATGCCGGGGGCGACGTCACCCTCAGCGAGCTCTCGTCCTCAACCGACCTGCCGCTGCCCACCATCCACCGCCTGCTCCGCACCCTGGTGTCGCTGGGCTACATCCGCCAGCTGCCCAACCGGCGCTACGCGCTGGGCCCCCGGCTCATCCGTTTGGGTGAGGGGGCCAACAAGCAGCTCGGTGCGCTGGCGCAGCCCCAGCTGAAGATCCTGGTGGACCGGTTGGGGGAGACCTCCAACATGGCGGTGCTGGATTCCGACATGGTGATCTACGTGGCGCAGGTGCCTTCGCTGCACTCCATGCGCATGTTCACCGAAGTTGGCCGGCGCGCCCACACCCACGCCACCGGCGTCGGGAAGGCCATCCTGGCCCAGCTCGACGACGACACCGTCCGGGGCATCGTTGCCCGCGCCGGGATGCCCACGCCCACCCCCAAGAGCATCGGCGACGTGGAGGAACTCCTGGCCGACCTCAAGCTCATCCGCGAGCGGGGCTATTCGATCGACGAGGAGGAGCAGGAGCTCGGCGTCCGCTGCTTCGCCATGGCAGTGCCCAACGCCCCCACACCCACCGCGATCTCGGTCTCCGGCCCGGTGTCCCGGGTGGATGAAAACTTCGCCGACAAGGCCGTGCCGATCCTCCGGGAAGCGGCCGAGGCAATCTCCCGCGAGCTCAACCGCACCTGACGCGTCACAACAGCGGACGACGGCGGCCCGCACCTTCGCTGGAAGGTGCGGGCCGCCGTCGTTCGCGGTGTCCTTGCTAATGTTCTGGCGCCTTTTCGGCTGACTGGACGGGGACTTCCTTGCCGTCGCAGTCGATCAGCTTGCCGTTCTCGAACCGGTCACCTTCTGCCAGGCAGTGGAGGTCCTCGGCGCGCACCAGCCGTTCGGTGCCGGCCACGAAGACGGACTGGTTGTCCGAATTGCCGGCCCGGAGGTGGTTGAACAGCAGGTTAAGCAGGATGGCCATCACGGCGGCGGAGCTGATGCCGGAGTGGAAGATGGTGCCGAACCACGTGGGGAACTGGTCGTAGAAGGTCGGGGCGGCGATGGGGATCATCCCGAAGCCGATGGAGGCCGCCACCACGATCAGGTTCATGTTGTTCTTGTAGTCCACCTTGGACAGGGTCCGGATGCCGCTCGCCGCGACCGTCCCGAAGAGTACGACGCCGGCGCCGCCCAGGACGGGGGTGGGCACCGCTGCGACCACACGGCCCAGGACGGGAAGCAGGCCGAGGACCACCAGGATCACGCCGCCGGCGCTGACCACGAAGCGGCTCTTGACGCCGGTGATGGCCACCAGGCCGACGTTTTGGGCGAAGGCGCTCTGGGTGAAGGAGTTGAAGAGCGGGGAGACGGCGCTGGAGAGCATGTCCGCGCGCAGGCCGTTGCCGATCCGCTTGGAGTCCACCTTGGTGCCCACGATCTCTCCCACTGCAATGATGTCCGCGGAGGTCTCCGTGAGGGTGACCAGGATGACGATCAGCATGGAGATGATGGCGGCGAGTTCGAACGTGGGCGGCCCGAAGGCGAAGGGGGTGGGGAAGGCGACGATTTCGCCCTGGCCCACCTTGGAAAAATCGGCCATGCCGAAAACGACGGCGATCAGCGTGCCGAGGACCATGGCCAGCAGGATCGACAGGCGGGAAATCGCTGCGCTGCCCACCTTGCTCAGGAGCAGGACGATGCCCATGGTGGCTGCGGCCAGGCCGATGTTTGCCACGCTGCCGTAGTTGGGTGCCTTGTTGTTTCCGCCCATGGCCCAGTTGGCTGCGACCGGCATCAGCGTCAGGCCGATGGTGGTGATCACTGTGCCGGTGACGACCGGTGGGAAGAACCGGATGATCTTCGAGAACAGCGGTGTGATCAGCAGCCCGATCAGGGACGCTGCGATGACAGAGCCGAAGACAGCCTGGATTCCGCCGCCGCCGTGGACGATGGCCACCATGGTGGAAACGCCTGCGAAGGACACGCCCTGCACCAGGGGCAGCTGGGAACCGAAGAAGGGGACGCCGACGGTCTGCAGGATGGTGGCCAGGCCGCCAACGAAAAGGCAGGCAGCAATGAGCAGTCCGATGTCCTGGGAATTCATCCCCGCGGCGGCACCGATGATCAGGGGCGGGGCGATGATGCCGCCGTACATGGTGAGGACGTGCTGGAAGCCGTAGGCAAACATGCTTCCGATCGGGAGCCGCTGGTCTTCCGGACGGGCCGGCCGGGCGCCTCGCTGGGCGGCGGAAGGGGCCAGTTTCTTCTTGATGTTCATGGCAGACTTTCTTGGTTCATGGCAGACGTCATCGTCTGGCTAACTGGTGTCTGGCTAACAGGTAAGGCTGTGGGAGGTGCTTCAGGGTTTGGCGGTTGAGCCTGCGGGTCGCGAAAACCCGGCAGGCTCAACCACCTGGTGGAGTGCTTTAGCAGAAGCCGGCGATGCCGGACCAGGCCGCCGGGGCTGCCGCGGCATCGTCGCGCTGGACGGTGGCCTCGATCAGGCCGTACGGACGATCGGCCGCGAAGAAGACCTCGTTGGGGTTGTCCAGGCCGAACGGCGAGAGGTCAACCAGGAAGTGGTGCTTGTTGGGCATGGAGAACTTGATCTCGTCGATTTCGCTGTGCGCCTCAAGCACCTTGGTTCCCATGTCGAACAATGTCTGCTGCAGGGCGTGGGAGTACTTCTCCGTGAAGCCTTCGAGCAGGAGGCCCTTGACGTCGTCGTAGCTCTTGTTGAAGTCCAGCGCGCTGAAATCGGTGCCGGTCTTGAAGCGCCAGCGGGCTGAAACGTCCGTTGCCAGGATGCGGTCGGTGGTCTCGGGGAGGGTGGTGTAGCGGTCCCGGGGGTAGCCGACAAAGCCGGACTGGGTGGACTTGAGGACGGTCAGGTCCTTCAGTCCGGAGATGAGGTGGCTGGTGGCGCCGTCCCGGACCAGGACCGCGGTCCGGACTTCCTGGCCGTTGCGGACGAACGAGTGGTCGTGTTCGCTGCCGTGGGCCTGGATCCGGTCCCAGGCGTAGGACTCGGCTTCCCAGCGTCCGCCGGTGACCCAGTCGAAGCTGGAGGTGAAGTGCTCCCCGAGGCGCAGGAGGAACTCTTCCGGCGAGCCGATGCCTTCGCGGGCAAAGGCGTAGATGGTGTTCTTCTGGGTGTCGGTGGCCACCACGTGGGCGTTGTCGCCCTCCAGGTGGGCCGCTGCAAAGTCGCCGCGCAGCTGCGAGGTGACATTCAGGTCCTCAATCTCGTGGCGGTTCGTGTCGCGGGTGATCTTGACGACCCGCACTTCTGCCTTGCCGTACTGGTTTTCGCCGAGGATGATCTTGCTGCTCATGGTCTTTTCCCAACTTCCGGTAAGTGGAACCTAGGTTCCATCACTGAAATTAAGCGCGCGTTTCATGCGCGTTTCCGATGGAGCCGACCCAACAAAAAAAGAGCCGGCATCCGTTGATGCCAGCTCATTACGACCCTGCCTGCTGCTCCCAGGTTACGTGACCTGCGCCACGAGTTGCATACCAGCGTACCCCTGCAATCCGGTGGTGTACATCACAGACTGAAAATTCCGTTTGTGACCGTCCGGGCGCCGGGAGTGTAGGGCTGACCTCTTGACCGCCTCCCAGTGCCCGCCTATTCTTTTCACATAGCAGAAATCGCTTTCCATAATATGAAAAAGGAGGTTCCGATGTACCAGCAAGACAACCATCCTGTTCCGGCAGCACCGTCCGCAGGGCCCGGTGCGCAGGAGTTCTACCTCCCCCTCGGCGGAGGAGTCGACCCTGATCTGTACGTGCCGGAGGAGCGCCTCCACTCCACCGGGCGCCTGTCCCGGTGGATCCAGTCGCTGCGTACCCCGGCCGTGAAAGCGCGTAAAAGCCGTCCCTAAAGCTGAGTAGCCGCTACTCGGGACTGGCGTGGGAAATTCTTCTAGCCTTGCACGATAGACAGCCGACCGTGGGCTTGGAGGCTTCGTCCTTGGTCTGGCCATCGCCATTACGTGCGAGGGAAGGACAGCGATGCCACAAGCCACAGCCCGCTTACTGCAGGTCCTGTGCTGTGTGCTGGTCGTTGCAGGGCTCTCGGGCAGTGCCATGCTGCAGGCGGGGCAGCCTGATGCCTCACCGCCCGGACAGGAGGCGTCGGTGGCCGGTACCGACCCCGGGCCCGCGCTTTCAGATTCCACCGGTGGCACTGGTGCGGAACAGCCGGCCGCTCCGGGCGGGCCTGACGCGTCCGCTGTCCAGCCGCCGGCGGCGGAGCAGCCCAGCGCGGAAGAACCGGCCAAAGCCCAGGAAGCCCCCGCCGATGGCCCGGTAAGTGAAGCCCTGGTCAAGGGCACCCCCGTTGTGGCCAGCAAGGAGGGCGGTCCGCTCGGCCCTCCGGGAGCGTGGAAGCTGGTGCTCGATGAGGAATTCGACACCCTCAACACCAGTCTTTGGACTCCCTACTGGTTCCGTGACTGCCATCCCGGATCGACAAAGAACGGGGTCAAGACCTGTTCCAGCAATGTCAAAGTGGAGAACGGAAACGCGGTCCTGCAGCTGTCCGACGCAGAATCGGGCGCGCTGCTGTCCACCAATCCCAAGGACGGCGTTCCGGGCCATGTGGGGTTCCAGTACACCACCGGCTACGTTGAGGCCCGGATCTACTTCCCGGGAACCTGCTCGGGCGGTATCTATAACTGGCCGGCCTGGTGGACCACCGGCCAAAAGTTCCCCGCCACCGGCGAGATCGACATTGCAGAACCCCTCGCCGGGACCATGACCACGGTCTATCACTCTGCGGACAGGGATCCCGCAAAATGGTTCATTGGATGCTGGGCGGGCGGCTACCACACCTACGGGGTGCACCGGAAGGCCGGCGTCAACGACGTCTACTTCGATGGGAAGCTTGAGTTTTCCTATCCCACCAGCGACGGCAATGCCCCGCACTACCTACTCCTGAATGTCGGCATCAACCCAGACAAACTGGTCCTGGGCAAAACCGGAGCCATCAAGGTGGACTGGGTGCGGGCCTGGCAGTAGCCCGGAACTTGCCCTCCGGCTGCCAGTACCCCAGTTGCCGGTTCCCCGCGTGCTCGTTCCTCAGTGGCCGGGCCGCCCCGGCCACTGCTTGCCGGCCCAGGGGTCGTAGTCGGCGATGAGCTCCTCCTGCGGCGGCCGCTCGCCGTCGGGGACGTGCTGCAGGTTGACCCGTACCCGGTACCAGAGCGAGCTGGACCCGCGCATCCCGTCGACCAGGATGTCGGCAGGCTGCAGGGAATTCACGACGGCGGCGTGCCGGGACTTCCATTCGTCGAGCGCAGCCAGCGCTTCCGGCTTGGTCCTGGTCCGGGCCACTTCGATGAGCGGCATCAGCGACTGGCGGCGGCCGGAGCCGTTGCCGCTGCGCGGAGCCTTCTCCGCCGGACCCAGTTCCTTCGCCAGGGCCAGCAATCCATCCAACGATCCGGCCGCCCCGTCAATGCCTGCGTGCGGATCGCCGGTTTCTGCAAACCGCTTCAGCATCGTGGGAACAGTGAACTGTCCAGGCCGGGCCGTGCGCATCTCCTCCCACGTCAGCGGCGCTGAAACGCGGGCATCCGGCAGTGGCCTGACTGAGTAGGCGGACGCGACCGTACGGTCCTTGGCATTCTGGTTGAAGTCCACGAAGACGCTCTCGCCGCGCTCCTCCTTCCACCACCGTGCCGTCGCAAGGCCGGGAGCCCGGTTTTCCACTTCCCGTGCCAGGGTTTCGGCAGCCAGCCGGACATCGGAGTAGGACCACTCCGGGGCAATGCGGACCAGGATGTGAAGTCCGCGCGACCCGCTGGTCTTGGGCCATCCCACCAAACCCACGTCATCGAGCACCTCCTGGGCCACGTACGCCGTATCCACGATCTGCGACCAGTCCACGCCCGGCATGGGGTCAAGGTCCACCCGCAGTTCGTCCGGGTGTTCCAGGTCCTCTGCCCGCACGGGATGCGGGTTCAGGTCCAGGCAGCCAAGGTTGATGACCCAGGCCAGGCCGGCGGCATCCCGGATCACGGCTTCCTCGGCCGAGGTCCCGGACGCGTAATGCAGTGTGGCGGTACCAATAAAGGGCGGGTGGTTTTCCGGCACGCGTTTTTGGAAGAACGGCTCGGCGTCAATGCCTTTCGGGAACCGCTTGAGCACCATGGGCCGGCCGCCCGCGCCCCGCAGTGCGCCCTCCGCCACTGCAAGGTAATAGCGCACCAGGTCGAGCTTGGTCAGCCCCGGCTCCGGGAATACCACCTTGTCCGGGCTGGAGATGCGGACTTCGATTCCATCGATGTCGAGAACCTCGGGCGGCGTCTTTGACGGGGTCATGCCGCCACGGTAGCAGCGGCCCGGACCGCTGTCAGCCGTTCACCGGCCGCCGTTGACCAGGCGCCGTGCCGCGGCTGAGTGCTCCGCGATAAGCCCCGGTATGTCCAGCCCCGGGATCTGGCCGTCCACCACCCGCCACTTCCCGCCGACCATCACCCGGTCGGCCCTGTCGGCGGCGCAGAGGAGGAGGGCGGCGACGGGGTCGTGGCTGCCGGAGAAGCGCAGCTCATCCAGGGTGAACAGCGCCAGGTCGGCCTGCATCCCGGGTGCCAGCTGACCCAGTCCCCGCCGGCCCAGCACGGCAGCCGAGCCGCGGGTGGCCCAGCCCAGCGCCCGCTCCACCGGAACGTCGGCCCCGTAGCGCAGCCGCTGCAGGTAGAGCGCCTGGCGTGCTTCCAGGATCATGTTGGAGGCATCGTTCGACGCCGAACCGTCCACGCCGAGCCCCACCGGTACCCCGGCATCCTCCAGTTCCAAGACCCGGGCTGTACCGGAGGCAAGCCTCATGTTGGAGGTGGGGCAATGCGCGACGCCGGTCCCCGCCGCACCGAGGCGGGTGATCTCGGCGTCGCTGAAGTGGATGCCGTGGCCCAGCCAGCTGCGGTCCGTCAGCCAGCCCACGCTGTCCAGGTAGTCCACCGTGCGCAACCCGAACATCTCCCGGCAGAAGTCCTCCTCGTCAAGGGTCTCTGCCAGGTGCGTGTGCAGCCGGACGTCCAGCCGTTCAGCGAGGGCAGCGCTTTCGGCCATGATGTCCTTCGTCACCGAGAACGGGGAGCATGGGGCCAGGGCAACCTGGATCACGGCATCGTCGCCGCGCTCGTGGTACGTGGAAACCAGGCGCTCGCTGTCCGCCAGCACCACCTCCGGATCCTGCACCGTGGACTGTGGCGGCAGGCCGCCGTCGTCGGTTCCAAGGGTCATGGAGCCGCGGGTCAGTGTGGCCCGCATGCCCAGCCGGCGCACTGCTTCCACCTCGATGTCAATGGCATCCTCGAGCCCTGCCGGGAAGAGGTAGTGGTGGTCCGCTGCGGTGGTGCAGCCGGAAAGAAGCAGTTCGGCGAGGGCAGCCGTTGCGGCCAGTTCCAGGTCCTTGGGAGTGAGCCGCGCCCACACTGGATAGAGGTTCTGCAGCCAGGGGAACAGTGGGGCGTTGGCCACCGGGCCCCAGGCGCGGGTGAGGGTCTGGTAGAAGTGGTGGTGCGTGTTGACCAGGCCGGGCAGCAGTACGTGGTTGCCGGCGTCGAACGTTTCGGTGCAGGGCGCGGACGGCTGTTGGCCGGCGGCAAGGACCTCTGTGATAACACCGCCGCTGACCACCACGCCGCCGGAGGCGTCGAGGGAGTTGGCGGTAAACGCGGCCAACGGATTCCTGATCCAGAGCCGGCTGATGGGGGCAGGGGAGGAAATGGTCATGGGCTGTCCTTGTCTGAGCGGAGTGCGGTGCAGTTATATCCAGCTCAGTGAGGCCCTGTCTGCTGATCCAGGTTCCCGTGCCGTCGGGCGGCGCGGGTGCGACCAGAGTAGGGAAACGGCCTGGCCTGCGTCAATGCCTCTGTTTGTGACCGCCGAGACGGACGGGCCGGTGAAGAGCGCGAAACATAGATTTCACATCGCGAAATTAAATTTCCAGAAAACTATGGCGCGGCCCACAAAGCGGTGCTAATCTCGATTCTGCCAAAGGCGGGCGCCCGAACCCGGGAAGCTATCTACCAGGCGCAACTTAACCTTCACAGCACATGCTGAAGCCTGGTAACCGTTCGCACCTGGTTTTACTGGTCCTGCGCGGCAACAGGCTTCCCGGCAAAAGGAAGTCGCATCATGAGTACCACCGTCACGGCCGAACAGTTTTTGGCCCGCTCCATCCGGCTGGCAACGGCCAACGTCCTCAACAGCGGAGGCCCGTTCGGCGCCATGATCGTCACGGCGGACGGCAAGACGTTCGACGGCGTCAACCGCGTCACTGCGGACAACGATCCCACCGCCCACGCTGAAGTCACCGCCATCCGCACCGCCTGCCGCGAGCTGGGCACCTTCGACCTCAGCGGCGCCACCCTCTACACCAGCTGCGAGCCGTGCCCCATGTGCCTGGCCT
This sequence comes from Pseudarthrobacter sp. 902506025, assembly GCF_040702325.1. Classification (NCBI taxonomy): domain Bacteria; kingdom Bacillati; phylum Actinomycetota; class Actinomycetes; order Micrococcales; family Micrococcaceae; genus Pseudarthrobacter; species Pseudarthrobacter sp. 902506025. The sequence goes on from NZ_JBFBKW010000002.1 coordinate 393,704, forward strand.
CCGCACTCTGGGCACGGGTCAGCCGCGTTGTCTACGCGGCGGACCGCCACGACGCCGCCTCGGTCGGCTTCGACGACGCAGTGTTCTACGAATACTTCGACAACCAGGACAGGGATTCCCTGATGCCGGTTTCGAAGCTGGAGCTGGGCGATCCCCAGGCCCCGGCCCCGCTGGAACCGTTCAACACCTGGAACACGCTCGAAACCAGGATTGACTACTAGGGCCCGGTGGCTGACATGACAATCCTGGACAATTCCGCTGAAAAGCAGGCTGCGCTGCTCCCCAACGGGAACAACAGCGCAGAGCCCGCAGCGACACGCGAAACGCAAAAGGCAACCGGACGGACGCGGCTGGGAAGCACCCCGCCGGCGCCGGACTCCCTCCTGGACCGGTTCTTCCACATCACGCAGCGCGGCTCAACCCTTGCCCGCGAATTCCGTGGCGGCCTGGTCACCTTCTTCACCATGGCGTACATCGTCATCCTCAACCCCCTCATCCTGGGTGGGTTCAGCGCGGACAACGCCCCCACCGACGTCGCCGGAGGCTGGCTCTCCGCCGCGCAGGTGGGCGCCGTCACCGGCCTCACCGCCGGCGTCATGACCATCCTCTTCGGCCTCATCGCCAACCTGCCGTTCGGGCTCGCCGCCGGACTGGGCATCAACTCCTTCCTTGCCGTCTCGGTGATCCAGGAAGTCACCTGGCCCGAGGCCATGGGCCTGGTGGTGATCAACGGCATCCTGATCGTCCTCTTCGGAGTCACCGGCGCCCGGACGGCCATTTTCCGGGCCGTGCCCAAGGAACTGAAGGCCGCCATCACGGTCGGCATCGGCCTGTTCATCGCCTTCATCGGCTTCGTGGACTCCGGCTTCGTCCGGCCCACCGCGGGCGGGCCGCCCGTCCAGCTGGGCGACGGCGGCTCCATCACCTCCGTGCCCACGCTGGTGTTCGTCGTCGGCCTCCTTGCCATGGGCATCCTCGTGGCACGCAAGGTCCAGGGCGGACTCCTGATCGGGATCGTCGGCACCACCGTGCTGGCCGCCGTCGTGGAAGCAGTCATGAAACTGGGCCCCGCCAGCGCCACCAACCCCGGCGGCTGGCACCTGAACACCCCGGTCCTGTCCGGCCAGCTGGTGTCCGCCCCGGACCTGGGCCTCGTAGGCCACTTCGACCTCTTCGGCTCCTTCGCCAGGATCGGCGGACTCGCAGCCACCATGCTGGTGTTCACGCTCGTGTTCACCAACTTCTTCGACGCCATGGGCACCATGACCGGCCTGGCCAAGAGCGCCGGCGTCGCCCACAAGGACGGCACCTTCCCGCGGCTGAAGTCCGCCTTCATCGTGGAAGGCTTCGGCGCCGTGGCGGGCGGGGCCACCTCCGGTTCCTCCAATACCGTCTACATCGACTCGGCAGCCGGCATCGGCGAAGGTGCCCGCACCGGCCTGGCGTCGGTGGTCACCGGCGTCCTGTTCCTCGGCTCGATGTTCCTCACCCCGCTCACCAGCGTGGTGCCGCTCGAGGTTGCCGCCGCCGCCCTGGTGGTGGTGGGCGCCATGATGATGGCGCAGATCCGGGAGATCAAGTTCACCAAGTTCACCGTGGCCCTGCCGGCTTTCCTCACCATCGTGACCATGCCGCTGAGCTACTCGATCGCCAACGGCATCGGCGTGGGCTTTGTGAGCTGGGCCGTGATCGGGGCGGCGTCCGGCAAGGCCAAGAAGATCCATCCGCTGATGTGGGTGGTGAGCGCCGGGTTCCTGGTGTACTTCGCCCGCGGGCCGATCAACGCCCTGCTGGGCGGCTAAGTAGTGCCCTCTCCTTCCGGGGGCCGTGCCAGCCCTTGGCCCGGCCCCCGGAAGGACCGACAATTGACACCACCGCTGCGGAAGAAGGAGCGACGCCATGCTTGACCTGATCCCTTCGCTCGGCCTCTGGGTGCCCCGGCTCGCAGCCCGGGAGTTCGCCGTGGCCACCATCGTGGCGGCCTGCGGGTCTGTGCCGCGGCCCGTGGGAACGTCCATGCTGGTCGCCGGTTCCGGTGACGTGCTGGGCAGCTTGTCCGGCGGCTGCGTGGAAGGCGCCGTGGTGGCGCTCGCCCAGGAGGCAATGGACGACGCCGTCCCGCGCCACGGGACCTTTGGCTTCAGTTCCGCAGATGCCTTCGCGGCCGGACTCACCTGCGGGGGCGAACTGGGCATCCAGATCCAGCCCGTACCCGCCGCCGTGCCTGGCGAAATCCCGCACCCGCTTCGGGCCGTCCTGTTGCAGCTCGCCGGCCTGGGTCCGGCCCACGCCGTGGCGCTGGTACGGCTGCTCGGTACTCCAGGAGGTGCCGCCGTCGTCCTCTCCGATCCGGGCGCCTTCCGCCTGGCAGCATCTTCGGAGCTGGCAGCGCTGCTGCACGGGGAACCGGCCCTGCAGGTGGAATCCCTGGTGCGCAGCGGCGGTGCCGGGCTGGTCCGGCTCCTGCAGCCGGGCGAATGCGCCCCCGCCAAGTCCGGCGACGCTCAACCTGCCGCGGAACCCGCCATCCTGGTGGAGTCCAGGCTGGCCCCGCCGCGGATGCTGGTATTCGGCGCCAACGACTTCGGTGCCGCACTGGTCCCCGCAGCTAAGCTGCTGGGCTACCACGTGACCCTCGTTGATGCCCGGCCAGCCTTCGCGTCCCAGCCCCGGTTCGCGGCCGCCGACCAGGTGGTCACCGACTGGCCGCACCGCTACCTGGCAGCGGAAGCGGCGGCAGGCCGGACGGACAGCCGCACCGTGGCCGCCGTCCTCACCCATGACCCCAAGTTCGACCTCCCCCTGCTGGAAACGGCGTTGGCCCTGGACCTCGCCTACGTTGGCGCCATGGGGTCCCGGCGGAGCCACCTCCAACGGGTTGAGCAGCTCCTCAACGCGGGCGTCGCGCCGGAGCGTATCGCCCAGCTCCACTCACCCATCGGCCTTGACCTCGGTGCGGTCACTCCCGCCGAAGTGGCGGTATCCGTCACCGCTGAACTGATCGCCGCCCGCACCCGCGCAGCCAGCTGCCAGCCGCTGCGGGAAACCTCCGGCACCATCCATCACCACCCGGCTGCCCCGGCGCCCACAGACCTTAATACGCAGGAGATCGCATGGACATGAACACCATCGAGGCGGTGGTCCGCACCACCGACCCCGCACAATGGCGCGACGGCGACGCCTGGCTTGCCGGCGGCACGGTCCTTTTCTCCTACGGCAGCTATGCGTTTGGCCCGCAGCCGCTCAAGCGGCTGCTGGACCTCGGCGACGCCGGCTGGACGCCCATCACCGTCAACGAAGACGGGATTGAGCTGGCAGCCACCTGCACCATCGCGCAGCTGTACGCCCTGCCCGGTACCCCGGAGGTGACCGGCCGCACGTGGCCAGGGCTGGACCTGGTCCGTGCGTGCTGCGATTCCTTCGTGGCGTCCTTCAAGGTGTGGAACATGTCCACCGTGGGCGGCAACCTCTGCACCTCGCTGCCCGCAGGCCCCATCATCTCGCTGTGCGCCGGACTGGATGGCGTGGCCACCGTCCTCGCGCCAGGCGGTTCCAGCCGTACCGTCCCCGTGGCGGAGTTCGTCACCGGGGATGCGAAAAACTGCCTGGCACCCGGCGAGCTGCTTCGCAGCGTCCACCTGCCGGCGTCGGCCCTTTCCGCCCGCGTGGCCTTCCGGCGCCTCTCCCTCAGCAACCTCGGCCGGTCCGGGGCGCTGCTCATCGGACGGCTCGACGGCGACGCCTCCCTAACCCTGACGGTCACCGCCGCCACCAAGCGGCCGGTGCAGCTGCGCTTCGACACGCTCCCGGACGCAGAGCGGCTGACCGCCGCGCTGGATGACCACATCCCCGCGGAGCTCTACCACGATGACATCCACGGCCTGCCTGCATGGCGCCGGGACATGACCTCCCGGCTGGCCGAGGAAATCCGCGCAGAACTCGCCGCACCCGCCGGTGCCCACGATGTTCCTGTCTCCGGCGACTTCTGGCCGCCCCGGGCCGGCGACAGGCCGGCCGCAGGGACTACCACACTGCCGAAAGGGGCCTGAGCATGGCCATCGAGATTAACGGAACCCCCGCCGGCGCGGACCCGCGCCCGGGGCAATGCCTGCGGACGTTCCTGCGCGAGCAGGGCAACACCGGCGTGAAGAAGGGGTGCGACGGCGGAGACTGCGGTGCCTGCACCGTGCACGTGGACGGGACGCCGGTCCACAGCTGCATCTACCCGGCAGTACGCGCGGAGGGCCATGCGGTCACCACGATCGAGGGGCTGGCCGCCGCCGCCGGTGGTCCCGAGGGGGAGCTGCACCCGGTGCAGCAGCAGTTCATGGAACGCCAAGGCTTCCAATGCGGCTTCTGCACGGCGGGCATGGTGATGACGGCCGCCACGTTCGACGACGACCAAAAGGAGAACCTGCCCCGGAACCTCAAAGGCAACCTTTGCCGCTGCACCGGCTACCGCGCCATCGCCGACGCGGTCTGCGGGAACGCCGGCCACCCCGATCCCAAGGGACCGGGGTCCGGGATCGCAGGGGAGGGGCAGCCTGACCCGGAGCCGGGCCGTTTGGGCGACGACGTTCCCGCGCCTGCCAGCCGGGCGGTGGTCACCGGGACCGCCCGTTACACCCTGGATCTCCCGGGTGACCAGCAGCGGGCACTGCTGCACCTGAAGATCCTGCGCTCGCCGCACGCACACGCCCGGGTGGTGTCCATCGATACGGAAGCTGCCCTGAAGATTCCGGGGGTGGTGGCGGTCTTCACCCACGAGGACGCGCCGGAGCAGCTGTTCTCCACCGCCCAGCACGAGCTCTTCACCGACGACCCGGACGATACGCGGGTGTTGGACGACGTGGTGCGCTTCATTGGCCAGCGGGTCGCCGCCGTCGTCGCCGAGTCGGTGGGCGCCGCGGAGGCCGGGGTGCGGGCGCTCCAGGTGGAATACCAGGAACTGCCCGCCGTCTTCTCGCCGCAGGAGGCCCTGCGTCCCCGCGCGCCGTTGGTCCACGGGGACAAGGATGCCGCCCGCTCCCGCATCTCGCGGCCGGACGGCAACGTGGTGGCGGAACTGCACTCGGAGTTGGGGAGGGTGGCGGACGGCTTCGCCGCCGCCGATTTTATCCACGAACAGACCTACCAGACCCAGCGGGTGCAGCACGTGGCACTGGAAACCCACGCGGCCATCGCTTCGGTGGACGCCGAAGGGCGGCTCCAGGTCCGCACGTCAAGCCAGGTCCCGTTCCTGGTCCGCCGCACCCTGTGCCGGGTATTCGGTTTGCCGGAAGACAAAGTGCATGTGGTGGCGGGCCGCGTCGGCGGCGGATTTGGCGGCAAGCAGGAGGTCCTTACCGAGGACCTCGTGGCGCTCGCGGCCCTGAAGCTGCAGCGGCCGGTCCAGCTGGAACTGACCCGCACCGAGCAGTTCACCGCCACCACCACCCGGCACCCGTTCACCATCAAGCTGAAGGCCGGGGCCAGCAGGGAAGGGCGGCTGACCGCGCTCGAACTGGACGTCGTGACCAACACCGGCGCCTACGGCAACCACGGCCCCGGCGTCATGTTCCACGGCTGCGGCGAATCCCTGGCTGTGTACAACTGCGCCAACAAGAAAGTGGATGCGCATTCGGTCTACACCAACACCGTGCCGTCCGGTGCGTTCCGCGGGTACGGGCTGAGCCAGATGATCTTCGCCATCGAGTCCGCCATGGACGAGCTCGCCGCCGGAATCGGCATGGACCCTCTGGAGTTCCGCCGGCGCAACATGGTCCGCGAGGGCGACCACATGCTGTCCACCCAGCCGGACCCGGAGGAAGACGTCCACTACGGCAGCTACGGACTGGACCAGTGCCTGGACCTCGTCCGGGATGCCCTGGACCGCGGCAAGGCCAGGTACCGGGACGCAGGCCTGGATGACCTTGGACCCGACTGGATGGTGGGTGAAGGGGCCGCCCTGTCCATGATCGACACCGTGCCCCCGCGCGGCCACTTTGCCCATTCCCGGCTCCGGCTGCTGCCGGACGGGACGTACCAGGCCGACGTCGGGACCGCCGAGTTCGGCAACGGCACCACCACCGTGCACGCCCAGCTGGCGGCTACAGCCCTGTCCACGGAGGCGTCCAGGGTGGCGGTGCGGCAGTCCGACACCGACCTGGTGGAGCACGATACCGGTGCGTTCGGCTCCGCCGGCACCGTGGTGGCCGGCAAAGCGACCCTGGCAGCCGCGGAAGAGCTGGCTGTCCGGATCCGCGCGTTTGCCGCCGGGATCCGGCAGACCCAGGCATCTGCGTGCGTCCTCGACGGTGACGCCGTGGTGGTCGACGGAACTCCCGTGGCACTGGCTGAACTGGCGCAGGCCGCCGCGGATGCCGGCGTCGAACTGGCCGCGGAGGGGCGCTGGGGCGGTACACCGCGCTCGGTCGCCTTCAACGTGCACGGCTTCCGGGTGGCCGTAAACCGCGGCACCGGCGAACTGAAGATCCTGCAAAGCGTGCAGGCAGCGGACGCCGGGGTGGTGGTCAACCCGCGCCAGTGCCGCGGACAGATCGAGGGCGGGATCGCCCAGGCCCTGGGTGCCACGCTGTATGAGGAAGTGGTGGTGGACGACGCCGGAAAGGTCACCACGGACATCCTGCGGCAGTACCACATCCCCACGTTCGCGGACGTGCCGCGCAGCGAGGTGTACTTCGCGGACACGAACGACAAGATGGGGCCGCTTGGCGCGAAATCCATGAGCGAAAGCCCCTTCAATCCCGTGGCTCCGGCGCTTGCCAACGCCATCCGGAACGCGACGGGAGTGCGGTTCACATCCCTGCCGATCGCTCGTGACCGGATCTACCTGGGGCTCAAGGAAGCGGGACTGGTGCCCGGGCTGGAACAGGTTCCTGCATAGGACCACGCCGGGGGCCACATGCGGCTCCCGGGGTCTGCCCCGGGCGGGGCGGATCTGACCCCGGCTTGCATCGTTGCATATAGTCGGGGGATGGAACAGCGGATTTTAGGCAAGACCGGACGGAATGTGTCCATTGTGGGGCTCGGCACCTGGCAGCTCGGCGCGGACTGGGGCAACGTGGACCCGGCGCAGGCACAGGCGATCCTCGCGGCTTCCATGGAAGCGGGAGTCACCTTCTTTGACACCGCCGACGTCTACGGTGATGGACGCAGCGAGCAGGCCATCGGGAAGTTCCTGAAGGAGAACCCGGGCCTCGGCATTACCGTGGCCACCAAGATGGGCCGCCGGATGGAACAACAGCCCGAAAACTACACCCTGGCCAACTTCCGCCAGTGGGTGGACCGTTCCAGGAAGAACCTGGGGACGGACACGCTGGACCTGGTCCAGCTGCACTGCCCGCCCACTCCCGTCTACAGCAACAACGAGGTCTACGACGCACTGGACACCCTGGTGTCCGAGGGCGCCATCCGCAACTACGGCGTCTCCGTGGAACGCACGGACGAGGCCCTGGAAGCGATCCGCCACGAGGGAACCGCTTCCGTCCAGATCATCCTGAACGCCTTCCGGCTCAAGCCCCTGGACGACGTCCTGCCGGCCGCCAAAGCCGCAGGCGTGGGCATCATTGCCCGTGTTCCGCTGGCATCGGGCCTGCTGTCCGGCAAATACTCCAAGGACACCACGTTCGCGGAGAACGACCACCGGAACTACAACCGCAAGGGCGAGGCCTTCGACGTCGGGGAAACCTTCTCCGGCGTGGACTACGAGCTGGGCCTGAAAGCTGTGAAGGAGTTCGAGCAGCTGGTGCCTTCCGGTGCCACCACGGCCCAGGCCGCCATCGCCTGGATCGCGGCCCAGGACGGTGTCACCACCGTGATTCCGGGCGCCCGCAACGTGGAGCAGGCCCGTGCCAACGCGGCCGCGGCTGGCGTCAGCATCGGCAAAGAGTTCGACGACGGCGTCCGCTGGATCTACGACCACTACTTCCGCGAGGCCATCCACCCGCGCTGGTAACTACAACGACCAAGGTGGCTGGAGTGGAGCCTGCTTCCGGCATCGCGGCATTCGTTGAGCAGCTTGCAGTGGTCGACACGGGCGCTGCGGCCAACAATTTCTTCAACCACGCAGTTCCGGAGAATGCGCTCCGCCGGCACAACCTGGAGCTCTACCTGCAGGAGATGCTGGAACGCCGGCCCAAGGTACTGCTGGTGGGGGAGGCGCCGGGCTTCAGGGGCATGCGTATCACCGGGGTGCCCTTCACCAACAGGGTCATCCTCGGAGGGGCCGCCAACAGCTTTGGGCTTTTCGGCCCTGGCAAGGGCTACGTGCTGCCGTCCGAAGCTGCGGGAGTTGCCGCGGAGCCCACCGCCACCGTGCTCTGGCAGGTCCTGGAAGAAGTGGGGTTCCTTCCACTGCTGTGGAGTGCCTTTCCCTGGCACCCGCACCAACCGGGAAATCCCTTGTCCAACCGCACGCCCCGGCCCTCCGAGACCAAGCTCGGCACGCCTTTCTGGCAGGAGCTCGCGGAACTGTTCGGCATCAGTACCATCGTGGCCGTAGGCAACGTGGCCCAGCACAGCCTGCAACGCAGCGGCCTGGACGTACCGAAGGTCCGGCATCCCGCCCACGGTGGCAGGTCCGGTTTCAAACAGGGGCTGGAGCAATTGCTGGAGCGTGGGATGCCGGCCTGAGCTGACTCTCCGCGGCCGGTCTTGAATGTCGTACCCCTTTGTCATGATGGGTTTATGGGGAAGGCGGCGGTGGTGAGGGCGTTCGGGGAGATCCGTGCTGCCCTTGCTGTGCTGAATGCTGAGGTGGATGGGGCCGGTTCGGTGCCTTTTTCTGTGGCTGACCCGTTGGCTGGTTTAGCGGATGGTTGCCTGGAGATTCTGGCCGGGGCCCGTGAGGTTGAGGCCGGGATCGCAGGGTTGAAGGCCAAGGCTGCCGTTGGGTATATGGAGAGCGCCGCTGCTGTTGCGGGGCCGGATGTTCCGGTGCGGGCGCAGGAGATCGCGGTCGCGGCGGAGATCGGGTGTGTGCTGGCTCTGGGTCCGCGGGCGGCGTCGTCGTTCCTGGTCACCTCGCACGCTGTGACGGCGACGTTGCCGCGGACGTTGGAGGCGTTGCAGGCCGGGGCGATCTCCTGGAGCCACGCGGTGGTGATGGCGGACGAGACAGCGTGCCTTGATCCTGATGGGGCTGCGGCGTTGGAAGCGCATTTCCTTGACCCGGACGCCCCGGACCCGGCGAGGGGGTGCCCTGTGGGTGGGTTGCCGGCGCACCGGTTCAAGGCCAAAGCCCGGACCTGGCGGGAACGCCACCAGGCCGGGTCCATCGAAAAACGCCACGCCAAAGGCGTGGCTGAGCGGCGGGTGGAGTTCCGGCCGGACCAGGACGGGATGGCCTGGCTCTCCGCGTACCTGCCCGCGGACCAGGCCCTGGCCGGGTGGAACCGGCTCACCGCCGCCGCCCGGGGCATGCAAGGACCCGACGAGCCCCGCAGCATGCCCCAACTCCGTGCGGATACCTTCGCCGATGCGATCCTCACCAACGGCACCAGCACCGGAACCGGCAACGAAGCCGGAACCGACCAGCCGTCGTCGGGTATCCGGGCGCAGGTGCTGGTCACGGTCCCGGTCCACTCCCTGCTGGGCCTGACCGACGAACCGGCGATGCTGGACGGGTACGGCCCCATCCCGCCGTCAATGGCCAGGGCACTCGTCGCTGGCGGTGCGGGCTCGTTCTACCGGGTCCTGGTGGACCCGCGGGATGGGGCACCGTTGGAAATCGGCCGGACAAGCTACCGGGTCACCGGCGCGATGCGGGCGTGGCTGCGGATGCGGGACGGCAAATGCCCGTTCCCGGGCTGCAGCAACAACTCCCTGGACAACGACGCCGACCACATCCTCGCCTGGGCCAACGGCGGCCCCACCGGAATCAGCAACCTGGGACAGCCCTGCCCAAAACACCACAAACTCCGCCACACCACCGCCTGGAAACCCACCCCCGCCACCAAGAACGAACCACCCGGCTGGACCTCACCCACCGGCCGCCACTACCAAAGCGAACACCAAGACTGGGAACCACCACGCTGGCCGGATCGAAAGTGGCCGGATCGAAAGTGGCCGGATCGAAAGTGGCCGGGCAGCATCGACCTCGTTCGCCATGGCGCGTCCCCCTGGGAGGATGCCCTCGAGCGGTTCCTGCGGGCTCACGCCTGACGGTCTCCGGGTGCTGGTGCTACTGGAGCAGGCCAAGCTGGTCCGGTGTATCCACGTCCTCGCCCGTGTCCTGGTCGCTGCAGTCAACCTCATCCACAAGATGCGGATGGCTCCGCAGGAAGCCACGGGCCCCGGCGTCACCCGTCACCGTTGCACACACGGCGTCGCGCAGGGAGGTGTCGATGACCAGGGGATGCCCGCGGCGGAGCCCCGCCGCACCGCCGTCGTTGGAATCACGACGGCCGTACGCGGCCGCGGTGATCCGCCCAGGGCGGTGGCAGGACAACAGGCGGTGCACCGTTTCCAGTGTCAGGCCCGGCTGGTCCACCAGCGCGACCAAGAGATGGTCTGCCGGGTCCGCGGCCTGGTTGCCGAGCAGGAAGGAACTGCCCATTCCTGATTCCCATTCCGGGTTGGTCAGCACGCGGCAGCCGTCCAGCCTGGCGGCAGCCTCAACCTGGGCCGCACCTGCACCGAGGACCACCACCACCTCCCGGCAGCCACCGTCGAGCAGTGTTCCGGCGATAGCCTCCACCAACGGGCGTCCCCGGTACGGAAGCAGGGCCTTCGGGCCCAGTCCCAGGCGGGTGCCCGCCCCTGCGGCGAGCACCACCCCGGTGGTCCTCATTCCCGCTGAACCGGTCCTGCTTCCGTCACCCATAGCTGCACCCTACGGGAGCAACGCTCAGGCGTCGCCACCCGCCCCACCGGTGGTGCCGGCGTTGACGTCCAGGAGTTTGTAGCGGTCCATGGCGTACGACGGCGCGCCCTCCTCCACGTCGCCCCTCGCCGCGAGCATCTGCAGGACTTTCACCACGATGGAGTGGGTGTCGTTCTTGAAGAAGCGGCGGGCTGCTGCGCGGGTGTCGGAGAAGCCGAAGCCGTCGGCGCCGAGGGTGGCGTATTCGTTGGGGACGAATTGCCGGATCTGGTCGGGGACGGCTTTCATGTAGTCGGAGACGGCGACGATGGGGCCGGTGGCTCCTTCGAGTTGCTGGGTGACGAACGGGACGCGGGCGGGTTGGCCGGGGTTGAGGAAGGCTTCCTCTTCGGCGGCGAGGCCGTCGCGGCGCAGTTCGTTCCAGGAGGTCACGGACCAGACGTCGGCGGAGACGTTCCAGTCATCGGCCAGCACGCGCTGGGCTTCGATGGCCCAGGGCACGGAGACGCCGGAGGCAAGGATCTGGGTGCGGGGACCGTCGATCTTGGCCGGGGCGAGCAGGTAGATGCCCTTGATGACGCCTTCGACGTCGAGGTTCTCCGGTTCTGCGGGCTGGATGATGGGTTCGTTGTACACCGTGAGGTAGTACATGACGTTCTTGTCCGTCGAATCCGCACCGTACATCCGTTCCAGGCCGGAGCGGACGATGTGGCCGATTTCGTAGCCGTAGGCGGGGTCGTAGGTGAGGACGGCGGGGTTGGTGGAGGCCAGCAGGGGGGAGTGTCCGTCGGCGTGCTGGAGGCCTTCGCCGGTGAGGGTGGTCCGTCCTGCGGTGGCGCCGATGATGAAGCCGCGGGTCATCTGGTCTCCGGCGGCCCAGAAGGCGTCGCCGGTGCGCTGGAAGCCGAACATGGAGTAGAACACGTAGACCGGGACCAGGGGTACGCCGTGGGTGGCGTAGGAGGTTCCGGCGGCGGTGAAGGCTGCCACGGCGCCGGCTTCGTTGATGCCGGGGTGGATCAGCTGCCCGGCGGGGGATTCCTTGTAGGCCAGGACGAGGTCCCGGTCCACCGACAGGTAGTTCTGCCCCTTGGGGTTGTAGATCTTCGCCGTCGGGAAGAACGCGTCCATGCCGAACGTGCGGGACTCGTCCGGCACGATGGGCACAATCCGGTTCCCGAACTTCTTGTCGCGGAGCAAATCCTTGAGCAGGCGCACGAAAGACATGGTGGTTGCGGCCATCTGCTTGCCTGAACCGCGCTTTGCCACCTCATAGGACTTCGCGTCCGGAAGATCAACCGCCTGGTGTCCGCCGCGGCGTTCGGGAACCGGCCCGCCCAATGCGCTCCGCCGTTCAAGGAGGTAGGCAATCTCGGGCGCATCGAATCCGGGGTGGTAGTAGGGAGGCCGGTACGGGTCGGCGTCGAGTTGTTCATCCGAAATCGGAATGCGCAGGTAATCCCTGAAGTCCTTGAGATCCTCAACCGTCAGTTTCTTCATTTGGTGTGTGGCATTCCTGCCTTCAAACCTGGGGCCCAGCCCGTAGCCCTTGACGGTGTGGGCGAGGATGACGGTGGGTTTGCCCTTGAATTCGGTGGCGGCCTTGTATGCGGCGTAGACCTTGCGGTAATCGTGGCCGCCGCGTTTGAGGTTCCAGATCTGGTCATCGGTGAGGTCCGCGACGAGGTCCTTGGTCTGCGGGGTCTTGCCGAAGAAGTGTTCGCGGACGAACCCGCCGGACTCTGCCTTGTAGGTCTGGTAGTCGCCGTCGACGGTTTCGTTCATGATCTTTACCAGGGACCCGTCGGTGTCGCGGGTGAGCAGGTCATCCCACTCCCGGCCCCAGACAACCTTGATCACGTTCCAGCCCGCGCCGCGGAAGAACGCTTCGAGTTCCTGCATGATCTTGCCGTTGCCGCGCACCGGGCCGTCCAGGCGCTGGAGGTTGCAGTTGATCACGAAGTTCAGGTTGTCCAGGTTCTCGTTCGCTGCCAGCTGCAGCAGGCCCCGGGACTCGGGCTCGTCCATTTCACCGTCGCCCAGGAACGCCCAGACCTGCTGGTCCGAGGTGTCTTTCAGGCCCCGGTTGTGCAGGTAGCGGTTGTTCTGGGCCTGGTAGATCGCGTTCATCGGCCCGATGCCCATGGACACGGTGGGGAATTCCCAGAACTGTGGCATCAGGCGCGGGTGCGGGTAGGAGGACAGGGCGTGGCCCTCGCGGGACTTTTCCTGCCGGAACCCGTCCAGGTCTTCCTCGGACAGGCGTCCTTCCATGAACGCCCGGGCGTACATGCCGGGGGAGGCGTGGCCCTGGAAGAAGACCTGGTCCCCGCCGCCGGGGTGGTCCTTGCCGCGGAAGAAGTGGTTGAAGCCGACCTCGTACAGGGTCGCAGCCCCGGCGTAGGTGGAGATGTGTCCGCCGACCCCGATATCGGGCCGCTGCGCCCGGTGCACCATGACCGCGGCGTTCCACCGCATGTACGCCCGGTACCGGCGCTCGAACTCCTCGTTGCCCGGGAACGCAGCTTCCTGGTCCACCGGGATCGTGTTCACGTAATCGGTGGTGGTCACCATCGGCACACCCACGCTCTGCGCGCCGGCGCGCTGCAGCAGGCTCCGCATGATGTATTGGGCACGCTCGGTGCCCTGTTCCCTGATCAACGCGTCCAGGGACTCAACCCACTCGGCAGTCTCTTCCGGATCACGATCAGGCAGCTGGTTAGTCAACCCGCTGAGGATATGGGAGGTATCTTCTCCTGCAGCCACGGCAGCCTCTTTTCGTCATTGAATGCGTTAGGCAATATTTTCGTATTGCGAGAAAATATTATTGCTAGATGAGATTACTGCCAGCCTGTCGGCCGGTCAACGTGATGGGTGCCACCAGCGCGGGGATTGCCGCGCGCGGCCCCGAAGGAACGCATTGTGACCGGGCTGGGCACCCTGCGGCACTTGACCCGCAGTGACCCGGGTCATACTCTTATTTCACTATTCAATATCTCGTTTCCGCAATGTGGAATAACAGAAACGACGCAGGTCGGCCTCACCACAAGGAATACTCCAAAGAATTGAGACCCCTATGCAAACCCCTCCCACGGCGGGCGTTGATGCTGAGCAGGGCGTGACAGTGCCGTCAGCTCCTGCAGCACATCCCGCCGGCAGCGTTGAAGCCCTCTGCGAATCAGCCAGCGCCGCCTCGGGCACGGCCATCAGCCCTTCCCTGTACAACTCCGATCTTGCCCCCACCAAGCGCGCCGGCCGCAGCTGGACCAGCTACAGCATCTTCACCCTTTGGGCGAATGACGTGCACAGCCTGGGCAACTACGCCTTTGCCATTGGACTGTTTGCCTTGGGCCTGGGTGGGTGGCAGATCCTCATGGCGCTCGGCATTGGCGCGGCGCTGCTGTTCGGACTCCTGACGCTTTCCGGATTCATGGGCGTCAAAACCGGTGTTCCCTTTCCGGTCATGAGCCGCATCAGCTTTGGTATCAGGGGAGCGCAGATTGCCAGCCTCCTCCGCGGTGCCGTGGCTGTGGCCTGGTTCGGCATCCAGACGTACCTCGCTTCCGTGGTGTTCCGCGTGATGCTCGTAGCCATGTTTCCTGCGTTGGCAGACGTGGACAAAGACTCCATCCTGGGCCTGTCCACGCTGGGCTGGATGGCATTCGTGACCCTCTGGGTGGTCCAGTTGGTGATCGTCAGCTTCGGGATGGAAATGATCCGCAAGTACGAGGCCTTCGCCGGCCCCGTCATCCTTGCCACCATGGCCGCGATGGCCGTCTGGATCTTCGTGGAAGCAGGAGGAAGCATTGCCTGGTCCTCGGACAAGGCCTTGGAAGGGCCGGAAATGTGGCTCACTATTTTCGCCGGCGGCGCCCTGTGGGTGTCCATCTACGGCACCTTCGTCCTGAACTTCTGCGACTTCACCCGCTCCGCGGTATCCAAGAAGGCTGTAGTGCGCGGCAATTTTTGGGGCATCCCCATCAACATGCTGCTCTTCGGAGCCATTGTGGTGGTGATGGCCGGCGGCCAGTTCAAGATCAACGGCACCATCATCAAGAGCCCGTCGGACATCGTCCAGACCATCCCCAACACGCTGTTCCTGGTCCTGGCCTGCCTTGCCCTGCTGATCCTGACCATCGCTGTGAACCTGATGGCCAACTTCGTGGCCCCCGTCTATGCGCTGACCAACCTGTTCCCCAAGCGGCTCAACTTCCGCAAGGCGGCGATGGTCTCGGCCACGATCGGCCTTCTCATCCTGCCCTGGAACCTCTACAACAACCCACTGGTCATTGTGTACTTCCTCGGCGGCCTCGGTGCGCTGCTCGGCCCGCTGTTCGGCGTCGTCATGGCTGACTACTGGCTGATCCGGCGTGGCATGGTCAACGTGCCGGAACTGTATACGGCGTCTCCGGACGGGGCGTACTTCTACAAAAAGGGCGTCAACCCCAGGGCGATCATCGCCATGGTTCCCGCTGCCGTCCTGGCCCTCCTCATCGCCTTCGTTCCGGGGCTGGCCGCCGCGGCGCCGTTCGCCTGGTTCTTTGCCGCCGGTATCGCCGCGGCGCTCTACTTCTTCATCGCCGACCGCAACCAAAGACTCGTGGACCACGACGGCGAGGCCATCGCCGTCGCCAGCACCCACTGAGCCGCAGGACAAAGGACCTTCCCATGCGCATACTCGTCGCAAACGTCAACACCACCTCGTCGATGACCGACTCGATTGCGTCCTCTGCACGCAGCGTGGCCGCAGCCGGGACGGAAATCGTCGGCATCACCCCGAGGTTTGGCGCGGACTCCTGCGAAGGAAACTTCGAAAGCTACCTGGCTGCCATCGCCGTCATGGATGCCGTCACGTCCTACCCGGAACCGTTCGACGCCGTTATCCAGGCCGGCTACGGCGAACACGGCCGCGAAGGGCTGCAGGAGCTCTTGGACGTGCCGGTGGTGGACATCACGGAGGCCGCCGCCAGCACGGCCATGTTCCTGGGCCACAAATACTCCGTGGTCACCACCCTGGACCGCACGGTTCCCCTCATCGAGGACCGGCTGAAGCTGGCCGGGCTGGACGCCAGGTGCGCCTCAGTCCGGGCCAGCGGCATGGCCGTGCTGGAGCTTGAGGAGGAACCGGACCGCGCCGTGGAAGCCATCATCAACCAGGCCATGCTGGCGGTCACCCAGGACAAGGCCGAGGTCATTGTCTTGGGCTGCGGCGGCATGGCCGGGTTGGACGAACAGATCAGGCAGCGGGCCGGCGTTCCCGTGGTGGACGGTGTGGCCGCCGCGGTGACCATCGCTGAATCGCTGGTCAGGATGCGCCTGTCCACCTCCAAGGTGCGGACCTTCGCTGCCCCAAGGCCCAAGACCGTCATAGGCTGGCCACTGAACACGCCGGCCGTGCCGGCACAGCTCTGAGCCAGGAGAACACCGTGAGCACCCCCCAGCAGGTCCGAAGAGTAGCCGTCGTCACCGGGGCCGGATCCGGCATCGGCAGGGAGGTTGCCCGGCAGATGCTGGCCGACGGCTACCGCGTGGCACTTGCCGGCCGCCGGGAGGCGCAGCTGAAGGAAACCGCGGATGGCAGCCCGGACACGCTGGTGGTGCCGTGCGACGTCACCCGGCCCGACGACGTCGAACGGCTTTTCGAGGCGGCCAGGCAACAGTGGGGACGGGTGGACGTGCTGTTCAACAACGCCGGCGTCTTTGGCCCGGCGGCCGGTGTGGACGAAATCAGCCTGGCGGACTGGAACGCAACGCTGGCCGTGAACCTCACGGGATCCATGCTGTGTGCCGCCGCAGCCGTCCGGGCCATGAAGGGGCAGGAGCCGCAGGGCGGGCGGATCATCAATAACGGCTCCATCTCCGCGCATTCGCCGCGCCCCAGGACTGTGGCCTACACAGTCACCAAGCACGCCATGACCGGCCTGACCAAGAGCATTGAACTGGACGGCCGCGGCTACGGCATCACCTGCGGGCAGATCGACATCGGCAACACGGCCACGGAGATCATGGACACCATCGGCGTCGGCTCCGGGGCGCTGCAGGCGGACGGCAGCCGCAAGGTGGAACCCATGTTCCCGGTGGCGGACGCGGCGCGCGCGGTGCTGATGATGGCCAACATGCCCGCCTCGGCCAGCGTGGGCTCGCTAGTGGTCACCGCCGCGGGCATGCCCTTCATCGGACGCGGGTAGCCACCCCGGGCAGTGCTGCGGGGCCGGCCATAAAGAAGGCCCTAGGATCAGGCCATGACCGCAAACAGGGGACTGGCCCTTTTCCGCTTCTGGTTCGCACTGCTGGGCTTCGTGGCGGTGCTGTTCCAGTTCCTGCACCTGGTCCAGAACGTGCCCGGGGCCAAAGCCGGAAACTACTTCAGCTACTTCACCATCGAGTCCAACATCATCGCCTTCGTGACCCTGGCGACCGCGGGCTGGTACGCGTGGAAAGGCAGCAGCCCGCGGTGGCTCGAGCTGCTCCGCGGCGCCGCCACCGTCTACATGACCATTACCGGGATCACGTACAGCCTGCTGCTCAGTGACGTGGACGTGAACACACCCATCCCGTGGATCAACGTAGTGCTGCACTACACCATCCCCACCGTTATGGTCATCGACTGGCTGGTGGACCTGGTCCGGACCCGGATCCCGGTCCGGACCTCCCTGGTGTGGCTCTCGTTTCCGATGCTCTACCTTGCCTACAGCCTGGTCCGGGGCCCCATCGTGGACTGGTACCCGTACCCATTCCTTGATCCGAGGGCTGCCGGCTACGGCACGGTCGCCGTGATGTCGGTCCTGATCGCGCTCGGCGCTTTTGCTTTTGCCGTGGTGGCGGCGCTGTCCACCCGGCTGCAGAACCGGGTCCCGCATGCAGCGGCGCGCCCGGCCGAGGTGGATCCGGCTGCCCGTTCCATCTGACCCGCGGGTGGGGCCAGGTTAGAGGGGGAGCAGGGCCGAGAGGTCCGCACGCAGGCCGGACGCCGCCACTTTGTGGGCAGCGACCGCGTCCGCCCACGCCATCCGGCCGGTGACCATGGCAAGCCAGGTGGCGGCGTCGCACTCAATGACGTTGGGTGGGGTCCCGCGCGTATGCCGTGGGCCTTCCACGCACTGGGTGACGCCAAAGGGCGGAACCCGCACTTCGACCGAGTTGCCCGGCGCCCGCGCCGTCAACTCCTCCAGGGAGTACCGCACGGCAGTGGCCAGGACGGTCCGAGGCAGGGGAGTGCCCGACGGCGGCTGCGCAGCTTCCAGCCATGCCTTCAGCGCTGCCTTGCCTTCCTGGACGTCAATACGACGGCGGGCTACGGCCATGCTCTCAGTCTTCCTTTCGCGTCGGGTGGAGACGGGTGTCAGTCCAGGAGTGCCGAAACCGCCGGCCCCAACCGGATCTTGCCGACCGGCCGGCCGCCGCCCAGCACGGGTTCCACCACCTTCTCCAAGGCGCTGGCAACCCCCGGGATCTCGACCGCGCCGGCAGCGGCAAGCAAGGTCAGGGCCACCAGCGAGGTTGCCCGGATGTTCCCGTCCAGGATTTTCACGGCGACCGAGACCCCCTGGGGCGTGGCCATTGCAAGCACACCCTCGGCCCCGATCTTGGCGATGATCTCCAGCTCGTCCATGACCACGGTGTTGGCTTCGCCGCGGCCCTGGACGGCCCACGGATAATCGAGCATCGACGTGGCGATCGTTGCGGCCCTGGCGCTGTAGCTGTGGTCGCCCGGGGCCTTGGCGAGCTGTGAGTATGCCTGGGCCAGGCCCTTGAGGGAAACGGCCGCTACGGGGGCGCCGCAGCCGTCAATCCCAAGATGGGCGATCTTCCCGCCGGTGTATTCCTCGATGACGCTGCGGACCCGCTGCTGCAGGGGGTGGTTGGGCTCCAGGTAGCTGTGCGTATCCCACCCGTTCTCCGTGCAGGCCCAAAGGAAAGCGGCGTGCTTTCCCGAACAGTTGTAGGCCAGCCGCGACTTTCCCTTCTCGGAGCGCACCAGCCAGTTCCGGGCCGTTTCGTCCTGCGGCCACGCTTCCGGGCACTGCAGCTGGTCTTCGCGGACACCGGCCGCCTTGATCATTCCAGCCACCACGTCCATGTGGTCCAGGGACCCGGTGTGGCTTCCGCACGCGATGGCCACCTGGGCGCCACGCAGCGGAACGCCGGACTGCATGGACGCCAGCGCCTGGAACGGTTTCAGGGCGGACCGGGCGTAGATGGGCGTATTGATGTCGCCCAGCTCGGTCACCACCGCGCCGTCGGCGGACAGGAGGACGGCGGAGCCGATGTGCCGCGACTCCACGAAGCCGCTGCGTTCAATCACAGCCAGTTCGACGGCGGAGTCCACGGTAAAGGTTGCGTGCGGATTGTGCGGCATACGGCCAGTCTATGGGCCAGCCCCTGCCGAACCGTGGTCATCTATGTGTGAGTGGCCATCTGCTGAACCTTGGCCATCTACTGAACCGTGGCTACTGAACCGTGACCATTACCGACTGCCAGCCGGAGGCGCCATCGGGAACCGGATCGGCACGCTTGTCCGTCTGGACCTCCCCGGTGCCGTCGGTGGCGCGGACCTTGATGTAGTGCGGGCCCGGCGTGGCATCCCACTCGTAGGACCACTGGCGCCAGGTGACGGTGGAAGCCTCGGTGGAAAGCGTGGCTTCCGCCCAGTCGCCGTTATCGATCTGGATTTCCACCTTGGCGATGCCGCGCGTCTGGGCCCAGGCGGTACCACCCACGGCCACCTTCCCGGCCGGCACTTTGGCGAAGGACTTGGGCACATCCACGCGGGCCATGGTCTTGATGGGACCCCGTTCGGACCAGCCACGCTCGGTCCAGTAGGCCTTGTTGTCCGCGAAACGGGTGACCTCCAGGTCCACCACCCACTTGGTGGCCGAGACGAAGCCGTAGAGCCCGGGAACCACCATCCGCACCGGGTAGCCGTGCTCCAGCGGCAGCGGTTCGCCGTTCATGCCGATAGCCAGCATGGCGTCCCTGTCATCCTGCAGGACCTCCAGGGGAGTGGAGGCGCTGAAACCGTCAATGGACTTTGACAGCACCATGTCCGCACCGTCCTTGGGCTTGGCGCGGGCAAGGACCTCGCGGATGGGAAGTCCCAGCCATTTGGCGTTGCCGGCGAGGTTGCCGCCCACCGGGTTGGACACACAGGTGAGGGTCACATGGGATTCGATCAGCTGTGCGTCCAGCAGGTCCTTGAAGGTGAGCGTGATCTCCTGCTCCACGAGGCCGTGCACGCGCAGTTGCCAGTCATCAATGTTGATTTCCGGGACGCTCAAGGCCGTATCGATGCGGTAAAAGTCGTTGTTGGGTGTCAGCCACGGGGTGACGCCCGGGACCGGGGACTGGACCCCGGCCGGTACGGGGGACGCCGCCTTTGCCGGCGCCGGCAGCGTGAGCGCTTCGCGTGCCTTGGCGACGTTGCTGCGGGCCGCACCCAGGAGCCTCCCGCCGGTGGCGGCAATGCCGGCGGCCACCGCGGTAACCCCGGCAGTGGCAAAGAAGCGCCGGCGGTTGGTGCCCGCACCCTGCTGCGGGGCGTCGTCGTCGTCCGCCTGGTCCGCCGGCGCTTCAGGCCACGTCTTCAGCCCCCACAGCGGCACCATGAGCCGGCGCAGGACCGCCAGGCCGGCAACAGTTCCCAGAATGGACGGGATGGCGTCCGCGCCGCTGACGCCGGAGCGGGTCACCACGCAGGCCACGATCACGGCCCCCATGAACAGGACCCCCAGGACTCCCAGCGCCCACTTCCGGTAGGCCACCACGCCCAGGACGCAGGCCAGCACAGCGATGGTCAGGCCCATGCCCACGAACAGGGCGGCCTTGTCATTGGTCCCAAAGGTGGCGATCGCAAAGTCCTTCATCCACGGCGGGGTGAAGTCGATGAACGTCGAGCCCAAGGCAAACAGGGGCGTTGCCCGGGCGGTGAAGAACGCGCCGATCAGCTCCGCAACGGCAAGTACGACGGCGGCCGCCACCACGCCTGCCAGTGCGGCCAGGGGGGCGGGGCCCGTAATCCGGTTTCGAAGCTTTGTCATGTGTATGGTTCGGAGCGGCGGGCGGCACGGATTGACCGGGCGGGCAAGGACACAGCTTAGGAGCGGAAAGGGTGCACAAAGTACCCTTGGACACTGTGAAGGTACTCGTCATTGGCCCCGGAGGCCGCGAACACGCCATTGTCCGCTCCCTGCTTGCCGACCCCAACGTGTCCGAAGTCCACGCGGCGCCCGGCAATGCCGGGATCAGCAAGCTGGTCCCCACATACAACATCAACGGCAACGATCCCGATGCGGTTGCGGAACTGGCCACCCGGCTCGCCGTGGACCTGGTGGTGGTGGGCCCCGAGGCTCCACTGGCTGCGGGTGTCTCCGACGCCGTTCGTGAAGCCGGTATCCCCGTCTTCGGACCCAGCAAGGCTGCCGCCCAGCTGGAGGCCTCCAAGGCCTTCGCCAAAGAGGTCATGGCGGAGGCCGGCGTCCCCACTGCCATGGCCCTTGTGGCCACCAACGCCGAGGAAGCAGCGTCCGCCCTGGACACCTTTGGTGCCCCGTACGTGGTGAAGGACGACGGCCTGGCTGCCGGCAAGGGCGTAGTGGTCACCAGGAACCGTGACGAAGCCCTGGCCCACGCCCAGTCCTGCTTCGACGCCGGCGGCTCCGTGGTCATCGAGGAATTCCTGGACGGCCCCGAGGTTTCCCTCTTTGTCCTCTGCGACGGCCAGAACACCGTGGCGCTCTCGCCCGCCCAGGATTTTAAGCGCATCTTCGACAACGATGAAGGGCCCAACACCGGCGGCATGGGTGCCTATACCCCGCTCGAGTGGGCCCCCGAGGGCCTGGTGCAGGAAGTCCTCGAACGGGTAGCCCAGCCCACGGTCAATGAAATGGCCCGCCGCGGAACCCCCTTCGTTGGCGTCCTGTTCGTCGGCCTGGCCCTCACCTCCCGTGGTACCCGGGTCATCGAATTCAACGTCCGTTTCGGTGACCCCGAGACGCAGGCGGTCCTCGCCCGGCTCAAGACCCCCCTCGGTGCGCTGCTGATGGCGGCGGCCAAGGGCGAACTGGACAAGGCAGAAGAGCTGCGGTGGGCCAAGGAAACCGCCGTCGCCGTCGTCATTGCCTCCGAGAACTACCCGGACAAGCCCCGCACGGGCGACCGCATCCGCGGGCTCAAGAAGGTGGAAGCCCTGGACGGCGTGCACGTCATCCATGCCGGAACCGCCCTGGACGGGGACGGCAAGGTGGTTTCGGCCGGCGGCCGCGTCCTGGCGGTCGTCGCCCTGGGCAGCGACCTGGTGGAGGCGCGCGAACGGGCGTACGACGGCGTGGAGCTGGTTCAGCTGGAAGGCTCGCAGTTCCGCAGCGACATCGCCCGCAAGGCCGCCCGCGGCGAAATCAAGGTGCCCTACGGCGCCACGGGCTCCATGCCCATCGTGAAAGCAAAGGCCTGACATGACTACTCCCGAGAACCGCGGCTACGCCACCGACACCTTGGACCTGCCCGGCTGGAAGCACATCTATTCCGGCAAGGTCCGCGACCTCTACGAGCCCGCCGACGAAGCCGTCCTTCAGCGGTTCGGGCAGGACTGCGTGCTGGTGGTGGCCAGCGACCGCATCAGCGCCTACGACCACGTGCTGTCCAGCGAAATCCCCGACAAGGGACGCATCCTCACCCAGCTGAGCCTCTGGTGGTTCGACCAGCTGGGCGTTGAACACCACGTGCTCGGCTCCACCGTTGAGGACGGTGTTCCGGCCGAGGTTGAAGGCCGGGCCATGATCTGCAAGAAGCTGGACATGTTCCCGGTGGAGTGCATTGCCCGTGGCTACCTCACCGGTTCCGGTCTTGTGGAATACAAGGCGTCCGGAACGGTGTGCAACATCCCGTTGCCGGAGGGGCTGGTGGACGGATCCCGGCTGGAGCACGCGATCTTCACCCCGTCCGCCAAGGCCCTGATCGGCGAGCACGACGAGAACATCACCTACGACGCCGTGGTGGCCCTGGTGGGGGACGACATCGCCGGCCGCCTCAGCGAGCTGACCCTGAAGATCTACACGACGGCGGAAAAGATCGCCCGGGAGCGCGGCATCATCTTGGCGGACACCAAGGTGGAATTCGGGTACGACGCCGTCTCTGGCTCGATCACCCTGGGCGACGAGGTGCTGACCCCCGATTCCTCGCGCTTCTGGGACGCAGCCACCTACAAGCCGGGACAGGCCCAGCCGTCCTACGACAAGCAGTACGTGCGTGACTGGCTGACCTCGGCCGAATCCGGCTGGGACAAGTCATCCGACACCCCGCCGCCGGCCCTTCCGGCAGACGTGGTTGACCGTACCCGCAGCCGGTACGTCGAAGCGTACGAGAAGATCACCGGAAAGACCTTTTCCTAGGACGTAACCAAAAGCCAGGTGAGCCCGCCGTCCGCGGGCTTGCCTGGCTTTTGGGTTAATTAGTTTTTCGGTTGACTGGCCTTCTGGCTTGCGGGCCCTGTGGTCAGCTGGCTTTTGAGGACGCGGCCGCGCGTTTCTGCGCCAGCTTGATTTCAAGGATGGCGTCCAGCGCCTGCTGCACCCGGTCCTGCGCACCGGCTGTAGCGAAGGCCTTCCGGGCTTCTTCCAGATGCACGAGTGCCTCATCGAGTTCTCCGGATGCTTTGAGTGACTTGCCCAGGAGGAGCGAAACTTCACCCGCGGTGTGTTTGGCGAGCTCTGCACGCTCCGCGTGGATTTCGCGGAGTTTTTCGACAGCGGCGACAATGTCCCCCGTCAAATAGAGCCATCGTGCGCGGATGAAGGCGACTTCGAGCTCGTCGCTCTTGGTGCCGCTGACAATGGAGAACGCCAGCTCGGCGCGCTCGATCGCAGAGAGGGTCTCGGGCTCGACGATTCCTGAGGAAAGCCTTACCGCTGCGGAGGCCTTGTTAAACCGTGCCCACAACTCGATATCGTTCGCGGGGGAGAGCAAGCGTGCGGCGCGCTCGTGGTGCTTGACGCCTTCCGCGTAGTCATGACGCATAAAAGCGACATTGCCAACAACCCACGCCACTTCGCCCGCCAACTGGGACATGGAATTTTCGTCGACCTGGGCGACGAGGGTTTGACAGTAAGACCAGGCCTGGTCGAGTCTGCCGCTTTCAGCCAGGGCGCCGATGAGGGCCCGAAGAGCCCCTGTGATAATTGTCGAACTCTTCGGTAGCTGCTCCGCGAGCTTCATGGCTTCCATTGCCTGGTCGACAGCCGCCGACAGTTGCCCCTGGCGCTGGTACACGGTGGCAAGCATTTGCCGGGCCCGAACTCCCAGCCCTACGGACTCCCGTGCCATAGGGTGCTCCATCAAGCGTTCGATGATTTGTTGGCACTCTTTCAAGTCCCCATGCTTCATGAGGCATTCGGCCTGCATGTAGGTCATGTTCCACCAGGCGCTGGTGTTTTTGGCATCCAATGCGATTTGTGCAGCTGACGCTGCGTGGCTGGCCGCCAAGGGGTAGTCCCTGAGGTCCCAGGCCTGGCGGGCATAAAGACCCGCAAGTACGTACTCTGCGTCGCCAATGGATATTGGCTGGCTCCACGCCTCCAACGCTTTGGGCGCGAGTTCCAGGCGCCGGGCGAGTTCTTCGATGACCTCTGCCGTCGGTTCCCTGCGTCCTGTTTCGAGCAAAGAGATGTAGCTAGGAGAATAGAGGTCCTTGCCGAGTTCGGCCTGCGTCATTCCGCGCTCGAGCCGTTCCGCGCGGAGCTTCTCTCCGAATCCGTTTCCCATTGGATCCTCCCTTCGTGGGCTGTCTTGGGCCAAACGCTTGACAGCCCCTGTGGAAAATATTTTACAATGTGTGTCAACAAGGACAGTGCTGGCTTTGTAACGAATCCGACTCGTATTGAGGAACCTAACTATGTTGAAGAAGATCGCAACTGCGGCCGCGCTTGCTGGCGCGCTGGCATTTTCTGCGGCTGCTCCGGCCGTCCTTTCTGCCGGTTCCCTCGCGGACTCGACTGGTTCATCGGTCGCAACCGGCAACTGGCCGGACCCGATGTCCAAGCCGGTCAAGGGCAAGAAGGCCACGTCCACTACGGACACCACGTACACCACGTACACGGGCAACTGGCCGGACCCGATGTAAATAGCTTCCTCACAAAAGGAGGCGAAGGCGGCCCCGGAGCAACAGCTCCGGGGCCGTTCCTTTTAACTGCCGGTGACACTTGCTGGGGGATTTGCCGTAACCACATCGAGATACAAAAAAGAGGGCCTCCGCAAGGAGACCCTCTTTTCGTTATGGTCGGGATGACAGGATTTGAACCTGCGACCTCTTCGTCCCGAACGAAGCGCGCTACCAAGCTGCGCTACATCCCGATCCGCTGCAAAAGCAACTTTACAAGGATAGCCGATCGAGGGTCCCGATGCGAAATCCGGACGCCGGGCACCCGCGGGAACCCTAAACCAGCGAATCCTTCCACGCCCCGTGCAGGTCAGCGAACCGGCCGCCCCCGCCAATGAGTTCTTCGGGCGTGCCGTCCTCCACGATCCTGCCGTCATGGACCACCAGGACCCGGTCCGCCGTCTCCACTGTGGAAAGGCGGTGGGCGATGATGAGCGCAGTCCTCCGCGCTGCCTCCGTGCCGGCAAGCAGTCTGGCCAGTCCGGCCTGCACCAGGCGTTCGGAGGGGATGTCCAGCGAGGAGGTGGCTTCGTCCAGGATCAGCACCGCCGGCCGCGCCAGGAATGCCCTGGCAAAGCTGATCAGCTGGCGCTGGCCGGAGGAGACCCTGCCGCCGCGCTTGTTGACGTCCGTGTCGTAGCCTTCCGGAAGTTCCAGGATGAACTCGTGTGCTCCCACTGCCTTGGCAGCCTCTTCGATTTCAGCGCGTGACGCCTCCGGCCTGCCCAAAGCGATGTTGTCCGCCACGGAACCGCTGAAGAGGAACGCTTCCTGGGTAACCATGACGATGTTCCGGCGGAGGTCGGACGTGGCCAGGTCCCGGAGATCCACACCATCCAGGGTGAGCGTGCCGGAGGTGACGTCATAGAACCGGGCGATGAGTTTGGCGAGGGTCGATTTCCCGGCACCCGTCTGGCCCACCAGCGCCACGGTCTGCCCGGCGGGGATGTGCAGGTCCAGGGTGGGCACCACCACAGGGCCGTCGCCATAGCGGAACTCGACGTCGTTGAAGTCGATACGCCCGGTGGCGCTGGGCAGGGCAACCGGGTTTTTGGGCGGCCGGACCGTTGGCACCTCCTCGAGGAGTCCGGAGACCTTCTCCAGGGCCGCCTGCGCGCTCTGGAACGAGTTGTAGAACATGGCCATCTGGTCCACGGGCTGGAAGAACCGCTTGGTGGACAGAATGAGGGCCAGGAGCACGCCCACGGCAAGGCCGCCGTCCAGCACGCGGAACCCGCCGAAGAGCAGGACGACGGCGACGCAGACGTTGCCGATCAGCACCAGGCCGGGCTGGAAGATGCCGTTGAGGTTGATGGAGCGGACGGTCACCAGCCGGTAGTCCTCTGCCAGTTTCCCGTAGCGCTCCGAGTTCTCCTTCTCCTTGCGGAAGGCCTTCACGGCGCGGATGCCGGTCATGGTTTCCACGAAATGCACGATCAGCCGGGCAGAGACCACGCGTGATTCCCGGAAGGCGATCTGCGAGTGCTTCTGGTACCAGCGCGACAGGAAGAACATGGGCACGCCGGCGGCCAGCACCAGCAGCCCGCTCCGCCAGTCCAGCGCAAAGATGGTGGCGGCGGTGAAGGCCATGAACAGTATTCCGGAGGCCAGGGAGCTGACACCCGAGTCAAGGAGCTCCCGCAGCGCCTCCAGGTCAGAGGTCTGCCGCGCGATGATGCGGCCGGAGGTGTACTTTTCGTGGAACTCCAGGCTGAGCCGCTGGGTGTGGCGGAACACGCGGACCCGGAGGTCCAGCAGCATGGCCTGGCTGAGCCGCGCGGTGGAGGTGACATACAGGGCGGTCAGTCCCGCCGTCGCGACCGCTGCCAGCAGGTAGGCGACTCCGGTGAACACCAGCGGGAGGTTATCGCCGGCCTGGAGCGCTGGGAGGGCATGGTCGATGCCGAAGGCGATCAGGGCAGGACCCGCCACCCGCGCGGCCTGGGAAAGCACCACCATGGCAATCGTCAGCCAGAACCGTACCCGCACGGGACGGATGAGCGACCCCAGCAAGGCGAGCGACCGGCGTCGTACTGCCCGGCTCTCCGCCTTGGTGAGGTGGGCGTTGTCTTCGTTGGCTGTGCCGAACGATGCGGTTGTCATCGGGTCACTTCCTCAGCCTGGTCCTCAAGTGCCGACAGTTCGGTGTCCAGGTCCCGCGGCTCCCGGTCCAGGCTGGCGATGACGTAGCGGTAGTGCTGGTTGCGGCCCAGCAGTTCGGTGTGCGTTCCCACCGCGGCGATGCGCCCGTTTTCCAGCAGCGCCACACGGTCAGCGAGGGCCACCGTGGACGGCCGGTGGGCCACGATGAGGGTGGTGGTGTCCGCCAAAACCTCCCGGAGGCGTGCCTCGACCAGTTCCTCAGTGTGGACATCCAGGGCGGACAGGGGATCATCCAGCACCAGGACGCGCGGACGGGCGGCGATGGCCCGGGCCAGGGCGATGCGCTGCCGCTGGCCGCCGGACAGGCTCAGGCCCTCCTCGCCGATCAGGGTGTCCACGCCCTGGGGCAGGGAGTAGGCGAAGTGGGCCTGCGCCACGTCGAGGGCCTCGTCCAGGACCTCCTCGGAGCGGACGGGCGCACCGAGCAGGACGTTGTCCCGCACCGAGTTGGAGAAGAGCGTGGTGTCCTCGAACGCCACGCCCACAATCCTGCGCAGTTCCTCCACCTCGAAGTCCCTGATGTCCACGCCGTCGATGCTGATGGCCCCGCTGGTGACGTCGTACAGGCGCGGCACCAGCTGGATCAGCGCACTTTTGCCACTGCCCGTGATGCCAACCAGGGCCATGGTTTCCCCGGGCCTGACGTCGAGGTTGATGTCCTTGAGGATCGGCTTGTCCGGGGCATCCTCGAAAGCGAAGGTGGCGTTGGTGAACTGGAGCGCACCGGCCAGTTCCCCTGGCCGCCGGGGCTCCGCGGGGCTGGTGATGGTGTTCCGGGTGTCCATCACTTCGTAGTGTCGGTCGACGGCGGTCTTGGCGGTAAGTGCCATGGCCAGCAGCAT
This sequence comes from Pseudarthrobacter sp. 902506025, assembly GCF_040702325.1. Lineage (NCBI taxonomy): Bacteria > Bacillati > Actinomycetota > Actinomycetes > Micrococcales > Micrococcaceae > Pseudarthrobacter > Pseudarthrobacter sp. 902506025. Next base: position 421,683 of record NZ_JBFBKW010000002.1, read on the forward strand.
GCCGGAGAACTCCACGGGGGAGGCGATGACTGCCGCAGTGGCGAAGAACGCCACCAGGGAGCCGATGCTCAATTCGCCGCTGGCGCACAGCATGACACCCACCACCAGGCCGGCACCCAGCGCCAGCTCGGGAAGCAAGGTGACCACCAGGGTGAACGTTGCCTGGTGGCGTGCCTTCTCAATCTCTGTCTGCCGCAGTTCCTCAGCCTGCTCGTTAAAGTTTTCCAGGGCTTCGCGGCTCCGCCCAAACGCCTTGAGCACGCGGATGCCGTGGACGGATTCCTCCACCGTGGTGGCAAGGTCGCCGGCCTGGTCCTGGCTGCGCCTGGCAACCTTGCTGAACCGGGTGCGGAACCGGAAGCTGTTGATGATGATGGGAACGGCGGCGGCAAGGAAGATCAGGGCCAGCTGCCAGCTCATTGCGAACATGGCCACGATGCCGATGACCACGGTAAGGGTGGTGACCACCAGCATGATGGCACCGAAGGCCATCCACCGCCGGAGGAAGTTCAGGTCGGTCATGGCCCGGGACAGCAGCTGCCCGGAGCCCCAGCGGTCGTGGAAGGAGACGGTCAGTTCCTGGAGATGGTCATAGAGCGACACCCGCATCCGCGTTTCCACGGTGGTGGCGGGGTTGATCACGAACTGCCGGCGCAGGGCCACCAGTCCCGCCTCGGCGACGCCCAGCACCAGGATGACGCCTGCAGAGGTCCAGACTGCCTCCGCCGAACCCCCGGGCTGCAGGGCAGTGTTGACCAGGACCCGCAGCACCTGGGGGATGGTCAAGGCCACCACGCTGGCCAGGAGTGCGCAGAGGAGGCCGAGCAAAAGCCTGGGGATAATCGGCCGGACGTGCGGATAAAGACGGCTGATGGATCGGAAAAAGGGAGTCTGCTTGGCCATGCCCGCTTCTCAAGCTCTAAAACGAATGTAGTTTCCTCTAGCAACAACCCTAAGCCATGGAGTGAGACGATTCACAGGGATGCCGCGGCCCGCTGGCGGCTTCCCCAGTTATTGCACTCTGTAATGCGAAGGTCAGCTGGGGGAGGTCAGGGTCAGCAGGACGGCTTCCGGCTTGCAGGCAATCCTGACGGGGGCGAAACGTGAGGTGCCGATCCCGCCCGAGACGTTGACCGGCGTCGTGCTTCCGTTGCTTGACCAGTCGTTGAGGCCCTTGGCGCGCCAGGTGGGAATGTCGCAGTTGGCGATGATGGCGCCGTAACCGGGGATGCACAGCTGGCCGCCGTGCGTGTGGCCGGCCAGCAGCAGGTCTGCGCCGTCTTCCGTAAAGTGGTCCAGCACCCGCTGGTACGGCGCATGGATGACCGCAATCCGGAGGTGGTCATTCGAATCCTGGTTGACCGTTCCCCGGGGCCAGCCGGCATACCTTTCCCGCTTCAGGTGCGGATCATCGACGCCGGAGAAATCGAAGCGCATGCCGTTGAGGACAACCGACTGGTGGCGGTTGGTCAGGTCCACCCAGCCACTCATGCCGAACCCCGAACGCAGGCGCGGCCAGTCCAGGGCAACCGGCTTGGGCTTCACCTTGGACGGTCCCAGCAGGTAGGACGCGGGATTCTTCGGGCTGGGTGCGAAGTAGTCGTTGGAACCCGGGACGAAGACGCCGGGGAACCGCAGCAGCGGCTTCAGGGCATCCAGCAGCGGGTCCACAGCCTTGACGTGGCTGAGGTTGTCGCCTGTATTCACCACCAGGTCCGGCCGGAGGTCGGCCAGGGAACCAAGCCAGTCAGCCTTCTTCTTCTGCCCGGGCACGAAGTGGATGTCGCTCAGGTGCAGGATCCGGAAAGGAGCCCTGCCGGGCGGGAGGATGGCCAGGGTTTCCTCGCGGAGGACGAACTGGTTCTTCTCCCACAGGCCATACCCGAAAGCGGCCATTCCAGCCGCTGCCCCGGCTCCGGCAGTGACGGCAAAGCCGCGCCCGATTGAACGGGCGCGGCTTGCCACGCTATCGATATTCATGCGTGTTTAGCCGTTTCCCTTGCCGTTGCCGTTGCCGTTGTTGCTGGGGGCAGGTACCGGCGCCTGGGTTGCGGGAGCCTGGGGTGCCTGCGTTGAGGGGGCCGGGGCCGGGGCCTGGGTGGCCTGCGGCGCAGTGGTGGCGGGGGTGGTGTTGCGGGTGGTGCCGTTGATCATGTTGCTCGGGGGCGCGGGGAACGGGTTGGTCCCGTACGCCGGAGCGATCTTGGTCATGAAGTTGGAGAACATCGGCCCGGCGATCATGTAACCGTCGATGCCCGGGTAGAACTTGCCGTTGACGGTGATGTTCTGTCCCGCGCGGCTCTGACCGCCCAGGGGGTCACCGAACCAGGCGGCAGTGGCCAGGCCGGTGGTGTGGCCGACAACCCAGGTGGAACCGTTGTTGTTGGAGGTACCGGTCTTGGCGCCGATGGGGAAGCTGGTCTTGGTCGAAAGGCGCGGCCGGATCAGGGAGCCGGAGCCCTGGTTCATGACTTCCTGCAGCGCGTAGTTCACGCCGCGGGCAACCTCGGGCTTGATGGCATCGCGGCAGCTGCTGGACTGCGCCGGGAGCTGCTTGCCGGTGGCGTCCACAACCGAGGTGATGGCGATGGGTTCGCAGTACTTGCCGTCATTCGCAAACGTGGCGAATGCACTGGCCATGGTGAGCGGTGACGTCTGGGTGGAACCGAGCAGGTTGCCCAAGGTCATCATGTCCACCTTGGGGTGCGGTTCGCTGCCGTCTGCCGAGGGCAGTCCGCTGTGCAGGCCCACGGCGTCGACGATCTTCTGGATGCCGCAGAAGTCCAGCTGCGCTGCCGACGCGAACGTCACGGTGTTGATGGAGTTGTAGAGGCCCTCAAGGACGGTGAGCGGGCGGTACCACTGCGGCTCAGCGTTCTGGAGGTCGTCCGCAGCGCCCAAGGACTTCTGCGCCGTGTTGTACGCGCCGTTGACCTTGCCGCAGGTGTTCTTCCACGGGTAGTTGAGCGGATAGACGCGCTGGGCTGCGTTGACCACCGTGTTCATGGTCTTCCCCTCATTGAGCCACTCGGCGAAGGTGAAGGGCTTCATGGTGGATCCGGGCTGGAAACCGCCCACGCCGTTGAGGTCGTTGCCGTCCTTGTCCAGCTTGTCCACATTGAAGTTCAACTGGGAATCAAAGCCCTGGCCGGGCAGGAACGTGGTGTTCTGGGCCATCGAGACGATCTTGCCTGTACCCGGCTGCACAGACACCATCGAGGAGCCCCACTTATCGGGGTTGGCCCCGGTGGCGGCGTTGACCTGTTCCTGGGCCGTGGCCTGGGCGTTGGGGTCAAGGGTGGTGGTGATGGTCAGGCCGCCGCCGTAGATCAGGCGCTGGCGTTCCTTGACGTCCGCTCCGTAGGCCGGGTTGTTCTCCAGCAGGTGCAGGATGTAGTCGCAGAAGTACGGGGCGGAAGCGGCGTAAGCGCAGCCCTGCTTCGGCTGGGTCACCTTGGGCTCCACCGGGGTGGCCACGGCGGCCTGGTACTCCTCCGCGGTGATCTTGTTCTGGTCCTTCATCAGGCCCAGCACCAAGTCACGGCGCTGTTTGGACTTCTCCGGGTTGGTGATCGGATCGAAGGCCGAGGGGCTGTTTACCAGGCCTGCCAGGAGCGCCGCCTGCGGCAGGGTCAGGTCCTTGGCGGTGGTGCTGAAGAAGTAGTGGGACGCCGCTTCAATACCGTAGGCGTCACGGTTGAAGAACACGATGTTCAGGTAGCCCTCAAGGATCTGGTCCTTGGTGAACTCCTTCTCCAGCGCGATGGAGAGCTTCATTTCGCGGAGCTTGTCGCCCACGCCCTTGTTGACGCCGTTGAGCTTGATCTGGTCCTCTTCGCCGGCGGCTGCGAGGTTGGCGTTGAGGACGTTGTTGACGTACTGCTGCGTGATGGTGGACGCACCCTGCTTGTTGCCGCGGGCGGTGGCGACCAGCGCGCGGAGGATGCCGGTGGTGTCCACACCGCCGTGCTCGTAGAACCTGCTGTCCTCCACCGCGATGATGGCGTTCTTCATGTTCGGTGAAATCTGGTCCAGCGGAACCTTTGTGCGGTTCTCCGTGTACACGCTGGCGATCTCGCTGCCGTCGGCAGCCAGGATCCTGGTGGTCTGGCTCGGCGGATCAACCTTCAGTTCCGCCGGAAGGGAATCGAAGAAATCGATGGAACCGCTTGCCGCGCTGCCGGAGACGGCGGCGGCAGGGACCAGCAGGCCCGCCACGAGGACACCGCAAATCGCGCTCACACCAAGGAAAAGAAGGATCTTACCCAGTGTGGTGGCAGTGTCGAATAAGGGGTTGTTGCGAGTCGCCATGTTTTCCACTTTACCGGCAAGGGCTACGCTTTCTCTCATGACCAAATGGGAGTACGCGACGATTCCGCTCATCATCCACGCCACAAAGCAGATCCTGGACCAGTGGGGAGAGGACGGCTGGGAGCTCGTCCAGGTAGTCCCCGGACCTGACGGCAACGGCCTTGTCGCCTACCTCAAGAGGGAGAAGCAGTAGCATGAGCACCCCCGCAGAAGCCCAGTCCAGCGCCGCAACGGCGCCGGCATCCGCCGTCGAACAGCGCCTCGCCGAACTTGGCCTCACCCTTCCCGAGGTTGCCGCGCCGGTAGCCTCCTACGTCCCTGCCGTCGTCTCCGGCAACCACGTCTACACCTCGGGCCAGCTGCCGTTTATTAACGGCAAACTCGAAGCTACGGGCAAGGTGTCCGCCGGTACGGAAGGGTTCGCCGACGAACCCACCGTTTCCCCGGAGGACGCCCAGCGCCACGCGGCTGTCTGCGCGGTCAACGCACTGGCTGCCGTCAAGAGCGTCATCGGGGACCTTGACCGCATCACCCGCATCGTCAAAGTTGTGGGATTCGTCGCCTCGGACCCGACGTTCACGGGCCAGCCCGCGGTTGTCAATGGCGCTTCGGAACTGCTGGGCCGCGTCCTTGGCGACGCCGGGCAGCACGCACGTTCCGCCGTCGGCGTTGCCGTTCTTCCGCTCGACTCTCCCGTAGAGGTCGAGCTGATCGCCGAATTCAGCTAAGACCGGACACTTCCCTTGCCTCACCTCGCACGACGCCTTTTTGCACTGCCCCAGGATCTTGAAGGGGCAGCACAAAGCTGGCTCGAACACGGCGAGCGGACCCCCAGGGCCGCCCGTTACGCATCATCCGTAGTCCTCCTGCGTGATTCCCCCACCGGCCTGGAGACGTGGCTGGGTTACCGGCCCGGCTCCTCGCCGCTGGGGGTCCTCGCGTTTCCCGGTGGGTCCCTCGACCCGTCCGACGACGAGCCCATGGGTTGGCTGGGCCCGTCGCCGCAGCACTGGGCTGAGCAGATGGGAACGGACGACGTCGGGCTGGCGCGGCGCCACGTGGTGGGCGCCATCCGGGAGCTCTTCGAGGAAACAGGCATCCTGCTGGCCGGCCCGGACATGTCCAATACGGTCGAAGCCACCTCAACCTCCGAATGGATGCGTGCACGCGTTGCGGTTGCGGACCAGGAGAAGACCCTGGCCCAGGTGCTGGGCAAGCGCGGGCTCTCCCTGCGCACCGACCTGCTCAAGTCCCTGGTCAACTGGCGCAGCCCCGACTTTGCACACCGCAGGTTCGACACCCGCTACTTTGCGGCCACCCAGCCGCTTGGCCAGGAACCGTCGCTGCTTGAGGGCAAAGGCGTGTGGGGCAGGTGGGTGAACGCCGCGGAGGTGGTTCGGGAGCGGACCACCAGCAAGCTCGGTGACGAGGCAGGGCAGGAGAACACCGTGGGCCGGCCCCTGGGCGAACTGCTTGTGCCGGGTTCCGAGATCATGCTCGAGAAGATGGCGACGGCCAACGGCTGCATCGCGTATCTGAGCTACAAGCGCAAGCCGCACGTGTACCAGCCGGTCCTGGTCGAAGAGGACGGCAGGCTCATGCTTGAAGTCGAAGCGGCCAAGACTGTAGCGGGGGATCACCAGCGCGAGCGCTGATGCTTCGCCGGGCCGGAGTATAAACTCGTCAGCAAAACCACACCGGGAGCAAGGGGGCGCGTTTGCGCGCAACGGTCAAGGACGTCGCGCGCCTCGCCGGGGTTTCGCCAAAGACGGTTTCGAACGTCATGAACGGAATTGTTCCCGTCAGCGGCCCCACCAGGTTCAAGGTGGAGCAGGCCATGGCGGAACTGGATTACGTGCCCAACCTCTCGGCCCGGGGATTGCGCAACGGCAGGTCTGGCGTCATTGCCCTGGCATTGCCGGACCTGGCCACGCCGTATTCTGCCGAAATTGCGCACAGCGTGGTGGAAGTAGCCCATGAACAGGGCTGGAGCGTGCAGATCGAGGAGACGGGATCCGATCCCACCCGCGAGTACGAATTGATGTCCCGCGCGCGCTCCAACCTGATAGACGGGTTGATCCTCAACCCCGTGGTGCTGGACGAGAGTGCCGTCAAAGTGGGCGTCGCCCTGCCCCCCGTGGTCCTGCTTGGGGAAGTGTCCCAGAAGCTGGCCGACCGTGTGTGGGTGGACAGCGTCGCCGCCGCCCGTGACATGACACTGGCGCTCGGCAGGACGGGCAGGCGGCGTATCGCGGTCCTGGGCGCCGCCGAGGGCAGGGGCTCCGCGGCAGCCGTCCTCCGCACCCGCGGGTACCAGGCCGCGCTTGGCGAACTCGGCATCCCCTGGGACGACTCGTTGATCATCCCGTGCGAAAAGTGGAGCCCGGATACGGCAGCCCATGCTCTTTCCGCCTACCTTGACGCGCACCCGGTGCCCGAGGCGCTGTTCTGTTTCACCGATTCCATGGCGATCGGTGCCCTGAGCGTGTTGTGGAAGCGCGGCCTTCGGGTTCCCGACAATGTGGCCGTTGCGGGTTTCGACGACATCGCGGATGCGAAGTACGCGGTGCCGTCACTGACCACAGTCTCGTTCGACAAGCGCAGGGTGGCCAGCGAGGCCCTGCGGCTCCTCACCGAACGCATGCAGGACCGCGAGGGCCCGCAGCGGGTGGTGGCCGTCGATTACGAAGTCGTGGAGCGGGAAAGCACCTCTTCCTAGGCCCTGCACGCAGCGCCGGCCACTGGCGTGGCGTCGAAGCGAGACAGCGGAATCACTTTGCGAACGCTAACAATTTTCGTTGCGGGACACATTACATCGATGTAATGTGAGGCGTGCGTCACACCGGAGCTTGCGGGACTGCGATGAGGGACACCCGGCAGCAACGGTTGTGGCAACGGAATGACTTTCAGCGGACCCATCCAAAGGAGTGACGGGTGAAGCAGTTTGATTTTTTCGACGACAGGCAACTGTCCAGGCGCCGGCTGTTGTCCGGAAGCGCAGCGTTGGGAAGCGTGTTCGCCGCGGCGGCCTTGTCCGGGTGCGGCGGAAATGCCTCCGCCGCGGCCCCCAGGGACATCCAGTTCTGGCATCTCCTGTCCGGTGGCGACGGCATCAAGATGCAGAACATGATCAGCAAGGTGAACGACGCCAACCCCGCGTTCAAGGTGCACCCGACAGTTCTTGCCTGGGGGCCGCCGTACTACACCAAGCTGGCCATGGCATCGGCCGGCGGCCGTCCGCCGCAGTTGGCCATCATGCATGCCAGCCGCGTTCCCGGCTATGCGCCCGGCGGCCTGATCGACCCATGGGACCTGGACCTGCTGTCAGAGTTCGGCGTCACCAGCCAGAGCTTCGCGCCCAGGATCTGGGACAAGAGCCAGAACAACGGCAAAGTCTTCTCCATCGCCCTGGATTCGCACCCCTTTGTCATGTTCTACAACCGTGACGTGGCGGGAAAGGCAGGACTGCTTGGCAGCAACGGGCAGTTGCAGGAAGCGAAGTCCCCGCAGGAATTCATCAGCATCGCGCGGGAAATGCAGAAAGTGACCCAGGCGCACGGTCTGTCCTTCGGGTACCTCGGCAGCGGGTCACAGATGTGGCGCCTTTTCTACACCCTCTACCGGCAGCACGGGGCAAGCATGGAACTGACCCCCGGCAAGCCAATGGTGGCCGACAACGAGGCCGCCGTTGAGTCCCTGGAATTCATGACCTCTCTGTTCGATGACACCATCGCGGCGCAAAGCGGCGACATCAGCACCGGCATCGCGGAATTCGCCCGCGGGGGATCAGGCATGCTCTTTAGCGGGGTCTGGGAGCTTCCCACCTTCAAGAAGGCAAACCTGCCCGTTGACGCCGCCACCATCCCCACGCTGTTCGGAACGCCGGCCGCCTACGCTGACTCGCATTCCTTCGTGCTTCCCCGGCAGCTGAACGTCGACGACGCCAAGCGCCGCGACGTCTACAAATTCGTCAGCGACATCCTCAAGGGCTCGCTGTCGTGGGCCGAGGCAGGACATATCCCCGCCTTCCAGCCGGTGGTGCAATCCCAGGCCTACCGCGAACTCACGCCCCAGATCCACTACGCCAACGCCGCAGACATCATCGCCTACGACCCGGAGGCATGGTTCAGCGGATCGGGCTCCGACTGGCAAACGTACTTTGCGGAGACCGTGCAGAACGTGCTCCTCGGCCGCGACAAGGCAACTGATGGCTGGGATGCCTTCGTGCGGCGCACCAACACCCTGCTTTCCCGTCCCAACCCGGTTTGAACCGCCAAGCGACACAGGAGTCCAAATGAGTTCCGTAGCAACTTCACACAGCAGCGAGGGTCCGGCGGGTTCGCTGCCCGGGCTGTCCCGCCAAAGAATGTCCAGGCAGGCGGGGTCCAGGACCGCCGGATCCCGTTCCCAGGGAAGCAGGGACAACCTCAGCGGCTGGGCCTTCGCCGCACCGTTCCTGGCATTCTTCCTGGTCTTCCTCGTCTGGCCCCTCCTTTACGGGCTGTACATGAGCCTGACCGGCAAGTCCCTTACCGGCGCCAACGACAGCCTGATTGGGCTGGCGAACTACAGCGAAGCCCTCGCCGACTCCGACATGTGGCATTCGCTGGGCAACACCCTCTACTTCACGGTCATCAGCACTGTGCCGCTGGTGGTCGTTGCCTTGGTCATGGCCGCCTTGGTCAATGTCGGACTGCCCGCGCAATGGCTGTGGCGGCTGTCCTACTTTGCCCCGTACCTGCTGGCCTCCACCGTTGTCTCCCTGTTCTTCACCTGGATGTACAACCCCCAGTTGGGCCTGATCAACGACTCGCTGGCCCAAATAGGGCTGCCGAAAGTTGCGTGGCTGAACGACCCCGGCGTCGCGATGTGGGCAATCGTCATCGCCACACTGTGGTGGACGGTGGGCTTCAACTTCCTCCTGTACCTGGCGGCGATGCAGAACATCCCCGCCCAGCATTATGAGGCGGCGTCGCTGGACGGCGCCGGTGCCTGGCGGCAGTTCTTCTCCATCACCCTGCCACAGCTGGCCCCCACCACCGTGATGATCGTGCTCCTCCAGATCCTGGCCTCGCTGAAGATTTTCGACCAGGTCTACCAAATGACAGCCGGCGGCCCCGGCGGCGCCACCCGGCCCGTGGTGCAGTACATCTTCGAAACCGGCTTTACCGGATACCGCCTGGGCTACTCGGCAGCCATCTCCTACATCTTCTTCGGACTGATCGTGGCTGTCTCGGTCATCCAGTTCCTCATCACCCGCCGCAGGAGTGCATAGCCATGGCAACTGAAACCCTCGCCCGCCCTGTTCCCTCCACGGCCGCGCCGTCCGCCGGCGGCAGGAACGGCCGCAGGATGAGCCCCGGCCGGATCGCTGTCCTTGTAGCCGCAGCCCTGCTGGCCGTCCTCTGGATGGTGCCCTTCGCCTGGGCAACCGTCACCGCTTTCAAGAGCGAAACTGATGCCGCCGCTCCGAAGATCAGCTGGATCCCGCCGTCGGGCTTCACCGCCGATGCGTTCGTCAAGGTGTTCCAGGACGGCAACATCCCGCTCTGGACCTGGAACTCCCTGTACACCTCGGCGGCCATCACAGTGATCACGCTGGTCATTTCCGCGCTGGTGGCCTACGCGCTGTCCCGCATCGACTTCCGGGGCAAGAAGGTCCTGATGACCGTGATCATCGCGTCCATCATCGTTCCCCCGCCGGTCCTGATCATCCCGCTGTTCTACCAAATGGTGGCACTGCACATGATCGATACCTCCTGGGCCATCATCCTGCCGCAGGTCATCCATCCCGCCATGGTGTTCGTGCTCAAGAAGTTCTTCGACCAGATCCCGCGCGAACTCGAAGAAGCCGCGGTCATGGACGGCGCCAGCCGGATGCGGATTTTCCTCCAGGTCATACTTCCGCTGTCCCGCCCCATCCTCGCGGCCGTGGCAATCTTCGTGTTCATCGGCGCCTGGAACAACTTCCTCTGGCCCTTCATCGCTACCAATGACGGGTCCGTCCTGACCCTCCCCGTGGGGCTGCAGACCATCAAGAGCGCCTACGGCATCCAGTACGCCCAGAACATGGCGTCCGCGTTGCTCGCGGCCCTGCCGCTGATCCTGCTTTTCCTGTTCTTCCAGCGCCAGATCATCAAGGGCGTTGCGACGACGGGACTCGCCGGCACCTGACGCCCACCGTCGCTTTCCACCACCTGCCTGACGTTCAACCAAGGAGATCATTCTTATGTCCCGCGCCAGAATCACCCTCGACCGCGACTTCACCATCGGCGAAGTGCCCCGGCGCCTTTTTGGCTCCTTCGTGGAGCACATGGGCCGCTGCGTCTATACCGGCATCTACGAACCGGGCCACCCGGAGGCCGACGAAAACGGCTTCCGCCAGGACGTCCTCAAACTCGTCAAGGAGCTTGGCGCCACCGTGGTCCGCTATCCCGGCGGCAACTTCGTCTCCGGCTACGACTGGGAAGACGGAATTGGCCCCCGCGAAGACCGGCCGCGCAGGCTTGACGGGGCCTGGCACACCCTGGAAACCAACGCCTTCGGCCTCCACGAGTTCGTGGACTGGTCCCGCGAGGCCGGTACCGAAATCATGGAAGCCATCAACCTGGGAACACGGGGAGTGGACGCCGCCCGCGCCATCGTCGAATACGCCAACCACCCGGGCGGCACCCGCCTTTCGGACCTGCGCGCCAAAAACGGCCACAAGGACCCCTTCAACATCAAGCTGTGGTGCCTGGGCAATGAAATGGACGGCCCCTGGCAGATCGGCCACAAGACGGCAGAGGAGTACGGCCGGCTGGCCCAGGAGGCGGCCAAGGCCATGCGGTTCGTCGACCCGGACATCGAACTGGTGGCCTGCGGAAGCTCCAACTCGCGGATGCCCACGTTCGGAGCCTGGGAGCAGACCGTCCTGACCCACGCCTACGACGAAGTCGACTATGTTTCCCTGCACGCCTACTACCAGGAGCACGACGGGGACGTCGGCAGCTTCCTGGCCAGCGCAGTGGACACCGACTACTTCATCGAATCGGTCATTGCCACCGCAGACGCGGTCCGCGCCAAGGGCAAGCACAAGAAGCACATCAACCTGTCCTTCGACGAATGGAATGTCTGGTACCAGCGGGGCCTGGACACGGAGGACCAGCCGCACAACGTGTCCAAGGCCGGCTGGCGTGAGCACCCCCGGGTCATCGAGGACAAGTACAACGTGACGGACGCCGTCGTCGTCGGAACTTTGCTCAACTCGCTGCTCCGGCACGGCGACCGGGTCAAGATCGCCAACCAGGCGCAGCTGGTCAACGTCATCGCCCCCATCTTCAGCGAGGAGAACGGTCCGGCCTGGCGGCAAACGATCTTCCACCCGTTCTCCAGGATGGCGGAACTGGCGAAGGGCCAGATCCTGCGGTTGTCCGTCGACTCCGACAAGTACGCCAATACCCGGTTTGGCGATACGGACCTGGTCGATGTCAGCGCCACCTGGAACGAGGAGACGGGCCGGGTGGCCTTGTTCCTTGCCAACCGCGGCCTCGAGGAGGCAGCGGACGTGGAGGTCAGCCTGCGGGGCTTCGACGCGCAGCGGGTGGTCAGGGCGGAAGTGCTGGAAATCCCTGACGGCGGTGACCGCTTCACCATCAACAACCAGGACAACCAGGACCGCGTGGGCCTGAAGCCGCTGGAGGGTGCCAAGGCAAACGGCTCTGAGCTGCGCCTCAGCCTTCCTGCGTTGTCGTGGTCCGTCGTCGAACTGGACGTGGTGAAAAACTGACTCCCGCAGCTGCGCAACAAAAAAGGCCGCCCCGTGGGGCGGCCTTTTTTGTGTGGTCCTAGCGGGAGCGCTGGCGGAGGCGCTGCATGTCCAGGATCACCACGGCGCGGGCCTCGAGCCGGAGCCAGCCACGCTGGACAAACTCGGCCAGGGCCTTGTTGACGGTTTCGCGGGAGGCGCCCACCAGCTGCGCCAGTTCTTCCTGCGTGAGCTCGTGCGCCACCAGGACGCCGTCGGTGGCCGGGCGGCCGAAGCGGTCGGCAAGGTCCAGCAGGGCCTTGGCCACGCGGCCCGGGACGTCCGAGAAGACGAGGTCCGAGAGGGAGTCGTTGGTGCGGCGCAGGCGGCGGGCCAGGGCCTGCAGCAGCTGGGCCGAGACCTCGGGGCGGGTGCGCAGCAGGGCGTTCAGGCTCTCGTTCTTGAGCCCGGCCAGCCGGGTTTCGGACACCGCGGTGGCGGTGGCGGTGCGGGGGCTGGGATCAAACAGCGCCATCTCGCCGAAGAGCTCGCCGGGGCCGAGGATGGCCAGGAGCGACTCACGGCCGTCCGGGGAGGTGCGGCCGAGCTTCACCTTGCCGGAGACGATGAAGTACAGCTGGTCACCCTGGTCACCTTCGCGGAACACTGATGCGCCGCGGGAAAGGTCCACCTCGGTGAGTTCGTCCGTCAGCAGCCGGAATGCGTCGTCGTCGAGCGTGGCGAAAAGGGGTGCTCGGCGCAGTACCTCGATGTCCATGAAATCTCCTGAGTAAAAGTATCGGCTGTGGGCGCTTTTGCCATTGTTTCAGAATTTTCAAGGTTCTGTGACGAACTTGGCATGGGAAACGCCCGCAGGCAGCCCGCCGGCGGTCCGCCGGAGGCCGCTGCACCCCACAGAAGATTGTCAGCGTCCGCCACTAGAATGGGGGTTCAACTGTAAATAAGGAGCCTTTGTGGTCGGCCTGACTGTCCTGGACATTGTCCTGATCCTGGCGCTGCTGTCATACCTGGTCTACGGCCTCCGCAATGGGTTCCTGGTCACTGTCGGCGGCCTTGCAGGCTTTGCCGCCGGCGCCATTGCCGCTTTCTTTGCCGTCCCGCTCGTCAGCACCTTTGTTGAGGACTCCGGGTGGAGGCTCACCGCCATCATCGCTGCCGCCGTCGTCCTGATGGCACTGGGGCATGGCCTGGGAACCATGGTGGGGCGCCAACTCCGCGGCGTGGTGCGGATCCGGCCGCTGCGGGCGGTGGACCGGCTGGTGGGCGGGGCGCTGAACCTTGTGGTGTCCGCCCTGGTGATGTCCATGCTGGCATTCAGCGTTAGCTCGCTCGGCGTGCCCGTGGTGTCCCAGCAGCTGGCTGAATCCAAGGTGATCCGCTTCATCGACGGGCTGACGCCCACCCCGGTCAAGGCCACCATGGCGGAGCTGCGGTCCACGGTGATCGGCAACGGCATCCCCACCCTGCTCGAAGGCCTGGACCAGGGCCAGGCCGTCCAGGTGCCCAACACCAGCACCAATACACCCGCGCTCAACAGGGCTGCCCAGTCCGTCCTGAGGATCGCGGGCACGGCCTATGAATGCGGCCAGAACCAGACCGGCAGTGGCTTCGTCGTCTCGGAGGACCGCGTGGTAACCAACGCGCACGTGGTGGCCGGTGTGTCGCAGCCGGTGGTGGAAATGCCCGACGGCGGGGCCATGCCCGGGCGGGTGGTCTACTTCGACACCCGGCGCGACCTTGCAGTCCTGGCCGTGGACAACCTGCCGTCCCAGCCGCTGCAACTGAGCCGCGACCTACCCGGCGGCAGCCAGGCTGCGTTCGCCGGGTACCCGCACGGCGGCCCATTCCAGTCCAAGCCCGCCACCGTCCAGGACATTGCCACCGTCCTGGTCCCGGACATCTACGGCAACAATCCCGCGCCGGAGGACATCTACCGCCTTGCCGGGGACGTCCAGCCGGGCAATTCCGGCGGGCCGCTGCTCACCACCGACGGCCAGGTGGCAGGCGTAATTTTCGCCAAGGCAACCTCGGACGCCGAGGTGGGGTTCGCCATCACCATGAATGACCTGGACCCCGTCGCGGAGCAGGCGCCATCGCTGGCCTCACCCGTGTCCTCCGGGCAGTGCATCCAAAAATAAGGCACTGCATCCAGAAGTAAGGGCACCGCGTCCCTCCGGCTACAGGACCTCTGCCAGGTAGTCGATGGCGAGCTTGTAGCCGAACACTCCAGCGCCCACAATCACTGCCGCGCAAACCGGTGACAGGTAGGAGTGGTGCCGGAATTCCTCCCGCTGGTGCACGTTGGTGATGTGAACCTCGACGGCGGGAAGCTGCACGGCTGCCAGGGCGTCGCGAAGTGCCACGGAGGTGTGCGTGAAGGCGCCCGCGTTCAGGACGATTCCCACGGCGGCGCCCCGGGCTGCGTGGATGGCGTCCAGCAGGACGCCTTCATGGTTGGACTGGACGCACTCCACGGCGAATCCGTGGTTCTTCCCGGCGGCCGCAGCCAGCTGTTCGACGTCGGCAAGGGTGGAGGTGCCGTACTTTTCCGGCTCCCGCGTACCCAGCATGTTCAAGTTGGGGCCATTGATTACGAGGATGGTGCCGCGGCCGGCTTCGACAGTGGAGGAGGCTTCAGTCATGCCTGCAAATCTATCGGTTGGCCATCCCTGCCGCGCATTTTTACGCCGGCATACACCATCGACTGCTGAGTACTTGTCGTTCTGAAGCTCCAAAACGACACCTACGGAGCAATCGATGGGGTATTGGGTTTGTTAGAGTGCCGTGACCTTCAGCAGTACTGCGTGCTCCGGGTTGAGGATGGGCATGGGCAGCCCCACCTCTGCCAGGAACCCGCCGCTGGCCTCTGCGCCGCCGGCCAGCCAGGCGGGCGGCTCGACCTGCGTGAACGTGTGGGCGTGGTCGGCGTCGTCCGTGATGGGGAAGAGCGCTTCCACCCGGTAGCTGCGGCCGGCGTCGAGCCCCGGGATGCCGATGCGGCCCGGTGCCTCCGCTGCCGAGGTGCGCGTGCTGACCAGGGCGAACAGGGCCGCCGTCGTCCCTTCCTGGACGTCGATGCCGTCCCCGGCAGAACCGGCCACCACACCGTGCAGGAGCAATGAGTCGTCGGCGAGGTCGGCGTGGACCGGGCGGCCGCTGTGGATCAGGCCCCGGTGCTCTTTGTACAGCCCCACGATGCGCCGCAGCTCTTCGCGGTCCTTGCCCTGGACGCCCCGGATGTCCCATTCCATGCCGAAATGTCCGAACAGTGCCGTGATGGCCCGGAAGGACAGGTCGTGGGTGCGGGCCGTGGTGTGCGAGGTGGTGGGGCCGATGTGGCTGCCCACCAGTTCGGGCGGAACCACCGCGCCGGTCCAGCGCTGGATGGTCTGCCGCTCCAGCGCGTCGTTGCAGTCGGAAGCCCAGATACGGTCGGTCCGCTCCAGGATGCCCAGGTCGACACGTCCGCCGCCGGAAGAGCAGCTCTCAATTTCGACGCCGGGGTGGGCCTTCCGGAGTTCGTCAAACAACCGGTACGCGGCCAGGGTCTGTGCGTGGACCGAGGGGCGGCCGGCGTGGCCGTGTTCGGCCAGGTCACGGTTCTGGTCCCACTTCAGGTAGCTGATGTTGTTCCCGGCCAGGAGCGCATCGATCCGGTCGAAGACGTACTGCCACGCCTCCGGGTTCACCAGGTCGATGACGTGCTGATTGCGCCACTCCAGGGGCAGCCGGCCGCCGTCCTTGTGCGCGGCGGCGGAGGGGCCCACGATCCAGTCCGGGTGCGCCCGGGCCACGTCCGAGTCCAGGTTCACCATTTCCGGCTCGACCCACAGCCCGAACTCCATGCCACGCGAAGTGACCGCGTTGATCAGCGGGGCCAGCCCGTCCGGCCAGACGGTCCCGTCGACATACCAGTCTCCCAGCCCGGCGTGGTCGTCACGGCGGCCCCGGAACCAGCCGTCGTCGAGCACGAAGCGTTCCACGCCGAGGCCGGCCGCGGACTCCGCCAGTTCAATCAGCGTGTCCAGGTTGTGGTCGAAGTACACGGCCTCCCACGTGTTGAGCACCACGGGGCGCGGTTTGCCTGCGGGCAGGCCGGTGGACGCGGCGGGCAGCACGTGGTGGGGGCGGGAGCGGAACCAGCTGTAGAAGGCCTCGGTGATGCCGTCCAGGCCGCGGTCCGAGTAGGCGGCGAACAGTGCCGGGGTGGTGTAGCTGCCACCCGTTTCCAGGATGACTTCCGCCGGGCCCAGCAGCTCCGAGCCGCCGATCATGGTCCGGCCGTCACCGATGGTGTCCGCGAACTGTTCGTGGTTGCCGCTCCAGGCCAGGTGCGTCGCCCAGACTTTGCCGTGCCGGTTGCCGAACCCCTGGGTGCCGGCGGCGAACAGCAGGGAGGAATCGTGCCCGGTGCGGCCGTGCCGTCCGGTCCGGACCCACGTGCCTTGCTGGATCCGGTGCCGCTGCGGGTGGCGTTCCCGGCACCAGCGCCCGGTCAGGTCCAGGAGTTCGACGGCGTCCGGTGCCACCGGGAGGACGGTGGCCAGCTCGTCCACCTGGAACGGGGTGGTGCCGTCATTGGTGACGGTGTGGCGCAGTTCCAGCAGGCCGCCGTCGTGAAGCTTAAGGGAGGAGGAGACACTGAGCCCGGCGTCGGCGTCGGCCTGCACGATGGTGGCGGCGGCACCCTCAGTGTTCACGGAGGTGACGCGGAGGCGGGACGAGAAGTCGAAGCCGGCGGCGCCGGCGGTGATGCGATGGCCGCGCAGGGCCGGCCGGCCCCGCCAGGCGGAAGCGGCCGAGGGGAGGAGGCCGGCTGGAACGTGGGCGTCAATGGAGGAGTGCCCCACCGGAGCGCCCAGGATGCCGAGGTCCGGCACGTCTGCTCCCAGGTCGGCTCCCCAGTGGATGACCTCGGCCTCCCCGCTGTCGAAGCTGACCAGCAGGCTGGTGCCGGCGGAACGGAGGTACAGGGGGTCCATAGGAAAATCTCTCTTCGTGATGATGCTGTGCGCTGAAAGTTAAAGGATGGGGACAGGGTAGCCGGATGCCGCCGCTGCGAGGGGAACGGCGGCACCCGGCCGGGGTGGCTGCGACCACATACGCAGCCACGTGGAGGGGTTACTTGAAGAGGGCGTTGACCTGGTCATTGGCCGCCGTGAGGGAGCTGGCCGGGGCCTTGCCCGAGACCACGGCGTCCATGGCCGGCTTCATGATGCCGTCAACCTTGGCTGCCTTGTCCGCAATGGGGAAGAGGAAGGTGGTGCCGTCCTTGACCTGCTGGCTGAACGGGGTGACGTCCACGCCCTTGGCCTTGAACGCCTCGACGGCCTTGTCTGCGGAGGACTTGATGGCGGGGAAGACGACGGCCTTGGCCGCGACGACGTCCTGGCAGGCGGCGGAGCCGAGGTACTCGACCCACTTGGCGGCGGCTTCGGGCTTCTTGGTGCCGGCGTAGATGGAGTCAGCCAGCCCGTTGTACATGCTGGAGCGCTTGCCGTCCACACCCGTCGGGGTAGGGGCGATGCCGACCTTGATGTCCTTGTACCCGGTGTACTGGCCGATCATCCAGGAGCCGTTGGCGTTGATCACGGACTTGCCGGCCGCGAAGGTGTCCGCCATGCTGGCGCCCACCGTGGTCTCGAGCTTGGGCATGTAGCCCTTCTGCACCAGGCCTGCGAACCAGTCGATGCTCTGCTGGAACTTGGGGTCGTCATAGTTGAAGTGCTTGCCCCAGGGGTTCTTGTCCGTGTGCGTCCAGCCGGTGGTCCCGGTCAGGTAGCTCCATTCGGTCTGGCCCTGGCCGGAACCGGAGCCATTGAGGCCAAGACCGTAGACCGCCACGTTGTCCTTGTCGAAGCCGGGCTCATCGCCGCGTTTGCCGTTCTTGTCCACCGTCAGGTGGGCGATGGTCTTTTCGTACGTGCCGCCGTCCTGGGGGTTCCAGGTCAGGGTGGCCATCTGCTCCGGGGTGACGCCTGCGTCCGCTGCCAGCTTGGTGTTGTAGAACAGGCCGATGGTGTCCCAGTCCTTGGGCAGTCCGTAGCGCTTTCCGTCCTCTCCCACCCAGAGATCCGCCAGCCCGGAGTTGTAGATTCCGGTGTCGATGTTGTCCTTCTTGACGGCGTCATCCAGGGCGAGGATCTGCTTGTTCTTGACGAACTCGGGGTACTTGGCCAGGTGGTCGGTGAAGACGTCCGGCGCGGTGCCTGCGACGAAGCCGTTGGTGAGGGTGCCCCAGTAGTCGTCCCAGCCGCGCTGGGTGACCTTGACGGTGATGTCCGGGTTGGCTTTGTGGAAGTCGTCGGCGCACTGCTTGTAGGCCGGGAGCTGGTTGGCGTCCCAGAGCCAGTAGTTGATTTCGCCCTTGCCGGCCTCGGCGGAGCCACCGCTTCCGCAGGCGGAGAGTGCCAGGACGGCGGCCGCGGCTGCAGCGAGGGAACCGAGTGCTTTCTTCTTGTTCATGGGGGTCCTTTCAGGGTGTGCTTCCGGGCGCGCCGCCATGGCGCGGCCGGGGTCAGGGAGCTGGGTGAGCTGAGGGGTGTTACTTGATGCCGGAGAAGCCGATGGAGTTGACGATCTTCTTGCCGAAGGCGGCGAACAGGATCAGGACCGGAAGGGCCGAGACCAGGGTTGCCGCCATGAGGCCGGACCAGTCCGGTGCACCCTGGGGTGACTGGGACTTGAAGACGCCCAGGCCCACGGTGAGGACGCGGACGGATTCGTCCTGGCCCACCAGCAGGGGCCAGAAGTATTCATTCCACTGGCCGATGAAGGTGAGCAGGGCAAGTGTGGCGAGCGGGGCTGCGGCGTTGGGCAGGATGATCTGGAAGAAGATCCGGAGGTGCTTGGCGCCGTCGAGCATTGCCGCTTCTTCGACTTCGCGGGACATGTTCAGGAAGAACTGGCGGAGGAAGAAGATGGCGAAGGGGGTCATGAAGATATAGGGCAGCACCAGGCCCACCATGGTGTTCAGCAGGCCCAGGTTCTTGATGAGCAGGAAGTTGGGCAGGGCCGTGAAGATCGGCGGCACCATCATGGTGGCCAGGAAGAGGCTGAACACGGCGTTCCGTCCCCGCCAGCGGAGCCGGGCGAACGCGTACGCCGCCATGGCGCTGAAGAAGACGGCCCCGATGGTGGTGATGGAGGCGAACAGCACGGAGTTGCGGAGGTAGGACCAGAAGTCGATCTGGGCGCCGGAACCGCCGTCGGCCACGGCTTCCTCCGGGGACTGCAGGCCGAAGACGCGCTGGAACGCACCCAGGTTGAACTCGGCGGGGAGCAGGTTGGTGGCGTTGGATGCCAGGGCCCCGTTGGTGGACAGCGCGGTCCGCAGGACCCAGTAGAACGGGAGGACGGAGACGGCGACGGCGATGGCGACGAGGACCCAGGCGCCGGTGCGGCGCCAGTTGAACGGGCGACGCCGGGTGGCCGGCCGGGCGGGGGCGGAGACTCTTGCGGTGGTCATGGGGCGTCCTTAGTCCAGGTCCGATTCATTGCCCTTGAGGAACTTCATTTGGATGAAGGCCACCAGGGCGAGGATGACGAAGAGGATGACGGCCAGGGCGGACCCGTAACCGAAGTCCGATTCCGTGAAGGCCTTTTGGTAGATGTAGAACTGCAGCACGCGGCTGGCGTTGACCGGTCCGCCCTGGGTGGTGACGGCGACGGTGTCGAAGACCTGGAAGGAACCGATGATGGTGACGATCAGGACCAGGGCCAGGACCGGGCGCAGCAGGGGCAGGGTGATCTTCCGGAACGTCTGCCATGGGGAGGCGCCGTCCAGGTTGGCAACCTCGTAGACATGGTGCGGGATGGCCTGCAGGCCGGCGAAGATCAGCAGTGCGGTGTAGCCCATGTGCCGCCAGGTGTTGATCAGGGCCTGCGTGGGGATGGCCCATTCTTCGCTGCCGAAAAAGGCTACCTTGGGCATGCCCAGGGCATCGATGAAGTAGTTGACGATGCCGATCTGGTAGTCCAGCAGCCAGAACCACAGCAGCGCGGCGATCACGTTGGCCATCAGGTAGGGGAGGAGCAGGGTCCCCCGGATGAGCGTTGATTTGGCCACGCGGTGCATCAGGAGGGCCAGGCCCAGGGCCAGCGCCGTTTGCAGGACGATGTTGATCAGGACGTACTGCGTGGTGACCGCGAGGGCATTCCAGAAAAGGGGATCCTTGCCGATGGCCTCATAGTTGGCCGTTCCGATCCAGGTTGGATCCCCCAGGATGCTGTATTCGGTGAAGCTGAGGTAGATGCCGCGAAGCGTGGGCACCAGGTAAAAGGCGATAAATCCGATCATTGCGGGGGCTATGAAGAACAGTGCAATCTTCAGGTCGCTTTGTCCCCGGCGCTTCAGTGGCCGGCGCACCGTGTGGGCTGCCGGGCTGGCGTTCCTGGTAAGGGTGGTCATCGTCGACCCTTTCGGCGAGTGTGATGGAAGTAACAAGCTGCCAGTAATCTACACGAGTAGATTGGAGTCGGCAATGCCTACCTTGAAATGTTTCTACAGCGCGTATCTTCGCCATTCTGTGGATATTGACTCGAGTAGATCCGGGTGAAACACTCGGACAAACCCCTATCGGAAGGCAAACAATGACGTTCTCCATCGGCATCCTGGGCGCAGGCCAGTTCGGCGGCCAGTTCGCGCACCTGTTCAACCTGCACCCCGGCATCAGCGCAGTCCACATGGTCGACCAGCTGCCCGCACGTGCGGAATCAGTGGCCGAACGCCTCGAACTCGCCGGTGTACTGCCGGACTTTGACGCGCTGCTGGCCTCTGACATCGACGCGGTGGCAATCTTCACGCAGCGCTGGACGCACGGTCCGCTGGTGGAACGCGCCCTCCGTGCAGGCAAGCACGTCTACTCTGCGGTCCCCATGGCAGTCTCAGAGGACGAAATCGAGCGCATCATTGAAGCCGTCCGGGAAACCGGCCTGGTCTACATGATGGGGGAGACCAGCTACTACAACCCGGCCACCGTCTATGCCCGCGAACAGCACGCGGCCGGCAGGTTCGGGCGGATCTTCTACTCCGAGGGCGACTACGTCCACGACATGGACCTGGGCTTCTATGACGCCTACCAGTACAGCGGCGGCGACCGGTGGAAAGAGACGGCCAGCTATCCGCCCATGCTCTACCCCACCCACGCCATCGGCGGTGTGCTCGGGGCTGTCCCGGCCCACGCCGTCAGCGTCAGCTGCGTGGGGGTCAGCGACCAGCGGAACGACGGCGTGTTCGACAAGGACGTCAGCATGTTCGGCAACGACTTCTCCAACGCCACGGCGCTTTTCGAACTGAATGACGGCGGCGTGATGCGCACCAACGAAATGCGCCGCGTCGGTTATCCGTCGCACATCCGCGAATCCCGGTTCCGGTTCTTCGGCACCGAGGCCAGTTTCGAACAGCTCGCCAAGGTCACCGTCTGGCAGGACAAGCAGGACGTCCACGACATCTCGGAGCAGATGGAAACCCGTCCCAGCATGTCCCTGGACGATCCGTCCCTGGCCCACGTGGCGCCGGAGCTTCGGGACGCGTTCGTGTCGGGACTCTCCCCGGTCCACGACGCGGGACGGCTGCCCGTGGAGTTCCAGGGAGCGCCCAACGGCCATGAGGGCAGCCATCATTTCCTGGTGGACGACTTCGTCACCGCGGTGAACAACCGGACACTGCCCCCGCTCAACGCCTGGGTGGCCGCACGTTTCACCCTTCCCGGGATCGTGGCCCACGAATCGGCCCGGCAGAACGGCGCCCGGCTGCCCATCCGCGACTTTGGCGATGCCCCGGCCGACTCGTAGCTAGCATGGAGACCATGACATCACCGGCAGTAAAGGCTCCCCGTGGCGGCCCTGTGACGCGCAAGGACGTTGCGCGCTATGCCGGCGTCAGCACCGCCGTCGTCAGCTACGTGGTCAATGGCGGCCCCAAGAAGGTGGCCCCGGCCACCGAAGCAAAAGTCCAGGACGCCATCCGCGTCCTCGGGTACCGGCCCAATGCGGCGGCCCGGGCACTCAAGCTGGGCTCAAGCGAGACCCTGGGGCTCATCATCCCGGACAATACAAACCCCTTCTTCTCCCTGCTCGCCCACGCCGTCGAGGATGCCGCCGCGGATCTGGGGTACGCCCTGGTCCTCAGCAACTCAGACGGGAACCTGGCCAAGGAGCGGCGCAACATCCGCAACCTTGCCGCCCGCCAGGTGGATGGAGTGCTGCTGGCCAGTGTCCTCTTCGAACCGGACCTCGAAGCGCTTGAAACGGCGGACATCCCGGCGGTACTGCTGAACCAGGAACGGGATGCCCCGGGTTTCAACAGCATCGGGGTCGACCTGGCTGCGGGAGCCCGGATCGCTGTCGAGCACCTCATCGGCCATGGGCACACCAATATTGGACTAGCCATGGGCACCAACGTTTCGGGCAGCATGGATGGCCGTGAGGTGGGCTGGCGCCAGGCCCTGCAGGAGGCCGGGCTGCAGGAAGGACCTGTCGTCTACAGCGGATTCACCTGGCCCGGCGGCTATTCGGCCGGCCAGCGCCTGGTCGCCTCGATCAACCGGCCAACAGCCATCTTCGCCACCTCGGATACCCAGGCGGTGGGTCTGCTGCGGGCCATCCATGAGGCAGGGCTGGCAGTTCCGGGGGATATCGCCGTGGTGTCCTTCGACGGATCGATTGAAGCCGAATACTCCTGGCCGCCCCTGACTACGGTGGAGCAGCCCGTGGCTGCGATGGCGGAGGCCGCCGTCAACGCCCTGGTGGAGGCCCGGCGCGGGGGAAAACCGAAACACAACATATTTCCCACAAAGCTTCACGTCCGGCAGTCCTGCGGCTGCCCTTAAACCAAGAGGTCACCATCCCCGCCGGCCGCGGGGATGGTGACCTTTTTGGTGAGGGAATTCTTCCCCCATGGGGAGCCCTACTGTTACTCCTTGACGGGGATGGACTGCGACTTCAGGGCTTCGATGGTTTTCGCCTGACCATTCTTGAGGGCATCCAGAAGGGTACCGCTACCGCCCGTTGCCTTGCCGAAACCGTCGGAAACGTCAGTGTACGTCTTGGTCATGGTGGGCCCCCAGGTGAAGTTGGGGTTCACGTTGGAGGACGCGTCGGCGAAGACGTCGTAGATCTTCTGGCCGCCGAAGTAGTCCACGCCGCCGGAGAAGGCGCCGAGTTCCTTGGCCGACTTCGCGGCGGGGTAGAGGCCGCCGAGCTTATTGGCCAGCGCCAGCGCTTCAGGATCGGTGTTCAACCACAGAGCGAACTTGGAGGCTTCATAGGGGTGCTTTGAGCCCTTCAGGACTGCGGTGGAGGAACCTCCCCAGTTGCCTGCGGCCTTTCCGCCGGCTTCCCACTGCGGCATGGGGGCAACCGCCCACTTCCCGGCCGTATCCGGCGCTCCGCTCTGCAGGGTTGAGGCGCCCCACACGGCAGAAACCCAGGTCCACTGCTGGCCCTCGTTGAAGGAGGCGTTCCACTCATCGGAGAAGGAGGGAAGGGTGGATACTTGGCCCTTCTCCAGCAGCTTCTGCCAGTAGTTGGCCACCTTCTCGGACTCCTTGCCGGTCAGGTTGACTTCCCACTTGTCGTTGGCGTTGGAGAACCACTGCCCGCCCGCCTGCCAGACATTGCCGGCGAACCAGTTGACATCGCTGCGGGGGAAGTTGGTGATGTAGGAGCCGCGGGCCTTGATCTGCTCAGCTGCTGCAGCATATTCGTCCCACGTGGTGGGGACCTTGATGCCCGCCTCCTTGAAGAGGTCGGCCCGGTAGAACATCGCCATTGGACCGCTGTCCTGCGGGATCGCGTAGACGGCCTTGTCCTCCCCGA
This sequence comes from Pseudarthrobacter sp. 902506025, assembly GCF_040702325.1. NCBI lineage: Bacteria > Bacillati > Actinomycetota > Actinomycetes > Micrococcales > Micrococcaceae > Pseudarthrobacter > Pseudarthrobacter sp. 902506025. Next base: position 445,561 of record NZ_JBFBKW010000002.1, read on the forward strand.
AGGTCACCTGGCCCCAGGTCCAGTCGACGAACTTGTCCTTGGCGCCGGCTACTCCCTCACATGCGGCTATGTTCTCCAGGCCGTCCTGGACCCGGAAGTTCGGCAGCGCATCGTATTCGATCTGGCCCAGGTCCGGGGCATTGCCCGCCTGGAGCTGGTTGAAGAAGTTCTGGTATGTGCCCGAGTTGCCGTTGGGGCCCGTCTGGACCTTCACCTTGATGTCCGGGTGGTCCTTGTTCCAGAGGTCCACCACCTTGTCCATGCCGGGTACCCAGGTGGTGAATGACAGTTCGACCGGCCCGGAGGAGGGCTTGCAGGACGAGTCCTGGGACGCGGAGGTGCTTCCGCCGCTGGAGCAGCCCGCAAGGGACAGCGCCGAGACTATGGCAAAGGCGGCAGTGGCTTTTCCGTAACGCACGCGCATTTCTATTCCTTATTAGTGGGGGGTGTACCGGGGCGGGGCGCCGCGGGACGTTTAATGGGGGGAATCTGCAGGGGGTTATTTGACGCTGCCGGCGCCCAGGCCGCTGCTCCAGAAGCGCTGCAGCGCCAGGAACGTCGCGATGAGCGGAAGGATCGACACCAGGGCGCCGACGATGACCAGGACCCGCAGCTCCGGAATCTGGCTGATTTGGCTGTTCCATGCGTACAGTCCCAGCGTGACCGGGAACAGGGCCTGGTCCCGCAGCATGATCAGGGGCAGGAAGAAGTTGTTCCAGATGGCGACGAACTGGAACAGGAAGATGGTGACCAGGGCGGGAGCCATCAGGCGGGTGGACACGGTAAAGAACGTCCTGGCTTCCGAGGAACCATCGAGGCGCGCAGCCTCCAGCAGTTCCGTGGGAACACTTGCAGCGGCATAGATCCGCGCGAGGTAGACGCCGAACGGGCTGACGAGGCTGGGGAGGAAGACGGCCCAGAGGGTGTTGGTCAGTTTCACCTGGCTGAAGATCAGGAACAGGGGGAGGGCCAGGGCTGTGGCGGGGACCAGGACGCCGCTGAGTACGACGTTAAAGATGGCCTCCCGGCCGCGGAATTCGTACTTGGCCAAGGCATAGCCGCACATGGCGGCGATGAGGGTGCCCAGCAGGGCGCCGAGGCCGGCGTAGAGCGCACTGTTCAGAAGCCAGCGGCCAAAGACACCGTCGCTGTAGGTGAAGAGGTTGCCAAGGTTGGCAAAGAACGTGGGGATGGAGTCCGCGGTGAACCAGAGCGGCGCCGTGCCGGTGATGTCCCCTCCCGTTTTGGAGGAGGAGACCAGCAGCCACCAGATGGGGGTCAGGAAGTAGAGCGTGAAGACACCCATGATGAGCATCGCCGCACCGCGGGACATGATGCTGTGCCGGGGGCCCCGGGGGCTGCCGGGTACGGGGGACATCTTCTTGGTTGCGGTCACGGCTGTTGCTGCGCTCACTGGGAAACCTTCCGCTGGGTCGCCTTGAGGAAGACGAAGGAAAGAACGAATGTGGCCAGCGCCAGCACCACGGAGAACGCTGCTGCCAGGCTGTAGTTCGGCACCGACGCCGTTGTGTAGACGGCCAGGTTCGGAGTGAACGTGCTGCTGATGGCGGAACTGAAGCTGCGGAGGGTCTGCGGCTCGGCAAGGAGCTGGAGGGTCCCGATGATGGAAAACACTCCGGTAAGGATGATGGCCGGAACCACGAGCGGTATCTTGATCCGCCATGCGATCTGCAGGTTGCTGGCGCCGTCCAGTTTTGCTGCCTCGTAGATCTCCGTGGGGATGGCCAGCAGCGATGAGTAGATGATCAGCATGTTGTAGCCGACGTAGACCCAGGTCACGATGTTTGCGATGGCCCAGAGAACCAGGTCCGCGGAGAGGAAGTTCACCTGTGACGTAACGGCGCCGAAGGGGGAAAGCGACGGGGAGTAGAGGAAGCCCCACATGATCGCGGCGATAACGCCCGGTACTGCGTAGGGGGCGAAAAATGCCAGCCGGAAGAACTTCTTACCCTTCAGGAGGGGCGAATCGAGCAGCAAGGCAAACAGGAGGGCAAGACCGAGCATGATCGGCACCTGGACCACTCCGAAGAGCAGGACGCGGCCCACGGATTCCCAGAATTCGGTGTTCTGGAACACCTGCTGGTACTGGACGAGTCCGCCGAAGACCTGTTGGGGAGGCCCGAAGGTGCCCTTGCGTTCCACGGTGAGGAGGGATTGGACCACGGCGAAGACGATCGGCACCGCATAGAAGGCCAGGAAGAGCAGGCCGAACGGCGCAACGAACAGAAGGACGGCGCGGCGCTGGGCGGCCGACGTCCTGGGTTTCCGGGCTGGCGGTGCCCCCGCGGCCATTGCCGGAGCAGTTTGGTGTCTAGTCACTTTCATCATCCTTAAGGCCGGAGATGCGGCCAGTGGTTGGGGGTGCTGAGCTGAAGCTGCGGACGACGCGTACGGTGCCGGCAGGAATGACGACGGCGGTGGAGACTTCTTCCCCCGCGATCAGTTCGTATCCGTGTGCAGGGTATTTGTGCTCATCGTCCGAGTGGTTGATAAGGAAGGTGTACGTGTGCTCCGCGTCTGACCTGGCAATGACTTCCAGGCCTGCCGCTGTTGCCTGCACAGCGACACCGGCTTCGGCGGCGGCTCCGGCCACAACGTCGCGGAGGGCTTGGGGATCGAGCACTGTGCCGATGTACCAGGCGTTCCCGGCGCCGTGCCGGTTGCGGGTCACTGCCGGGGTGCCGGTGAGGTGGCCCTCAATGAAGGATGCTTTTGCCTCCGCGCCCTCCAGGCGCAGCGCCTCGGCCCACAGGGCGGCCGTGGCTCCGGTATCCAGCGGCAGGAGCTGTCCGGGCGGCATGGGCAGGAATTCCTCCGATCGGACGCCGAGGAGGTCCCGGAACGCGCCCGGGTAGCCGCCGGTCAGTACTGTGTCGTTTTCGTCGACAATGCCGCTGAAGTAGGTAACCACGGCGTGGCCTCCGTTGCCGACAAAGTCTGCCAGGGCCGCGGATTCCTGTTCACGGACGAGGTAGAGTCCGGGAACCAGTGCCAGCTTGTAGCCGGAGAGGTCAGAGCCGGGGGCCACGATGTCCACCGTGATGCCGTTTTCCCAGAGCGCTTTGTAGAGGGAGTGCACCTGGTCCATGTACCGTACGTCCGAGGAAGGGTGTGACTCCTGGTCGTAGGCCCACCACGCTTCCCAGCTGAAAACCAGTGCAGCTTCGGCCTTCACCGTGGTGCCGGCCACCCCGGCGAGCTTTTCGAGGATGTGGCCGAGCTCTTTGACTTCCCGCCAGACCCGCGAGTCTGTTCCGGCGTGGGGGAGCATGGCCGAGTGGAATTTTTCGCTGCCCTGGACGGAGGCCCGCCACTGGAAGAAGCAGAGTCCGTCCGCTCCGCGCGCCAGGTGGGTGAGTGAGTTGCGGAGCATCTGGCCGGGCGCCTTGGCAATGTTGCGCGGCTGCCAGTTCACAGCAGAGGTGGAATGTTCCATCAGCAGCCAGGGCTGGCCCTGGGCAAGTCCGCGGGTGGCGTCTGCGGCGAAGGCCAGCTCCACCGTGGGGTCCTCGAGCCGGTGGTCGAGGTAGTGGTCGTTGGCGATGATGTCCATGTGAGGCGCCCACGCCCAGTAGTCCTGGTTGCGGATGTGCGCGGCGACCATGAAGTTGGTGGTGACCGGGATGCTGCTGTGCTTCCCCAGCACGTCCGCCTCCGCCTGGTAGTAGCCCAGCAGTTCGTCGGAGCTGAAGCGGTGGAAGTCGAGCAACTGGGTGGGGTTGTTGGTGGAGACCGTGATTCGCGGGGGCAGGATTTGCTCCCAGGCGGAGTAGCGCTGGGACCAGAAGGTGGTGCCCCAGGCGCTGTTGAGGGCATCCAGGGTGCCGTAGCGCGCAGTCAGCCAGGTGCGGAACGCAGCGGCGGAGACGTCGCAGTAGCACAGGGCGTTGTGGCATCCCAGTTCGTTTGAAACATGCCACAGCCGTACTCCAGGGTGCGTGCCGTACCGTCGTGCTACTTCGTCCACCAGCCGGAGGGCATACTCCCGGTAGCGCGGGGAACTGGGGCACCATGCCTGCCGGCCGCCCGGCCATGCCCGGACTCCTGCTGCGGACTCCGGGAGGATTTCCGGATGCAGGGTTGTCAGCCACGCAGGGGTGGACGAGGTCCCGGTGCCGAGGTTGGCCCCGATGCCATTGGCGTGCAGCAAATCCAACACCTGGTCGAGACGTTCAAAGGAGTAGGTCCCGGGGGAGGGCTCCAGTTCGGCCCAGCCGAAAATGTTGACCGCAACGAGGTTCACCCCCGCCTCTTTCATGAGCCGGACGTCTTCCTGCCAGACGGCGGGATCCCACTGCTCGGGGTTGTAGTCGCAGCCGTAAACGAGCTGTCCGTTCCCGGAAAGCTCGGCGACTGACGTTTTGGTGGGGCTCAACCCTGCTCCTTCGGCTTGCGGCAAACGTGCAAGACGGGGAAGCCCCTGCTCTTGGACGCTGTTGTCTCAACGATCTCTGTGAACGTTCCCAGACAGACGCCGCAAATAGTGATGCAGGTCATCTGGGAACGTTCCCAGAGTACGGCGGCGGTCAGGGCCGTGTCAATGCCTGCGGGAGGACGTACCCCGTCCAGACTCCGCTACAGTACAAATATGTCGCTGACACGCACCCGTGCCCGCCGCGCCACCATCAACGATGTCGCGGACGCCGCCGGGCTTTCCCGGGGGACCGTTTCACGGGTCATGAACGGGGAAAAATACGTCTCCGACGAGGCCAAGCAGGCCGTCGAAGAAGCCATCGCCCGGGTGGGATACGTCCGCAACAACGCAGCCCGCAACCTGGTCACCCAGGAATCCCGGGCCATCGGGCTGATCATTCACGAACCCCACTCGCTGTTGTTCGAAGACCCCAATATTGGCTCCATCCTGCTGGGCGCCAACGAGGTGCTGTCGAAGGCTGACTACCAACTGGTTTCGCTGATCATTGATTCCGACCGTGACAGCCGCAGGGTGGCGGATTACCTGCGGGGCGGCCTGGTTGACGGCGCCGTCATCATCTCAGCGCGCGCGTCCGATCCCATTGCGGCAGCCATAGCGGACATTGGGTTGCCTGCGGCCTTCGTCGGCCACCCGGAAGGGACCCCCGCGCTGCCGTACGCCGCCATTGACAACGTTGAGGCCGCCCGGAGCATCACCAAAAGGCTGCTGGAAACAGGGCGGGAACAGGTGGGCATGATCGCCAGTGCCTTGGACCGCGACTCAGGAAAGGACCGGCTTGCCGGCTTCCGGGCCGCGATGGGCGACCGATTTGACCCCAACCTGGTGGTGGAATACCCCTTGTACACCTACGCTGCCGGGTTGGAGGGCATGCAGGAACTGCTCCGGCGCGCTCCCCATCTGGACGGAGTTTTCGCGGCCTCGGACGCCGTGGCCGCCGGAGCCATGACGGCATTGCAGGAGGCCGGGCGGCGCGTTCCGGAGGATGTGGGAATTGTGGGTTTCGACGACAGCAGCTGGGCCCTTCGCTGCAGGCCCCAGCTGTCCACAGTCCGCCAGCCGGCTGACCTTTTGGGGAGCACCGCCGCTGAACTCGTCCTGGCGCAGCTCCAGGGGCTGCCGGGCGCGCCGCGGGTCCTCGAGACCACCATCATGTGGCGCGGATCAGCCTGACCGCGCTTACGCGGGCACTACACGCAGCTTGGCCCGTTCGCCAAGGACGCGCTGGGCCTCGGCGCTGAGCCCCGCATCACTGATGACTTCATCCACGTCATCGAGTGCTGCGATGGAGCTGATGCCCAACATGCCCCACTTGGTGTGGTCGGCAAGGACCACCGTCTTCCGTGCGGCTGCCACGAACGCACGGTCCGTCTCGGCTTCGAGCAGGTTTGGGGTGGTGAACCCGGCGTCTGCATCCATTCCGTGGACGCCCAGGAACAGGACGTCCAGGTGCAGTTGCTTGAGGGCTCCGGTGGCGATCGGGCCAACCAGGGCGTCCGACGGCGTGCGTTCGCCGCCTATCAGGATCACGGTGGACCCGCCGGGGTGGAAAAGATCGGCAATCCGCATCGAATTGGTCACCACGGTGATGCGCGGGCCGCCGGTCAATTCCCGGGCCAGCGCCCACGTGGTGGTGCCCGCGCTCAAGCCGACCGCCATGCCTTCCTGCACCAGCCCCGCAGCGGCCACGGCAATGGCCCGCTTCTCCGCCGTCAACTGCGTGGATTTCAACTCGAAGCCGGGCTCATGGGCACTGGCATCACCGGGAAGTTTGGCCCCGCCGTGGATGCGCTCCAGTTTCCCGCCCTCTTCAAGCTGCTCGATGTCCCGCCGCACCGTCATCAGCGACACACCCAGCTGCGCGGCCAGGTCCGAAACCCGCACCACCCGCTCCCGCTGGACAGCATCCACAATGGCCTGGTGTCGGGCAGCTGCAAGCATGTGAGCGGGTTCCTTCATTGGTATTACAGGGTTGCTCCCAGCATACGGCGACGGCGCCACCCAAACCGGGCAGCGCCGTCGCCAAACCGATACCGCTACTTTCGCAGCGACGCTGCGATCTGCTGCATGATGGTCGGGTCCGAGAGGGTGGTGGCGTCGCCCGGATCGCGGCCTTCCGCCACGTCCTTGAGGAGGCGGCGCATGATCTTGCCGGACCGGGTCTTGGGCAGTTCCGGGACCACCAGGATGTTCTTGGGCTTGGCGATCGGCCCGATTTCCTTGCCCACGTGGTTGCGCAGTTCCTGGACGGTGGCGTCACCGTTGTTGGCGGCGTCGCCACGGAGGATGACGAACGCCACCACGGCCTGGCCGGTGGTTTCGTCCGTGGCACCGACGACGGCGGCCTCCGCCACGGCCGGGTGGCTCACCAGGGCGGACTCGATCTCAGTGGTGGAGAGCCGGTGCCCCGAGACGTTCATGACGTCATCCACCCGGCCTAGCAGCCAAATGTCGCCGTCTTCGTCCCTCTTGGCACCGTCGCCTGCGAAGTACATGTTCTCGAACCGGGACCAGTAGGTGTCCTTGAAGCGCTCCGGATCACCCCAGATCCCGCGCAGCATGGACGGCCAGGGCTCCCGGATGACCAGGAAGCCGCCGTGCCCGTTCGGGACGGACTGGCCCATTTCGTCGACAACGTCCACGGCGATCCCGGGCAGCGGCACCTGCGCCGAGCCGGGCTTGGTGGCCGTGACTCCGGGGAGCGGGGCAATCATCTGCGCGCCGGTCTCAGTCTGCCACCAGGTATCGACGATGGGTGCCTTGTCGCCGCCGATGACCTTGCGGTACCACATCCAGGCTTCGGGGTTGATGGGTTCACCGACGGAGCCCAGCACGCGGAGCGACGAGAGGTCGTACTTCGCCGGGATCTCCGAACCCCACTTCATGAAGGTCCGGATGGCGGTGGGCGCGGTGTAGAGGATGGAGACCTTGTACTTTTCCACGATCTCCCACCAGCGGCCCTGGTGCGGGGAGTCCGGGGTGCCCTCGTACATGACCTGGGTGGCGCCGTTGATGAGCGGCGCGTAGGCGACGTAGGAGTGTCCGGTGACCCAGCCGACGTCGGCCGTGCACCAATAGACGTCCGTTTCCGGGTGGAGGTCGAAGACCGCCTTGTGGGTGTAGGCCGTCTGGGTGAGGTAGCCGCCGGTGGTGTGCAGGATGCCTTTCGGCTTACCCGTGGTGCCCGAGGTGTAGAGGATGTACAGCGGGTGTTCCGAATCGTGGCCCACCGCCGTGTGCTCGGCCGTTGCCGTGCCCACGGTGTCAGCCCACCAGTGGTCGCGGCCTTCCGTCCAGTCCACGTCCTGGCCGTTGCGCTTGACCACCACCACGTTCTGCACGGTGTGGCCGTCGTGGGCCAGGGCGTCATCGACGGCGGCCTTGAGCGGGCTGGGCTTGCCGCGCCGGTAGGTGCCGTCCGCCGTGACCACGAGCTTGGCCTCGGCGTCGTCAATCCGCGAACGCAGTGCTTCGGCGGAGAAACCGCCGAACACCACGGAGTGGACCGCGCCGATCCGGGCGCAGGCCAGCAGGGTGATGACGGCCTCGGGGATCATGGGCAGGTACACGGCCACGCGGTCACCCTTGGCCACGCCCAGGGACTCGAAGGCGTTGGCAGCCTTTTTCACCTCTTCGGTCAGCTGCGCGTAGGTGTAGGTCCGCGTGTCGCCGGGTTCGCCCTCGAAATAGATGGCCACACGGTCACCGTTGCCGGCTTCGACGTGGCGGTCCAGGGCGTTGTAGGCGGCGTTGAGTTCACCGCCCACAAACCACTTGGCGAAGGGCGGATTGGACCAGTCCAGCGCCTGGGTGAAGTCCTTGCTCCAGGTCAGCAGTTCCCGGGCCTTCTTGGCCCAGAACGCCGGCCGGTCGGCATCCGCTTCCCCGTACTCGGCGGCGGTGACAACGGCGTCGGCCGCGAATTCCGGGGAGGGCGGGAAGGCCCGGGTCTCATGCAGCAGGTTCGCAAAAGCATCGCCCTGGTTGCCTTGCTGACCTGCCGGCTGGGCGGAAGCGGAGGGAACGGTGGCCGTGGAGCTGGGAGTGTCCTGGGACATGTGAACCTCATCATTCATCGATCTTTGCCGCGCGGGACACCCGCACGGCAGGGCCCTCCGTGTGGCACGGCATTGGGCTCCAGCCGGGCGGGCGTACCGCAAAGAGCTGTTCCGCAACCTAGCCTAATGCTTGCCGCGTGCCCTCTGTGCTCCCCGTCACACGTGTGGCCATGAGCGGCGTTTTTTAAGCGGTGAATGGTGTCTTCATTACTCCTCCCAGGGCCACGGAGGCCTGTTCCAGCTAGTGATCAGCCAGGCTGTTGACTAGGCTGAGATGGAATTGTGACTTCATTTCGGACCGCTCCGGCCAGGCGCAAACAGTGCCTGGACGGGCCCGGCCCGCATGTCAAGACGGCACGGTTTTCGGGTCCGGACCGGGCCCGGTGCCGCCACGCTAAGGAGAGCAGAATGAACCAGCAGAGCTTCGGCCAGCGAACGGCCCAGGACACCGCGTCGGGGCCCGGAGGCTCCGGATCCGCCGCTGCGGGACCAGGGCACCCGACGGCCGCCGGCGGTGCCAAGGGACAGGCTGCAGGGCGCAACGCTGCCTCCGGAAAGATCGACCCCAACGCCAACCATGCCGTCCTCGGTCCGTTCACTGTGCGGGACCTGGCCGTTTTCGCCGGGACGTTGATCCTGTTTGTCGCGTCCCTGCTGCCCCTTTTCGGTGCCCGGTACAACCTGTGGAACCTGAACAACCTGTTCTTCCTGGGACTGGGCATCATCCTGCCGCTGATCGCCAGTGCCCTGTTCGCCGCCCGCCGGCTGGCCCCTGCAACCCGGATCCGGGTGGGTTCGCTCTCCATCGACCAGTTCGCCTCCGTGGTGGCTTCCTTTGCCGTGGCCTTCTTCTTCCTGTCAGTGGCCTCCGGATACGGGACCACACTGCTGGTGGGCCTGATCGGCTCCCTGATCCTGTTCACTGCCACGGTGCTGGGCCGTTTCGTGCCCTATCTGTCCGGTGACTTCAAGGACCGGCCCGAGATGCCGGCGCATGTCGTGGCCCGCGAAGCCGCGGTCCCGACCCGGAAGCCGCGGGCCCCTAAAGCAGCCAAACCGGAGACCGGCGCCAACCAGTCCAAGGGCGGCTTCAAGGGCGCCGGCATCTTCGGGGGTGCGGGCGCCGGCTCCTCCGCTGTCCAGCCGGGATCTGCCGGCCACAGCCCTGAGCCCGTCCGTTCCGCGCAGCCGCCTGCAACCGCTGCCGTACCGGTGGCTGCCGCCGGGACATCAAACGCGGGAACCGCCGGAGCTGCCGCTGCAGGAGCCGGTGCCGCGGCTGCCGCTGCCCACGGGCCTGCAGCGTCCGCGCCCTCGCCGTCCGCGTCCGCCCCCGAAACGTCGGAACGGACCCCTGAAGTGGACGCCGGGCCGCCCACCCAGGCAGCCGACGTCGCCCGCCCTGCCCCCGCGGTGGACGCCGGCCCGCCCACCCAGGCAGCCGACGTCGTCCGCCCTGCTTCTGCTCCCGTTGCGGAGGAGACCCAGCACGGGGATGTCCCCGCAGCCCATGCCCCCCAGGCCGCGTGGGAGCCGCCGGCTGCCACCGCCGTTCACCAGCAGGTCCGCGCCGAGCAGCCCATCGGGGCAACGGTGGATCCGGCAAGCCGCCACGACGAGATGGACGGGCAGCCGATCCACGAGGCCTTTTGGTTTGCCGTTGCCCAGCACCGCACCGCCTTCGACCCCCGCACCGGTGCCCCCGCGTTCGTGATTGAACCCGGCGGCTGGGTGCTGGCACTTGAGGACCGCGGCCACGAATTCCTGGTCCAGCACACCGATGGACGGCTGGGCGTGCTTCGCGACCTCAGCAACATCGAGCGCGGCTGACGCCGGTGGCCGGGGCCCGCACCACGACCGGCCAGGCCGCAGGGATGCCCGTGGTCTCGTCCGAATCCGTCCTGGCGTTGAAGCGGAGGGCGCGGCGCATCCACAAGGCCCTGGCCGAGAAATACCCGTACGCCCATGCGGAACTGGATTTCCGCAATCCGTTCGAACTGCTCGTGGCCACCGTCCTGTCCGCCCAGACCACTGACGTGACGGTCAACCAGGTCACCAAGGTGCTGTTCGCGCGGTGGCCCAATGCCCGCGCCCTGGCGGAGGCGGACCCCACGGAGCTTGAGGCCATCCTCAAGCCCACCGGGTTCTTCCGAGCCAAGGCGAAGAACGTCCAGGCACTGTGCACGCGGCTGGTGGACGAGTTTGACGGCGAGGTGCCCGGGCGGATGGAGGAACTGGTCACGTTGCCCGGCGTGGGCCGCAAAACCGCCAACGTGGTGCTCGCCAACGCCTTCGGCGTTCCGGGGATCTCCGTTGACACGCACTTCGCCCGGCTGGCCAAGCGGTTCGGCTGGACCCAGTCAGAGGATCCCGTCCAGATTGAACAGGACGTGGCGGAGCTGTTCGAGCGCAGGGACTGGACCATGCTGTCCCACCGGGTGATTTTCCATGGCCGCCGGGTCTGCCACGCCAGGAAACCCGCCTGCGGCGCCTGTCCGGTGGCCAACTGGTGCCCCAGCTACGGTCTGGGCGAGACCGACCCCGTCAAGGCGGCCAAGCTCCTCAAATACGAACTTGCTCCCGGCAGCGAGGCATTGCTGGAGCAGTACCTGGCAGAACAGCACCGGGCCGCAGAGATCCGGATGGCTTCCCAGAAGAGGACCCCGTGAGCGCCCGCGAAGACCTCGCCGGGCTGGTCCGGCGGGCCAAAACCGGAACGGCAGGCCCTCCTGATCCGCGCTGGGCTGCCCTGACCGTCGATGCGGCACGCGCCCGCAGGGCCGCGGTGCTGATGCTCTTTGGCGTCCTTGACGACGTCCCGGCCGCGTCCGGCAAGCCACTTGCGCCGGCCGACCTCGACGTCCTGCTCCTGGAACGTGCCCACACCCTGGGCTCCCATCCGGGCCAGGTGGCCTTTCCCGGCGGCGGCATCGACAGGGACGAAACCCCGGTGGAGGCCGCGCTCCGGGAAGCCGAGGAGGAGACCGGGCTGGATGCCAGCGGCGTGGAAGTGCTGGGCACGCTCCAGGAGCTGGGGTTGGCGCACAGCAACTTCCTGGTGACGCCGGTGCTCGGGTGGTGGCAGGCACCCTCACCGGTCCGGGTGGTGGACTATGGTGAATCCGCCCAGGTGTTCCGCGTCCCGGTGCGGGACCTGCTGGACCCGGACAACCGGGTGATGGCCACCGTCCACCGGGCAGGGCGGACGTTCGACAGCCCCGCGTTCACGGTGCACGGGGTGGTGGTGTGGGGCTTCACCGGCATTGTGCTCAGTGGCCTCTTCGACCAGCTCGGCTGGTCGGTTCCGTGGGACCGGAACCGGCTGCATCCGATCGGGGTCTAAACCTCAGGCCTGCTGGCGCAAATCCACCACGATGCCGGTGGCGGCGTTCTCGCGCATGGCCTTGATGCCGTCACGGAGCATGGTCAGGGACTTGAAGGTTGGCGAAACCGCAACGGTGTTGCCCTCGGAGTCGGTGAGCCGCAGCCGGTACGACTCGTCGCCTGTGCGGTGTATTTCAAATCTTCCCGCCATGGACGGGGACCTCCCTGGTATGCGTCGTTGCATCAGCGTGTGGACCGGTCTGTTTCAGCCACCGCCTCCGACTGTAACCTCCGCCACCCTGCCCGTCGAGCTACTGCCGGGTAGGTTACCTTGCATCTCATGGGCAGGTATCCGGCGCCCGCCAGGACCGCTATTTGGCGAGGTTGTAGGAGTCGACGACGGCGAGGCTCACCGGGAACTCCACCGGGATCCGCCCGAACAACAGCTCCTTTGCCGCCACGGCCGATTCCTCGATGGCGGCGATGCAGGCGTCAACCCTTTCCGCGGGCGCATGCACCATCACCTCATCGTGCAGGAAGAAGACCAACTCGGCCCGGACCGTCCCGCCGCTGCCGCCGGTGCCCGCTGTCCGAAGGGTGCGCAGCCGCCGTCGTAATTCCGCGAGCCAGCACGCCGCCCAGTCCGCCGCGGAGCCCTGGACCACGAAGTTCCGGGTGAAACGCCCCCGGGACCGGGCTATGGACTCTGCGCGCCGCTGCTCTTCGGCGGTGGTGGAGCGCTGGCTCAGGAACCACCGCTCCGAGGGCGGCGGGCTGCTGCGGCCCAGCCGCGTGGTCACCGTTCCGCCGGCTTCACCCGCCCGCGCCGCACGCTCCACAAAGTCGACGGCGCGCGGATAGGTGCGCGCCAACTGCGGCATCAGCCGCCCGGCCTCGCCGGAGGTGGCGCCGTACATCGCGCCCAGCAACGCCATCTTCGCTTTGGCCCGGTCCCCGCCGAAGCCCTTGGCGGCGATGCCGGCATACAGGTCCTGGTCCCGGGCGGCCTCAGCCATGGAGGAGTCCTGCGCGAGGGCCACCAGGACGCGCGGTTCCAGCTGCGAGGCGTCGGCCACGATCAGTTTGTGGCCCGGGTCTGCATGGACCGCTCCGCGGACCTGGCGCGGGATCTGCAGTGCGCCACCGCCCCGGGACGCCCAGCGCCCGGAAACGACTCCACCCACCACATACTCGGGGCGGAACCTGCCACCGTCCACCCAGGCGTCCAGCCATGACCAGCCGTTGGCCGTGTGGAGGCGGGAGAGCTTCTTGTATTCCAGCAGCGGCTCGATGACAGGGTGGCTGGACTCCCTGAGCTCCCACTTCCGGGTGCTCTTCACCTCGATGCCGTTGCGGTGCAGGGCCCGCATCAGGTCCTGCGGCGAGTCGGGGTTGAGCCCCGGGGAGTTGAGCAGGGTACGCAGTTCCGCAGCAAGCGCCTCGAGTCTTTGCGGACGCTGTCCGGCGGGCGGGCGGGGCCCCAGGTGGTCAACCAGGATCTGTTCGTGCAGGTCCTCCCGCCACGGAACGCCCGCGTGCTGCATCTCGGCAGCAACCATGGCTGCTGCCGACTCCGCCGCGAGCAGCAGCTGGAGGCGGTGCCGGCGGTTTTCCTCCATCCCCACGCCGGCCAGGGCGGCCTGCTGGGCCGCGTATTCGGCGCGGAGGTCCTCAAGTCCCCACCCCGGGGCCGGTCCGGCACCCGGATCGTCGAACAGCGCTCCCTGGTCCGCCGGGGGACGCGGCGGCAGCAGAGCCTTCGGCGGGAGCATGGGATCCTCCACCGGGACCCTGTCGGTATTCCTGGCGTAATCGGTATGGGCGCTGAACTGCGAGAAGGCCAGGATGTTGCCGCAGAGGGTGACGTCGTAGCAGCGCTCCACCTCCACACCGGAGGCGAGCAGCGCGGGGTACCAGTCCTGCGTCCGGTGCCAGATCCACCGGGGCGGCTGTCCTCCGGGGCGCCGGGCTTCCAGTTCACGGACGACGGCGGCAAGCTCGCCGGGTGCCACCAGCCGGGGCCCGGGGTTGGCCGGTTGGGGGTCGCCTGCCTGTGTCAGTTCCTGCAGTGCCGCACCGCGGGGGTGGGCGGCAAGCAGCAGGTACATGTTCCCATTGTGCCCTGCCGGGAGTGGTGGCCCTGTTTGTCCACATAGGGGAGGTGCCCCCTTAACGGGCTTTGGTTGCCGCGGCAGAGTGGCTGCATGAGCAGGCACCAGCTGAATGCACCGCACCCCGCGCCGGGGCAGGCCACGGATTCCTTCCGGCGGCCACCAGGCCGGAGATCACCCTCCCGTGCTGCGTTGCCGGACAACCCGGCGTCCGGCGCCGCCTGGCTGCCGGACGGTTCACCGCCGGGCGGTTCAGCACCGGGCGGTGCGGGCGGGGTGCTGCTGGTTACCTCCTCGGGGGTTCTCCGCGCCGAAGTGGAGCGCATTGTGGCAGCCGCCGGAGCCCAGCTGCGCGTCGTTCCGGATGCAGTGGAGGGCGGACGGTACTGGGACGCTGCATCGGCCGTCCTGGTGGGCAGCGATGTGCGGGAGCTGCCACCACGGCGGCGCACCCCTGCCGTCATGGTGGGCCTCGACGGCGAAGGGGACAGCCTCTGGCACCTCGCCGCCGCCCTGGGCGCCGAACGCGTTGCCGTGCTGCCCGATGCCGCTGCCTGGCTGGCGGACCATCTGAGCCGGTCACGCTCGCCGGGACCCGGCGGCCTGGTCCTTGGCATCACGGGCGGTTGCGGCGGGGCGGGGGCAACCACCGCCGCCATTTGGATAGCCCAGGCCGCGGCAGGGCTGGGGGTACGCGTCCTGCTGTTTGACGGGGACCCCTGGGGCGGTGGCCTGGAACTGGCGCTCGCTGCCGAGGACAACCCCGGACTGCGCTGGCCGGACCTCGCGGAGGCAAGGGGCAGCATTGATCCCCTGCAGCTCTCCGACTCCCTGCCCGTGGCCGGAGGTTTTTCCTTCCTGTCCTGGCCTGCCACCCGGGAGCAGCCGGTCCGTGTCCCTGCTGCCGCCGCAGCGGGTGTGCTCGATGCTGCCCGCCGTGGTTTTGAGCTGGTCGTTGTGGATGTGGGAAGGGCCGCGGAGCCGCTCCATACGGTGGCCGGGGACTGTGACCGGATCATGGTGGTGGTGCCGGCGCAGCTGAAGGCCGCGGTCGCAACGGTGCGCCTCCTGCAGGAACTTCCGCCCGTGGAGGCTGCCTTGCTGGTGCGGGGCCGGCCAGGCGCTGCGCTGGACAGTTCCCTGATTGCTGACGCCGTAGGGTTGCCCGTGCAGGGCCGCATCCCCGAACTGCGGGCCGTCCCGGTAGCCATGGAAGCGGGGCGCCTGCTGGACTTTGGGAAGCGGCGGAGCATCCGGCATTTCGGCGCCACGGTGCTCGATTGGCTCGGCGAGGACCTGCAGGCGGGGGATGTGGCATGAGGCGGCCGTCGGGTACACCTTCAGCTCCCGATACGGGCAGCGCTGCAGGGTCCGGGGGCCTGGGTGCACGGCGCAGTGCCCGGATCCTTGAAGCGAACCAGGCCGTCCGCCAGGCGCGGGCCGGTGAGGCAGCCGGTACTGGCCGGGCCGTTGATTCCGGGCTGCTGGAATCCGTCCGTGAGTCGATGATGGCCGAGGCTGGAGCGGTAACACCGTCGCGCGTCGCTGCTGCTGTCCAGGCCACGGGCAAGCTGTTGGGCACCGCCGGAGCGCTTGCCGCGGTGGAACGGATCAGTGCCGAACTCAACGGACTGGGACCGCTGCAGGAGCTCACCAGGGATCCTGCCGTCACAGACATTTTCGTTAACGCTCCCGATTCCGTGTGGGTGGACCGTGGCAGGGGCATCGAGCGCGTACCTGTCGTGTTCGATGGCGAGGCCCAACTGCGCGCGCTGGCCTGCCGGCTGGTGGCTGCAGGCGGGCGCCGCCTGGATGACGGGTCGCCCTGCGTCGATGTCAGGCTTGCCGGCGGCTACCGTGTTCACGCCGTGTTGCCGCCGGTGTCCACGTCCGGGACGCTGCTGAGCGTCCGGATTCGCAGGGAGAGGGTTTTCAGCATGGCGGAGCTGCGCGCGGGCGGCATGTTCGGCCAGCGCGTGCAGACGGTGCTGGAGAGGATAGTGGAGAGGAAGCTGAGTTTCCTGGTCAGCGGTGCCACGGGTTCCGGTAAGACCACGCTGCTGTCCACCCTGCTGGGCCTTTGTTCCGCGAAAGAGCGGCTGGTCCTGATCGAGGATGCGGCCGAACTCAACCCTGTCCACCCCCATGTGGTGGCCCTCGAATCACGCCACGGGAATCTTGAAGGTGGCGGCGCCGTGGACTTGGGGGAGCTGGTTCGCCAGGCGCTTCGCATGCGTCCGGACAGGCTGGTGGTGGGGGAGTGCCGGGGTGCTGAAGTCCGTGAGCTCCTGACGGCGATGAATACCGGGCACAGTGGCGGTGGCGGAACCATCCACGCGAACACGGCAGCCGCGCTCCCGGCCAGGCTCAACGCCCTCGGCGCGCTCGCCGGGCTCGGCCCGGAGGCCGTGCGGCTTCAGGCCGCCAGCGCCCTCGACGTTGTCATCCATGTCGGCAGGACCCCGAAGTGCCGGGAAGTCCTGTGCGTTGGACTCATCGCCGATGGCCCGGCAGGACTGACCGTGGTGCCGGCCATTAAGGAGTCAGGTATCACGGGTCCGGCGTGGTCGGCGCTGGCGGCCCGGTTGGGGATGGACCCCGGGGCAACCCTGTGACGGTCCTTTTCACGGTGCTTCTTTGCAGTGCCATGCTGTTGCTCCTCAACCCGCCCCTGGACGCGGTTTCCCGGCTGCGCACGGCAACCGGCAGGAAGAAGAGCACGCAGGGGGTCAGGAGAGGCCTGGTACTGCCGTGGGGCAAGGCGGCCGGCAGGAGCGCGGCACTGTCGCGGGGGCCGGGCCTGACCCTGGTGGTGCAGCAGCTGGCGGCACTGCTCCGGGGCGGACGGACGCCGGGGCGGTTGTGGGACGAGCTGTGGACGGTTTACGGCGATGGCGGAAACGGGCAGCAGCTTCAAGAGCGTGCACCCGTGTCCGGGGCGATGCTGTCAGAGGGATCAGCTGCGGTTCTGTCATCCGCGCGTGCTGCCGCCGCGACCGGAGCTCCCGTTTCGGAATCCATCCGGCGCGCGGTTTCCACAGCGTTCCAGCCCCGGGACAGGGAGGCCAGGACCTGGCTGGAGCTGGCCGCCTGCTTTGACATTGCGGAGGCCAGCGGGTGTCCGCTCGCCGACGTACTGACCCGGTTCGCGGCCCAGCTGGAAGCGGAGGATGACGCAGACGCGGCCCGGCAGACGGCTCTCGCAGGGCCCAAAGCCACCGTCCGGCTCCTGACCTGGCTCCCCTTGATGGGTCTTGGACTCGGTGCCGCCCTCGGCGTGGATCCCCTCGCTACCCTCTTGGGAACACCCCTGGGACTGGCCGCCTTGTTCGGCGGGGTGGTCCTCACCGTGACGGGAAGGGCATGGTCTGCCCGGCTGGTTTCGGCGGCGGCAGGGGCATGAGTGCCATGACCCAGGGGTGGGCTCCAGGCCTGGCATTGTTCCTGCTGCTCGCGGCCAGCGCCTGGCTTGCCTGTTCCAGCCACGCCAGGCCGCGCCAACGGCTGCGCCTCCTGCTTCCTGCCGCTGCAGGGGCACAACCGACGGCAGCCACCAAAGGGGCGCCAGCGAGTTCCGGCAGCGGGCTGAAGGATCCGGCCATGATGCTGGAGCTGGTGGCGGCCATGCTCGATGCCGGCGCCGGCATTGGCCGGGCGCTTGACCTGGTGGCTGCTTCTGCTGCCCCGCAGTACCGGGAATCCCTGCGGCCCGTGGTCTCGGCGCTGGCCATTGGCGCCGACTGGGAGACGGCATGGCGCAGCTCCGCAATACAGCTGCCCGAAGTCCTGGAGTTGCGGGACGCGCTGGGCTTCGCCGCACTCACGGGCGCGCCGTCGTCAGCGATTCTTTACGCCCAGGCTGCAAGGCTCCGCCGGGAGCGGTTTCGGGCTGCGGAGAAGCGGGCCGCTTCGCTCGGGGTGAAGCTGGTCGTTCCCCTGGGCCTGTGCTCACTCCCGGCCTTCATCTGCCTTGGTGTCGTTCCGGTGCTGCTGGCCCTGGTACCGTCCGGTTCCTAAGCGGCTGTCTCCTCGGAATCCGGCTCGTCGCAATCCGGCTCCTCGCTGGCTCCGCCGCTCCCGGGCCCCGGGCCCCGGTTCCCGCTTCCCGGCCTATTCCGCCGCTTCCGGTTCCCGGTTCCCGGTCTGTCCCGGTGCCCCTGGTTCCTGGTTCCCAGCCTGTCCCGCCGCCCCCGGTCGCGCTGTCCGTCCCCTCCTCCACAGCGCTGGAGCAGCCCCGCTTTTCCACTTAGCCCACACCCTCCCTTACCCGCAACAACCCCGCCGGGAAGAGTCAAGACAGCCGGGAAAACCACCGGCACCCATGGAAAGGAAACCAGATGTCCACCAACCACTACCGCCGCAATTACTCCGCCGGAATGTCCGCACCCGCTGCTTCCAGGCAGATGGCCACCGCTCCCAGGCAGATGGCCACCGCTCCCAGGCCGATGGCCATGGGGCCGGCCCGCAGCCGTGGCAACGCGGTCGGGACGCAATACACATCCCGTGCCACATCCCGTGCCCTTGCTTCCAACACAACTGTCAGTCGCGCACTCGTTCCGCAGGCACCGGCCTCAGGTACGTCCTTTCCAGCGGCGTCCTTCCCGCCGCCCGGCAACGTGGTGGAGCTGTACCCGGCTGCGGGCCGCACCCGCAGGATGCGGCGCAGCGTAGGGTTGCTGGGCTCGGAAGCCGGCATGGCAACGGCCGAATACGCCATTGCCACCCTGGCCGCGGTGGGTTTTGCCGGGCTGCTCGTGTTCATCCTTCGCAGCGATGAAGTGCGTGGTTTCCTGCTGAACCTCATCCGCACCGCCCTGGCGCTGCCGTGACGCGTCCGGCAGGACTGCTGACGTTCCGGAAGACTCTTGAAGCGGTGACCGGCGGTGTGGGCTCCAACTACGGTCACCAGGAACCGGCAGGCAAGACGGGCGACGCCTGCGGCACCGTAACGGCAGAGTTCGCCGTGGCATTGCCGGCCGTGCTGGCACTCCTGGCCATGTTGCTCGCCGGAGCCGCCGCGGGCATGACTCAGCTGCGTATTGAAGAGGGAGCCCGGGCCGGCGCCAGGGCCGTGGCCAGGGGCGATGACCCCGCAGCCGTGGAACGGACCGTCAGGATGCTCGCCGGCAGTTCGGCGTCCGCGACAGTTGCCGCCGACGGTGGCTGGTTCAGGGTCACGGTCACTGACCGGGTGCCCGGACCCCTGGGATCTTCCATCCCATGGACCCTTACCGCCCGTGCCTCAACACGCAGCGAGACTGCGGGGACCGGCGCCGCCGGCAGCGGCGACGGATCGGGCGATGCCGGGGGCGTCAGGTGATGGGTGACCACGGGCGGCGACACCCCACGATTGGGACCGGCCATCCCTGTGCTGGGTCCGGTCGTGCTGCACCCGGGCGCCGGCACGCCACAAGACGCCGGTACGCCCGGGGAGGGCGGCGGAATTTTGGTCCCGGTCAGAGTCCACAAGGCGCCACAGATGGCCGCGAACGTGGGTCGGGAACGGTCCTGGCCGCGGGGCTGGCGCTGGTGGTCATGACGGCCATGGCCGTCATGCTGCTGCTGGCCCAGTCAGCCGTGCTCGCGAGCAGGGCGGCAGCAGCAGCGGACCTGGCAGCTCTCGCCGCGGCGGATGCCCTCCGCGGCATCACCACGGGGGATCCCTGCGCGGTGGCCGTTGAGGTGGCGGCGCGGCACTCCGCCACGGTCCTCAGCTGCTCAGCGGGCCCGGGACAGACGATTGAGGTGCGCACTGAGCTCGGGGAGCGCGCACTGCTGGGTGCCGCGACGGGACGGGCCCGGGCAGGACCTCCGCCGTAGGGCCAGGGAACCGGGGGAGATGGGCCATCGAAGGGCACGTCTCCGGGCGGGGAATCAGCTCCTGGCTTCCAGATCCACCGGCGTGGCTTCTGTGGCGTCCTTGAGCAGCACGTCCAGGAGGGTAACCGCGGCGGCCTTATCCAGCGGGTTGTTCTTGTTGCCGCATTTTGGGGACTGCACGCAGGACGGGCAGCCGGCATCGCACTCGCAGGCCTTGATGGCATCGCGGGTCGCTGCCAGCCAGACCATGGCTTTGTCGAATCCCCGTTCGGCAAAGCCGGCTCCGCCGGGGTGCCCGTCGTACACGAAAATGGTGGGCACCCCGGTATCGGCATGCAGGGCAGTGGAGACCCCGCCGATGTCCCACCGGTCGCTGGAGGCCACCAGCGGCAAAAGTCCTATCGCGGCGTGCTCCGCGGCATGCAGGGCGCCCGGGAACTGCGCTTCGATGAGGCCGGCCCCGGTCAACGAACGGTTGTCCACCACGAACCACACCGCCTTGGTGAAGAGCTCCCGTGCACCGAGTTCCAGCGGCTCCTCGCCCAGGACCTCATTGGAGATCAGGGCCTTGCGCTGGAAGGAGACAACCTGGGTGGTGACCTTCACGTCGCCGAAGTGGACGGTCACGTCGCCCCACTGCATGGTCCGCAGGGTGTCCAGGACCTCGATCTGGGTTACGTCGCGTGCTGTCGTGTAATAGTCGGGGTTGGCCCGGCGGACCATGACGCAGTGGTCGTCTTCATTCAGGTCCTCCACCACATAGGTGTCGCCCTGGTGGACATACACGGCCCCGGTGTGTGCCTGGTAGTGCGTCTGCGGCGAGTCCATGGTCCCCAGGAGGGAACCCGTCTCGGCGTCGACGATGCTGACCGGGCCCCCACCGTCTGCCCGCAGGTTGACCATCCCCGCCGCGCTTTGCGAGTGGGTCCAGAACCAGCCCGCGGGCCGCCGCCGGAGGTAGCCCTGGGCAACCAGCCGGTCCAGGAGCATTTCAGCGGTGGGCCCGAAGAGGTCCAGCTCGCCCGGCCCCAGGGGAAGCTCGGCGGCTGCCGCACACAGGTGCGGGCCCAGAACGTAGGGGTTGGAAGGGTCGAAGACCGTCGCTTCCACCGACACGTCGAAGATGGCCTCGGGATGGTTCACCAGGAAAGTGTCCAGCGGGTCATCGCTGGCCACGAAGGCCGCAATGGCATCCTGGCCCGCCCGGCCGGCCCTGCCGATCTGCTGGAACAGCGATGCCCGCGTACCGGGCCAGCCAGCCACCAGCACGGCATCCAGGCCCGAGATGTCGATCCCGAGTTCCAACGCAGACGTGCTGGAGACACCCAGCAGCTGGCCCGAACGCAGGGCTTTCTCCACCGCCCGGCGTTCCTCCGGCAGGTACCCCGACCGGTAGGCGGCAACCCGCTGCGGGAGGCTGGGATCCACCTCGTCGAGGAGCCGTTTGGTAATCGCGGAGATGGTCTCGGCGCCGCGGCGGGACTTGATGAAGGCGATGGTGCGGACCCGGGCGGATACCAGGTTGGCCAGCAGGTCGGAGGTTTCGGCCACGGCCGTCCGCCGCTCCTTCGCGCCGTTCTCCCCTCTGACCTCGGTCAGCGCCGGTTCCCACAGCGCCACGGTGGTGGCCCCGTGCGGCGAGCAGTCGCGGGACACCGCCTTGACGGGCGCCCCGATGAGGCGGGAAAAGGAGACATCGGGCTCGGACGCGGTGGCGGAGGCAGCGATGAACACAGGCTCGGGGAACGCCGTTCCCGCACCGTAATAGGCGCAGATCCGGCGCAGCCGCCGCATCAGGTTGGCCACGTGTGAGCCAAACACGCCCCGGTAGCTGTGCGCCTCGTCCACGATGACGTAGCGAAGCCGGCGGAAGAAACCGGCCCACCACGCGTGGTTGGGAAGGATGCCAAAGTGCAGCATGTCGGGGTTGGCCAGGATGAAGTTGGCGTGGTCCCTGATCCACCGGCGGGCGGAGGGATCGGTATCGCCGTCGTAAGTTTCCGCCCGGACCGTGGGCAGCTTCAGGGCGCGGATGGCGTTCAGCTGGTCCGCCGCCAGCGCCTTGGTGGGGGAGAGGTAAAGGGTGACGGCGCCGTCGTCGTGAATCTTGCCCGGGTCCGCGAGCACGCGGAGCTCGGACCGGTGGATCGCATCCAACGCCGGCAGCTGGTACGCCAGGGACTTTCCGGACGCAGTGCCGGTAGCCACCACAACGTGCTGGCCCGAATGCGCTGCATCGGCCGCGTCAACCTGGTGCCGGTACGGCTCAAGGATGCCCAGCGTCCCGTACGCCGCAGCAATGTCCGGATGAACCCATTCTGGCCAGGGCGCGTGGACTGCCTCCCGCGCCGGTATGGTGCGGACATGACGCAGCTGTTCCGGTTCCGGGCCGCGGCCCAGTAAAGGAATCAGGGAGTCATGGGGGTTCACCCCACCATTCTTCCACCCGTAACTGTGCCGCCCGCCCGAGGTTCGCCAACGGGGAAAACAGACAGCGGGCCCAGCTGAACCCGTTCAGCTCAGGGAGAGGTCCGCCCCGTCGTGGGATGCCGAGAGCATCAGGACCCGGGCCACCGTGGTCCAGCCAAGATGGGAGTAGAGCTTTTGCCCGTCCAGGGACGCCAGCAGCAAACCGGCGCGGACATCATGGCCGAAGGCCTGGGCCGCCAGCGCACGCATGATGAAACTGCCCAGGCCCCTGCGCTGGAACGCCGGTTCGGTGATGATCTTGTCGAACACTGCGGTGTCACCCACCACGAACACCCTGCCACTGGCCGCGAGGGCGTCTCCGGAACGGACCTCGGCGTAATGCACGCCGTCCTGCTCGTATGTGGACAGGCTCAGGTCGTCGTCGGACAGCCAGGGGTCCTCGGCGTCCTGCGTCTCCATGTCCACGATCATCATCGTCTGCGAATCGGACGTGACGTTCAGCCCCTGACGGGCTGCCAGGGCGGCGTACCGTGAGGGGTCGTTGGTAAGGATGGTCAGTACCCGCGCCGGGGATTCCGCAGTCCTCGCCGCGAGGGCGGCGAACTCGTCATCGGTGGGTTCGGACGCGAAAATTTCCCACTCGCCGCTGGTGTCAGAGCGGAGCGCAGCGGGGAAACGGCCCTCCGTGGAGGTCCGGTAGCCGCGACATCCGGCCCAGCCGGCAACCCACACTTCGAGCAGGCCAGTGATGTCTTCAACCAGGGTTTCCGGGCTCATGGCAAGAACACTATTCCAGCCCGATCACAAGCAACAGGGGGTGCCGAAGTGCTTATGCAATTGTGATACGCCCGGGCCTGGCCCGAGCCGCCGCACGCGGACCCGGGCCGGCCCTGCAGCGCAGCCGCTGCCCTTAAAGCAGCCGGTACCCTTAAATACGTGGCTTTGAACAAGATTGTGCTCTTTTACGGCTTTACCCCCATTGCTGACCCGGACGCCGTCCGCCTCTGGCAGCGTGCCCTGTGCGAAAAGCTGGGACTGACCGGCCGCATCCTCATTTCCAAGGACGGCATCAATGCCACGGTGGGCGGGGAAATCGGCGCCGTCAAACAGTACATCAAGACCACCCGCGAGTACTCCGGGTTCCGGGGAATCGACGTCAAATGGTCCGACGGCGGCGCGGCGGACTTCCCCCGGCTCAGCGTGAAGGTGCGGGACGAGATTGTCTCCTTCGGCGCGCCCGGCGAACTCAAGGTCGACGCCGGTGGCGTGGTTGGCGGCGGAAAACACCTCAAGCCGGAGGAGCTCCACGAGCTCGTGGAAGCCAGGAAGCAGGAAGGCGGGGACGTGGTGTTCTTCGACGGCCGGAACGCCTTCGAAGCGCAGATTGGCCGCTTCAAGGACGCGGTGGTTCCGAATGTCGCCACGACCCATGACTTCATCAAGGAGCTGGAGTCCGGCAAGTACGACTCTCTGAAGGACAAGCCCGTGGTGACCTACTGCACCGGAGGCATCCGCTGCGAGGTGCTCTCCAGCCTGATGGTGAACCGCGGCTTCAAAGAGGTGTACCAGCTCGACGGCGGGATCGTCCGGTACGGCGAAGCCTTCAAGGACCAGGGGCTCTGGGAGGGCTCGCTGTACGTCTTTGACAAGCGCATGCACCTGGAATTCAGCGAGGACGCCAAGACCATCGGCCAGTGCGCCCGCTGCTCGGCGCCCACCAGCAAATTCGAGAACTGCTCCAACCCGAGCTGCCGCACCCTCACGCTGTACTGCGCCGATTGCGCCGCCAGCCCGGAGACGCTCCGCTGCCCGGGCGGCTGCGCGGCGGCCTGAGCCCCACCGCAACCGGGCTGGGGGGAGCGTGATGCCCGCCCGTCATCCCGGTTTAGAGCCTGTGCACCCGGAACGCGTAGTTCGCCGCGGTCCTCGCCTCCACCCGGACCGTGAGGACACTGTCCGTTGACAGGTAAATGACGTTCTCGCGGTTGATGCCGCACCGGAGGGCAAGGTCCACCAAGGTGAGGGTCTCGGTGCGGACCGTGAAGGTCACCCGGCGCTGGCTGCGGCAGGCGATGGACAAAATATAGGTCCCGGTGTCCAGCACCGGCGACGCGACCAGCCGGTCCTCCCCAGCAGCCAGGAGCCCGGCGTCGGCCTGGACCACGGGACCGGTGGTACCCGGAAGGGCGCGGGACACCCAGTCACCCAGCTCCGCCGCGCCCACCGGATCCTGCTGCAGCGGGTCGCGGGTGAACGCAGGCGCCGGCGCAGCAGTCCCGGTGCCCTGCGCGCTGCCGGCCCTGCCGTCGTCGTACGTATATTCACAGCCGGCCAGTGCACCTGCCGCAAGCACCAGTCCAAGGGCGACGGCGGCTCCCGGCTTCGGTGCCAGGGGCGCCCGTGCTGTCCCTTCGGGAAGGGGCGCGGAGATTCCCCGCACGCTGGGCATAGTCAGACTCTAAGCCCGCAGCGGGCGGCGGGCCAGAGCCGGAAGAGGGCTTATTTCGCCGGTGCCAGCTGGTAGGCGTAGAGCAGCGGAGCGTCCACGCTGGAACTGCTGATTTCGACCCGTCCGGTGGCGGACAGCGTTATTTTGGTGGTTTCCTGCCGGCCGTTGCAGGCTGCTCCTGCTTCCGTCACGGCTTTGCCGTCCAGGGACACGGCGAAGAAGGCTTTGCCGGTCCCTTCGCACACCGCCGTGAGTACATAGCTGCCGGCGGGCACCCTGGCGGCCTCCTGCACAATGCGGTTCCGGTTGAGGATCTTCCCCGAATCCTGGAGCACAACACCCGCCGGCGTAGAGGGCAGGGCGGTGGCCCGCCACTTGGGAACATCCGCATTCTCCACCGAGTTCACGGGTGAACACCCCGCCACGGTTAGGCAGAGAGCCGCGGCCACCACCGTCACCGGCAGCGAACGGCGGACCACAGCGGCCGCCGTGCGGGCGCGCGGAAGGAGGGGAAGGCGGGAAGGCATGTGACCACCGTACCCCGCAGCCACGCCGGACTAAACTTGAGCGATGCCTGGATCCCCTTATGAGTTCACCGCCGGAAACACCGCCGACGCTCCCCGCAGCGACCTCCCCGCGCTGCTTTCCACCCTCGCCGCGGACCTGCGCGGGCTGGACTACACGCTTGACGGCGTGGCACGGCTGCTGGGCCCGGCGGCCTCGGCCGCGCTGAACAGGGACCAGATCATCCCCGCGGTGCTCGCTGTTGAGCATGCTGTGCGGGCCGACAACGCCAGGGCGCCGCTGGCCGCCGTCGTCCGCTTGTGGCTCCTCGCAGAGCCGCAGGAAAAGGAAACGCTCGACGCCGCACTGCCGGGCACCGGCGCCGACGGTCTCCTTGAACTGGGGCTGGTGCAGCCCGTCCCCGGCTCCGGGCTCCTTACGGCGAAGGCTGACCTCCGGCCGTACGGCTGGGACAAGAATGAGGACGGCAGCGGCGGCGCGGAGCTCTGGGTGGCCAGCGACCTCGCCGCCCACCAGCAGGCCGGGGTGCTCCGGCATGACCACGTCCTTGGCATCGGGCAGGCATCCACCACCCTGGTGCAGACCACCATCCGCCGCCACACCGAGCGCGCGCTGGACCTGGGGACAGGGTGCGGCATCCAGGCCTTCCACCTGCTGCACCACTGCCAGCACGTGACCGCCACCGACATCTCCGAACGTGCCCTGGCCTACGCGCGGTTCAACATCCTGCTCAACGCGGAGGCGCTGTCCGTCGACCCGGACCACCTCGAGGACCGGGTCAGCCTCCGCCTGGGTTCGCTCCTGGAGCCGGTGGCCGGGGAAGAGTTCGGCCTGGTGGTCTCCAACCCGCCGTTCGTCATCACCCCGCGCAGTCCCGGCGAGGACGCGGCGGACCAATTCACCTACCGCGACGGCGGCCTCCCGGGCGACGGGATCGTCGCCTCCCTGGTGGCCGCCCTGCCCGGCGTCTTGGAGCCCGGCGGTTGGGCCCAGATGCTGGGCAACTGGGAAGTCGCCGCCGGCAGCAGCTGGGAGGAGCGGCCAAAATCCTGGGTGCGGCAGGGCACGGACGCCTGGTTCATCCAACGTGAAGAGGTCAGCCCGGAACAGTACGCCGAAACCTGGCTCCGGGACGCCTCGGAGTCCCGGGACCGGCAGCACTACCGGGAGTCTTATGCCCAGTACCTTGCCGATTTCGGGTCCCGGGATGTTGCCGGCATCGGCTTCGGCATGGTCTGGCTGCGCCGCCCCGCTGACGGCCGCGCTGCCGCCATCAGCCGCTTCGAGGAAATCACGTACCCCATCGAGCAGCCCATCGGCCCCCACCTGGGTGCCGCCGTCGAACGCGCCGACTGGCTCGCCGCGCATGACCTTGAGGCCACGCACCTGCTCGTGGCGGAGGACGTCACCGAGGAGCGCCACCAGCGCCCGGGCGCCGAACACCCCGGCGTGATCCTGCTCCGGCAGGGTGCCGGGCTGCGCCGCACCAATTTGATGAGCACGGAGCTGGCAGGCTTCGTGTCCGCATGCGACGGCGACCTCACCGCCGGGCAGATCGCCGGGGCTTTGGAGGCCCTCCTGGGCGGCGGGGAGGGGTTCGACGCCGGGACTTTCCAGGCTGCGCTGCTCGCCGACGTTGCCAACCTGGTCCGTGACGGCTTCCTGGTCCCGGCCGGAAATCCCGCCGTGGAATAAGCCCCCTCAAGCCCTCAACAGAGCCCCGTCTTTTCCACATGAATGCGCACGATTCCCCAAAATATGGTGAACTAGGCGAACATGGGCTCATCTGCCCCAGCAACCTTTTTCTGTAGGAGCACCGTGCCAAGCAAGGCCAAAACCGGCAAGAAACTCGTGATTGTGGAGTCTCCAGCCAAGAGCAAGACCATCGCCAAGTACCTCGGCGAGGGCTTCATCGTAGAGGCCTCCATTGGTCACATCCGGGACCTGCCGCAGCCGTCCGAACTCCCTGCCGAGCTGAAGAAAACCTCCGTCGGCAAGTTCGCCGTCGACATTGAACACGACTTCAAGCCCTACTACGTGGTGTCCCCGGACAAGAAGAAAAAGGTCACCGAGCTCAAAGCCGCGCTCAAGGACGCCGACGAACTCTATCTCGCAACCGATGGGGACCGCGAGGGCGAGGCCATCGCGTGGCACCTGCTGGAAGTACTCAAGCCCAAGGTCCCGGTGTACCGGATGACGTTCGGCGAAATCACCAAGGAAGCCATCCAGCGCGCCATGGGCAACCTGCGCGACGTGGACCAGGACCTGGTGGACGCCCAGGAAACCCGCCGCGTCCTGGACCGCCTCTACGGCTACGAAATCTCACCCGTCCTCTGGCGCAAGGTGGCCCGCGGCCTGTCCGCCGGACGCGTGCAGTCCGTGGTCACCCGCATGGTGGTGGACCGCGAACGCGAACGCATGGCCTTCAAGGCTGCCTCCTACTGGGACCTGACCGGCCAGTTCGGCGCCGAGTCCGGCTCGTTCAAGGCCAAGCTGGCCGCCGTGGACGGCGCCAAGGTGGCCACGGGCCGCGACTTCAACGACAACGGCGAGCTCACGTCCCGGAACGTGGCCCACCTCAACGAGGAACTGGCAACGTCCCTGGCGGCCGGCCTGCAGAACGCCGACTTCCGCGTCCGGTCGGTGGACACCAAGCCGTACACGCGCCGTCCCGCCGCGCCGTTCACCACCTCCACGCTGCAGCAGGAGGCCGGCCGCAAGCTGCGCTTCTCCTCCAAGAGCACCATGCAGATCGCCCAGCGGCTGTACGAAAACGGCTACATCACCTATATGCGTACGGACTCGTCCGCGTTGAGCGATGAGGCCATCACGGCAGCCCGCCGCCAGGCCTCCGAACTGTACGGCCCCGAATACATTCCCCAGTCGCCGCGCGTCTACTCCAATAAGGCCGCCAACGCCCAGGAAGCGCACGAGGCCATCCGCCCCGCCGGTGACTCTTTCCGCACGCCTGCCCAGGTCGCCAAGCAGCTCTCCGGCGATGAGTTCCGCCTGTACGAGCTCATCTGGAAGCGTACGGTCGCCTCCCAAATGGGCGACGCCAAGGGTTCAACGGCCACCATCCGCCTGGGTGCCGTCTCCGCAGATGGCCGGGACGCGGAATTCTCCGCCTCCGGCACCGTGATCACGTTCCCCGGCTTCCTCGCCGCCTACGAGGAAGGCAAGGACGAGACCCGCGGCGACGACGACTCCGACGAAGCACGCCGGCTGCCCAATGTGGCCAAGGATGACTCCCTGACGGCCGCGGACATCCAGGCCGTGGGCCACGAGACGTCCCCGCCGCCGCGCTACACGGAAGCATCGCTGACCGCGGAGCTGGAGAAGAAGGGCATCGGCCGCCCGTCCACCTACGCCTCCACCATCTCCACCATCCAGGACCGCGGCTACGTCCGGAAGCAGGGTTCAGCCCTGGTGCCCAGCTGGATCGCCTTCTCCGTCATCCGGCTCCTGGAGCAGCATTTCTCCGACTACGTGGATTACGAGTTCACCGCCGACATGGAAGGCGACCTGGACAAGATCGCCAATGGCCAGGAAGCCGGCGCCTCCTGGCTGCGGCACTTCTACTTCGGCGAGGATTCCGATCCGGGCCTGCTGAGCATCGTCAACAACCTGGGCGAGATCGATGCCCGGGAAATCAACTCAATCCCGATCACCGACGAGATCACGCTCCGGGTGGGCAAGTTCGGTCCCTACCTGGAAAGCTCTGCCGCCGTGGTGGACCCGAAGACGGGCGAGATCGTGGAATCGGCGCGCGCCAACGTGCCCGAGGACCTGGCTCCGGATGAGCTGACCGCGGCCAAGGCCATCGAGCTGATGGAGACGGCGGCCCCGGAGGAACGCGTGCTCGGCGCCGATCCGCATACGGGACACACCGTGGTGGCCAAGAACGGCCGTTACGGCGCCTACGTCACCGAGATCATCCCTGAGATGACCGACGAGGAACTGGCCAACCAGCCGGTGGAGTACTACAAGAACGGCAAGCCCAAGCCGCCGAAGAAGCCCGTCAAGGCAAAGCCCCGCACGGGGTCGCTCTTCAAGTCGATGACCGTGGAGTCCGTCACCCTGGACGAGGCGCTCCAGCTCATGAGCCTGCCCCGGGCACTGGGGGAGGACGCCGAAGGCAACCTCATCACGGTGCAGAACGGCCGGTTCGGGCCCTACCTGAAGAAGGGGACTGACTCCCGCTCCATTGGTTCCGAAGAGGAAATCTTCACCATCACCCTGGAACAGGCCCTGGAGATCTACTCGCAGCCCAAGCAGCGCGGCGCCCGTGCCGCGGTGCCGCCGCTGGCGGAGTTCGGCCCGGACCCGGTATCCGAGAAGAACATCGTGGTGAAGGAGGGCCGGTTCGGGCCCTACATCACCGACGGCATCACCAACATCACGGTTCCCCGTGCCACCTCGCTGGAGGAACTCACACGGGAACAGGCCGTGGAGTTGCTGGCAGAGAAGCGCGCCAAGGGCCCGGTCAAGCGGACCGCCACCCGCAAGGCGCCCGCGAAGAAGAAGGCAACGGCCAAGAAGTAGGCGTGTGGCCGGCGCGTTTGCGCCGGCCACCGTATCGTGATCGGCTAGGGGAATGACTGAACAGCCCGCGCACACGGATCTCCAGCCGCTCAACGACCTCGAGGAGAAGCTCGCCACCGGCGGACAGCCCGACGCCGACCCGGTGGACGTCATCCTGTCCTTCCTCAACAGCGAGGTCTACATCATCAGCTCGGACACGGTTGAGGGCATCGACTCCCAGGTGGAGCCCCTGGTCCTTGCCAACGCCGACGGCGACCCCGTCCTTGCCGTTTTCTCGCACCCCAGCCGGGTGGACCAGCAGTACCTGGAAGCCGCCCCCAACGTCCTGGGCACGCAGGGCGCTGCCATCATCGCCAATATCGGCGATGAGCTGGGCATGGTGATCAACCCCGGCGCAGCCTACGGTTTCGAGATCAACCCCGAGGGCGTCGCCAACATCAGGCGCGACTTCAAGCGCGCCGACGAGCAATAATGTCCCCATGCGTCTAGGCGTCCTCGACATTGGTTCCAATACTGTCCATCTGCTCCTGGTGGATGCCCACCCGGGCGCGCAGCCGGTCCCGTTCGCGTCCCATAAGCGGCCGCTGTCCCTGGTGCAGTACCTGGAACCGGATGGCAGCATCAGCGACGAGGGCCAGCACGAGCTGACCGAGTTCGTGCTGGAAGCCTGGGAATTCGCGGCGCGCCACAAGGCCGAGGACCTGCTGGCGTTCTGTACCTCGGCCATCCGCGAGGCCACCAACGGCCCAGCCGTCCTGGCCCGGGTCAAGCACGAAACCACGGTGACCCTCCAGGAACTCACCGGCAGCGAAGAGGCGTCCATGACCTTCTTCGCTGTACGGCGCTGGCATGGGTGGGGAGCCGGTCCCATCCTGAACCTGGACATCGGCGGCGGCTCGTTTGAAATGGCGTTCGGCCAGGATGAACTTCCGGAAGTAGCCACCTCGGTGCCCCTGGGCGCCAGCCGGCTCACCAGGGACTGGCTCGCCGAGGATCCGCCGTCGGCCAAAAGCGTCAAGGAACTGCGGCGGTACATCAGGGCCACGCTCAAACCTGCCGTCCGCGAATTCGACGGCCTGGGCCGGGCCAACGTGGTGGCCGGAACCTCCAAGACCTTCCGCTCCCTGGCCCGCATCGCCGGTGCCGCCCCCAGCGCCGAAGGGCCGTACGTCAAGAGGGAACTGCACGCCTCCGACCTTGGCATCTGGACCCAGAGGATCTCGGCCATGAGTTCGGAAGACAGGCTGCACCTTCCCGGTGTTTCCGAGGCGCGCGCCCATCAGCTCCTTGCCGGCGCTTTGGTGGCCGAGGCAGCCTTGGAAATGTTCAAGTTCAAGAAGCTCCGCATCTGCCCCTGGGCGCTCCGCGAAGGGCTCATCCTGCGGCGCCTGGACCAGCTGGTCTTTGCCGGACCCCTGGAGCCGGCGCCCCATGTTGCCGCTTCCCGGCCGGTGGACGCAGCAGTCTAGCCACAGGGGTCCAGCCTGCTTCGCAGCAGGTTCTTTAAAAGCGGAAGCACCGGGGCCGGCAACAGGAAAATGGGGGAAAACCTGCTGCCGTGCCACCGGTGCCCTTGGCAGGCATCCCCATGCCTGCCGCATCACTCGCACCCTCAATGAGGTAATAACTACGTTAGGACCCCAAGTTGTGTGCTGCCTGCGCTGAAGATGGGAGTTGCCTGTGAATGCCTCGCAACTGCAATGATGGAGGCATGAGCAACCGAATCGCATTCCTTGGCTGTGGATCCATGAACGAAGCCATTCTTGGCGGCCTGCTGGAGGCGGGGAAGGACCCGGGGGATGTGGTGGCCACGGTCCGCCGCGCCGGTCGCGCCGCGGAACTGGCCGAGCGGTACCACGGGATCACCGCCATCGCCGGCGAGGAAGAACCTGACAACAACAAACAGGCCGCCAAGGGATCTGCCGTAGTCATCCTTGGCGTCAAGCCCGTGGGCATCGCGGACCTGGCAAAGGAAATCAGCCCGGCCCTTTCGCCCGACACCGTGGTGGTCAGCGTGGCTGCGGCCGTGTCCATCGCCCAGCTGGAGGCTGCACTCCCCGCGGGGCAGCCGGTGATCCGGACCATGCCCAACACCCCCGCGAAGCTGGGCCGCGGCGTCGTCTCGGTTTCGCCGGGCACGCACTGCACTCCGGAACAACTCCAGATGGTCAAAGACATGCTGCAGGGCGCAGGAACCGTGGTTGAGGTCCCCGAGGAGCAGGTGGATGCACTCTCGGCCATCAGCGGCTCCGGTCCTGCCTACGCGTTCTACCTTGCCGAGGCCATGGCGTCCGCAGGGGAAGAGCTGGGCCTGGACCGGGAGTTGTCCCTCCTGCTGGCGCGCGAAACAGTGGCCGGCGCCGGCCTCATGCTGGCCGAGCCCGGGGCAGATCCCGCAGCGCTGCGCAAGGCCGTCACCAGCCCCAACGGCACCACCGAACGCGCCATTGCCACCTTTGACGAACAGGGCATCCCCGCGATCATTGCCGCCGGCGCCCGTGCCGCCGCCGACCGGGCAGCGGAGATCACCAGGCAGCTCGGCTGATTCCCAGGCGTGGCCCGGCTACGGCCGGGCCGCGAACCTCTCCAGCAGGTCCACGTGGCCGGAGACGATGAGCATGTCCCGGGAGGACACCTTGGTCTCGGGCCGGGCGTACGTGAAGTCCTCACCCGGGGACTTCACGCCCACGATGGTCACGCCGTACTTGGAGCGGACCTTTGACTCGTCCAGGGTGAAGCCCACGGTCTCGCGCGGCGGGTACATCTTCACGATGGCAAAGTCGTCGTCGAACTCGATGAAGTCCAGCATGCGCCCGGAGACCAGGTGCGCGGCGCGGACTCCGGCGTCGGCCTCGGGGTAGATGACGTGGTTCGCGCCGATCCGGGTCAGGATCTTGCCGTGCGACGGAGTGATGGCCTTGACCCAGAGGTGCTCGATGCCCAGGTCCACCAGGTTCACGGTAATCAGCACCGAGGACTCAATGGAGGTGCCCACGCCCACGACGGCGGAGCTGAACTCCTGGGCGCCCAGCTGGCGGAGTGCGTCGATGTTGGTGGCATCAGCCTCCACCACATGGGTCAGGAGGGGTGCCCATTTCTGCACCAGGTTCCGGTCCCGTTCAATGGCGAGCACTTCCCGGCCCTGCTTGACCAACTGCTCCGCGGTGGATGATCCGAAGCGGCCCAGCCCGATGACCAGTACCGGAGCATTGTGGGCGGGGCGCCGGGGGGCGTCTGTGGAACTAGCCAATGATCGGCCTCTCTTCGGGGTAGTGGTACAGCTGGCTGCGCTGGCGCAGGGCCAGTGCAGCGGCGAGGGTCACGGTGCCCACGCGGCCGGCGAACATGAGGGCTGTCAGTACGTAGACGCCCTCGGGCGGAACCTCCGCGCTGAGGCCGGTGCTCAGGCCCACCGTGGCGAAGGCCGAAATCGTCTCAAACAGTACCCGGTCCAGTGATGCGCCGCTGAACTGCAGGAGCAGGAAGGCGGAGACGGAAACAAGCGTGGCGCCGGCAACGATCACGGAGATGGCCACCCGCATGGTGCCCTGCGGGATGGTCCGGCCGTACACCTTAACGTCGGCGTCGCCGCGGGCTTCGGCAACAATGGCCAGGAACATCACGGCGATGGTGGTCACCTTGATGCCGCCCGCCGTCGACGCCGACCCGCCGCCTGCGAACATCAGCGCGTCAGTCAACAGCTTGGTGGTGGATTCCATGTGATTCTGGTCCACCAGGTTGAATCCACCCGAACGCGTCATGACCGAGGCAAAAAGGGAATGGGTGATCTTGTCGCCGATGGCCATGGGCCCGATGGTCCGGGCGTTGTCCCACTCCATCAGGGCCCACAGCAGTGTGCCCGCGGCAAGCAGGATGAGGGAGACCTGGATGGTGAGCTTGGTGTGGAGGTTCCACTTCTTCCAGTTCAGGCCGTTCTGCTGCAGGACCATCACCACCGGGAACCCCAGGCTGCCCAGGAAGACCCCCACCATGAGGGGGATCAGGATCCACAGGTCCGTCTCGTAGGGCACGATGCCGTCCGAGTGCGGCGTGAAGCCGGCGTTGTTGAACGACGAAATGGAATAGAAGACGCCGTGCCAGACAGACTGCCAGAACGGTTCGCCCAGGGTGAGGAACCGCGGGACCAGGGCGAGCGCCAAGATGCCCTCGATGACCACGGAAGTGGTGATGACGATCCGCAGCAGCGTACCCACTTCGCCCAGGCGGCCGGCGTTATTCATGGACTCCGCCGCAATAATCTTGCCGCGCACACCCAGCCGCTTGCTCACCATGAGCGCCAGCAGCGATGCCAGCGTCAACGTGCCCAAGCCGCCGATGAAAATGCCCACCAGGATCACCAGCTGGCCAAAGAAGGACCAGTGGACCGCCGTCGACACCACCGTGAGTCCCGTGACGCACACCGCCGAGACGGCCGTGAACAGCGCCTGGTGGATGGGGGTGGGTGTTCCGTCAGCCGACGATACGGGCAGGGACAGCAGGAAGGTGAATACCGTGCACACAGCGGCGAACGCGGTCAGTGCCAGCCGTGCGGGGGAGGTGTTGGCGATGTCGTCAATGAAGTCTCGCAGCCGCGTGAAGATCCAGAGGCCCTCCCGCTCCTGCGCCGGGGGGTGCCAGGGGGCCGGAGTCCGGGGCCTCGACTGGCTTTGCGTCATGTGTGGGTTTTCCTCGGTTGAAACGGCTTCCTTCAGTAGTAAACCACTAAAGCCCGCGCCATGGCCGGGCCGGCGGCAGCGCGGGCTCGGGTAGCCTGTGATTGATGACATACCTGCCCGGACTCAGCCAGCCCGCGCCGCCAACGATGGTGGCGTGGAGTCCTGACATGACAGCTTACAACTTTGGGCCCGGCCACCCCATGGCGCCCGAGCGTATGGACCTGACCGCGCGCCTGTCCCTCAGCCTGGGGCTCTTCGACCTGGACCACGTTGACCTTGCAGCCCCGGAGGTCGCATCGGACGCGGAACTGGAGTCCGTCCACTCCGCTGATTACGTTGCAGCAGTCCGCCGGGTCAGTACGGACCCTTCCCGGCCGGACGAGTCGCGCGGGCTGGGAACCGAGGACGATCCGGCATTCGCGGGAATGCACGAGGCCGCGGCGCGCCTGGCCGGCGGTTCGCTGCTGGCGGCCCAGCGCGTGCTGGATGGTTCGGCTGTCCACGCGGTGAACTTCGGCGGCGGCATGCACCACGCCGCCCGGGAGCGCGCCAGCGGATTCTGCATCTACAACGACGCCGCCCTTGCCGTGCAGAAACTGCTCGACGGCGGGGTGGGCAAGGTGGCCTATATCGACGTCGACGCGCACCACGGCGACGGCACGCAGAACATCTTCTGGGACGATCCCCGGGTCCTGACGATCTCGCTGCACGAGACGGGGCTGACCCTCTTTCCTGGCACGGGCTTCGCCAACGAGGTGGGCGGCCCCGTGGCGGAGGGGACGGCCGTGAACGTCGCCCTGCCTGCAGGAACGTCCGACGCCGGCTGGCTTCGCGCCTTCTACGCCGTGGTGCCGCAACTGGTGGGTGCCTTCGAACCCGGGGTGATCGTGAGCCAGCACGGCTGCGACTCGCACCGCAGCGACCCCCTCACGCACCTCAACCTCAGCGTGGACGGCCAGCGCGAGGCAGCGAACGCCGTCGGGCACCTGGCCGAACGGCACTGCGGCGGCCGCTGGATCGCTACCGGCGGCGGAGGCTACAACGTGCTGGATGTGGTGCCACGGGCCTGGAGCCACCTGGTGGCCATCGCCGCGGGGCGGCCGGTACCGCTGCGGACCCCCGTGCCGGCGGACTGGCGTCAGTACGTGATGGAGAAGTTCGGCAGGGAAGCGCCCGCCCTGATGGGGGATGACGTGGAGCTCTGGTGGCGGTCCTGGGAGGTGGGCTTCGACCCCAATGACGCCGTGGACCGCACCGTCATGGCCACCCGCAAGGCAGTGTTCCCGCTGCACGGACTGGATCCCTGGTTCGACTAGTCAAGCCGGAACTTCGCGCCGCCGAAATAGTTGATGCCTTTAGACGTATATGTCGCTAGGGTGGGAGGCATGGTGACAGACGACGTATTTGCCGTCATAGCGGAATCCACCCGGCGGGACATCCTGGTGGCCCTTCGGGCAGGAGATAAAGCCGTGGGGGAACTGGTGGAGGAACTGGCGGCGAGCCAGCCCACCATTTCCAAGCACCTGAAAGTCCTCCGTGAAGCGCAGCTGGTCAGCATGCGGGCGCAGGGCCAGAAGCGCTACTACGCCTTGAACCGGGGACCGCTGGAAGGCATCGCCAGCTGGCTGGAAACGTTCGACGTCGGCACCGCCGGCAGCGCCGCCGCCGCACCGTCCGGCGCGGACCAGTCAGCAGCAGTCCCGTCACCCGCCGCGCAGGCAGAGGCCGCCCCGGAAGTCCCCGCCCACCTGCAGGAGGGCGTTGCCGCTGCGGCCGCTTCGTTGCCGCCGGCCCCCAGGGCGGCGCAGCCGGCGGTGACGCAGAAACCCCGGGAAGAGGTCCCCGCGCCCCTGCTGGTGCGGGAAGGCGCCGAGCTGAGCCCCGCCGTCGTGATTCCCGGCGGGACAGCCGCCCCGCTGAGCGACGATACCGTTCCGCAGCAGATCGGACGCACCGTTGGCCGGGCGGCCACCAAGGCGGCCGACCTGTTGGCCAGCCTCCCCAACCTGCCGAAATTCGGACGCAAGAAGTAGGGCCCGGCCGGAAGAGGCAGGGCCTACCTGGCCAGCAGCCGCACGTGCTCCGGGGTGAGTTCGGAAACGCGGCTGACACCCAGGAGGGCCATGGTGCGGGCCATGTCCTTTTCCAGGATCTGCAGGGTCCGGTCCACGCCTGCGCGGCCGCCGGCCATCAGTCCGTAAAGGTAGGCGCGGCCGATCAGCGTGAAGTCGGCGCCCAGGGCCAGCGCCGCCACGATGTCCGCGCCGCTCATGATCCCGGTGTCCAGCATGATGGCCGCCGTGGCGTTGTCCGCAGCGAAGGCCTGCTTGACCTCGGGGAGCAGATGGAACGGGATAGGGGCCCGGTCCAGCTGGCGTCCCCCGTGGTTGGACAGGATGATGCCGTCGGCGCCGTGATCCACCACGCGGCGGGCGTCCTCCACCGTCTGGATGCCCTTGACCACCAGCTTGCCCTTCCACGTTTCCCGCAGCCAGTCCAGGTCCCCGAACGTCAGGGTGGGATCGAACATCGAGTTGATCAGGTCCGCCACCGTGCCGGTGTAGCGGGACAGTGAGGCGAACGTCAGGGGCTCATGGGTCAGGAAGTTGAACCACCAGGCCGGCCGGTAGGAGGCGTCCAGGACGGTCTTGAGCGTCAGCGCCGGCGGGATGGTCATACCGTTGCGGACGTCCCGGAGCCGGGCACCGGCCACGGCGGTGTCAACCGTGACCATGAGGGTGTCGTTGCCTGCCCTGGCAGCGCGTTCGATCAGTTCCAGCGAGCGGTCCCGGTCCGTCCACAGGTACAGCTGGAACCAGTTGCGGCCGTTGGGCGCGGCGGCGGCCACATCCTCGATGGAGGCGGTGCCCATGGTGGACAGCGTGTAGGGAATGCCGGCGGCTTCCGCGGCCTGGGAGCCGGCGTACTCGCCCTCGGACTGCATCATCCGGGTGAAGCCGGTGGGGGCGATGCCGACCGGCAGCCGCGACGGCTTGCCCAGGATCTCGGTGCTGAGGTCGATGCTGGAGACGTTCCGCAGGATGCCCGGACGGAACTCGATGTCCAGGAAAGCCTGGCGGGCGCGGCGGAGGGTGATTTCCTCTTCGGCGGCGCCGTCCGTGTAGTCGAAGGGCGCCTTCGGGGTGCGGCGTTTGGCGATGTCGCGGAGTTCCCAAATGGTGCTGGCCCGCTGCAGCCGGGCAGCCTTGCTGAATCCGGGCTTCTTGAACTGCATCAGGGGCGCCAGGTCCGAGTACTTGGGGACGCGGCGCTTGAGTGCTGGAGGCACCAAACCGGGAAGGGCAGCCGACGACGGAGCCTTGGCAGGTGCCGGGGCTGCGGGGACGTCCGTGGCCTCCGGAGCCGGGGTAGCCTCCGGGTTGTTGGGCTGGATGGTGTGGGTCATGGGTCCTCCTATGGTCCAACCACACTCTAGGACATGTGGTCCAACCACATCAACTACTATTTTTGGTATGCGCACCCACCAGCTGGTTTTGCACTGGATCGAGGATCGGCTGTTAGCCGGCGACCTGGCCGTAGGCGGCAGGCTCCCGGCGGAGCGCGCGCTGGCAGAACAGCTCCAGGTCTCCCGGACCTCCGTGCGGGAGGCCATCCGGATTCTTGAAGCCATGGGCGTGGTGCGGTCCGGCGTTGGCTCCGGCCCGGATGCCGGGACAGTGGTGATCTCGGATCCGACCGCCGCCCTCGGCTCAGCCCTTCGGCTGCACGTGGCCACCCAGCACCTGCCCGTGGCGGACATTGTGGAGACCCGGGTCCTGCTGGAGTCGTGGGCTGCTGCGAGGGCCCGACGGGATGCGCCGCAGCTTGAGGATGCGGCCACGCTCCTGGCGGCGATGGACGCTCCGGAAGGCCTGCCCGTGGGCGAATTCCTGGCCCTCGATGTCCGGTTCCACCTGGCCCTGGCCAACGCCGCAGGCAACGCAGTGGTCAGCGCCATGATGGGCTCGCTCCGCGAATCCATCCAGGGGTACGCCGCGGAACTGACGGGCAACCTGCCGGACTGGAAGGCAACTGCCTCGCGCCTGCACGCCGAGCACCACGCCATCCTGGCTGCGGTCAGGAACGGCGACGGCGGCCAGGCGGCGGAGCTGGTGTCGGGCCATATCAAAGGGTTCTACAAAGAAGCCGGGCTGGGCAGGGATAACCCCGCCCAGCCCGGCACAGTGGGCTAGCGGACCTCGATCGCCAATTCCTGGAAGTCGTCCTCGGCATGACGGCCCACGAGGATCCGGAAGGTGCCGCGCTCAAACTGCCAGCCGCCGTCGTAATGCGCAAAGGAGCGGGCCGGAATCCGGACTTCCACACTCTCGGTGCCGCCCGGCGCCAGGTGGGTGCCCGCGTAGCCCGCCAGCCAGCGGACAGGCCGTTCCACAGCGGATACGGGCCG
This sequence comes from Pseudarthrobacter sp. 902506025, assembly GCF_040702325.1. Classification (NCBI taxonomy): domain Bacteria; kingdom Bacillati; phylum Actinomycetota; class Actinomycetes; order Micrococcales; family Micrococcaceae; genus Pseudarthrobacter; species Pseudarthrobacter sp. 902506025. The sequence continues at coordinate 484,360 of NZ_JBFBKW010000002.1, forward strand.
GTCCAGGTACACCTGCACTACTTCACGGCCGGACCGGCTGCCGGTGTTGCGGACAGGAACGTGGACGACGACGTCGGCGCCGGCCGGGACCGACTCCCGCGCATGCGGGGCGCCGAGCTCGAACGTGGTGTAGCCCAGGCCGTAGCCGAAGGGAAGGGCCGGTGCGGCACCGCCCGAAGCTTGCTGCTTGAGCCAGGCACGGTAGCCGACGTGGATGCCCTCGGAGTACACCACCTTGCCGTCCACCGGGGTGGTGTCCAGGACCGGGACGTCGGCCAGGGCCGCAGGCCAGGTGGTGGGAAGGCGGCCGCCCGGCTCTTCGACGCCCAGCAGGATGTCGGCGATGGCACGGCCGAATTCCTGGCCGCCAAACCAGCCGAGCAGGACGGCGCCCACCTTGTCCAGCCATGGCATGAGGACGGGCGAGCCGGAGTTCACCACCACCACGGTGCGCGGGTTCACCGCCGCCACCGCTTCCACCAGCTGGTTCTGCCGGCCTGGAAGGTCCAGGTCCTTGCGGTCAAAGCCCTCGGATTCGATGGCGGCACTGGTTCCCACCACCACCACCGCCACATCGGCGGTCCGGGCAGCCTCCACCGCGGCGTCGATCTCTGCCTGCGGGTCGTCCACCACCGTTTCCTCGCCCAGGAGGATGGCCGTGAAGGGGATGACCTGGTCCGCGGGGAGGTCGTATACGGCCTCAATGCGGACCGCGTCCCCGGCGGTGTCGGTGGTGACGGGGTGGACGGTCTTGGGCGGGTCGAAAAGGGCCGCGCCGAGCACGTCGGTGTCATCCTCGAGCCCGCCGTTGAACACCTCGTCACCGTTCAGGGACAGGCGGACCCGGCCGACGGTGCCGATGCCCAGGTGGTGGATGCCGGCCGTCGGCGCGGTCCACTCCGTTTCCATCCGGATGGCCGCTGCGCCCTCGGGGATGCCGACGCCAAACCAGATCAGGTGCGACGCCAGCCGGTCCTCACCCGAGATGACGGTCCCGTCGCCGGCCAGGAAGGTCACCCGCAAGCCGGGCACGCCGGATACGGGGTTGTGCAGCGAGGTGCGGGGGAAGGGCTGCAGGCCTTCCGCCACCTTGGCGCCGCGGGCGTAACTGACGCGGACGCCTTCGGGCAGCGCCGCGCGCAGGCCTTCAAGCGGTGAGATGTTCTGCTTGGGCATGACTGTGGCGCTGCCGCCGCCCTGGGTGCGGGCCTCCTCCGCGTTGTGGCCGCTGATGGCGACGCTCGCCAGCGCCTGCGGATCCAGCGGCAGCAGGCTGTCCTTGTTGCGCACCAGCACAGCGCCGCGCACGGCCACTTCGCGGGCGACGGCGGCGGCATTCAGGGGTGCCGGCAGTTCCGTGACGGAGGGGGAGACGCCCTCGAGGGAGCCGACGCGGGCGGCGAGCCGCAGGATACGGACCACCTTTTCAAGGATCGCGCACCTGCTCACGCGGCCATCGTTCACGGCGGCCAGCAGCTTGGGTCCCCAGTGGCCCACCGGCCCGGGCATCTCCAGATCCTGGTTGGCGTTGGCGGCCTCCACCGATCGGACACCGGTCCAGTCGGACACGACGACGCCGTCGAAGCCCCATTCGGTGGACAGTGGCGTCTTCAGCAGGTCGTTTTCGCTGGCGGTGGTGCCGTTGATGGAGTTGTAGGAGCTCATCACCAGCCAGGCGCGGGCCTCGGTGATGGCGTCCTCGAAGGCTGCAAGGTAGAGCTCGCGAAGGGGGCGCTCGTCCACCACTGAGTTGGACGTGAAACGCTCGGTTTCGGCCTCGTTGGCAATGTAGTGCTTGGGTGTTGCCCCTACGCCCATGGACTGGACGCCGGCAACGTACCCTGCCGCCATGGTGGCGGTCAGGCGGGGGTCCTCGCTCATGCACTCGAAGTGGCGGCCGCCCAGCGGGGACCGGTGCAGGTTGATGGTGGGGCCCAGGACTGCGTGGACGCCCTTGCGGCGAGCCTCCTGGCCCAGGGCCTGGCCGTAGCGGCGGGCGGTCTCCACGCTCCAGGTGGCGGACAGGGCAGACGACGATGGCAGGGAAACGGAGTCGTGCCGCTCGTCGAAGTCTTCCCCGCGGACACCTGCCGGGCCGTCGGACATGACCACGCGGGAGAGGCCGATGGAGGTCAGGGAGTGGGTTGCCCAGACGTCAGCGCCGGTCAGCAGCTGGATCTGTTCTTCGAGGGTGAGGCTCTTGGCCAGGTCAAGGAGGCGCGCTTCGGCATCCGGTGAACCGGCGGCGGGAGCAGTGACGGCGGGGGAGAGCGTGGGATTCATTTACTTGACTCCTTTGATGCGGGTGACGAGGACGGCGCCGATGATGCCGACGACGGCTCCGCCGATGAAGAGGGCGGGGTAGCCGCCAAGGGTGATGACGGGGAAGGCGATGGCCGGTACCAGGGACTGGGGCAGGGCCTGGGCGATGTTGAAGACGCCGAAGGTCTTGGCGTTCTCGCTTTGGCTCCCGGGCAGGACGTCCGCGATGAGGGCCACATCGACCGCCCCGAAGCAGCCGAGGCCCAGGCCGGCCAGGGCCTGTCCCACCAGGACCTGGTCCGTGGTGCTGCTGGTGGCAATGACAATCAGGCCAGCCATCATGATGATGGCGGAGGCGATGACCATGGCTTTGCGTTTGCCGATCCGGTCGCTGAGCCAGCCGCCGGCGATGCTGGTGACCACGGTTCCGGCCGAGCTGACCAAGGTGGCCTGGAAGACCAGGGCCGGGACTGCGGTTTCTGCCACGTGCAGGTGGTCGGCGAAGAAGTAGGGCAGGTAGAGCAGTCCGGCGCAGTAGCCGACGTACACCAGGAACTTGGTGAACCAGGCCCAGCCGAGGCCGGGGTAGGTGCGGGGGTTGAAGTAGAAGGAGCCGGCAATTTCCTTCAGGTTCAGCGGGGCCGGCTTTTCCGTCAGTACACGGTCCTTGAAGGTGAACGCGAAGATGAGCGTCACGGCGGTCCCTACGACGCCGGGGACCACCGCCATCTGGAAAGCGTTGTCGAACAGTTGGGCGAAGTACGCGGCGGCGACCAGGCCCACCGGCAGGGTCATCCCGATCAGTCCTGAGAGGCGGCCGCGTTCGGCGGGTGCCGTCTGGTCGGGGAGGGTTGCCACCAAGGCGGACAATGCAGCGTTGAAGCTGAGCTGGGCGATCACCCAGGCAACCAGCACACCGGTTACGTTGGTGGCGGAGCCCAGGAGGACCAGCGACCCCAGTCCAATCAGGGACCCGCCCACGATCCACGGCTTGCGCATGCCGAAGCGGGATGTTGTGCGGTCACTTAACCGGCCGAAGAAGGGGTTGGCCAGGAGCGCAATGAGGGCTCCGACGCCGGCCACCAGGCTGAGCGCACCTGCACGCGTTTCCGGTGTGGTGATTTCTGAAACTTTGATGGCCAGCACCACCAGGGCCGGAGCGAGAACGGCCATCCAAAGCCCGGCGCTGGCAATGGGCATGCCGATCACGTAGGCGCGGGGTGTCCGGGTGGGCGCTCCGGAGGGAGCGGCTGAAACAGTGCTGGACGGTGAAATGCTGCTTGAAGGGATTCCGGCAGGCAACCCTGCTGAATCCCCGGTGATGGTCTTGACGGCCACGGTGCCTCCTGACAAAAAGTGGCCCTCCATTGGGCCCTGCGAAAGATGGTACCGGTAAAAACCGAGTCTGACTAGGTTTTGTCGATTCCACGTGAAATACACTGGCCTGATGCCTTCATCAAAGCCGCGCGGCCAGTACGCCAAGGGAGCGGAACGCCGCGAACAGATCATCCAAACGGCTACGGACGTTTTCGCGACTGAAGGTTTTGAAGGCACGGCGCTGAAGCGCGTGGCAGAGCTGGTGGGGGTCAGGGAAGCCACCCTTTTCCACTACTTCCGGGGCAAGCAGGAACTGCTGACGGCGGTCCTGGCCGAGCGGGACCGCCGCAGCCTCGCGGCAATGGGCGCCGAGGAGGCAGGGTTGGCGCTGATGGTGCGCTCCGCGGAGCGGAACCGCCGTGAGCCCGGGCTTACCACGCTGTATGCCGTGGCGTCAGCCACTGCCAATGACCCGGGGCACGATTCGCACGCCTATTTCAAGGAGCGCTACGCCGAGGTGGTTGACGTGCTGGCGGCAGACATTGAACGCCGCCAGTCTGCCGGGGTGGCGCGCTCGGACCTGCCCGCCGGCGACCTGGCCAAGCTGGTGGTGGCAGTCTCCGACGGCCTGCAGCTGCAGTGGCTCTACGACAAGGACGTGGACGTGGCGGACGGGCTGCGCGAGTTCATTGATGTGCTCCTGAAGCCGCCGGCTGCCTAGGTGTCAGCCGTGGACCGTGCTGCGCGGCGCCTTTGCCGGTCCCGTGCTGGCCCGGACTTCCAGGCGCGGCTGGTAGCGGCCGCCGGGGGTGTCGTTCCCTTCCTTGCGGATCAGCGCCCGGAGCTGGTGCCATGCCTGCTCGCCCAGCTCGGTGATGGGGACGGCGCCGGTGGTGAGCGCCGGCGTCGTATATCTGGCAAAGGGGATGTCATCGAAGCCCGTCACCGAGATGTCGCCGGGGACGTCCAGGCCCCGCTCATGGAGGCCGCTCATCAGGCCCATGGCCACCAGGTCATTGAAGGCCAGGATTCCGGTGGCCCCGCTGGCCAGGACGGCATCCACGGCCCCATGTCCGGTGTCGAAGTCCGATCCGCCCTCCAGCATGGTGACGTCCACTTCGGGGTGGGCTGCCTTGAATGTCTCCAGGCCTTTGAGCCGCATCTCGTTGGAGGCGCTGCGGGGCGGGCCGGCCAGGAAGGCCAGGCGGGTGTGGCCGAGTTCCACCAGGTGTTCGGCGATGTCCTGGACGCCCTGGCCGTAGTCCACCACCAGGCTGGGGACTCCCGGCGCCGTGGTGGTGCGGTTGATCAGCACCAGCGGGTGGAGTGAGGGTGCAATCTCCTCGAGTTCCGCGTCAGTCATGCGCGGGGCGCAGAGGACCAGCCCGTCGCAGCGCCGCCGCGCTTCACCCGCCAGGATGGATTCCTCACTGGACACTTCAAACGAGTCTGCAATGAGGACCCGGTAGCCGTCCTGCGCAGCGGCCCGGCTCAGGCCGCGGAGGATCGCCTGGAACGTGGGGTTGGCCAGGTCCGGGACCACGATGCCGATGGTGTCCGTCTTGCCCAGCGCCAGGCTGCGGCCCACCGGGTTGGGCTGGTACTTCAGCTCTGCGGCTGCCGCCCGGACCCTGGCCGCGATGTCCGGGTCCACGGTGAAGTTGCCGTTCATGACACGCGAAACGGTGGCGTGGGAGACTCCCGCCTTGACGGCGACATCCGCGATGCCGATCCGGCCGCTTGCCGATTTCCTGGCCATAGGGAACCCTTCGTTTGCGCCGTCGGCCGGCGCCCCCCGGGACTGCTTGGCGTCCAGGGGCCCCGGCCTTCATGGCAGGTGCTTTGGAAGACAGCATATACGGGAGTGGGAAACCGATTTCTATCCTTTTCCCAGCCGTTTTCCCGGCGGCGGTGCCGGTGCTGCATGCGGAAGGTCAGGAAACCGCTTTCTTCCTTTTCTGGAAGTGGTTGACGGATCCGCCGACAGGTTGATAAAACTCTTATAGAGCAATGAGAAAACGCTTTCTCAGCCCTCCGCCACGGTGCAGCACAGTACCGCTGCCGGAACACCGCCGCCCCACCGCGGGACATGAGCTTTTTCGAAAGGGACCCCAATGGTCAACACAGCCGAGACCACGTCGGCCGCAGCTGCTTCAGAGACCGGCAGAGCCGCCGGCGCTGAGACCGCTGCCGCTGCAGGCACCGCCGCCCGGAAGGGCGGGAAAGCCCGGATTGCCCTGATCGGCACCGGCGGCCGTTCCGAGATGTACATCCGTGCCATCTACGGCAAGCACGCGGACACCGCCGAGCTGGTGGCTTTCTCGGACGTGAACCCCGGACGCGTGGAGTTCTACCAGAAGCTCATCCAGGAACTGGGCGCGCCCGGACCGGTGGCGTCGTTCGACCCTGCCCAGCTCACCGGTTTCGTCCAGGCGAACAACATCGACCGCATCATCGTCACCACGCCGGACTACACGCACGCCGACTACATCGTGGAAGGGCTCCGGGCCGGTGCGGACGTCGTCGTCGAAAAGCCCCTGACCATTGACGCCGAAAGCTGCCGCCGCATCGTCCACGCCGTCCACGAGACCGGCCGCAACGTGGTGGTCACCTTCAACTACCGCTACTCGCCACGCAACAGCGCGCTGAAGGAAATCATCCAAAGCGGCGTGATCGGCAAGGTCACCTCCGTCGACTTCAGCTGGGTCCTGGACACCGTGCACGGCGCGGACTACTTCCGCCGCTGGCACCGCGAAAAGAAGAACTCCGGCGGCCTCCTCATCCACAAGGCCTCCCACCACTTCGACCTGGTCAACTGGTGGATCGACGACGTGCCGGAGCGGGTCTTCGCCTCTGGTGGGCTGAAGTTCTATGGCGACAAGAACGCTGCCGAGCGCGGGCTTGGACCCCGCCCCGAACGCGGAACGCCCGACGCCGATGCCCCGACTGCGGATAAGGACCCCTTTGCGCTGGACCTGAGGGAAGATGAACGGCTCAAAGCGCTGTTCCTGGACAACGAGCACTACGACGGCTACCGCCGCGACCAGGATGTCTTCACCGGTGGCATCACCATCGAGGACAACCTGGCACTGGTGGTGGAATACCAGGGCGGACCGCGGCTGAGCTACTCCCTGAATGCCCACAGCCCCTGGGAGGGCTACCGGGTCGCGGTCAACGGAACCGAGGGCCGCGCCGAGCTTGAAGTGGTGGAACGTGCCGCCGTCCGGCACAGCACCGACCAGAAGACCGTGGTGGACCCGAGCGCAACGCCGGTTGAGGAAGAGGACGCAGTCCGCCGCAACGGCGAGCGCCTGGTGGTCCAACGCCACTGGGACGCTGCCTATGAGGTGCCCATCATCAACGGCGAGGGCGGCCACGGCGGCGGCGACGAACTGCTGCTTTCCGACCTCTTCAACGGTCCGGGCGAAGACCCGCTGGGCCGCCCCTCCGGCTACCTGGACGGGCTGCGCTCTGTGTCTGTGGGCATCGCCGGGAACCGGTCCCTGGAGACGTCGCTGCCCGTACGGGTCGAGGACCTGGACCTCGGCGTCGATCTCCGCCGCGGGAAGTAGGGGAAGACCATGAGGATTTTTGTCACCGGCGGCTCCGGCCGCCTGGGCCGCAGCGTGGTGGCCGGGCTGGCCCAGGCCGGCCACCACGTCATCTCGGTGGACCGCGAGGCCGTGCCCGCGGAACTGCTGCCGCCCGGCGTCGTGCAGGAAACCGCCGACCTTCTTGCCCCTGGTGAGGCGTTGCGGCTGATAGGGGCGTCAAGGCCCGACGCCGTCATCCACCTTGCGGCGATCGCCGTACCGTTCAGTGCGCCCGAGGACGTCATCTTCGCCACCAACACCCGGCTCGCCTTCGCCGTCATCAGTGCGGCGACGGAGCTGGGCGTCCCCAAGGTGGTGACGGCCAGCAGCCCCACCGTCCTTGGTTACGGCTGCCCGGCCGGCTGGCTGCCGCCGTCGTTCCCGCTGGACGAGCGCACGCCGCCAAAGCCCTGGAACGCCTACGCGCTGTCCAAGCACATTGCCGAACAAACCGTGCAGATGTTCGCCGCCGCCCAGGGGGAGAAGATCCGCTATGCAGCGTTCCGGCCCTGCTTTGTGATCTCGCCGGAAGAATGGGAAGGCGCCCCGACGCAGCAGGGGCACACCCTCGCCGAACGCCTCGCCGACCCCGCCCTCTCCGCGCCGGCCCTGTTCAACTATGTGGATGCGCGGGACGTTGCGGACTTCCTGGACGTGCTGCTGCAGAAGATGGAAGACATTCCCAACGGGGAAACCTTCTTCGTGGGGGCAGCTGACGCGCTCGCAACGGCGCCACTCGCGGAGCTGATGCCCGCATTCCTCCCGGGAAGCGACGCGCTGAGCTCCGGCCTGACCGGCACCAGCCCCGCATTTTCCATAGCCAAGGCCCGGGAGCTGCTGGGCTGGCAGCCCAGGCGCAGCTGGCGCACCGAACTGAAGCCCACCCTCAACGACGAGGCCACCGCCCTGGTTACCGCCGGCGGCGGAGGCAAGGAGACACCATGAAATTCGACGGCGTACTGTTCTTCCCTGTCACCCCGTTCACGGCCGAAGGCGCCGTTGACGTGGAACTGCTCAAGGAACACATCGGCTCCCGGCTTCCCTTCGGACCCGGCGGCGTGTTCCCCGCCTGCGGCACCGGCGAATTCCATGCCCTCAGCATCGACGAGGTCCGCACCGTGGTGGCGGCTGCCGTGGAGGTTGTCGCCGGAAAAGTCCCCGTGGTGGCCGGTGCCGGCGGGCCCTTGGGCCACGCCCTCGCCGCCGCCCGCGCCGCCGAGGAGGCCGGCGCCGACGCCCTCCTGGTACTTCCGCCCTACCTGGTGACCGGACCCACCGAGGGGCTGGTGGCGTACATCGAGGCCGTGGCGGATGCCAGCAGCCTGCCGGTCATCGTCTACCACCGCGGCAACGCCAGGTTCACCGCCGCGTCCATGGCCAAGCTCGCTGCCAATCCGAAGGTCATCGGCTTCAAGGATGGCCTGGGAGATGTGGGCCTGGCCCAGGAGATCGTGTCCGCTGTCAGGGCCTCCGGCCGGGAAGACTTCGCATTCTTCAACGGCCTGCTCACCGCCGAGCTGACGCAGGGCGCTTACCGCGGGCTGGGCATCCCGCTGTACTCCTCGGCCGCGTTTGCCATGGCCCCGGAAATCGCCAAGGCCTACTACGACGCCTACGTCTCCGGGGACGAGGACCGGCGCAACGCCTTGCTCGAGGGCTTTTACGCACCCCTGGTACGCCTCCGCGACCAGACGCCCGGGTTCGGCGTTTCCCTGATCAAGGCCGGCCTGCGGCTGGGTGGACTTCCCGTCGGGTCCGTCCGGCCGCCGCTGGTGGATCCCAGCGCGGAGCAGTTGGTGGAGCTCAAGGCCATCCTCGCCAGGGGCTACGAGCTGGCCGGCCGCTGATGAGCGCACCGGCGGCGGAAACCGTCCGCACCGTTCCCCGTATCACCGGACTGTCCACCAGGCTCCTCACCGTTCCGCTGCGCCGCAGCTGGGGTGTGGAGGCGCCGGAGAACCACGTCATCGCCACCGAGCTTCACACGGACGACGGCGGCACGGGCTTTGGCTTCTCCTGGACACCTACCATCGGTCCCCAGGCAGTCAAGGCACTGCTGGACTGCGACATCGCACCTTTTGTCACCGGCCTTCCGGCTGCGCCGGAGCCGGTGTGGGACGCGCTGTGGAAGCGGCTGCACGAGGCCGGTGGCGGGGGACTCACCACCATCGCGATGGCGGGCGTGGACCTGGCCCTCTGGGATGCGCAGGCGCGCAGTGCCGGCACCTCGGTGACTGGCTTCATCGGCCAGCGGCAGGACTCGGTGGAGGTGTACGGCTCCGGGGTGAACCTGCACTACACGCTGGAGGAGCTCGTGGCACAGACCGAACGCTGGGTCGCCGCAGGCCACCGAGCCGTGAAAATCAAGGTGGGCAAGCCGGACCTCCGCGAGGACGCAGAACGGGTTGCCGCCGTCCGCACCGTGCTGGGCCCGGACCGCCGGCTCATGATCGATGCGAACCAGCGGTGGGACCTGCCCACCACCCTCCGCGCCTTGGACGTCCTCGCCGGGCACGGGCTGGACTGGCTGGAGGAACCCCTCCGCGCGGACGACCTCTGGGCCTACCGGAGGCTCCGGAAACACTCGCCGGTGCCCATAGCCCTGGGCGAAAACCTGCACACCATCTACCGGTTCCGCGATTTCATTGAGGCGGAGGCGGTGGACATCATCCAGCCCAACATCATCAGGGTGGGTGGCATCACCCCGTTCCGGCGGATCGTGGAGCTGGCACGGACCCACAGCATCAAGGTCATGCCGCACCTGCTGCCGGAACTGTCCGGGCAGCTGGCCCTGACCCTGGCGGAGCCCACCATGGTGGAGGACGTCGAGGAGGCATCCTTCGAGCAGCTTGGCCTCCTGGCCGGCCCGTCACCGGTCCGGTTCAGTAACAGCAGGCTGGCGACGGCGGACCGGCAGGGGCTGGGACTCCGCTTCCGGGACGCGCTGTGACCACTATTTTCCGTACGACGACGAACAGGTACCTGACGTGACAACTGCAACCCTTTCCCTGTCCGAGCTCACCGCTGCCGCCACGGAAGCGGCCAGGACCTCCGCCGCGGCGACCGACGCCGAACGCGCCGGCTGGCTGAACGCGGTAGCGGACGCCCTGGATGCCAACGCCGCCGAGCTGGTGGACATTGCGGACGCCGAGACCAGCCTGGGGGTGCCGCGCCTTACGGGGGAGGTGGCCCGGACCACGGGGCAGCTGCGCCTGTTCGCCCGCGTGATCACCGAGGGCTCCTACCTGGAGGCCATCATCGACCACGCGGATCCGTCAGCCACCCCGCCAAAGCCGGACCTCCGCCGGATCCTCAAGCCCATCGGCCCCGTTGCCGTCTTCTCTGCGTCGAACTTCCCGTTCGCCTTCTCCGTGGCCGGCGGAGACACCGCCTCAGCCCTCGCCGTCGGCTGCCCCGTGATCGTCAAGGCGCACTCCGGGCACCTGCGCCTGTCGGAACGCACCGCTGACATCGTCGCTGACGCGCTTCGCGGCGCCGGTGCACCCGAGGGCCTGTTCGCGCTGGTCAGCGGCCGCGAGGTGGGCACAGCCCTGGTCCAGGACCCTGCCATCAAGGCCGTGGGCTTCACCGGCTCCATCCCCGGCGGCCGTGCCCTGTTCGACCTTGCCACCTCACGCCCCGACCCCATCCCGTTCTACGGGGAACTGGGCAGCCTGAACCCCGTGGTCATCACCGCGGCAGCCCTGCAGGCCCGCTCCTCCGAACTTGCCGCGGGGCTGGCTGGCTCCTTCACCCTGGGCGCGGGCCAGTTCTGCACCAAGCCGGGCGTCGTGTTCATCCCTGCCGGGACGGGGTTCGCAGCACACGTTGCGGAGGCGAGCAAGGATAAGCCGGCCCACGGCATGCTCACCAGCCGCATCGCCGGGGCCTACCCGGACGGCCTGCGCAGCTTTGCGTCGGTGGACGGCGTGGACGTGGTGGGCGGCACCGTGGACCAGGATGCTGCGGCCAACGGTGCGGCGCCGGTGGTCTTCTCCACCACTGCCGCAAAGGTGCTGGAACGCCCGGAGCAGCTCCTGGAGGAGTGCTTCGGCCCCACCACCATGCTGATCGAGTATGCGGACCAGGAGGAACTGTCCGCCGTCCTGGCCAAGGTGCCGGGCAGCCTGACCGCCACCCTCCATGCCCAGCCCGGCGAGGAGATCGGTGCGCTGGTGGAGCAGCTGTCCGGACTCGCCGGACGTGTCCTGTTCGAAGGCTGGCCCACCGGGGTCGCCGTCAACTGGGCCCAGCAGCACGGCGGACCATACCCGGCCACCACCTCGCAGTTCACGTCCGTGGGCGCCACGGCGGTCCGCAGGTTCCAGCGCCCGGTGGCCTACCAGGACGCCCCGGAAGAAGTGCTGCACCCGGCTCTGCGGGAGGCCAACCCGCTGCGCGTCCCGCGCCGCGTGGACGGCGAACTGCAGCTTCCCTAGCCCTAGGAACCCGTAAGCCCAACCACCAACGGAAAACCCCGGGACCTCGGTCCCGGGGTTTTCTGTGTGCCTGGCGGCCTGCCTACAGCTGCAGGGTGAGGGGCCGGTCCAGGCCGTTCACCGTGGCTGCCGGCCAGCGTGGGTCCACGGTGAGGACGTGAAGCCCGGACTCCGTGAGCTGCACGGTGTCCTCGATCTTGACGCCGGGCCCGGACGGGTTCCAGGTGAAGGCCTGGTCCAGCACCACGGTGTCGGAGACATCTGTGGTGACCCGGGGGTCGCGTCCTGCATAACCGGCAGGACCACCCTGGTGGTGTTGCTCCCACTGGTCCGCCCCGAAACCGTGCCGCACGTAGGCGGACTGGATCTCTCCAAAGATCCTGTCCAGCCGCGCCCCCGGAACCGTGGCGTCGAAAATGTCCGCTTCCACTGCGGCGATGCGGGCCTCGGCGTCGCGCTCTTCCGGGGTGCCGGCGTCGAACCTTACCCAGCGGGTGATGTTGGCAACCAGGCCGTCCCGGCGGGCACACACGACCGCCATGGCGCGCCGGCCGAGGGGTGCGTGCGTCGGCAGCGGATGCCGGAAGCCACTGCGGGAACTGCCGTTGCACAGCAGCACCAGCGGTTCGGCGCCGGCCGCCACCACGCGGGCGGCCAGCGCCGAGGCCAGGCCGAATTCCGTGGTGTCCGGACGGGCGGCGGACAGGACGTCCGTCATGATGCCGGCCAGCTCGGCGCCAAGCAGCGAGTACCGTGCACTCTCCGCCGGGAGGAGCTGCTGGCGGGCCGCCCGCAGCTGCGCAGCGACATCGCCTTCGCCCAGGGGTGGGCGGGAACCGGCGCCAAGAGCGGCGGCGGCCTGGAGGAGGTTGGCGTGCCAGGGAACGGTGTGCAGGTTGACCCCCAGCGGGAGCTCCTCTGCGGCGATGCGGCCGGCTTCGTTGTTGAACGTCACCAGGTGGTCGCCGTCGCGGTCCACCAGCACGGCGGCGATCGGATCGCCGGCCAGACTGATGTGGACCCGGCTGCCGTCCAGGTACCAGGTCAAAGCGGTATTGGTGGTGAGGAGCAGCGAGTCGCGCCCGGCAGCGTCCAGGATGTCCACCACCCGTTGGCGCTTGACGGTGCGGTCCGCCGGTGACCCGGGAGCCAGCCGTGCCTCCTGCGGGGGAGCGGCTGCGGTTGTTGTCTGGGTCATGACGGGTCCCCCTGGTGGTTGATCAGTGCTTCGATGTCGGCTGTGGCCAGGTTGCCGTCGGCCACAAAAACGGTGACGCTCCGCCGGACCGGCTCGCCTGGTTGGGCGATGACGGGCGCCTCCCATGCCAGCGACTGGCCTACGCCCGGGTAGCCCTCCACGCGGACGAACCACGGATCCGTGCAGCTTTCCGGGGCCACGAACACCAGGGTGGCCGGGCCGCCGTCGAACGTTCCCGACCACGCGAGCCAGCGCGTGACGCTGCCGTGGGTCTCCGCCTCGCCACTGCCATCGGGCGTCCAGACCGTGGCGGCGTCGCAGGCCGGCAGGCGCCAGAAGAAGCCGCCGTAGCCGCCTTCAAAGCGGCCATTGGAGCCCGGGCTGCCCAGGCTGACAGGCGTACTGCCGGCAGGGGACAGCGCGAAGTCGAGGGACAGGCGCCACGTGGAGGGCGCGACGCCGGACCACGCCCAGGAGCGTTCCTCCAGGAGGATCGGGGCGCCGTCCGGGCCGTTCCAGCTCAGGGTTTCCTGGAGCGCGCCCCCGTGCCCGCCGGCCGCATCGGTCTGCTGTACGGCCGTGGCGCTGATGGTGCCGTGGTCCGGGCGCCAGACGTACGCTCCGGCCTCCCGGGTATAGGTGCGGCCGCCCCAGAAGTTCACGCCGTCCACGTCCTGCAGGGCCACGCCGGCACCAAGGTGCCATACGTGGTCCAGCGGCTGGTGGTCCGTCACCACGGTGCCGCCCAGGGTCCTGACGGGGTGCAGGTAGGGCCGCGGGGAGGAGACCGCGCGGATGTGGCTGCCGTCCTGGCAGTCCGCCACCGGCCGTCCGTCCACGGTCAGCGTGCGGACGGGCGGAATGGCCCGCGCCCACGGGACACCGAGCTCGGCGAACGTTGCCTGCGCTTTGACGGACCGTCCGATGAGGTCGCTGATGCCGTGGACCACCGGATGGGCGTCGTCGCCCGCGCCTTCCCAGGAAATGGATCCGGGGTCGATCGGGGCGGGCGCGGGGGAGGTGCGGATGGCTTCGAGGACCGCGGTAAAGGCGCCGTTGTCCTGCAGCGCGGACAGGAGCGGCGCCCCGGTGGCGCGGGCGTCCAGCAGGTTCTCCAGGAGGTCGGTGCGGCCATATGTCTCGCGGCGTTCGCCATCGGCAGTGGTGATGACCACCTCGTCTTTTGTGTAGGAAAGCGTGATGTCTCCCAGGGTTCCGTGGACGGTCACGGTGGGATCCTGCTGTTCCGGGGCGCAGAGGGTCAGGGCGCACAGCACCGTGGCTCCGTTGGCCGTGCGGATGCGGAGTACGGACGTGTCGTCGCTTTCGGTCCCGTGGGCCCGGTACAGGTCTGTTTCTACGGAGGCCACATCTGCAAGGGTGCGGGCGCCGGCGACGTGGAGTGCAGTGGCAACGGCGTGGGCCAGCGCATTTGTTGCCACGCCGTCCACCACATCGGTGCCGTCCAGGGTGCGCTTCCCGGCCCAGCGCGAGCGCTTGAAATACGCCTTGGTCCGCAGCCACTGGCCGGTGGCGCTGATGCCCAGGACGGTGCCGACATCCCGGGCAGCCACCATCTCCGTGATGGCAGGCAACGCGTGGGACCCCAGGCTCTGGAAGCCAACCTGGACCAGCCGCCCATTTTTCCGGGCAGCGGCAAGGACCTCTTCAAACTGTGCCAGGGAGGCCACAGGCGGCTTCTCGACGTAGACGTCCATCCCGGCTTCCAGCGCGGTTACCGCCAGCGGGGCATGGGTCTGGATGGGCGTGGCAATGATGACGACGTCGACCCCCGGCCGGGCGGCCAGCAGTCCATCCAAGTCGGGGAACACAGCCACCGGGGCGGCGAGGGTGCCGGCTTGCGGCGGGTTGGGATCGGCGACGGCCACCAGTTCCAGGGCGCCGGCCTGTTCGAGCCGGGACAGGTTGGCAAGGTGGCGCTCGCCGAAGCCGTGCACGCCCACCAGGGCTACCCGCGGGACGGCTGGGGAAGCGGCCTGCTGCTGCGGCTGGTCCGCGGCGGCGGAGTGCTGTGTGGTCATAACGGTCCTTGGGATGTGTTGTAGGTGGGCCGGAGGGCCAGGGTGTGGGCCAGGAATTCGAGTGCTTCGTCCTGCATGGGCCCAGTGAAGATATGCCCCCCGGGCCAAAGGGCGCCTGTGTACTTGTCCGTACCGGCGTGCAGGGATTCCATCAGGTGGTGCGCCTGGCGCATCCCGTCCTCCGGGAAGAGCTCATCCGCTAGAGCGTATTGCACCAGGAACTGGGCGGCCGCTGACCGGCCGGTAAGCTCCGGCCAATCGCCCAGCCTCCACAGCCCGGGGGTCTGCAGCAGCCACGAGTGCGCATCCAGGTAGGCGGGGAGGAGGGACTCGAAGGTGGTCATCATGCAGGTCACCACTGCGGCCCGGATTCGGGGACTGAGGGCTGCCAGGGCCAGCGACCGGCCACCTCCGCCCGAGAACCCGATGCAGCCCAGGTTCTCCGGGTCGACCCCGGGCAGGGCTGCCAGGATTTCCAGGGCTGCGAGGTCGTCGTACGCCACCATGCCGGCCAGGCTGGTGCCCAGCAGGCCTGCGGCCTTGGCCACGGTGTCCTCGTGGAAGCCGGCGGCGGCATTGTATTGGTCCGCGTCGGTGGGTACGACGCCGTCCTCCCGCCACTGCGCCTGCCTCGCCGCCGCTGCGGCGGCGGTCCGCCACGGCGGCGTTGAGAGGTCGAATTTGCGGCTGCCCCAGGCGAAGGTGTCGTGGGCCAGCACTGCGAAACCGCGGCGGGCGATCTCCGTGGCCAGGGCCCGCCCGTCATAGAGCCCGGCACGGGCGGCGGCCGCCGACGGGTGGCTTTCCGGGAGGTCCACCAGCCGGTCCGCGCCGCCGAACTTGTTGCCGCCATGGCAGTGGAGAGCCAGGACGCCCGGCAGGGGACCGGGACCTCCAGCCGGCCGCACCAGCCAGCCCGTAGTCCGTGGCCCGAAACCCAACTGCCAGCTGAGCTGGGAGGTGGTGGCGCCGTCGTACGTTTCCTCCCAGTGCACCGTGACTTCCGGCAGTGCGCCCGCGCCCGGTACGCCCAGCGCGTCCGAAAGCTCCTGTGCCGCGACGGTTGGGGCCTGATGGCGCGGGTTGTTTCTTACGTAGGCCGGCCAGTCGTTATAGCCCGCGATGGCGCTGGGCCGTGCTGGAGTCATGTGGCCGGCTCCTTTCGGTGATGGTCCTGCCTGCTGCCGCCGTGGGGCGCTGCGGTCAGGAGAGGTTCTGGTTTACCTCGGAGATCATGCCCTTGGCCGCGTCGCGCGGAGAGATCTTCCCGAAGAGTACATCCGTGTTGTAACGGTTCAAAACTTCCATGGTTGCCGATGATCCCGCCGGGAACGGCTTGGGGGCCTGGACTTTGAGGGCGGCAATGCGGTCCAGGTAGGCGGCTTCCTTTTGCTGGGTTTCCTTCAGCAGGGGAGTGATGCCGGCCTTGAGTTCGGTGTTGGCGGGCATGCCGCGGTCACTCTTGATTTTTGAAGCGGCGTCCATGTTGTTGACCAGGTAGTTGATGAAGAGGGCCGCTTCCTTGGGCTGTGCGGACTTGGATGAGATGGCGTATTCCATGGAGGACCGGAGCCACGCGCCGGACTGCTTGCTTTCGCCGGGCAGCTTGGCCATGACCAGGGGCGCCCCGGAATAGGACGTCATCTGGTTGCTCCAGGAGATCTTCATGCCCTGTTTTCCCTGTCCCATCAGGGTCATCTCGGGCTGCGCGGACCCGTCCTCCACCGTCTGTGATGCGGAAGGGGCGCCGCCGGTATCCATCAGCTTCTTGTTGAGCTCGAACCAGCGGGTCAGGGTGTCCTCGCTGATGCCCATTTTCTTCCCGTCGTCGGTGTAGAGGTCCTCGCCGTTTTGGCGGGCCCAGACCGCAAGGAAGGAGTCGTTGGCCATGGGGGTGGTGCCAAACGTGCCGGCAGGGGATTTACTGGTGATCTCGGCGGCGATCTGCGCGTAGTCGTCCCAGGTCCACTTTTCGTCATCCGGCATGGGGACGCCTGCCGCTTCAAACACCTTGGGGTCCAGGACCATCGACATGGAATTGACGCCTGCGGTGATGGTGTACTGCTTGCCATCGATTTTGCCCAGGTCCACGGTGCCTTCCGCGAACTTCGACGTGTCGATCTGGTCCTTGACCTTGTCCAGGTTCAGCAGGACGCCGCGGCTGGCGTACTCACTGGGGTAAGCGCCGCTCATGGCAATGACATCGGGCGTTGTTCCACCTGCGATCTGGGTGGCCATCTTGTCCCAGTAGGAGCTGTATTCGGTGTTTTCGCCCTGGACCTTGATGGTGGGGTTGGCGGCTTCGAAGGCTTTGATGACCTCCATCGTGGTTTTGGCCCTGGAGTCATTGCCCCACCAGGCGAACCGGATGGTGACGGGATCTTCCGCCGTCCCCACCTTTCCCGCCTGGGGACTATTGCCGCAGCCGGTCAGGACAATGGCCAGGGCGGCAATGGCCCCGGTTACTCCGACGGCGGATTTTCTGAGACCAAACTTCATTGTTGTGCCCCTCGGCTTCTCATTTAGGGTGGAGTGATGCGTCCAGCAGAAAACGGTTTCTCAAAAACTAACAAAGGGCTATACAGGAGTCAAGAAAGCGTTTACTTTGGTACGGAGCCGCATTTTCGGAGGCACCCGCGGCGCCGGAATCCCGCAGCCTTTTACGGCAGCAGTTGACCGTGCCGGTGGTGCCGCACACCCCATCGCCTGGCGATGACCGCAACGTGGAAGCCACGATGACCAAAGGAGACCACATGGCCGCAAAACACATCCCCAGGACGCACCGTCCGGCCCTGGTGCCGGACGCAATGTGCCTGTCTCGGACGGAGCAGCTTCGGTGAGCGCCATTAGTGAGCTCAGCTCCATCACCCGGCGGAAAGGCAAAGTTACCGCCGAGGAGAAGAAGGCCAACAGGCGGGACAACAAGGCCGCCTACATCTTTCTGCTGCCATGGCTGGTGGGCCTAGTGGCCATCACCATCGGCCCGATGCTGATGTCGCTGTACTTGTCCTTCACGGACTACAACCTGCTCCAGCCGCCGGAATGGACCGGGCTGGACAACTTCACCCGCATGCTCAGTGACGCCCGGCTGCACAACTCGCTGCGGGTCACCTTCACCTATGTCTTCGTCGGCGTCCCCCTGCAGCTCGCCGTTGCACTGCTCATAGCCCTCGTGCTGGACAAGGGCCTCCGCGGCCTCCCGTTCTACCGTTCGGTGTTCTACTTGCCGTCCCTCCTGGGCGGATCCGTTGCCGTGGCCATCCTGTGGAAGCAGATCTTTGGCACCACGGGCCTGGTCAACCAGGTGCTGGCCATGTTCGGGATCCAGGGTCCGGGTTGGATCTCGGATCCCAGCACCGCTTTGGGATCGATCATCCTGCTGCACGTCTGGACCTTCGGCGCACCCATGATCATCTTCCTGGCAGGCCTGCGGCAGATTCCCGCCATGTACTACGAGGCCGCCAAGGTGGATGGCGCCAGCACGCTCCAGCAGTTCTGGCGGATCACCATGCCGATGCTGAGCCCGATCATCTTCTTCAACCTGGTGCTGCAGATCATCGGGTCCTTCCAGTCCTTCACGCAGGCGTTCATCGTCTCCGGCGGCAATGGCGGGCCCTCAGACTCCACCATGTTCTTCACCCTGTATCTGTACCAAAAGGGCTTCGGCCAGTTCGACATGGGCTACGCGTCCGCCATGGCGTGGGTGCTGCTGCTCATCATCGGCGTCTTTACCGCCATCAACTTCATCGCTTCTAAGTATTGGGTTTTCTATGACGACTAACCTGGAGACGCTGCCCGCCGCGGACAAGAAGACCGCGGGTGCCGGCAAGCCTAACAACCGCAAGCCGCGGGTCCGCGAGTCCCGGGGAACCCTGGCCTTCAGCCGGGCCCAGCGGGGCAAATCCCTCATGAAGCACGGCATCCTGATCCTGGCCGGCGCGCTGATGATCTATCCACTCCTGTGGATGGTGGTGTCATCGCTGCGGCCGAACGAGATGATCTTCCGGGAGCCGGGCCTCTGGCTCAACAGCCTGGAAATGAGCAACTACACGTCCGGCTGGTCGGCCCTGACCCACCCCTTTGGCCACTACATGCTGAACTCGGCCATCGTGGTGATCGGCTCCATCCTGGGAAACCTCGTTTCCTGTTCCATGGCCGCCTACGCTTTTGCCCGGCTCCAGTTCACGGGAAAGAAACTGTTCTTTGGCATCATGCTTCTCACCATCATGCTGCCGTTCCACGTGGTAATCGTCCCGCAGTACATCCTGTTCTCGCAGATTGGCTGGGTGAACACCTTCTGGCCCCTGCTGGTGCCCAAGCTGCTGGCCACGGACGCATTCTTCGTCTTCCTCATGGTCCAGTTCATCCGTGGTATTCCACGGGAGCTTGACGAGGCAGCCCGCATCGACGGTGCCGGCCATCCGCGCATCTTTCTGCGGGTCATCCTGCCGCTGATGGTGCCGGCGCTGGCCACCACCACCATCTTCACCTTCATCTGGACCTGGAACGACTTCTTTGGTGCCCTGATCTACCTCACGGATCCGGACATGTTCACCGTTCCGGTGGCCCTCCGGGCTTTCGTGGATTCCCAGTCGGCCACGAGTTGGGGTTCCTTGTTTGCCATGTCCATCGTCTCGCTGCTGCCGGTCTTCCTGGTGTTCCTTTTTGGCCAGCGGTTCCTCATCAAGGGCATCGCGACTACGGGCATCAAGTAAAACTCAAAGACAATCCCGGTCTGAACGGCCCGCCCTGGTGGCGGGCCGTTTGCCGTTGGGCAAGACATTCCCGGCACCGGCCACGACGCATCTTGTATTACAAGTGTTGAACTTGTAGTATCTGTACCAGAAAGCGCTTTCAGGGACCTTCGTACAGCCGGGAGGCTGCTGTCCCGCCGCCGAGTTTTGCCCCTCAACCACACAGCTGAGACCCACCACCCGCACCTGGATCAACGAAGATCGGAGTACACAGTGCCGCTTTTTCCCCGTCCTGCATCTGCTGCCAAGCAAACAGCAGGGGCACCCGCTTCAGGCCCTGACCCCCAACGCCGCGGTGCCCAAACCCGCAGTGTCCGGACCCGCAAGGCCGGCGCGGTTGCCGCCGTCGCCGCCGTTATGGCCCTCAGTGCCTGCGGTGGAGGAGCCGCACCGCAGAGTGCGGACGGCACCGTCGAGCTCCGCTTCTCGTGGTGGGGCGGTGATAAGCGCGCGCAGCTCACGCAGGAAGCAATCAAGCAGTTCGAGGCCGAAAACCCCAAGATCAAGATCAAGCCGGAGTTTGGGGACTGGAGCGGCTACTGGGACAAACTGGCCACGCAGGTGGCGGCCAACGATGCCCCCGACATTATCCAGATGGACGAAAAGTACATCACGGAATACTCAAGCCGGGGTGCCCTTCTGGACCTGTCCAAGTACGACATCGACACGTCCAAGCTGGATGAGGCAGCACTGAACGCAGGCAAGGGCGAAAAAGGCCTGACCGGCATCGCCGCCGGCATCAATGCCGCAACCATCCTGGCCAACCCCGCCGTCTTCCAGGCTGCCGGAGTCCCACTTCCGGACGACACCAAGTGGACGTGGGAAGACTTTGGCCGCATCGCCGCCGAGATCACTGCAAAGTCGCCCAAGGGAACCTATGGCGCGGCGGCCTACGGAACGGACGAGGCTTCCCTGGGAGTCTGGCTCCGGCAGGACGGCAAGTCACTGTATACGTCCGACGGCAAGCTGGGCTTCGAGCCGGGCGACATCGCCGAGTGGTGGGCCTTCCTGAAGAAGCTCAGCAAGGACAAGGCAGTGCCATCCGCATCCGAGGTGGTGGAGGCCGAGGCTGCACCGCTCGACCAGAGCGGACTGGCAACAGGCAAGAACGGCATGGCCTTCTGGTGGTCCAACCAGGCTCCGGCCCTCGAAAAGGCGAGCGGCGGGGACTTGAAGATCCTGCGGTTCCCCACCAAGACCGGATCATCCGCGGACACCGAGCTTTGGTACAAGGCCTCACAGTTCTGGTCAGCATCATCGCGCACCAAGCACCCGCAGGAAACCGCCAAGTTCATCAACTTCCTCACCAACAACGTCAAGGCCGGCGAGGCTCTGCTTGCAGACCGCGGCGTCTACCCCAACTCCGAGGTCCGGGCAGCCATCCAGCCGAAACTGACCCCCGCCGACGTCAAGGTGGTCAACTTCATCGACCAGATCAAGGACGAACTCGGCGAGGCGCCGGCGCCGCCGCCGAAGGGTGCGGGCGCCATCCAGGAAATCATCAAGCGCTACACCTCCGAAGTCCTCTTTGAACGGCTGTCCCCGGAGGATGCGGGCAAGAAGGCGACCGATGAAATGAAGTCCGCCATCAGCAGCTAGTCCCCACCCCGCCGACACGGCTCCGGACCGTCTGTATGGTGCCTCCTCATCACAGACGTCCGACGGCGGGTGGCAGCTCTGCCCCGGAAGAAACCCATGGTTCCTTCCGGGGTGGAGCTGTTTAAAGCGCAGTTGTCAGGCTGCCCGGGCGGGGTGGTGGAATTGAGCAGCCGCGTTCCATGGCGCAGCTTTTATGGGGCGGCGCGTTCCCTTCGCCTGGTCCGAAGCTCGTTATGTCGTCGTTCCGGTTCAGCCGGACGCCGGACCGGTTTGGAGGGCAGGACCCGCCCCAGGACCTGGACGGAGAGGGTTCGTGCCGGAGGGCAGGGTGGGGAGGACTCCCCGTGCAGAAGCTGTTCCTTGAGCCGCTTACCCATGCCGGTCCCGGGCAGTGGTGGTGCGGTGGAGTGGTAGATGTGGCCGGTTGGGGTGCAGGTCGCTACCGTGTGCCGCGGGCCGGGGACGGTTTGTGCGGTCCATCCTGGTGTTTCTTTGGTGTGGTTGCAGGCTTCGCAGAGGCCCTGCCCGTTACGGGTGCTTGTAGGGCCGCCGTCGTGCCAGGCGGCGATGTGGTCGTGGTGGCGGATGGGGGCGTCGCAGTAGGGGGTCCGGCAGGTGTCATCCCGGACCTGGAGGAAGCGCTTCAACCCCGCCGGGAAGAGCCGGGCTGTGGAGTCCATCGCCACCAACTCGCAGGTGCCGGGAGCGGTATAGAGCCGGCGCACCCACAGCTTCAGTTCCTCCGCACCCGCCGGCCCAGCCGCCGGGGCCGTGGCCACGGGGGATCCGCCAGTGAGGGCGATGGTTCGTGCCTGTTCGGCGGGGATGGTGCCGTAGCCGGGCAGCCGTGCGGGTTCGGCGCCGGCCTGCAGGAGGGTGTGGTCGGTCATGACGAGCTGGATCTGGACCCCGTTGATCCCGCCGGGGGTGCCGGTGACGCGTTGGACGAGGGTGTCTGCCATGACCTGGCCCCGGGACCGGTGATCCCCGTTCGAGCGGGCGGTGTCGGCGTCCCGGCATAACGCGGCGTAGGCGGCGACGCCCTGGGCGGCGGGGAGCAGGGCGGTCAGGTAGGTCATGGTGTCCGGGGCCGGGCGCAGGCTCACGCACCGTTCGCCCATGGCCCGGCTGGCGCGCTTCGTGACCGAGGCGGGGTCCCGCCGGTACGCGGCGGCGCGGACCGCGGCGATGATGGCCCTGTCGCCCAGGCCGTTCAGGGCGCCGGTGTCGGCGGCGAGTTCCTCATCCACCCCCGCCCGGTCCGGGGACGACAGGCAGATGGTGTCTTTCACGATCAGCGTGGCCCGCCACTCGCTCAACAGCCCGGTCCGGAACGCCTGGAACGTGTGCGGCATGCCGGTGAGGGTTTTGGCCAGGCCGAGCAACCGGGAACCCCGGGCGGGGGACTCACGCCGGGCCAACGCGATCTGCGCCGCGACCCCGGCGCCCTGCTCGTCGGCCGGGACCCCGGCCTCGGCCTGCTCCCGCCGCTGGGACAAATCAAAAGCGACAGCGGCATCAGCCTGCCGGGCACCCGCCAAGGACTTCAGATCCTCCAGCCCACGAATCTGATCAATCATGCCCGCGCCATCCGCAGGGACCGGGACCCGGGCGAGCAGGTTCAGGACATCACCAATGGAAGGCACGGCGGCCGGGTATGGCGTGGCACCAACACCGGAAGGTCTGGCGCACCGCACCCCCTGTTGTACTGCCGCCGCCTCCACAACCGCTTCCATAACCAAAGTCTTCCACCAGGGTGTGACAATCCCAGCCACCCAAAGCCCCTATGTGGAAAACGTGGCCACTGTCCGCCCGGGACCCGCACAAAGACGCAGACGGCGCCACCCAAAGGAGGGTGCCGCCGTCGAACGTCCCGGAACGCGTGTGCCTAGCTCTCCTCCACCACCGCAACACCCCCGGCCGGAACGGTCCCCGCAAACGGCTCACCCGTCAGCAGGTCGGTGCCCGTGGCGGAAACCGAGGCAGCCGAATGCGTGTGGTTGATCGCGAACAGGAAGCTTTGTCCGTCGGCGGCCATCCGGCGGACCAGCTCCACCCCGGGATCGGCGTCGGCAACCGGCGTGACGCCCGACTCGGCGAGCAGCCGGTCAAGGACGGCCTCGATGCCCTCGGGATCGGGGAAGGTGGCCAGGTACCAGGCCGCCCCGGAACCCACGGCCCGGCGGGTAAGGGAAGGGACTCCTTCCAGCGGGTACCCGGTAAAGGTCTGCACCGCTTCCGCGCCGGCCAGATGGACATGCTCGCTCCACACCGAGGAAACCGTCCCGTCGCTGAGCTTAAGCTGTGACCCGGCAAGCAGCGGGTGGAACTCCTCCACGCGCACCCCCAAAAGGTTGCGGAACGCCCCGGGGTAGCCGCCCAGCCGCACGTGGTCCTGCATGTCCACGATCCCGCTGAAGTAGCTCACCAGCACCGTGGCCCCGGCTGCGGCGGCCGCAGCGATGTTGGCGGCGTTCCGATCCGAAACCGCATACAGCGTGCACACCAGCACCAGGTCATACCCATCCAGCGACGCGGACGGGTGCACCATGTCCACGGAGATCCCGCGGAGGAACAGGGCGCGGTGGAACGCCCGCAGCAGGTCCAGGTACTTCACGTCGATACTGGGCTTCGAATCGATCTCGCTGGCCCACCACGCCTCATAGTCAAAAACAATGGCGGCCCGGGCCTGCACCCGCGAACCGCGCACCGGTTCCAGCCGCTTCAGCGCGGCGCCCAGCTCCACCACCTCGCGCCACACCCGCGTGTCCCGTCCGCCGTGCGGCACCATCGCGGAATGGAACTTTTCCGAGCCGGCGAAGCTTTGGCGCCACTGGAAGAACATGACGGCGTCGGCGCCGCGGGCCACGTGCGCCAGGGAGTTGCGCAGCATCTCACCGGGCATTTTGGGCTGGTTGCGCGGCTGCCAGTTCACGGCCGACGTCGAATGTTCCATCAGGATCCATGGGTCACCGCCCGCAATGCCGCGGGTCAGGTCCGCGCTGAACGCGAGTTCCACGTGCCGTTCGGGGTCAGCGGCCACCAGATAGTGGTCATTGGCGATGACGTCCAGGTCCTTGGCCCAGTCGAAGTAGTCCATGGACTTGGTGGCGCTGGAGGCCATTAGGTTGGTGGTGCAGGGGATGTCCGGCGTCACTTCGCGCAGCACCGTCACGAGGTCCCGGTAGTAGTCCATCAGGGCCCAGGAGCTGAACCGCTGGAAGTCCAGCTGCTGGCCCGGGTTGAGCGTGGACGGGGCGACAGACGGCGGCAGGATTTCGTCAAAGGAACCGTAGTTCTGGGACCAGAACGCCGTGCCCCAGGAGGCATTGAGCGCATCGATGTTCCCGTACCGGCGCTCCAGCCAGGCACGGAAGGCCGCGGCGTCCTCCTCCCCGTGGAACTCTGAGACGTGGCAGCCCAGTTCGTTGTCCACGTGCCACAGGGCCAGCGCGGGGTGGTCATTGTACCGTTCGGCCAGGACGCGCGTGATGCCCGCGGCGTAGCGCCGGTACACGGACGACGACGGCGTGTAGTGCCGCCGCGAGCCCGGTCCCAGCACGGTCCCGTCAGCCGTGACCGGCAGGATCTCCGGGTGCTTGCGGACCAGCCAGGCAGGGGGAGCGGCCGTGGCGGTGGCCAGTGCCACCTTCACGCCGATCCCTGCGAGGTTGTCCATCACGTCGTCCAGCCACCCGAAGTCATACTGCCCCTCGGCCGGTTCCAGCAGCGCCCACGAGAAGATCCCCACGCTGAGGAAGTTCACGCCAGCTTCCCGCATGAGGTCCAGATCTTCCAGGCGGATGCTCACCGGCCACTGCTCAGGGTTGTAATCACCTCCGAAGGCCAGGCCCTCAACCCTGTTCCAAACGCTCGAAGGGGAGCTGGTTTCCTGCTGTGTCATGTGACTCCTTGTCTGCTCGCAAGGCGGAACGGGGGTATTGGCCAGACGTTTGGAAAACGCTTGCCCAATTCCGGGAATGCCGATATTGTATCGTTTCAGAAGCCGTGTAAGCCAGCTCACTACTCTCGTTGTAGACGGAGCGGAAGGGCAACACACATCGAGCAAGGAGGCTCCCGTGATCAACAGAAGGCATTTCCTCACAACCGTGGCCATCGGCACCGCATCTGCCGCAGCCCTGTCGGCCTGTGGGAACGGATCCAGCTCTTCCGGCCAGACCGGATCGGCCGACAAACCCGTCACCATCAACTACACCTGGTGGGGCAACGACGACCGCGCCGAGCGCACCCGCAAAGCCATTGCCCTCTTCGAGTCGAAGAACCCGGACATCAAGGTCAACGGCAACTTCACGGACTTCGCCGGCTACTGGCAGAAGCGCGCCACAGAGGCGGCCGGCGGCGGTCTTCCCGACGTCATGCAGTGGGACCTGTCCTACCTGCGGGACTACGGCCAGCGCAACCAGCTCCTGGACCTGGGCACGGTCAAGATCAACACTGACGCCTTCGAAAAGTCGCTCCTGCCTTCCGGCCAGGTCAAGGGCAAGACTTACGGCATTCCCACCAGCACCAACGCCTTCGCTGTCTACTACGACCCCGCCAAACTCGCCTCCCTGGGCATAGCGGAGCCGGACGGCAGCTGGACCTGGGCGGAATACCAGGCATTCCTGAAGGAGGTAGGGGACAAGGGCAATGGGACCCTGTTCGGCTCCACGGATTTCACGGGCGTGTGGTGGCAGTTCAACATCTGGCTCCGCCAGAAGAACATCCAGGCCTTCAACAGCGATGGGAAGCTTGGTTTCAGCAAGGACGACCTGAAGAGCTGGTGGAACCTCAACTCGAAGCTGCGCGGCACGCAGGCCCTCGTCCCGGAAGACAGGGTAACCCAGCTCAAGCCCAAGTCGCCTTTCGGTTCCAACGTCACAGCCTCTGAGGTCACCTGGGACAACTTCATGGCGGGCTACTTGGCCGACAGCGGGGCCAAATCACTCAAGCTGGTTCCGGTGCCGTCGGACGACCCGAACAACCTGGGCCTGTTCCTGAAGCCCTCCATGCTGATGGTGGCCAGTGCCAAGACCAAGTTCAAGGACGCCGCCGCCCGCTTCATCGACTTCATGGTCAACGACCCCGAAGTAGGCCAGATATTCAAGACCTCCCGCGGCGTTCCGGCCTCCAAGACCCAGCGCGACGGCACCACGTTCGAAGGCGCCGACAAGCTCGTGGTGGACTACGAGAAATCAATTGCGCAGTACCTCAAGGACGCTCCGGAGCCGCCCATCGTTGGCTTCGGCACGCTGGAAGCGTCGTTCGGCCGGATCGCCTCCGACCTGAACTACGGCAAGCTCACGGTTGACGGAGCCGTCGACGCGTGGTTCAAGGAAGCCGAAGACCTCATCAAGCAGAACGCCTGATCCGGCGCCGTGCCCTCCCACCCAGGTTTTACGACTGACGGAATGATCTTGTGACTCAAACCCCAACCCTGAGCAGGCGCCCGGCGTCGTCCGGTTCCCCGCTGCCGCGCAAGTCGCGGCAGCGGGGCTCGGACGCCCGCGCCGGCTATACCTTCCTGCTGCCCTGGCTGCTGGGATTCATTGCCCTCACGGTGGGGCCGATGATTTCCTCGCTGTACCTGTCCTTCACCAACTACAACCTGTTCGAGCCGCCCAAGTGGATCGGCCTGGACAACTACACCACCCTGTTCCAGGACGAACGCTTCCTGCAGTCCGTGGGCGTGACCGTGGGCTACGTGGTGTTCGGTACCCCCTTGAAGCTCGCGGCGGCACTGGCGGTGGCCATGCTGCTGAACAGCAAGCGCCGCGGCCAGGGCTTCTACCGCTCTGCCTTCTACGCCCCGTCCCTGATCGGTGCGTCCGTCTCCATCGCCATCGTCTGGAAGGCCATGTTCGGCGATTCCGGGCCGGTGGACCAGGGCCTGTCTTTCTTCGGGATCAACCTGGGCGGCTGGGTGGGCAACCCCTCGATGACCATGCCGATGTTCATTCTCCTGACCGTGTGGCAGTTCGGCGCCCCGATGGTGATCTTCCTGGCCGGCCTCAAGCAGATCCCCGGTGAGCTGTATGAGGCAGCGTCAATGGACGGTGCCGGCCCGGTGCGCAAGTTCTTCAACATCACCTGGCCCATGCTCTCCCCGGTGATCTTCTTCAACCTGCTGATGGAAACCATCCACGCGTTCCAGATCTTCGCGTCGGCCTACATCATCTCCAACGGTGACGGCGGCCCCGCCGGATCCACCCTCTTCTACACCCTCTACCTGTACCTGCGGGGCTTCAGCGATTTCCGGATGGGCTACGCCTCGGCCATGGCATGGCTGCTGGTGATCGTGGTGGGCATCATCACCCTGATCTTCTTCCGCACGTCCAAGTCCTGGGTCCACTACAGCGGTGATTCAAAATGACAACCACGGCAACGCCCACCCAGTCCACACCGGAGGCCGCCGCCCCGGCCTACAACCCGAAATCCGAATCGGTGGGGGCCAAACGGGCCAAGAGCGCCATCTTCCACCTGGTGGCCCTTGTCCTCACTGCCATCGTGCTCTACCCCGGCCTGTGGATGATCGCCTCGTCCTTCAAGCCCAACTCGGAGATCGGCGGCCAGAACACGTCGCTGTGGTCAAACAACTTCAGCTTCGATAACTTCGTGACCGCCATGGAGGGGATCGGCGGGGTGTCCACCCTGCAGTTCTTCACCAACTCGCTGATCCTGGCCCTCGGCGCCGTCGTCGGCACCATCCTGTCCGCGAGCGTGTCGGCCTACGCGTTCGCCCGGATCAACTTCCCCGGCCGCAGCCTGTTCTTCGGCATGATGATCGCCACCCTGCTGCTGCCCTTCCACGTGGTGATCATCCCGCAGTACATCATCTTCCAGCAGCTGGGCCTGGTGGACACCTACGTCCCGCTGCTGATCGGCAAGTTCCTGGCCGGGGACGCGTTCTTCGTCTTCCTGATGGTCCAGTTCATGCGCGGCCTGCCCGCGGAACTGGATGAAGCCGCCAGGATCGACGGGGCGGGGCACGCCCGGATCTTTGGATCCATCATGCTGCCGCTGATGAAGCCGGCCCTCATCTCCACCTCCATCTTCTCCTTCATCTGGAGCTGGAACGATTTCCTGGGCCCGCTGCTGTACCTGAACACCCCGGACAAGTACCCGCTGCCGCTGGCCCTGCGGCTGTTCGTGGACCAGACCCAGTCCTCCGACTACGGCGCCATGATCGCCATGTCCGTCCTGGCCCTGCTGCCTGTGCTGATCTTCTTCCTGATCTTCCAGCGCTACATCGTCGAAGGCGTCTCCACCCAGGGACTGAAGGGCTAGGCAAAGGACAATGAGCGCCATGGACAGCACCACATCCGCCCCAGGCCACGAACCAATCCCGGTGAACCGGTTCGCCCTGTTCTCCGAAACCCTCCTGGCGGGGGTGCTGGTGCTGGTGCTGTCCATACCGCTGGCCACCATCCCCGCCGCCTACGCGGCCGGGACCGCGCACCTTGAACGGCACCTCAATGGCAGGGACGATTCCGTCCGGGGGCTGTGGGGCCTGTTCAGGGCTGCCCTGCCGGGCAGCTGGAAGCTGGGAATCGCGACGGCGGGAGCCGGCGTCGTGATTGTCCTCAACCTCCTGCTCGCATGGGTGGGGCAGCTGCCGGGCCGCGAAGTGGTCCTTCCAGCCACGCTGATACTCGCCGGATGCGGCGCCATCCTGCTCCTGCGCACCGCATCCGCCTGGTCCGACGCCACGGCTTCCGGTGCCACGGGCAAGGACACCTGGCACCAGGCCCTCCAGGTGGGTAAGGACGTGTCCCTGCGCGACTGGACGGGGTCCCTGCTCCTGGCGGCCGCCCTGTTCTGCGCCGTGGTGTTTGTCTGGATGCTCGCCGCGCTCTTTGTCGTGGTCCCCGGTACCCTGATCCTTGCCGCCGCCGCAGTGAAACTGCGCTCCAGCCGCGCCCGACGCTGACCGTGCCGTCCCGCCGCACCCGCCCCGCACCGTCTGCACGCCCGGGTATCAGCCAGCCGCGCTGGTTCCACCCCCTTAAGCAGCGCAACTACCGGCTCTTCCTGGGCATGCAGCTCGCCGGCAGCCTTGGCGTCTGGATGCAGCGGCTGGCGCAGGACTGGCTGGTGCTGCAACTGACGGGGAGCCCGGCAGCGGTGGGGGCCGCCGTCGCCCTTCAGTTCCTTCCCATGCTCGTGGTGGGGCCGCTTGCCGGCCTGGTGGTGGACATCTTCCCCAAACGCAGGATCATGATGGTGTGCCAGTCCGTCATTGTGCTGCTCGGCCTTGGGCTGGCGGCCTGGGCTGCCAGCGGCACCATTACGGTCTGGGTTGTTTACGCCAGCTGCATGGCGCTGGGCATCACCGCGGCGGTTGAC
Source organism: Pseudarthrobacter sp. 902506025 (assembly GCF_040702325.1). Lineage (NCBI taxonomy): Bacteria > Bacillati > Actinomycetota > Actinomycetes > Micrococcales > Micrococcaceae > Pseudarthrobacter > Pseudarthrobacter sp. 902506025. Next base: position 513,910 of record NZ_JBFBKW010000002.1, read on the forward strand.
CAGCCCACCCGCCAGGTCTTCGTCAATGAGGTGGTGGGCGACGCCGCCCTGCGTCCCGCCATCGGACTGAACAACGCCCTCGCCCAGCTGGGCGCCATGGCCGGCCCCGCCTTGGGCGGCGTGCTGATCGCGCAGGCAGGGCCGGCCGCCGCCTTCGCCTCAAACGCAGTGATCGGGTTGGTGGTGCTGGGCCTGATCGCCGGCATCCGGCCGCACGAACTGCATCCCGGTACACCCGCCGAGCGGGGCCGCGGGCAGGTGCTTGCCGGCTTCCGCTACGTCCGTGAACGCCCGCGCCTGCTGCTCCTCATCCTGCTGGCCGGCCTGCTGGGCGCCTTCGGCATGAACGGGCCGGTGGTCCTCGCCGCCTTCGCCCAGGACGTGTGGCACAACGGCGTGGAGGGCTTTGGCCTCTTCAACATGGTCAGCGCCGGCGGCGCCCTGGCCGGTGCCCTCCTGGCAGCCCGGCTCGGGACCATGGGGCGCAGGGGCATTGTGGCCGCCGCGGGGCTATTTGGGCTGTCCCAGCTGGTGGCCGCCCTGATGCCCACCCTGGTTTTGTTTGTGGCGCTGCTGGCGGTGGTGGGCATCATGACGTTGCTGTTCCTCACCAGCGCAGCCACGGCCGTCCAGCTCGAGGCCGGGCCTGCCATCCGCGGCCGGGTGATGGCCCTGTACCTTCCGCTCCTGCTGGGCGGGCACGCCTGCGGCGGCCTCCTGGCGGGCTGGTTGACCGAACAGTTCGGCGTCCGGACCGGGCTGGTGGTCACCGGCGGACTGGGCATGCTCTCCGCGGCCGTGGTGGGCCTGCTCCTGTGGCGCTACGGACGGCGCCGGGGGCTTGCCGCGCGGGAGTGAAGGACCCGGCGGCCGGCTGCGCCGCCGGGTCCTGAACCGCATCAGGACGCAGGGATGTCGAAGGCCACCGGCGCGGCCACAGCCCAGGGGAGCCCAATTTCGCTGAACGTGGCATGCTGCCGGCCGGCGCGCTCCAGGGCTTCCTCGATGCCCACCACCACGGCATGCGCAGCGTCTCCTTCACCTTCCCAGCGGACGCAGGCGGGATCGATGGGGGCCGGCGGCGGTGCGGTCCGGATGGCTTCCAGCACCAGCATGAAGGCTCCGCTGTCCGCCAGGCTGCTGGCCAGCGGAACGCCGTGGCCGCGGTGGGCCAGGAGATTCTCCGCCAGGTCGTCCCGGCCGAAGGTTTCCTCCGTGCGCCCGGCCGCCGTCTCCACTGTCAGCCGGTCCTCGGTGTAGTGGAACACCGCCGTGCCGGCCGAACCTTGCAGCGTGACGTACGGTTCAACGGATTCCGCGGCGCAGATGGTCAGGGCGCAGGTGATGGGCAGGCCCGAGGCGGTGCGGATCCGGATCACGGAGGTGTCATCCGACTCGATGTCATTGGCCCGGTACAGCTCGGTTTCCACTGATGTAAGGTCTGCTGTGGTGCGCGCCCCGGCAATCCGGAGGGCGGTTGCCACCGCGTGCGCCAACGGGTTGGTGGCCACGCCATCCACTACATCCACGCCATTGATGCTGCGTTTTCCTGCCCAACGGGAGCGCGTGTAGTAGGCCCGGTCCCGGACCCAGCGGCCGGTGGCGGAGATGCCCTCCAGTGTTCCGATGGTCCCGGCGGCGAGCAGTTCTTCGATGGCCCCAAGCGCGTGCGAGCCCAGGCTCTGGAAGCCGACCTGCACCCCGCGGCGTGACCTGGTGGCTGCCGTGCACAACCGGTTGAAGTCGGCCAGGGAGGCGACGGGTGGCTTCTCAAGGTACAGCTCAGCGTCTGTGGCCAGGGCGGCCAGGGCCAGCGGGGCATGCGTCTGGATGGGGGTGGCCACGATGACCAGGTCCAGGTCCCGGGTGGCGGTGAGGAGCTCCTCGAGCCCCGGGTAGACGGCGGCCGACGGCGGGAGGGCGCCGGGTGCCGGGGGCTGCGGGTCCGCCACGGCGACCAGGCTGACACTGCCTGCCGCCTGCAGGCGCTGGAGGTTCCGCAGGTGGTGGGTGCCGAAGCCGTGCACTCCCACCAGTGCAACCCGTGCCGGGGTTGTTGCTGAAGCCGCGGCGGCGCTGCCGGCGGCTTCCGTTGCCGTTTCCATGGTTCTCCGTTCTGCCCACCGGCTCCCGCCTTGCGGGCACCGGCATCATCTGCGCGTGCATCGAGTCAGCAAGCGCTTTCCACCTTTTAGTGTGCGGCACGCGGCAAGCCGCCGTCCAGCTATGTAACGATTCAAAATTCCGCTTGACCGTGGACGGACGGTGGGTCTACATTTTCGAGAAACCGATTACCAGCGTGATGCGGGACACTTTCCGCTTCGCCTCTGCAACGATGGAGAACAGAAGGGAGCCGTGCCATGCTGTCCGGGACCTTCAGTGCGCGCGCCTACTCATTTTTTGACACGCTCGTGTGGATCGCCGGCCTGAACCTGCTGTGGATCGCCTTCACCCTGCTGGGTTTTGGCATTTTTGGTGCAGGTCCGGCCACCGCCGCGGCACAGATTGCGGTACGCAAGCGGGCGGCGGGCGATGCTGTTCCACTGCTGCGGGGGTTTGCCTCCGCATACTTCCGGAACTTCCTCCGGGCCAACGCCCTGGCGCTCCCGGTCATGGCCGTCGCGGCGGCCCTTGTCCTGAACTGGAACTATTTTTCGGGAGGCAGGGGAGTCCTGGCGCAGTTCATGGCCGTCGGCATCCTGGTTGCCGCCATCTTCCTGGCGGGGGCCGTTTGCTACGTGTTCCCCATGTATGCCCGGTACGAGTTGCTCCTGTTCCAGTACCTGCTGATGTCGTCCCGGTTCGCCCTGCGGCACCTGGCGGGAACGGTCGTCCTGCTCTTCGTTTCCGCCGCGGTACTTTACGCCAGCAGTTGCCTTCCGGGCCTGGTTCCATTCTTCAGCATCGGGGCCTGGCTCTACCTCACCGGCTGGTTGTGTGACCGCTTCTTCGCGGCCAATGACGAGTCGGCGGCCGCAGCGGGGGAGCCTGCCGCGCGCACCGCCCTGCAGGGGGCCACCGCCGCCTGACGCTGCTCCCCGCCCTTGGTTGCCGATGGTGGGCGCTGCCCTGGGCGGACGCATGAATGAAACGTATCAAAACCGTGGGCCAGCCAGCCCAACAAACCCCAAAGAAGTGGAAAAGGACGACATATGATCCATCGCAAACTCTCCCTGGCCGCCGCCGTCGTAACGGCCACGGCGCTGTCCCTCACCGCGTGCAGCGGCGGGGACGCCCCGGCCGCGGACCTCACTTCGGTGTCCATCATGGCCCCGTTCCTGGAGGCCCAGCCGCCTGCAGCGGACGGCGCGGTGCAGAAGAAGCTGGAGGAGCTCACCGGCAAACAGGTCAAAATCAACTGGGCGCCGAACGCCTCCTATGAGGACAAGACCAACATCACGCTGGCGGGATCCGACATTCCGCAGGTCATGGTGATCCAGGGCAAAACACCCGGCTTCGTCAAGAACGCCCAGGCGGGCGCGTTCTGGGACCTCACCGACAAGCTGGACAAGTACCCCAACCTCAAGACCACTTTCCCGGACATCCAGAAGAACGCCAGCGTCAACGGCAAGGTTTACGGCGTCTTCCGCGGCCGTTCCCCCATGCGTGCGGCCGTCATGTTCCGGCAGGACTGGCTGGACAAGCTGGGCCTGCAGCCGCCCAAAACCACGGAGGACCTGTACAAGGTGGCAAAGGCCTTCACCGAGCAGGATCCGGACGGCAATGGCGTCAATGACACCTACGGCATCACCATCCCCAAGTGGGGTGCGCTGGGCACCAACAGCCCCTACGACCTGATCGAGGAATGGTACGGCGCCGGGAACCGCTGGACGGAGCGGGACGGGAAGCTCATTCCCAGCTTCGAAACCGACGAGTTCCTCGAGGCGGACCGTTTCATCAAGAAGATGGTTGACGAAAAGCTCATCAACCCCGACTTCGCCACCTTCGACAGCACCAAGTGGAACGAGCCGTTCTTCAACGGCAAGGGCGGCATCATCGTCGACGTCGATTCCCGGGTGAGCGTGCTCATCAACCTCTTCAAGCAGGCAGACCCCACCAACTTCCAGAACAAAGTGGGCTTCGTGGGCAACCTCGAAGGCCCGGACGGCAAACTGCACGCCCACCCCACCGACGGCTACTCAGGCTTCCTTGCGATCCCCAAGGCCAGCGTCAAGAGCGAGCCCGAACTGGACAAGGTCCTGGCCTTCCTCAACACCATGAACGGCAAGGATGTTGCGGTCCTGCTGAACAACGGCATCGAGGGCGTGAACTTTACGGTGGAGGCCGGCAAGGCCGCCACCATCAAACCGGAGACGCCGGAGGGCAAGGCCGTCACCACCGACATCAAGAGCTACGCCCAGCTGGGCATGAACGTTGCCGGCAACGAGTTCTACCCGGTGAAGCAGGCCTCCGACTACGAGCAGCAGGTCTTCGACAAGCGGACCGACGTCATGGCCCAAGACCTCAAGAGCGCCGTCTACAACCCGGCCGCACCCTACGTTTCGGCCACCTATGTGGCCAAGGGTGCCCAGTTGGACAACATTGTGGCCGACGCCCGGATCAAGTACCTGGCCGGACAGATCGATGAACAGGGCCTCAAGGATGCCATCAAGCTGTGGGACACCAGCGGCGGCAACAAGGTCAAGGAAGAAATCAACAAGCTCTGGCAGGACAACAAGTAAATGGCAGCCCCTGTCATTGACACCCTCGCCGGGGAGCGGACGCGCAGGACCGCTCCCGCTCCCCGGAACGGGGGCAGGTTCTCCGTCCATTTCGCGCACTACAAATGGCTGTACCTTCTGCTGCTGCCTGGCGTGGTGTACTTCGCGGTGTTCCGCTACGCCCCCATGTACGGTGTCAGCATCGCCTTCAAGGACTACGTCCCGTTCCTGGGCGTCAACGGCAGCCCGTGGGTGGGGTTCCGGAACTTCGAGGACTTCTTCGCCAACCCGGACTTCCCGCGGCTGCTGGGCAACACCCTGATCCTGGCCTTCCTGAACCTGGGGGTGGCCTTCCCGCTAACCATCATCCTGGCGCTGCTGCTGAACGAAGTCCGGCTGTCCATCCTCAAGCGCACGGTCCAGACACTGGTGTACATCCCGCACTTCCTGTCCTGGACCATCGTGGCGTCGCTGAGTTTCCTGCTGTTTGCCCTGGACATCGGGCCGCTGTTCCAGTTCCTGAACAACGCCATGGGCACGCACATCGACTTCCTGTCAGATCCCGCCTGGTTCCGGCCCCTGATCGTGCTGCAGGAGATCTGGAAGAACACCGGCTGGGGCACCATCATCTTCCTGGCCGCCCTTTCCACCGTGGACCAGGACCAGTACGAAGCCGCGATCATCGACGGCGCGGGCCGGTTCCGGCGCGTCTGGCACATCACGCTTCCCGCGATCCGTTCCACGATCATCGTGATGCTGATCCTGGCCATCGGGCAGATGCTCAACACCGGGTTCGAACAGATTTACCTGATGACCAACGCGCTGAACCGTGAGGTGGCGGATGTCTTTGACACGTACGTCTACTTCGTAGGCATCACGCAGGGCGCCTACAGCTACTCCACCGCCGTGGGCCTGTTCAAATCGCTGGTGGGCATCGTGCTGATCTTCGGCACCAACTGGCTGGCCAAGCGATTCAACCAGAGCGGACTGTTCTAGCCATGAAAATCCACAACACCCGCGGCGGCCGGATCTTTGACGCCGCCAACTACGTCTTCCTGTCCCTGATCGGCCTCATTACCCTGTTGCCGTTCGTGTACGTCTTCGCCGGATCGTTTGCCACCGAAGCCGAAATTACGCGCCGGGCATTCTTCGTCTGGCCCGAGCAGTTCACCCTGGGCTCCTACGAATACATCTTCGCCACCCCGGCGTTCGTCCGCGCCCTGGTGACCACCATCCTGGTCACCGCGGTGGGCACCCTGGTCCAGCTGGCCTTCACCGTGACCATGGCCTATCCGCTGGCCAAGAAAACCCTGCGGGGCAGGAACGCCATCCTGTCCCTGGTGGTCTTTGCCATGGTCTTCTCCGGCGGCATGATCCCCACGTTCCTGCTGGTCAAGGACCTGGGCCTGCTCAACTCCTATTGGGCCCTGATCCTGCCGGCGGCCATCAACCCGTTCAGCCTGATCATCATCAAGAACTTCTTCCAGGAACTCCCTGCCGAACTGGAGGAATCGGCCAAGATGGACGGCGCCACCGAGATCGGGATCCTGTGGCGGATCCTGCTGCCGCTGTCCAAGCCGGTCCTGGCCACTTTCGCGCTGTTCTACGCCGTGGGCATCTGGAACGACTTCATGTCGCCCCTGCTCTACCTGAGCGACAACTCCAAGTGGACCCTCCAGATGTACCTGCGCCAGGTTACGGCGGCGTCGGACCTGTTGGGCACGGGCAACGTTGATCCCAACTACATCCCGCCCGAACAGGGCATCAAGTTCGCCGTGATCGTGGTGGCCACGCTGCCCATCCTCATCTTCTACCCGTTCCTGCAAAAGCATTTCGCCAAGGGTATGCTCATCGGCTCCGTCAAAGGCTGACTCTGCCCGCGGGCATCAAAGGAAAGAACCACCATGAAAATCCTGCTGGCCGGAGATTCCACCGTTGCCAACTGTCCCACGCACGAGTTTCCCATGAGCGGCTGGGGAGCGCAGCTGGCACCCTTCACCTGCACGTGGGGCACGGTACACAACTTCGCCAAGGGCGGCGCCGACACCGAATCCTTCCGCACTGAGGGGCTCTGGGCGGAGCTGCTCACCGAAGCAGGCCCGGACGATGCCGTGCTCATCCAGTTCGGCCACAACGACCAGAAGAAGCCGCACCTGGCCGCCCGCACCGGCTACGCGGCCAACCTGCGAACCATGGTGGGGGAGGTGCGCGCCCGGGGCTCGGCAGTGGTGCTGTGCACCTCCGTGGAGCGCCGGCACTTCCTGGACGGCAGGCACCCGGGGGAGGGGCCGTCGTCGGACGTCCTCGCAGAGAGCCTGGAGGACTATCCGGAGGTGGTCCGCGAACTGGGGCAGGAGCTCGGGGTCCCCGTGGTGGACCTCAACGCGTGGACCCGCCACCTGTATCTCCGGCTGGGCCGGGACGGATCCAGGGAGATCTTCTGCCACTTCGCCCCGGGGGAGCATGCCCATTGGCCGGGCGGCCTGGTGGACAATACGCATTTCTCCCGGCACGGTGCCTCGCTGGTGGCCGGGGAGGTGGCACGGCAGCTGCGCCGGCTGGGGTACGGGCCGGCTGGAGAGGCGGAGCCGGCCGACACCAGGGGGATGCGTACGACGGCGGGACGCGCCTAGTGGGGGCGGCAGCGGTTAGGGAGCGGATCCTCTACAGCAACCCGCTGGCGGGGCCCGATGACGTGGCTGGATGGGTAGCGGAAGGGCCGTTGAGCGGCGGCAGCCACGAGGGTGCCCTGGAGCTGTCCGGTGCGCTGGACGACCAGGAATTCGGCGACCACGCGCACTGGACGTTGTGGTGCCCGGAGAACTTCCCGGACGGCATCCGCATCAGCTGGGAATTCCGCCCGCTCGCCGAGCCGGGCCTGGCCATGCTGTTCTTCGCGGCCACCGGACACCGCGGGCAGGACCTCTTCAGCCCGGCCCTCGCGCCCAGGACGGGCTACTACCCCCAGTACCATTCGGGTGATATCGACGCCCTGCACGTCTCCTATTTCCGCCACAAGTTCCCGTCCGAGCGCGCGTTCCGCACCTGCAACCTGCGCAAAAGTGCCGGCTTCGAGTTGGTGGCGCAGGGCGCGGACCCGTTGCCGCCCGCGGAGGATGCCACGGAATTCTACCGCCTGGAACTGGTGAAGGACGGGCCCCTGGCGGCGTTTTCCATCAATGGGCTGCTGCTCTTCGAGTGGCAGGATCCGTCGTCGAAGGTGCTCGGCGGCGGCCGGATTGGTTTCCGGCAGATGGCCCCGCTCCGGGCGGCCTACCGCAACCTGGTGGTGGCGAAGATTTAGGCGAACACGACGATGGGCAGTCCCGGGGGACTGCCCATCGTGCTGCCTTGTGGACTGCCGGGAACTAGAACCCCAGCAGCCGGTTGAGCAGGTTGGCCAGGCCGCTGAGGCCATTGCCGCCGTCAAGGAGCCCGGTGACCGCGCAGAGCAGGTTGCCGACAAGTTTGCCCGCCCCCGACTGCGCAACAATGTCCAGGACCACCTGGTTCAGGTCGACATTGAGCCCCAGGACGTCCAGGTGCAGCGGCCCGAGGACCAGGTTCACGATGTCGCAACCGCCTCCTGTGGCCGTCGCGGCGTTGGTGGTGGGGGCCGCAGCAGCCGTGGTGGTCACGGTCTGGCTCACCGGAGTGGCCACGCCGGCAAGATCGGTGAAGGTACCCTGCACCAAGCCGGTGACGGTCAGCTGGCCGTTCTGGACGCTGAAGTTGGATGGCGTAAACGAGCCCACGAAGGTGCCCACGCCGTCAATGGTCTGGTTGATGGTTCCAGTGACGTTGGCTGTCCGGGATGACTGGGAAGCGGCAGAAGGAGCCGCGGGTGCTGCTGCCGTCGCCGGGCCTGCCATGCCGAAGAGCATGGCGCCGGAGAGGGCAATGGCAGTGACTGAAGCTGAGACCTTTGTTCGCATTTTCGGTAAATCCTTTCAGCGCCGGGTTGCGGCGCTCTGAACCCCCCGAGGCTCCGCCCCCATGGAGAACCCCGGCGGAACTGGTTATTTCAAATGCACTTGTTTCAGATGCAGCCCTGTCGGGCCGCGACACGCAGCTCCGGATGGTGATCCAGGCCACGGGCACGTCGATCAACCTATTAGTAAGCATGCTGAGTAGTCAAGTCGGGGTTGCGGCGCTGTTTGTCGGGCGCCAGGATGCCTGGGCCGGGCGGCCTGGTGCAAGATAGAGGGGTTCAGGAACTGCCCACTGGAGGGAGGCGGGGTATGGAGCCCATAATGGTCGACGGCGGCAAGGGAACCGTGGAACTGAGCGCTGACGGCGTCATCCACCTCATGTGGGAGCCCAAAGTCCGCATAGAAGTCGAGGACGCACAGGCGGCGATGGCTGCGGTGAACCGCATAGCAGGAGACGGCAACTATCCAATGCTGGTGGACATGGCCACCACGGAGAACGTCAGTATCCAGGCCCGCTCGGTGTTCTCCATCCCCTGCGCCGCCAACCGGATTGCCCTGCTTGGATCGAGCCCGGTGGACCGGATCATCGCGAATTTCTTCCTGGGAGTCCATAATCCGCCCTGCCCTACCCGCTTCTTCACGTCCCGGGACGAGTCCATGAAGTGGCTGCAGCAGACGGGAAAGTAGAGCGCCCGGCTGATCAGCCGGCGGCCGGCGCGGCCGTGCTCTGGCGGACCACCAGCTCCGGCGTGAACACTACGGACCGGTGGACGGGATTTTGGGACTCCACCTCTTCGGACAGCAGTTCGATGGCTGTCCGGCCCAGCAGTTCGGTGGGCTGGCGGATGGAGGACAGGGGAACCACCGCGGAGATGGCAAAGTCGATGTCGTCATAGCCAATCAGCGCCACGTCCTCCGGGATCCGGAACGTGTGCGTCATAGTGAGCGACTGCATGACGCCCAGGGCCAGGAGGTCGTTGGCGCAGAAAATCCCCCCGGGCAGTTCAGCCCGCCCGCGCTCCACCAGCATGTCGCCCACGCTGCGCCCAGCCAGGACGGTCTGCCCTTCAGCATCCAACACCTCGAGGCTGGCGTCCGGCTCCTCCTTCACGGCCCGCTGGGCCCCCTGGAGCCGGTCCGCGACCTGCCGGATGGACATGGGGCCGCCAACAAAAGCCAGCCGACGGCGGCCGGTGTCCAGCAGGTGCCGGGCAGCCAGGTAGCCTCCGGCGTCGTCATCCACGGCTACCGAGCTGAACTTGGACTCGTCAGCCAGCCGGTCCACCAGGACCGTTGGCACGCCGCGCTCGCGGAGGAGGTCCAGCCTTTCCGTTACATCGCCCACCGGCGAGATCAGCAGGCCCTGCACACGCTGCTCCTGGAAGAGGTCAATGTAATTCGCCTCGCGGCCGGCATTGTGGCCGCTGTCGCCCAGCAGGACGGCGCTTCCCTGCAGCGCTGCGGCGTCCTCCGCCGCGCGGACCACGGAGGTGAAGAACGGGTTGCCTACGTCCAGGACGATGAGCCCGATGGTGCGGCTGTGGCCAACACGGAGTTGGCGGGCGGCATCGTTGCGGACAAACCCCAGTTCGTCGATGGACCGCAGGACCCGTTCCTTGGTCCGGTCGGACACCCTGTCGGGATAGTTGAGGACATTGGATACCGTCCCCACGGCCACGCCCGCGTGGGTGGCCACGTCCTTGATACTGGCTGTGCGGTTCATCGATTCTCCGTGCCGACCTGCCCGCCGCGGGAGCTTCCGCGCGGGAAATCAAAAGTTTCTGCCATTGCTTGACACCTGCTCAACTCCAAGAGTACTTTGAATCGTACCAATGAAACGATTCAAAACTTTGGGAAGTTTGAGGAGGAGTCCGCATGAGGGTGTGTTTCCGTTCCTCGGTCCAGCCGGCGCTGATCGACGAATACCGGCGCAGGCATGCCGCAGTGTGGCCGGAAATGCTGAACGGCCTCAAGGAGGCGGGCTGGCACAACTACTCCCTGTTCCTTGGTGGAGACGGGCTCCTGGTGGGGTACGTGGAGTGCGACGACTTTGACGCCGTCCGTGCCCGCATGGCCCTGACGGATGTGAACGCCCGCTGGCAGGCCGAGATGGCAACCCTGTTCGAGGACTCCGGCCAGGCGCCCGACGAAGGGTTCCAGGTGCTGGAAGAAGTCTTCAATCTCAACAGCCAGCTGGCGGCACAGCCCCCCGCAGGCTGACCGGCAGGACGCGGGACGCAGGACCACCGGCGCACCGGAACAGCAGGCAACTGCCAGCAGGCACGCTCCAGCAGCGGGGCACCAACCAAAAGCATCAGACAGACGCTCAACACCGGAAAGAACCAACATGAACGACGTAGCAACGGCGCTGGGCAGGCTCGGGGAGCTTGCCATCGAGGTCCCTTCGTGGGCCTATGGAAATTCAGGTACGCGGTTCAAGGTGTTCGGCACGCCCGGCACGCCGCGGACGGTCCAGGAGAAGCTGGCGGACGCCGCCAAGGTCCACGAGCTGACCGGCCTGGCCCCCACTGTGGCGCTGCACATCCCGTGGGACAAGGTGGACGACTACTCCGCCCTCCGGGAGTATGCGGCGGGACTGGGCGTGGGCCTGGGCACCATCAACTCCAACACCTTCCAGGATGATGAGTACAAGTGCGGCTCCCTCACCTCCTCCAACCAGGCCGTCCGGCGCCGGGCCATCGACCACCACCTCGAGTGCATCGACATCATGCACGCCACGGGTTCGCAGGACCTGAAGATCTGGCTGGCGGACGGCACCAACTACCCGGGCCAGGATGACATCCGCGGCCGCCAGGACCGGCTGGCCGAGTCCCTGCAGGAGATCTATGCGGCCCTGCGGGATGGGCAGCGCCTGGTGCTGGAGTACAAATTCTTTGAGCCGGCGTTCTATCACACGGACGTGCCGGACTGGGGCACCTCCTACGCCCAGACCCTGGCCTTGGGGGAGAAGGCGTTCGTCTGCCTGGACACCGGCCACCATGCGCCGGGCACCAACATCGAGTTCATCGTGATGCAGCTGCTGCGCCTGGGCAAGCTGGGTTCCTTCGACTTCAACTCCCGCTTCTACGCGGACGATGACCTGATCGTGGGTGCCGCCGACCCGTTCCAGCTGTTCCGCATCATGCACGAAGTGATACGGGGCGGCGGTTACGGCAAGGACTCCGGCGTGGCCCTGATGCTGGACCAGTGCCACAACCTGGAAGAGAAGATCCCCGGCCAGATCCGCTCCGTGCTCAATGTCCAGGAAATGACGCTGCGCGCCCTGCTGGTGGACACCGCCGCCCTGGGCGAAGCGCAGCGTGCCGGCGATGTCCTGGCCGCCAACGGCATCTTCAACGATGCCTTCTACACCGACGTCCGGCCCATCCTGGCCGAGTGGCGTGAATCCCGCGGCCTGCCCGCGGACCCAATGGCCGCCTTCAAGGCGAGCGGTTACCAGAAACAGATCAACGAGGACCGCGTGGGCGGCCAGCAAGCCGGATGGGGCGCCTGATTCAGCTATGACGAACAAAACTGTGGAAGACCTGATCTCCCGTTCCAACCGCCTTGGCGCGGACAAGCGGAACACGAACTACGCCGGCGGCAACACCTCCGCCAAGGGCACCGAAAAGGACCCCGTCACGGGCGACGACGTCCAGCTGCTCTGGGTCAAGGGTTCCGGTGGTGACCTGGGCACCCTGAAGGAGCAGAACCTTGCGGTGCTGCGCCTGGACCGGCTGAATGCTTTGAAGAATGTCTACCCGGGCGTGGAACGGGAAGACGAGATGGTGGCCGCGTTCGATTACTGCCTGCACGGCAAAGGCGGGGCCGCCCCATCGATCGACACTGCCATGCACGGCCTGGTGGACGCCGCGCACGTTGACCACCTGCACCCGGACTCCGGCATCGCCATTGCGACGGCTGTGGACGGGGAGGCGCTGACCACCAAGATCTTCGGTGACAAGGTGGTCTGGGTTCCCTGGCGCCGTCCCGGTTTCCAGCTGGGCCTGGACATCGCCGCGATCAAGGACGCCAACCCGCAGGCCATCGGCACCGTCCTGGGCGGCCACGGCATCACCGCCTGGGGCGCCACCAGCGAAGAAGCAGAGCAGAATTCGCTCTGGATCATCGACCAGGCCGAAAAGTACATCGCAGAGAACGGGAAGGCCGAGCCCTTCGGTGCCAGGCTTCCCGGCTATGCCGCCCTGACCGAAGCCGAACGCCGTGCCAAGGCCGCAGCCCTGGCACCGGTGATCCGCGGCCTGGCCTCCACGGACAGGCCGCAGTTGGGGCACTTCAGTGATGACGCCGTCGTCCTGGACTTCCTCGAGGCAGCCGAACACCCGCGTCTCGGCGCGCTCGGCACCTCCTGCCCGGACCACTTCCTGCGCACCAAGGTCAAGCCGCTCATCCTGGACCTGCCCGCCGACGCCAGCGCGGAGGACTCGATCGCCCGGCTGCACGAACTGCACGCCGACTACCGCGAGGACTACCAGGCCTACTACGACCGCCACAAGGACGCGGACAGCCCGGCCCTGCGCGGCGCGGATCCGGCCATCGTGCTGGTCCCCGGCGTGGGCATGTTCTCCTTTGGGGCGAACAAGCAGACCGCCCGGGTGGCCGGCGAGTTCTATATCAACGCAATCAACGTCATGCGCGGCGCGGAGGCCATCTCCACCTACGCCCCGATCGAGGAATCCGAAAAGTTCCGCATCGAGTACTGGGCGCTGGAGGAAGCCAAACTGGCCCGGATGCCCAAGCCGAAGTCCCACGCCACCCGGGTTGCCCTGGTGACCGGTGCCGCGTCCGGCATCGGCAAGGCCATCGCCACACGGTTGGCGTCCGACGGCGCGTGCGTCGTCATTGCCGACCTCAACCTTGAAAACGCACAAAAGGTCGCCGAGGAGCTGGGCGGTGCCGACGTCGCCATCGGCGTCCAGGCAGATGTCACCGACGAGGCGCAGGTGTCCGCGGCCATCGACGCTGCTGTCCTGGCGTTCGGCGGCGTGGACCTGGTGGTCAACAACGCCGGCCTGTCCATCTCCAAGCCGCTGCTGGAAACCACCGAAAAGGACTGGGACCTCCAGCACAACGTCATGGCAAAAGGCTCGTTCCTGGTGGCCAAGGCCGCGGCGAAGGTCATGATCGCGCAGGGCATGGGCGGGGACATCATCTACATCTCCTCCAAAAACTCCGTGTTCGCCGGCCCCAACAACATCGCCTACTCCGCCACCAAGGCCGACCAGGCCCACCAGGTGCGCCTGCTCGCCGCCGAGCTGGGTGAGCACGGCATCCGCGTGAACGGCATCAACCCCGACGGTGTGGTCCGCGGCTCCGGGATCTTCGCCGGCGGCTGGGGCGCCAAACGTGCCGCGGTCTACGGCGTGGACGAGGAAAAGCTGGGCGAGTACTACGCGCAGCGCACCCTGCTCAAGCGCGAAGTCCTGCCCGAACACGTGGCCAACGCGGCCGCCGTCCTCACCAGCAACGAACTGTCCCACACCACCGGCCTGCACATTCCCGTGGACGCCGGAGTGGCGGCAGCCTTCCTGCGGTGAGTACGGGGGCAGGGGCGGCCGAGGGCGGGGTGTTCGCCGCCGTCGACATCGGCGCCTCATCCGGGCGGGTGATCCTGGGCCGCGTTACCTCCGCCGGGGTGGCGCTGGAAACCGTCCACCGGTTCCCCAACGGCGTGGTGGAGCGCGACGGCGGCCTCCGCTGGGACTTCGATGCACTGTTCGCGGAGGTGCTGGCGGGACTCCGTGCGGCCGCCGCGGCGGCGGCAGCCCGGGGCGAAAAGATCGCCAGCGTTGGCATCGACACCTGGGCCGTGGACTACGGGCTGGTGGACAGCGCGGGGAACCTCGTGGCGCAGCCGTACAGCTACCGCGACGACCGCAGCAGGACCGCCGTCGCGCCCGTCCACGCCAAGCTGGACCCCGCCCGCCTGTACCAAACCACGGGGCTGCAGTTCCTGCAGTTCAACACCATCTACCAGCTGGCCACCGAGAAGGACCTGGACGGGCTGCAGGCCCTCCTGATCCCGGACCTGATTGCGTTCCTGCTCACCGGGGTGCGGCGGACCGAGGCCACCAACGCCTCCACCACCGGCCTGTTTGACGCCGTGGCGGGGGAATGGGCCACCGAATTCTTCGCGGCGCTGGGACTGCGGAAGGACCTGTTCCCGCCGCTGATCCAGCCCGGCGAAACCGTCGGAACACTCCTGCCGGACATCGCCGGGCAAGTGGACCTCCCGCCGGAGACCCCTGTGGTGGCGGTGGGCTCGCACGACACTGCCTCCGCCGTCGCGGCCGTTCCCGCCGTGGCAGACGGTGGCCGCGGGGAGAACTTCGCGTACATCTCCTCCGGCACGTGGTCCCTGGTGGGGCTGGAACTGAAGCATCCGGTCCTCACCGGGGCCAGCCGGGAAGCCAACTTCACAAATGAACGCGGCGTGGACGGCACCATCCGCTACCTGCGGAACGTGGGCGGACTGTGGCTGCTGAGCGAATGCCAGCGCACCTGGGCCGGTGAAGGCTTCCAGCCCGACCTCGCCGCCCTGCTCACCGCCGCTGCGGCCCTCCCCGTCGGCGGGCCGCGGATTAATGCCGACGACCCGTACTTCATCGCCCCGGACAACATGCCAGGGCGCATCCGCGCGGCGGTCCGCCGTACCGGCGAGGTCCTGGCCGATGATCCCGCGGCCATCACCCGCTGCATCATGGACAGCCTCGCGGCCGGCTACGCCAGGACCATCACCACTGCGGAACGCCTCGCCAACCGTGAAGTGGACGTGGTGCATGTGGTGGGCGGCGGCTCCCAGAACACCCTGCTCTGCCAGCTCACCGCCAACGCCACCGGGCGCCCGGTGGTGGCCGGACCCGTCGAAGCCACCGCCCTGGGCAACGTGCTGGTCCAGGCACGGGCCGCCGGAGCCGTCGACGGCGGGCTGGCCGAGCTCCGCCGGATAGTCGCCACCGGGACCAGCCTGGACCGGTACCAGCCACTTGTCGCTGCGCGCCAAGGATGCGTGAATTAGGAATGCCCCTCTTCGACCTTCCCCTGTCCCAGCTCCGCAGCTATACCTCCGAGGTCACACCGCCGGGTGACCTCAAGGCGTTCTGGGATGCCACCCTGGACGAAGCGCGGGCCTTTCCGCTCGACGCAACCTTCGAACCGGTGGACAACTACCTCACGGTGATCGATACGTTCGACGTCACCTTCTCCGGCTTCGGCGGCGCGCCCGTCAAAGGCTGGCTGCACCTGCCGGCCAACCGGGAGGCAGGCGTCAGGCTGCCGGTGGTGGTGAACTACATTGGCTATTCCGGCGGCCGCGGCCTGGCCAACCAGGACACACGGTGGGCACAGGCCGGGTACGCACACTTGATCATGGACACCCGGGGCCAGGGGTACGGCGGCACGCTGGGGGACACCGCGGATCCCCACCCCTCCGCGGGGGATGTGGCGCACGCGGGCCTCATGACCAGGGGCATCGCCAGCCGGGAGGACTACTACTACCGCCGTGTCTACGTGGACGCCTTCCGCGCGGTGGAGGCTGCCCAGGCCCACCCCGCCGTCGATCCCGCCAAAGTGGTGCTGGCCGGTGTCAGCCAGGGCGGTGGCCTGGTGGTGGCCACGGCGGGGCTCACCGCGGGACGGCTCGACGGCGTCATCGCCGCGCTGCCCGACGTCCCCTTCCTGCAGGACTTTCCCCGTGCCATCGACATCACTCCGCGGGGGCCCTATCCGGAGATCGCCCAGTTCCTGGCGCGGCACCGGGACCGCTACGACGCCGCACTTGGCGTCCTGAACTATTTCGACGGCGTCAACCTGGCCCGCTGGGCCACCGTTCCGGCGCTGTACTCAGCTGCGCAAATGGATGACATCTGCCCGCCGTCCACGGTGTTCGCCAGCTACAACGCCTACGGGACCGGCACCCACGCCTCATCGGCCACCGGTGCCGTGAAGGACATTGAGGTGTACCGGTTTAACAACCATGAGGGCGGCCAGGAACACCACTGGATCCGCCAGCTGCAGTTCCTGCGGAAGCTCCTGGGGTAGGCTGCGGCGCCGGAATGTGACGCAACCGATTTTGCGGCCGCCGTGTGCCGGGTTTATGGTCTCTTCCATGACTAACCGTTGGTATGCGTATTTTTCGTTGGCTCTGGAGGGGCCCGCGTCTAACTGACACGCATCCAACTTCCTTCAGAGCCAACAGGGCAGAGATCATTCTCTGCCCTTCGCCGTTTCTCCGGCGGGTTCTGAAATCCGGGCCCGCTTCCCATCTGGAACAGGACCCCGAACATGAGCACCGCAACAGCAGCCGCCAGCGCCACCAAGTCCACGTCCAACCTGCGCGTCAGCGAATTCACTGCGCTGCCCGCCCCGTCGGCGCTTCTCACCAAACTGCCGCTGGGGGACCGGGAGGCCGCCGTCGTCGAACGCGGACGCGACGAAGTGCGCGCCATCATGGACGGCGTGGACGACCGCCTGCTGGTCATCGTGGGCCCCTGCTCCATTCACGATCCCAAGGCCGGGCTGGAGTACGCCCGCCAGCTGGTCAGCCAGGCCGAGAAGCACAAGGAAGACCTGCTGATCGTCATGCGGACCTACTTCGAGAAGCCGCGCACCACGGTGGGCTGGAAGGGCCTGATCAACGATCCGCGGCTGGACGGCAGCCATGACATGGTGACCGGCCTGCGCACCGCCAGGCAGTTCCTGCAGCAGGTCACGGCGCTGGGCCTGCCCACCGCCACTGAATTCCTGGAGCCGATCAGCCCGCAGTACATGGCGGACCTGATCTCCTGGGGAGCCATCGGTGCCCGCACCACCGAGAGCCAGATCCACCGCCAGCTGGCTTCCGGGCTCTCCATGCCCATTGGCTTCAAGAACGGGACCGACGGCGGCCTGCAGGTTGCCATCGATGCCTGCGGTGCCGCCGCGGCGGCCCAGGCCTTCCTGGGGATCGACGGCGAAGGCCGGGCCGCGCTGGTGGCAACGGCAGGAAACCCCGACACGCACGTCATCCTCCGCGGCGGCCGGAAGGGCCCCAACTACTCGGCGGCCGATGTGGAACGCGCCTCCACCGAACTGGCGGGCAAGGGGCTCAACCCCCGCCTGATCGTTGATGCGAGCCACGCCAACAGCGGCAAGAGCCACCACCGGCAGGCTGAGGTGGCGCTGGAGATCGGTGCCCAGCTTGAGGAAGGCGGCGCAGCGGCCCGGGCAGTGGCCGGTGTGATGCTGGAAAGCTTCCTGGTGGGCGGCGCCCAGAACCTTGACGTTGCGGAACACGCCGCGGGACGGGCGGAACTGGTCTACGGCCAGAGCGTTACCGACGCCTGCATGGACTGGGATGTTTCCGCGTCAGTCCTGGAGCAGCTGGCGGCGTCGGCACGGAAGCGCCGGGCCTCGAATTAGGGGGCGAAATAGGGGAAACACTACTTTCACATCTGCCACATGAACATCTAGAGTATCTGTTTAGGTGGTTGGTGGATGGCTCAGCATCGGAACACCGCATTGGCACGTACCTGGGGTCACTGTTGTCCATCCGTCAGCAAAGGAAAATAGGGAAATGTCGGCAGAACAGAACTTCTCCAACGCGAAGTTCCTGACCGTGGCTGAAGTGGCCGAGGTCATGCGTGTCTCCAAAATGACTGTTTACCGCCTGGTTCACTCAGGCGAAATGCCCGCGGTGCGCTTCGGCCGCTCCTACCGTGTCCCCGAAAACGCCGTCGAACAGTACCTCAAAGGTGCTGTTGTGGACGGCCACACCGAGACCGCCTGAGGCGGCCTGTCCCGAGCCGCCCCCGATAAGCGGTACCCTGTTAAGGAACGTTTTACGTCATTGTAAGAATCTGTCAGTTGTTCAGTTCGTAGCTTTGTCCGCGGACATTCCCCATCAGGCAGGTACTGCATCTAGTTTGTAAGGAACTTTCGTGGGTTCAGTTATCAAGAAGCGTCGCAAGCGTATGGCCAAGAAGAAGCACCGCAAGTTGCTTCGCAAGACCCGTCACCAGCGCCGCAACAAGAAGTAGAGATACTTCGAACAGCGTGGAAATGCCCGTCGCCTTCCAAAGGCGGCGGGCATTTTTTTGTCGTCAGGGTTTAGACTGCAGGCTTTTGGCTGCGGCAGGGTGTTTTATGCCCGGGGACCGCGGATGCGGGCGAAGCCCTTCCAGAGGCCGTAGACAGCACCGCCGAAGGTTGCTGCCTTGAGGCCCAGCGTGGCAGCGCGGCGGCCCGCGCGGAAGTCATAAACGGGCCAGTTCCGGTCCCGGGCGTGCCGGCGAAGCTTGGCGTCCGGGTTGATGGCCACGGGGTGTCCCACCAGTGACAGCAGCGGCACGTCGTTGTAGGAATCGCTGTACGCCCAGCAGCGCTTGAGGTCCAGGCCCTCCTGGTCCGCAATTCCCTGGACCGCTACGGCTTTGGCCGAGCCGTGCAGGATGTCCCCCACTAGGCGCCCGGTGTACATGCCGTCCGACACCTCACCTACTGTCCCGAGCGCTCCGGTCAGCCCCAGCCGGGTGGAGATGACTGTTGCCACTTCGATGGGGGTGGCCGTCACCAGCCAGACGCGGCGGCCCACCCGCAGGTGCTGTTCCGCCAACGCCTTGGCGCCGGGCCAGATCCGCGATGCGATCATCTCGTCGTAGACTTCTTCGCCGAGGGCCTTGATGTCGTCAACGGTGATGCCGGCGGCCAGCGTCAGGGCCGAATCACGGACCGCATGGACGTCGTCGATATTCTCACCGCGCGCCACGAACTTGAACTGCTTCCACGCGAATCCGGCCGCCTGGGCCAGGGTGAACGCGCCGCGCTGGTGCATCTTCCGCGCCACGTGGAAGAGGCTGGCCCCGCGCATCAAAGTATTGTCCACATCGAAAAACGCCGCTTCACCGGGCTGCGGCGCAGCAACCGGCCGCGTGACGACGGCGACGTATTTCTCCTCGGGCATGGACTTGAGTCTAGTCAATCCACCCGCTGGCCGCCGTCGGCGTCACCCGCACGGCGCGAACGGCGATACCGTTAAGCCATGGCTACCCCCCGCGTCGTCCTGGTCACCAAAGCTGACTGCCACCTTTGCGAGGAGGCGCGCGACGCCGTCGGCCGGGTCACTGCCTCGTTGGGCCTTACCTGGAGCGAAGAGTTGGTGGACAACCAGCCCGAACTGCGGGAGCGTTACGCCGAAGAGATCCCCGTGGTCCTGGTTGACGGGGTGCAGCGCGACTTCTGGAAGATCGACGAAGCCCGGCTGGAACGCGTCCTGCAGCGCGCCATGGCCAATTAGGGGGATGCGAGTGACGTCCTTGGATTCAACGTCCCAGCCTGTCCCGGGCATCCCGGATGCCGCGGGTGCACCGGCAAAGCAAATTCCCCCTGCTGCCGTGGCCCGGTTGACCCTGTACCTCCGGGCCCTGAACACGCTGCTGGCCGAGGGTGTTGAGCGCGTCTCCTCTGACTCTTTGGCGGAAGCCTCCGGCGTCAGTTCCTCAACGCTGCGCAAGGACCTGTCCCACGTGGGGTCCTACGGCACCAGGGGAGTGGGGTACGAGGTCCAGTACCTCAGCCGCCACATTGCCGCGGCCCTGGGGCTCACGCATGACTGGAAAGTGGCCATCGTCGGAGCCGGAAACCTGGGCAAGGCGCTGGCACGC
Source organism: Pseudarthrobacter sp. 902506025 (assembly GCF_040702325.1). Lineage (NCBI taxonomy): Bacteria > Bacillati > Actinomycetota > Actinomycetes > Micrococcales > Micrococcaceae > Pseudarthrobacter > Pseudarthrobacter sp. 902506025. Next base: position 534,163 of record NZ_JBFBKW010000002.1, read on the forward strand.
TACGGCGGCTTTGAATCGCGTGGCTTCGATGTGGTGGCCATCTTCGACGCGGACCAGATGGTGGTGGGCAACGAGGTGGGATGGCTGCGGGTCAGCGACGTCGCGGACCTTGAGACCGTCCTCCACCGCACCGGGGCCAACATGGTGGTGCTGGCGCTTCCTGCGGCGGTGGCGCAGGGCATCTGCGACCGGGTGGTGGCGGCGGGCGTGCACAGCGTGCTCAGCTTCGCACCGGTAATGCTCCAGGTTCCGGAAGGGGTCAACCTCCGCAAGGTGGACATGGCCACGGAGCTGCAGATCCTGGCCTACCACGCCCAGCGGGCGCAGGCGCCGGGGCAGACAGCCTAGGGGCACGGTTTAAAGGCGGCGGCCCGGGATGCTGGACATCCCGGGCCGCCGTTGCGTTCTGTGGTTGGTGGTCAGCGCCCGTAAGGGTTGCCGAAGCCACCGGAATACGGGTTGGCGAAGGGCTGCTGCTTCCGGAAGTAGGGGGCAGCGGCAGGGAGGTAGAGCAGGACGATGGCGGCGATCCCCAGGACGGTCCCGATCGTTGCAAAGGAGGGGATTCCGAACAGGCCGAAGACCGACAGTGCAGCAAAGACGGTTCCCAGGATGCGTGCCCAGTTCTTGCCCTTGCGGATGAAGAAGGCCACCAGCAGGTAGAGGGCGGCGCCGATGATGCCAAAGACCACCAGGGAGCCGGCGATGAAGGGCTTGATGTCGTCGTAGGTGATGTCCGCCCCGCTGGCCCGGACCTGCTGTTCAAATTCCTGCCGGAACTGCGGGGCATCCAGCTGGGTGAGGTTGACGAGGATGGAGATGACGTAGATCGCGGTGGCAGCGATCAGCAGCCAGAATGCGATGTTCACCAGCTGGGGGACGCCGTTGCTTCCGGCCGGCTGCGGCTGCTCCGAGGGGTACTGGCCGTAAGGGGACTGGCCATACGGCGACTGCCCGTACTGGGGTGCATTCTGGCCGTAGCCCGGGGCCTGCGGAGCGTTCTGCCCGTACGGGGAACCGTACTGCGGCGCGTTTTGCCCGTACTGCGGCGCTGCGGGCGGCTGGGAACCGTACTGGGGCTGGTTCTGCCCGTACTGGGGAGCGTTCTGGCCATACTGCGGCGCGTTCTGGCCGTAGCGGGGCTGCTGTGGTCCGGGCTGCTGGCTGCCGGACTGGCCGTTCCCTGGCTGGCCATTGCCGGAGTGGGGGTCTTGGGGCGCGGGAGGCGGGACGGGAGGAGTACTCATGGCGTTCCTTCTGCAGGTCGGGATCCAGGTAGGCTGCCGGGAATCGGTCCTCAGCCTTCCCCCCAGCGTGGCTTAAGTCCACCGTACCCCCGGCGGGTGGCGTTGTGGGTGATTCAGGCGGGATCCACGCCCGCGGCCGGCAGGTGAACCCGGGGGAAAGGCCCTTGGTTAAACACGGCACCCCGGTACCGGGCCGGGATGGCCTGGTACCGGGGTGCCGTGAACGGGGAAACTTATGCTGCGGGGGCGATGAAGGCCAGTTCCAGGTTGATGGCAACCTTGTCGCTGACCAGCACGCCGCCGGCCTCGAGGACGGCGTTCCAGGTCAGGCCGAAGTCCTTGCGGCTGATGGTGGTTTCGGCGGTGAGGCCGGCGCGGGTGTTGCCGAAGGGATCGACGGCCACACCGTGGAGTTCGGTCTCAAGGGCCACGGGACGGGTGACGCCCTTGATGGTGAGGTCGCCCTGGAGTTCGTAGGCATCGCCCTTGGGGACGATCGAGTTGGAAACGAAGGAGATTTCCGGGAACTTCTCGACGTCGAAGAAGTCTTCGCCGCGGACGTGGCCGTCGCGGTTGACGTCGCCGGAGTCGAAGCTGGCGGTCTTGATGGTGGCGTTGACCTTGGAGTCGGCCACGTTCTCGGCGAGGTCCAGGGTGGCCTCGGCTTCCTTGAACTGGCCGCGGACCTTGCTGATGCCCGCGTGGCGGACGGTGAAGCCGATCTCGCTGTGGGAGTTGTCCAGGGTCCAGGTGCCGGTGGTGACGTCTGCGGGAAGTGCCATGATGTTGCTCCTTGGTGTGAATGCTGCTCGGGTCGGGGGGTTGAACCTTCATCGGTTGAAGTCTCAACTAACTTGCTGCATCCAGTATAAACATGCGTTTGCATCTTTTGTTCCCGGTTTCGGAACATTTCTTCAGAAACTTGAGTTCTACTCTTTGTAGAAAGCACGTGCGGAAGATTTCGGATCGCACGCCATCTTTGAGAAACTGGTAAACATGCCCCAAGCCACTGTCCATCTGCTCCGCCACGGCGAGGTCCACAATCCCGACGGCGTTCTCTACGGACGGCTCCCGGAATTCCACCTCTCCGAACTGGGGCAGGAGATGGCCCGGATGCTTGCCGAACACTTCCGCGAGCGTGCCGCGGGCGGCGCCCGGATCACCTACCTGGCCGCCTCGCCGCTGGACCGTGCGCAGGAAACCGCGCGGCCGACGTCGGAGGCGCTGCACCTGCAGATCCACACCGACGGGCGCATCATCGAAGCGGAAAACTACTTCGAGGGCATGAAGGTCACCAAAGCCGAACTCCGCCGGCCGAGGCACTGGCCGCGCCTGGTCAACCCGCTGCGCCCGTCATGGGGCGAGCCGTACAAGCAGCAGGCCGCGAGGGTGGCGGCTGCCGTCCAGGACGCCCGGCTGAAGGCTATCGAACTGGCTGCCGGCGACTTCGGCGCCGCAGGCCCTGAGGCCATCCTGGTCAGCCACCAGCTGCCCATTTGGGCGGCACGGCTGAGCGCGGAGGGCCGGCCGCTGTGGCATGACCCGCGCAAGCGCGAGTGCACCCTGACATCCGTCACGTCCCTGGTTTTCGACGACGACGGCTCGCTGGTGCGGGTCGAGTACAGCGAACCCGCGGCGTCCCTTCTTCCCGGTGCCGCCAGCACCCCTGGAGCCTAGCAGTGAGCAACAACAACCTTCCCTCGCGCCGCAGCATGCTTGCAGCAGGCGGCATGGCCCTGACCGCGCTGACCCTTGGCCTCTCCGGCTGTGCCCAGGAGGATGCGCTGGCCAAGCAGGCCAAGGCGGGAGACAACAAGAACTACGTTGCCGGCGACGGTTCCGTGACCGAGTTCGCCGCCGGGGACCGCAAGGAAGCCGTGCAGATCCAGGGCGCGCTCTTCAGTGGCGCCGCGGTCACCCCGGCCGACTTCCAGGGCAAGGTCAGCGTCCTGAACTTCTGGTTTGCCGCCTGCGCCCCCTGCCGCGTGGAAGCGCCGCTCCTTGAGGAACTGCACCAGGAGTTCAAGGACCAGGGCGTGCAGTTCTTCGGCGTCAACCTCCGGGACGAGAAGCCCACGGCAGAGGCTTTCGAAAAGACCTTCAACCTCACCTACCCCAGCTTCGACGACAAGGACGGCGGCGTCCTGCTGTCCGTGTCCGGCCTGGTGCCGCCCGGGGCCGTGCCCACCACCCTGGTGCTGGACAAGCAGGGACGGGTGGCCTCCCGTGTCCTCGGCGAAATCGAGAAGGGCACCCTGAAAGCCCTCATCACCGCCGCCGTGGCGGAATAGGGACAGGCCGGGACCGTGAACAGCCCCTTCGCCGAAGCCATCCTCAGTGGCTCCCTCCTGCTGGCCATTCCGGTGGCCCTGCTCGCCGGACTTGTGTCTTTCCTTTCCCCCTGCGTCCTTCCCCTGGTGCCCGGTTACCTGGGATATGTCACCGGACTGAGCGGCGTGGACCTGCAAAAGCAGAAACGCGGCCGGATGCTGGCAGGCATCGGGCTGTTCGTCCTGGGCTTCTCGGTGATCTTCGTCCTGCTGGGCGGCGCGTTCGGCCAGCTGGGTACCCTGATCACGGGCAGCCAGAACGCCTGGATCACCCAGCTCCTGGGGATCCTCGTCATCATCATGGGCGTCGTCTTCATGGGCGGCTTCAGCTGGCTGCAGCGCGACGCGAAGATCCACGCCAAGCCGCCCGCCGGGCTCTGGGGAGCGCCCCTGTTGGGCCTGACCTTCGGCCTGGGCTGGGCCCCGTGCATCGGCCCCACGTACTCCGCCGTTCAGCTGTTGAGCCTTTCCGGCGGATCCTCCGCCGCCAAGGGCGCCTTCCTTGCCTTTGTGTACAGCCTGGGACTGGGCATCCCGTTCCTGCTGATCGCGCTGGCCCTGCGCCGGGGGATGGGCGTCATGGCGTTCTTCCGCAAGCACCGCCTGGCCATCCAGCGGACCGGCGGCGGGATCCTGGTGGTCCTCGGGCTGCTGATGGCCACCGGCGTGTGGGGTGCCTGGGTGACCGGGCTGCAGTACTGGTTCCAAACCGACGTGAAGTTGCCGATCTGATGAGCGAGCGTGTGAACGTAAAGAAGAAGCAATCCGCCCCTGTCGCAGAGGCGAAGGCCCAGGCTGCCCTCCCGGCCCTGGGGCCCAAGGGCATGCTCCGGTGGGCCTGGACCCAGCTGACCAGCATGCGCACCGCGCTGTTCCTGCTGCTGCTCCTCGCCGTCGCCGCCGTCCCCGGATCACTGTTCCCGCAGCGGCCCGCAAACCCGGCCGTGGTGACCCAATACATCAAGGACCACCCGGACTACGGCAAGCTGCTCGATTCCCTGCAGCTCTACGATGTCTACTCCTCGGCGTGGTTCTCCGCGATCTACCTCCTGCTGTTCATCTCCCTGATCGGCTGCGTGGTGCCGCGCGCCATCGCCCACTACAAGGCCATGCGCTCACAGCCGCCGCGGACCCCCCAGCGCCTCTCCAGGCTGCCGGAATACGGCACCCTGGTGATCCCCGCCAGTGCCGCCGTCCCGGCGTCGGACGCCATCAACGGTGCGGCCGGCCTGCTGCGCAAGCGCGGCTACCGGGTGGAGGTCAGGGATGCCGACGGCGCCCTTCCGTCCCTGGGTGCCGAACGCGGCTTCATGAAGGAAGTGGGCAACCTGGTTTTCCACACCTCGCTCATCGGCGTGCTGGTGTCCGTGGCCGCCGGCGGCCTGTTCGGATACAGCGGCCAGCGCATCCTGGTGGAAGGCGACACGTTCGTGAACACCCTGGTGGGCTATGACCAGTTCAACCCGGGCACCAACTTCCAGTCCAGCCAGCTCCAGCCGTACTCGCTCCAGCTGGACAAGTTCAACATCACCTTCGACCGCGAGTCCCGGGGCAAGTTCGGCCAGCCCATCGATTTCGCCGCCACCGTGACCACCAAGGAAAACCCGGACGCTCCGCCCAAGCAGGAGATCCTGAAGGTCAACGACCCCGTGAGCCTGGGCGGCACCAGCATCTACCTCACCGGCAACGGCTACGCGCCGGTGGTGACCATCCGGGACGGGGCGGGCAACGTGGCCATGCAGGGCCCTGTGGTAGCCAAGCTGCAGGGCGAGAACTACTACTCCTCCGTGGTGATCAAGGTCCCCGACGCCCAGCCGGACCAGCTGGGCTTCGTGGGCTTCTTCCTCCCCACCGCGTTCGTGACGGACAAGAACGTCTCCTTCAGTGCCGACCCTGAGCTCTTCAACCCGCAGCTGACCCTGAACTCCTACTACGGCGACCTGGGCCTGAACAAGGGTGCTCCGCAGAACGTCTTCGAACTGGACGTCAAGAACCTGACCCCGCTCAACGCCAGGAACCTGGCCGCCGGCGGCATCACGCTGGCACCCGGCTCCACCTACACCCTCCCGGACGGCAAGGGCAGCATCAGCTTTGACGGCGTGAAGCGGTACATCGGCGTGGACATCCACCACAACCCCGGGCAGCTGTACGCCCTGATCTTCGCCTTGCTGGCTGTGGCCGGCCTGATCCTTTCGCTCTACGTCAACCGCCGGCGCGTCTGGGTGCGCACCGGCACCGCTGACGACGGCCGCACCATGGTGGAATACGGGCTGCTGGCCCGCGGCGAGGACCACCGGCTGGCGGGCGAGGCGGCCGCGCTGCGGAAACTGTTCGCCACCGAGTGGCAGCTGGCCGACGAGGCCGCGCCTGACGCTGCCGTCCCCGAAAATACTGCCCCGTCCCAGCAAACTCCCAGCCGGACAGGCGATAATGTCGCAGGCTCCGCCGAAAAGGCCGAAGGCTCCGTCACCACCCCAGCAGGCCCCACCGGGCCCGAAAAGGACCAGTAATGCCATTTGGAATCAACGAAACCATGGGCCAGTACAGCGAACTCTTCATGCTGCTGGCGGCGGGCACCTACACAGTGGCCTTCATTGCCTTCGCCTGGGACCTGGCCAAGAGCAGCAAGGCCCTGCGCGCCGTCGACCTGAAGGCCGCCCAGGCCGGGGCTGCCACCAAGGTTCCCGTGGCCGCCGGTGTTGGTGCCGGCTCTGCCGGGGCGCGCCTGGACGGGCCCGCCGACCGGGCCGAGCGTCCGTCGTCGTCCGCTGCCAAGGCCGGCGGCGCCGGGGCAGACGGCGTCGTAACGGCCGACGGCGACATGAAGTACGCCACGGAACGCCGGGTTCCGGCGCGGGTCGCCGTGGCCCTGACCACCCTCGCCGTCCTCATCCACGGCGCCGGCGTGGTCACCAGAGCCCTGGGCGCGGGCCGCGTGCCGTGGGGCAACATGTACGAGTTCCTCACCACCGGCGCGTTCCTGGTGGCGGCCGTGTTCCTGCTTTCGCTGATCCGGCGCGACCTGCGCTTCCTGGGCACCTTCGTGGTTGGCCTGGTGATCATCATGCTGGTGGCTGCCTCGGTGGCCTTCTGGACCCCCGTGGGCCACCTGGTCCCCGCCCTCCAGAGCTACTGGCTGGTCATCCACGTATCCATTGCCGTGCTTTCCTCGGCCCTGTTCACCCTGACGTTCGCGATGTCCGCCCTGCAGCTGGTGCAGTCCCACCGGCAGAAGACCGTTGCAGCTGGCGGCGCCGACAAGCTCGGTTTCATGCGCCTGGTGCCCTCCGCGCTGAGCCTGGAAAACCTCTCCTACCGGATCAACGCCATCGCCTTCATCGGCTGGACCTTCACCCTCATGTTCGGTGCCATCTGGGCGGAAAAGGCATGGGGCCGGTTCTGGGGCTGGGACACCAAAGAGGTGTGGACGTTCGTGATCTGGGTTGTCTACGCAGGCTACCTGCACGCCCGTGCCACCCGCGGCTGGACCGGGACACGCGCCGCGTGGCTGTCGATCGTGGGCTACCTGTGCGTGATCTTCAACTTCACTATCGTGAACCAGTTCTTCAACGGGCTCCACTCCTACTCCGGCCTCTAGAAACGGGCCCTTTCCGGGCCTTGGGCGGGGAATCCACCCGCATCGCGGCAACTGGGCGCTAAATAACCATTCGATGTAGCAACAGGGCTGTCCGAGGGTCCGTCGGAAATGCTACGTTGGTGACGTTCACTGTGATGAAGCTTGCATGTGGACCGCCAGCCTTCCGAGGTAACCATGAGCTACGCTCTCGCCGTAGACGTCGGGACCAGTTTCACGGCAGCCGCCGTTGTTCGTTTTCACCAAGGTCCCTCCGCTGTGCCTGAGTGCCTGCCTTTGGGCGCGCGTGGAGCGTCGGTTCCCTCCGTGGTGTACTTCCCGGAGGAAGGCACTGTCCTGGTGGGCGAGGTCGCGGAACGCCGCGGTCTGGACTCGCCGGAACGCGTGGTGCGGGAATTCAAACGCCGCATCGGCGACGACGTTCCCATCATCCTTGGCACCCTGGCGCTGCAGCCGGAGGACGTCTTCGCCACCATGGCCCGCTGGGTGGCAGACCGCGCGGCCGAACGCGAGGGGGGCCCGCCGTCGGCCGTCCACCTCACCCACCCCGCTGCCTGGGGCATCCACCGCCTGTCCGTCATCCGCGCCGCCCTTGCCGCCCACGGCCTGGAAAACGTCACCCTCCTTCCCGAACCCGAGGCCGCGGCGCTGCACTACGCCTCGCAGGTGCGGGTGGAGGAGGGCAGCACCATCGCGGTGTACGACCTCGGCGGCGGCACCTTCGATACCGCGGTCCTGCGGAAGTCCGGCAGCAGCCGCTTCGAACTGCTGGGCCGTCCGGAGGGCATCGAAGACCTGGGCGGGGCCGACTTCGACGCCGCGGTGTTCAGCTATGTTGCCGGGCACACCGGCACCGCCCTGGCAGACCTCGACCCCGCCGACCCCGCGGTCCTCGGGGCATTGGCCCGCCTCCGGCGCGAATGCGTGGAGGCCAAGGAAGCCCTGTCCTCCGACAGCGAGGCAAGCATTCCCGTGCTCCTGCCCGGCGTCCAGCAGCAAATCCGCCTGGTCCGTTCCGAGTTCGAGGCCCTGATTGAAGAGCCCGTACGGGAAACGGTGGACGCGCTGGAGCGCTCCCTGGCCCAGCTGCACCTGGAACCGGCAGACCTGTCCGCGGTGCTGCTGATTGGCGGCTCGTCCCGGATCCCCCTGGTAGCCCAGGTGGTGTCGGAGGAACTGGACCGGCCCATCGCCGTTGACGCGGATCCCAAGTCCTCCATTTGCCTCGGCGCGGCCGTGGCCGCGCTTCTCGCGCACGCCGCAGCCCGCGCAGAAACGGCAGCGCCCCAAACTGACGCGGCAGGAATTGAAACGTCCGCCGCTCAGGCGCCGCCCGCCGTCGTGCCTTCCGCAGTGCCACCGGCACCCTCCGGACCAGGGCTGCCCAGCTGGTCACGCAAATATGCGACGACGGCTGAAGCCGGCGCGGGGCACGGCGCCGTCCGGACTGCGCGGCGGGGGGAAAGAGGGGCACACGCCCCGAAACCCACGGTCCGGGTCACGGCTGTTGCCGCTGCCGCAGCCCTCCTGACGGTCCTCACCGCCACTGCGGCGCAGAGCCCCGACGGCTTCGGAAGCCTCACCGCCATGTTTGTACCGCAGGCGGGAGCGAGCACCGACGGCGGATCCGCAGGCACCGGCGGGGCGGAAGCAGCAGGTGGAGGGGGAGGAGGAGCTGCAGCCGTTGGCGCCCCCCAGCCGCTCGCGGGCGTGGAGGCCAGCGCCAAAAAGCCAATCGCGCAGCAGCCCGGGCTCGACGTGTCCGCCTCACCCACCAGCAGCCAGGCCGCGGCCGGCGGCGCCACGGCGGGTGGGCCTGCGGCCGCCGGCGCAGCCCCTGCAGCGAATCCGCCGTCAGCAGCCGGGGGCAGCACTCCGGGGACAGTCATCGTTCCCGATTCAGCCACCATAGGCCCCGCAACGCCAACGGCCACCACGCAACCCGTCCCTACCGCGCCTGCCCCCACTGCCACCCCGGCCCCAACAACCGCCCCGCCCACGTCCACTGCCACGCCAACACCGACGACGCCGCCGCCAGGCACATCCTCGCCCGGCACGACCGTCGACCCCACGCTTGGCTCCGGAACCGCTCCCGCCGACCCGGGGACGTCTTCCCCCACCACCGGGGGAGCGACCCCCACCATCCTGCCCACCACCATGGCGGCTCCGGCCCCCACAGGTGACCCGCTCGTGTCCCCCACGGCCGACCTAACGCCCACCCCGACCGTTGCACCTTCACCCACGCCGGAGGAGTCCACCGTGACTCCGACGGACACTGCCGTCGCAACGGCCACGACCACTTCTCCGGGGGCCTGACATGGACGGACACATCCAGCGGGCGGAACGGCCCGTACCCCTGCTCACCGCACCTGACCACCAGGGCCATCCGCCCCACGCCGCGGAGCTGATGGCCAAGCAGTTGAAGGGCGCAAACGCTGCCGTCCGGGAGCTGCTGCTGGCACTTTCGGTGGGCTTCGCCCTGCCGGGACCGCTTCCGGCGGACCTCCAGCACAAGTTCATCAGCGGAACGGTGGAGGACCTTGATGCCCTGGTGGACCGCGCCGAAGCCGCAGGCCTGCTGCGGCCGGACGGCACGGTGGTGGGGACGGCCCAACACGCCCTTCTGACCGCCACCCCCACGGCCAAGGTGCACGCGCTCCAGCGGGAGCTCGTAACCGTCTTCACATCCGCAGGACAGCCGCTGGGGAACCTCGCCCGCGAGCTGGCCAGGGGAGGCCTTGCCGATCCACGGGTGGCCGCGGAACTGGAGCAGGCTGGGAACGCCGTGCTGGAGAATGACCCCAGGCTGGCGTCCCAACTCTACGAGGAAGCACTCCTGGCCGGCGCCGACCCGCTGGCCACCGCAGCCAGGCGCGCCCAGGCCGCAGCCGGCGACGGGGAACTCGACGCCGCGGCCCGCATCATCGACGCGCTCCTGGTCAGCCCGGACCCGCCGGACGTGCGCCGCGGAGCCGATGTCGCTGCCTCCGTCTGGGCGCAGCGGGGAATGCTGGCCCGCGGAGCCGACGTATACAGCTGGCTTGGTCCCGGACGGGTGGGCCCCTCCGCACCTCTTGCCGCCGTCGCCATGATCGGCGCCGGTGACCGGGCGGCTGCGGAGGCCTTCTTCCGGCCCGATGCTCCGGCGGCCTCGCCGACGCTGCTTGCGGCCGCCCTGGTCCAGACCGGACAGGGAATCCTGGCCTCCCTGGGGGACAAGCCGCAACAGGGCATCTCCATCCTGATCCATGCCTCGGACATGCTGAACTCGGCGGGCACGGCCCTTCCGCTGCCGGAAACACCGGCGGCCCTGGCAGCCCTGCTGGCCCTGCAGAGCGGTGAGCCGCACCTGGCGGAGACGGTCTGCAAGGCGGCAGCCGCAGCCGGACAGGGCGGCAACGCCGCCCAGCCAAGGCTCCTGCTGCTCCAGGCCTGGGCGGCGATGATGCAGGACAAACTCGAGGACGCCCGCCTGGCAGCCACGGAAGCGGCCAAAGCCAATCATTGGCCGCTGGTCCCGCGCGACGAGTTCATGTGCGCCGCCCTGGAGGTGGGGCTTGCGCGCCGGAACGGCGACGTGCCGGAGCTGCTCAGGGCATGGGAACGGGCACGCGAAGCCATGCTCCACACCTCGGTGGACCTCTACAACCTGTTGCCGTGGGGCGAACTGCTGATCGCCGCGGCCCGGCTGCGCGAGACACGCCGGGTGGCGCAGTACCTGGAGGACGCCTGGAAACTGCTGGGCCGCCTGGGTGGTCCTGCCCTGTGGTCCGTTCCCCTGCACTGGTCCGCCGTCCAGGCTGCGCTGCTGAATGAAAGCCCCGCCGATCTTGCTCCCCACGCAACGGCACTGGCGCGGGCCTCTGCCCACAGTCAGCTTGCCGCGGTGCTCGCCACGGCCGGCAAAGCCTGGGTCTCGGTGCTCGCCGGCCGGTTCCGGACCGCCGATGTGGAGGGTGCTGCCCGGCTGCTCGGTGCGGTGGGGATGCCCTGGGAGGGTGCACGGCTGGCCGGGCACGCTGCCGCCCGGGCCGACGAGCGTCGGGACATGATGCGCCTGCTCTCCTGTGCCCGGGACCTTCACCCCCAAGGCAGCCCTGCTGCCGGAGCATCAGGGGCGGCGGAGGTGCAGGCAGGAACCGGTACCGACGCCGGCAAAGCGGGGCAGCCCGACGCCTCCGGTTTGAGCGAGCGCGAAAAGGAAGTGGCCAGGCTGGTGCTTGAGGGCAAGACCTACCGGGAGATCGGCGAGGCAATCTACATATCGCCCAGGACCGCGGAGCACCACATTGCCAGGATCCGGCGCCGGCTGGGAGCGGAAAACCGTTCCGACCTGCTGGCCCGTCTGCGCCTGGCCCTTGGCGTGGAACATTCCCAGCCGCTGAATCCGCAGCAGGAATAACCCCTAACCCCCCTAGACACGGGGGTGCCAGTGCCCCGGAACAGCGCCCGGGGGTAGGGGGAAAGCGCCCGATGCACCGTCCCCGGCGGCGAATCTAGGTTTGAAGCAACCGGATACGTACACCGGATGATCCACAACTCCACGAAGATGTGAGGACCACGCATATGCCAACGCTCGCAAATGACCTTGTTCAGTTCCTGATGCAGCTCTTCGGCGACCGGGAGGCGATCCAGGAGTTCCTGGATGACCCGGAGAGGGCACTGCAGGAACACGGCCTGGCCAATGTGTGCTCGGCTGACGTTGACGCCGCCATGCCGGTGGTCCTCGACTACGCTCCCATCACCGTCAATGCCACCTCCTTCGCCCGGGAGCATACCACCGGCGGCAACGGTGTGTGGGCCGGGCAGACGGGGACGCTGGGCGGCCACGGCGCAGGCCCCTCCGCCCTCCACGGCGGAGGGGCGGTTGCCGGGCAGGGGGGCGCCGGCTATGACCAGGACGACCACGCCCACGCGGTCCAGCAGCTCCACCACGTGGTGAACCACTTCTCCTACACCACCAACACCACCATGCTGGATGACCGCGTCACCATTACCGACCAGTCCGTCAACCAAAACATCTGGGCGCACGGGGACGTGGAGCAGTGGTTCGACAACGATGCCGTGGTGGCCTCCGGCGACCAGGCCGTGGCCGCCGGTGATGACGCCGCCGTCAGGGACCCCAACAACGTGCGGGACTCCTACAACGTCAGGGACTCCTACAACACCGACCACTCGACCGATAACTCCACGGACAACTCCATCCATGCCGGCAGCGACGTCAGCATCGGCAACGAGCAGACGGACATCTCCGACTCCTTCAACACCGATCTCGGCCTGGACGTGGACGATTCCTTCAACGACAACTCCGACAATTCCCACCACACGGATTACTCGGACCATTCCACCAGCACCGACGTGGACGTGGACGTCCGGGACTCGTTCAACGACAATTCCGACAACTCCACCCACAACTCCGTGGCGGTGGACGACTCCTACAACCAGGACACCTCCACCCTGGTTGAGGATTCCTTCAACCAGGACAGCTCCACCACTACCGCGGTGGAGGTCCACGTGGACGACTCGTTCCAGGACAACCCCGCCACCAGCATCGTTGAAGACAACCTGGTGGTGGCGGACAACCAGCTCGATTTCACGGAGGACAACTCCACGCACACGGATGTTGACCTGGACAACCACGCCACCATCGACGATTCGGTGGTTGACGACTCCACCGTGCTGTAACACGCTATTCCCGTGAGGCGAACCGCCCAGATCCGCCTCACGGGAACAGATCTTTTGGCGCTGGGGCAGGGGGGAGAGGCTGTGGCAGATGCAGAACCGGCACGGCCGGCGGCGCCCATGACGGCCGGACAGCTGGCCAAGCTCGTGGAGCAGGGCCTGCAGCTGGTGGGTGCCGGGGACCGCGAGGACCTGCGCAGGAGGCTCGGCCAGGCCATGGTCCGGCTGCAGGACCCCAGCATCAGGGTCATTGTGGTGGGGGAGTTCAAGCAGGGGAAGAGCAAGCTCATCAACGCCCTGGTGAACGCCCCGGTGTGCCCGGTGGATGACGATATTGCCACGTCGCTGCCCACCATCGTCCGCTACGGCGAACCGGCCTCGGCCGCCGTCCTGGTCCCCACGGCGGACAACCAGGCCGGCAACCAGGCGGCCAACCCTGCGGGCGACGGCGGGGACGGCAGCATCGAGCGCCGGCCCATTGAGCTGTCAGAGCTGCCGGCGCTCGTCTCCGAGCAGGGCAACCCGGGAAACAGCCGGAAGCTCGCGGCCGCGGAAGTTTGCCTGCCCCGCCGCGTCCTCACCGGGGGCCTGACCATCATCGACTCCCCGGGTGTGGGCGGCATGGGCTCCACCCACACGCTGACCACCCTCACCGCCCTTCCCACCGCGGATGCCATGCTGCTGGTCTCGGACGCCTCCCAGGAATACACGGAACCGGAACTGCGGTTCCTGCGCCAGGCCATGCGGATCACCCCCAGCGTTGCCGCCGTCCTCTCCAAAACGGACCTGTACCCGGACTGGCGCCGGGTTGAAGAGCTGGACAGGAACCACCTGGACCAGGTGTCACCGGACATCCCCTTGTTCGCGTTGTCCGCAGACCTCCGCCTCGAGGCCTCACGCCTCCAGGACGCCGAGCTCAACGCCGAATCAGGCTTCCCAGCCCTGGTGTCCCACCTGCGCAACGACATTGTGGGCAAGGCGCAGCGCATCCAGCGCCGCTCCGTCAGCCAGGACCTGCTCTCCGTCACCGAAAACCTGCGCCTGTCCCTGCAGTCCGAACTGGACGCGTTGGAGAACCCCGACGGTACGCCGCAGATGCTCGCAGCCCTGGAGCAGGCCAAAACGGAGGCGGACGAGCTGCGGAAGCGGTCCGCGCGCTGGCAGCTGACGCTCGGTGACGGCATCAACGATCTCATCGCCGACATGGAATACGACCTCCGCGACCGCCTGCGCCGGATCCAACGGGAAGCCGAGAACGCCATCGACCAGGGCGATCCCGGTCCTGTCTGGACGCAGTTTTCCGCGTGGCTCGAAGAGTGCGTTGCCGCGGCGGTCTCGGACACCTTTGTCTGGACCAGCGAGCGGTCGCAATGGCTGGCCGCGCAGGTGGCTGAGCACTTCGCCGCAGACGAGGTGTCACTGCCCGTCCTGCACGTGTCCGACTCCGGGGACGCCCTGGACCCGGTGGACCAGATGCCCGGGTTGGATCCCGGCCGCGTGAACCCGATCCAAAAAGTCCTCATCGGCATGCGGGGATCCTATGGCGGCGTCCTGATGTTTGGCCTCCTGACCGGGATTTTCGGGATGGCCCTGATCAATCCGCTGTCCGTGGGTGCCGGGCTGCTGCTGGGACGCAAGGCCTACCGTGAGGACAAGGAAACGCGGCTGAAGCGCCGCCAGGGCGAAGCGAAGGCGCTGGTCAGGCGCCAACTGGACGATGTCACCTTCCAGGTGGGCAAGCAGCTGAAGGACAGGCTGCGCCTGGTCCAGCGGACCATCAGGGACCACTTCACCGAGATCGCCGATGAATACCACCGGTCGCTGTCGGACTCGGTGGCAGCAGCCCAAAAGGCAGCCAACTCGTATGCCCAGGAGAAGGAAGGCCGCATCCGCGACATCAGGGCCGAGCTCAAGCGGGTGGACGCGCTGCACCGCGCGGCGGAAGCGGTGGCAGCGGAGGTTGCCGCCGCCGGAATCCGTACCGCGGCAGGGGTGGGATGACGGCGTCCACCACAGCCGGAGCGGCGGCACTGATCCGCGAAGCGCTGGAGGCCTATGCGGATGACCCGGACGCCGTCCAGTCACTGAAAGGCTACGCGCAGCGGTTGGCCGAGCCCCTGCGGATTGCCGTTGCCGGCATGGTGAAAGCAGGGAAATCAACCCTCCTGAACGCCATCATCGGCGAGGAGATCGCGCCCACGGACACCGGCGAATGCACCCGGATTGTCACCTGGTACCGGCACGGACGCACCCCCCGCATCACCCTGCACCCCACGGACGGCCTGCCCCGGAACCTCCCGCTGAAGCGCGTGGACGGGCGCCTGGTCTTCGTCCTGGACGGCGTGCGTGCGGAGGAGGTGGAGCGCCTCGACGTCGAATGGCCGTCGCCGGCGCTGAAGGCCATGACGCTGATCGACACCCCCGGCATCGCTTCCCTCTCCCAGGATGTATCGGCACGGTCCATTCGGTTCCTGACCCCGGAGGATACGCCGTCGGAGGCCGATGCCGTGATCTACCTGATGCGGCACCTGCACGAATCCGATATCCGGTTCCTGGAATCCTTCCGAGACATCGGGGCGGGACGCTCGGGCACCGTCAACGCCATCGCGGTGCTGTCCCGGGCCGATGAGGTGGGAGCCGGCCGCATCGACTCCCTGCTGTCCGCCGGCACCATCGCGGAACGGTACAGCCGGGACCCCAACCTCCGGAAGCTGGCCCTGGGCGTCGTCCCGGTGGCAGGGCTCCTGGCGCAAAGCGCCCGCACCCTGCGCCAGGCGGACTTCGAGGCCCTCCGGCTGCTTGCCACCCTGGACCGCGCCGCGCGCGAACGGATGCTGCTTTCGGCCGACAGGTTCCGCCGCTCCGCTGAACCGGACGGACTGACGGAAGAGGCCCGGACATCACTGCTGGAGCGCTACGGGCTCTTCGGCATCCGGCTCGCCATGGTCCTGGTCCGCAACGGTTTCGGGGAGCCAACAGCCCTGGCCCATGAACTCGCCCGGCGCAGCGGCCTGGACCCGCTGCTGGAGCTGCTGGACCGCCAGTTTCAGGCGAGGGCGGGGGCGCTGAAGGCCAGGACCGCGCTGGCAGCGGTGGAAGACCTCCTGGCCAGCCGGCCGCGGCAGGGAACGGAGCAGCTGGCGGCATCCCTGGAGCGGCTGCAGGCCGGCGCGCACGAATTCCGCGAGCTCCGGCTGCTGGCGGCGTTGCGGACCACAGGGGTGGAACTTGCTCCGGAACTGGCGGCGGAAGCTGAACGGCTCATCGGCGGCCAGGGCGCCGCGGCGTCACAGCGGCTGGGCGTGCCCTCCGATTCGCCTCCGGAGGTCCTGGCGGCGCAGGCCCGCCAGGTGCTGGGCCGCTGGCGCGCGGTCGCTGAAAGCCCCGTGACTGCACGGTCAGCCGTGGAGGCCTGCCGGGTGGTGATCCGCAGCTGCGAGGGCGTGCTGGCCGATTGCACCGGCAGGACGCGGCAGCCGCAATCGGCATAGTGCGGCCGGCAAGGCAAGGACGGGCGGCTCAGCCCCGCGGACGCTGACGCTTTAGCCAGGCTCCCGCGGGCGGCAGGAACAGGAGCACCAGCCCGGCGAAGGCCAGGAGAAGTTCGGCGCCCCACAGCATCACCACGTAACTGCCCGCGGCGCCGCTGGGGACCAGGAACGCGGACGCAAGGACCATGACGGGCAGATGGCCGGCCAGCAGCAGCACCAGGGCCCAGCGGCCCCAGGTCCGGCGGCCCATTACTGCGGCCAGTACAGCGGCCTCCAGTACGGTCACCAGGAGCAGGGCGCCGGTGCTGCCCCAGAACACGATGTTTGCTGCGGTTCCCACCGACCCGGCATCGCTTCCCGAGGCCATGTCCGCCACCACTCCGCGAAGCCGCTGCAGGTTGGAGTCACGGGCCACGAACGAGCCCAGCAGGACTGCCAGCCCGGCGGCGAAGCTGAAGAGCCACAGCGACCGGGCGGTGCGGACAGTCCGCGGCACAGGGGGAGTGACCGGGATGGGCGGTGGCGCTGAGTAGGACAGGCCGGGCCTCGGTGGGGGAGCGGACAGCCGCCGCTCTTCTCCTCCGGACGGGGACGCCATGGGCGTTATTTCAGTCCGTCGGTATCGTGTTCGTCCGTGCCGCGCGGGTGCTTCCCGCCGTCCTCCTTGGCCTTGGACTCCAGCTCGTCACGCAGCTTCTTCAGCCGCTCGGCCTCGGCCTGGTTGCGGCGGCGTGCCTCCAGGTTGCGCAGGAAGTCCGGGTCGTCATCCGGGGCGGTGGGGTGCGGGTAGCTGGGCCGCGGCTGCGCAGTGCCGCGCGGCCGGCCGATCAGCAGCCACAGGACGGCGCCGAGGACGGGGAGGACGATCTGCACGATGATCCACGCGGGTTTCGAAATGCCCCGGGTCAGGCGGCCTTCAGTGCGGATCACGTCCACCAGGCCATACACAAAGATGACGAGGACTGCGACGGCCAAAGCCACACGGAAGAGCATGCCATTAAGTCTATCGTCAGGACGCGCAGGGGCTGCTGGCCGGGGCGGCTAAACTTGAATAGTGGCCTTTTTGAAATACTCCCTGATCCGCCTGGCAATCTTCGTGCCCCTGTTTGTCCTGTTCGCGCTCCTGCAGGTCGGGGCGCTGATGGCGGTTATCTGCGCCGCACTCATTGCGTTTGCCATCAGCTACCTGTTCTTCCAGAAGCAGCGCGACGCCGCCTCGGCAGCCCTGCAGCACCGCTTCTCCGGGAAGGCCAAGCCGATGCGTTCCGCCGGCGAGGTCCAGGACGCCAACGCCGAGGACGCCCTGCTGGACGCCAACCCGGACATCACCATCAACAACGCCAAGGGCAGCGGCAAGAAGAGCTAGAACCCGTGGCTGAGGACCAGGCCCAGTGAGAACAGCACGCTGTAGCCGAGGTTGATCAGGCCGGTCTGCTTCAGGACCGGGATCAGGCTCTTGCGCTTGCGGCCGTTGATCATCAGCCAGGCCGGCATCAGGCAGGCCGGAATGAGCAGCAGCACGATCAGGATCCACGGCCGTCCCGGCGCCAGGATCACCACCAGCAGGATGGCTACGGCAAGCATCAGGACGTAGCTTTCGCGCGCGTGCTTGTCCCCAAGCCGCACGGCCAGGGTTTTCTTGCCGGCCTGCATGTCGGTGGGAATGTCCCGGACGTTGTTGGCCATGAGCAGTGCGGTGGCGATCAGCCCGGTGCCGATGGCGCCGATGACCGCGGACAGGCTGATGTGCCCTGCCTGGGTGAAGGTGGTGCCCAGGGTGGCCACCAGGCCGAAGAAGACGAACACGAACAGGTCGCCCAGGCCCATGTAGCCGTAGGGGTTCTTGCCGCCGGTGTAGCCCCACGCGGCCATGACGCAGCCCAGGCCCACCAGGATCAGCCACCATGCCTGGGTGAGGACCACCAGGACCAGGCCGAACACCATGGCCAGGGCGAAGGCGCCGAACGCCGCCCACTTGACGTGTTCGGGCTTGGCGGCACCGGAGCCCACCAGCCGCAGCGGACCCACCCGGTCATCGTCCGTCCCGCGGATGCCGTCCGAGTAGTCGTTGGCGAAGTTCACGCCCACTTGGAGCAGGAGCGCCACCAGCGCCGCGAGGATCGCATTGGGCAGGAGGAACGAGTCCATTTCGTAGGCGGCGGCGGTGCCGATCAGCACCGGCGCGATCGCTGCCGGCAGCGTCCGGAGTCGGGCGCCTTGGATCCATTGGGCGGCTGTTGCCACGGTTAGTACCTCGTGTTGTTTCGGTAAGACGGCTGGATGGAACGTGTGCACCGGCCGCGGTGGTGCAGGTCCACTCTACTTTCCCCCGTGCCGGGAGCTGAGTTCGGCGGCCATGGCGAGCCGGTCCGGTTTTCCATTGGGCAGCATCCGCAGGGCAGGCGCGGTGAGGACCGTTTTGGGCGCCAGCACCCCCAGCTGCCGCTGCCAGTGCTGTTGAAGCACGACGCCGGGGTCCCCGGCCTCCTGCCCGGGTCCGTCTTCACCGGCGGTACCGATCCCGGCGGCACCATGGGGTGCCAGCGCCACGTAGGCCGCCACCGCCTGGCCCCATTCCGCGGAAGGGACGCCCGCCACGAAAGCCGCTGCGACGGCGTCGGACTTTTCCAGCTGCTCCTGCACGTGGCCGGCCGAGACCTTGACGCCGCCCGTGATGATGACGTCGTCCGCCCGGCCCAGCACGGTGAGCCGGCCGTCGTCGTCAATCGTGCCGAGGTCGCTGGTGCGGTACCAGCGAACCCCGTCCTCCTCGAAGAATGTTCCGGTTTCCTCGTCCGGGGCCTCGATGTACCCGGCAGCCACGGTGTCCCCGCCCAGCAGGATCCGGCCGTCCTCCGCCACCCGGACCGAGACGCCTTCCAGGGGGTAGCCGTCGTACACGCACCCACCCGAGGTTTCCGCGGAACCGTACGTGGTGACCACCCGGACTCCGGCGTCGCGGGCGGCGTCCAGCAGGGCCGGGGATGCAGGGGCCCCGCCCAGCAGGATGGCGTTGAAACGGCGGAGCACGGCAAGCGTGTCCGGCGAAGGATCGTCCAGGAGCCGCTGGAGCTGCGTGGGAACCAGGGAAGTGAAGCGGATCTTGTCCGTGAGTTCCAGCGCGGCCGCCGTGAAGGCCTCCGGGGTGAAGCCGCCGGACATGTCCATCACCCATGGCCGGGTCCCGGCAAAGAGGGACCGCACCAGCACCTGGATGCCGGCCACGAACTGCACGGGCAGGGCCAGCAGCCACTGGCCCTCGCCCTTGAGCCGCAGCGCGGTGGACATCGAGGATGCCGCCAGGGACTCCACGGTCAGCAGGGTTGCCTTGGGCGTGCCGGTGGAACCGGAGGTGCGGACCACGGCCACGGCGTCGTCGCAGCCGGGGGTCTCCACGTGGCCCACCACCAGTTCGCCGTCCGGTCCAACGGACAGTTCGACGGCGGGGCCCTCGCCGTGGAGGGCGGCCGCGAGGGCTTTCAGGGCCGGTTCGATGTTGAGCGGGCCGCCGTGGGCGGTGCTGGGTGAGGCTTCGCTGTTCATTGCCGTCCTGCCTTAGAAGTAGTGCGGGAAGCGTGACCAGTCGGGGTCGCGTTTTTGCAGGAAGGCCTCCTTGCCCTCCACAGCCTCGTCCGTCATGTAGGCCAGCCGGGTGGCTTCACCGGCGAACACCTGCTGGCCGGCCAGGCCGTCATCGGCAAGGTTGAACGCGAACTTCAGCATGCGGATGGCCTGCGGGGACTGCCGGGCGATGTCAGCTGCGTACTCGAGCGCCACCTCCTCCAGGCGTTCGTGGTCCACGGCCTCGTTGACCGCGCCCATGCGGACCATGTCTTCTGCGGAATATTCGCGGGCCAGGAAGAAGATCTCGCGGGCGGTCTTTTGGCCCACCTGCCGGGCCAGGAGCGCCGAGCCGTAGCCGGCGTCGAAGCTTCCCACCGTGGCGTCCGTTTGCTTGAACTTTCCGTGCTGCCGGGACGCGATGGTGAGGTCTGAAACCACGTGAAGCGAGTGTCCGCCGCCGGCCGCCCAGCCGTTGACGACGGCGATGACCACCTTGGGCATGGTGCGCATCAGGCGCTGGACTTCCAGGATGTGCAGCCTGCCGGCCCGGGCGGGGTCGATGGTTTCCTGGGTCTCGCCGTCGGCGTACCGGTAGCCGTCCCGGCCCCGGATCCGCTGGTCGCCGCCGGAGCAGAAGGAGTGGCCGCCGTCCTTGGGGGAGGGGCCGTTGCCGGTCAGCAGGACGGTGGCGACGTCCGGCGTCATCCGGGCGTGGTCCATGGCGCGGTAGAGCTCGTCCACGGTGCCGGGCCGGAACGCGTTGCGGACCTCCGGGCGGTTGAACGCGATCCGGACCGTGGGCAGGTCACGCACCCAGCCGCCCCCGGAATCCCGCTCCACCTGCCGGTGGTAGGTCATGTCCTGGAAGTCCTCGAAGCCGGAAACCACCCGCCAGCGCGTGGGATCGAAGACATCGGACACCGGGGCGGGGATCTGGTTGCTCACCGTCCAAGTCTAGTAATCGTGCTTAGCTGATGCAGAACTCGTTGCCCTCGGGGTCCGCCATGGTGTGCCAGGAATGCGGTCCCTGCCGAGCAGACCAGAGGAAGGAAGCCCCGCGTGCCTCGAGTTCGCGCCGGACCTCATCCTTGTCCCTGCCGTCCAGCCGGACGTCCCAGTGCACCCGGTTCTTCACCGTTTTCCCCTCGGGCGCCGTCTGGAACAGGATGCGCCGCTGCGGATCCTTGGCCTCGATCTCCTCCGGTGGCCGGATGGCGGCGCCGTCCTTCCACACCAGGTTTCCGCGGTGCGTCGTGGTCTGGTTTTCGGTGGCGTAGCCCTGCTCAATCATGGAGCGGATAAAGCCTGCGTCCTGCGGTTCCACCGCCCACTGCAGGGTTTCGGCCCACCAGTCGGCCAGCTCATGCGCGCTGGCGCAATCGACAACGATCTGGATGTTCAGTCCCATCCGTCCACGGTAAGGGCGGCCGGGGCGTTGCGGAAGGTCCTGTGCGCGCGCCTAGGCCTGGACGTTCTGCATCTGGTTGAACAGTTCCGGCGGGATGGCGTAAACCAGGATCACGGCCAGCAGGTTCTTGGCGGCGTGCACGAAGTAGGAAAACATGAGGTTCTTCCCGGTCCACATGTAGACGGACACCAGGGTGGCACCCATGGCCAGGTAGGGGAGCAGGGCAGTCAGGGTCAGCGCCTCCTGCCCCACGATGTGCAGCGCGGCGAACAGCACCACGGACAGGGCGCAGCAGATCCAGACGTTCACGCGCCTGGACATCTTGCCGATGAGCAGGTGGCGGAAGATGTACTCCTCCACGAACGGACCCACCACCACCAGCAAAGGCACCATGAGCCACGCGGGGACCTGCTGCATCAGCGCCTGCAGCCCGGCCTGGTTGGCGGAGGTTTGAACCTGCCCGTTCGCGGCCACCACGACGGCGGTCAGGATCATCATCGCGATCACGGCTGCCGGCACCATCAGCAGGGTGAACCAGGGCCGGGTCCCCAGCACTCTAAGGTCCCGCGCCACCACCCGGCGGGCGGCCAGGAGCGCGAGTATTCCCACGGAGGCATAGAACAGCAGGTTCACGGCATAAGAGGCTGCTGCCGGGGACGGGGCCACCAGGCGGAGCAGTGGGGCCAGCACATTGCCGGCCACCGCGAAGAACCCGGCAATGGCAACGTAGAGGCACAGCGTGGCCAGGTCCAGGGGCGAAAACCGGTAAAGCTGGGGTTGCGGGGCCGGCGGTAAGCGGTGGGCTGTTGCCATGCCCCCAGCCTATCGCCGGGCGCCGGGGTGTAGTGCGCGTCACGTACCACCCCGGACCGTCTTGTAAGATGGTCAGGTCGCGTGAAGCTTCGGCAGTTCGGCCGATCCACCCTCACATCTGCTGGTCCCAAGGCCTAAAGGCCGAATTTTGTGAGCTTGATCATACGAAGACCGGATGCGGCCAACCCCCAACCCACAAGGAACAGTTGTGCCTCAAAGTACCCCCACAGACCTCAAGAACAGCACGGCGCCATCCTCCGCCGTCGACCCGTCCCTCAGCGCCGAGGGCTACAGCAAGACCCTGGGCCGCCGCCACGTCACCATGATCGCCATGGGCGGCGCCATCGGCGTGGGCCTCTTCATGGGAGCCGGCGGACGCCTGGCCTCCACCGGGCCGGCCCTGATTTTCTCCTACGCCATTGCCGGCGTCATCGCCTACCTGCTCATGCGGGCCCTGGGCGAACTCATCATGTACCGCCAGACCTCCGGCTCCCTGGTGAGCTATTCGGGGGAGATGTTCGGCAAAAAGGGCGCCTACCTGTCCGGTTGGATGTACTTCATCAACTGGGGCATGACGGGCATCGCGGAGCTCATCGCCATCGGTCTGTACTTCCAGTTCTTCTTCCCCAACGTCCCCGTGGAAGCCTCGGCCATCGCGGCCCTGGCTCTGCTGGTGGCGGTCAACCTGCTGAGCGTTAAGGCGTTTGGCGAATTCGAGTTCTGGGCGTCCTGCCTCAAGGTCGGCGCCATCGTCATCTTCCTGGCCGTGGGCACCTTCATGGTGGTCACCAATGCCCAGGTGGGCACTGGGCATGCCTCGGTGGCCAACCTCTTCGCAGCCGACGGCGGCATGTTCCCCAAGGGTGCGCTGGTGATGGTCCTGGTCCTTAACGCCGTGATCTTCGCCTACAACGGCATCGAGCTGGTCGGAGTCACTGCCGGCGAGATGCAAAAGCCGGAGCGCGAAGTGCCCAAGGCGATCCGAGCCGTCGTCCTGCGCATCGTGGTGTTCTATGTCGGTTCCGTGCTGCTGCTGGCCATGCTGCTGCCGTCCGACCAGTACAAGGCCGGCACGTCGCCGTTCGTGACCGTTTTCGGCCAGATGGGCCTGGGCTGCGTGGGCGATGTGATGAACATGATCGTCATCACCGCCGCGCTGTCCTCGTGCAACTCCGGCCTGTACTCCATTGGCCGGGTCTTCCGCACCATGGCCAACAACGGCCACGCCCCGCAGTGGCTTACCAAAATGTCCAAGCGGCACGTCCCGTATGCCGCCATCCTGGCCATCGCGGCGTTCTACCTGGTGGGCATCCTGCTGAATATCTGGCTGGGCGGTTCGCACGCCTTCGACCTGGCGCTCAACAGCGCGTCGATCGGCGTGATCTTCTGCTGGGGTGCCATCTTCGCCAGCCAGATCGTGCTGCGCCGCCGCAAGGGCATCACCTCCACCCTGCCGATGCCCGGCTCGCCGTGGACCAGCTGGGCCGGACTGCTGGGCCTGCTCGCCATCACCATCCTCATCGGCTTCGACACCATGACGGACAAGGCCACCGGCGAAGTGTTCTACCTGGGCCTGTGGACGCTGGCCACCATCCCGTTCTTTGCCGTGGTCCTCTGGCTGGGCTGGCAGAAGGTCAAGAACAACCAGCCCAAGAGCGAGCTCTTCAGCTAACGCTTTCCGGACAATGTTCGACGGCGGGCCGCCCCTTCAGTGGGTGGCCCGCCGTTGGCGTTTCCACGGAGTGCCGGACAGGTCCAGCCGTTCAGCTGCTGCTTAGTCCTTCAGGTACCTGGCGAAGTGGTCCTCGATGCGCTGCCAGGCCTCCGGGGCTGACTCGGGGTCCGGCCCCACGCCCATGACTCGCATCAGCGGCCTGAGGAGAACCGGCCCGATTTCTTCGTCGTTGAGGAAGGCGTGCCCGGCGCCGGGAAACTCCTTCACGCTGTGCTCGATGCCCAACTGGTCCAGCGCAGTTTCGAGGCGCGCCGCAGCCCCCTTCAGGGACCTGTCCGCGCCGCCGTAGTTGGCCACGATGGGGCAGGAACCGCGCAGTGCGTCTTCCAGTTCCTGCTGCTGCTTGCCCGGGAGCCGACCGTAGTTGACGGAAGCGGCGTCGAACCCGTCACGCGCCACCAGCAGGGCGAACCCGCCGCCCATGCAGAAGCCGATCACCCCGGTTTTGCCGTTGCACAGTTCAGACTCCGCGAGCCAGGTACGGGCCGTGGCGATGTCGGTGAAGGGACGCCCCGTACGGGCCGCCATGGCGCGCATGGTTCCCACCAGGCAACGCCGCGGATCGCCGTCGCTGTACAGGTCCACGGCCAGGGTGAGGTACCCGGCCCGGGCCAGCCGGTCCGCGTGCCGCCGGGTCTGGTCGTCCAGGCCGAACGCTTCATGGATCATCACGACGCCGGGAAACGGCCCCTGTCCAACAGGCACGGCGAGGTAGCCGTGCAGGGAGGGGGAGCCGCCGGCAGCCGCGCCCGCAGCGCTGAGGTCTACGTTCGTCATGGGCCAAGGCTAGCCCCCTGGAGTCCGGCCGGGCAGACTGGGGCTTGTGAGCGAACAGTGGGTGCTGCATGTGGACCTGGACCAGTTCATCGCCGCCGTCGAGGTACTGCGCCGTCCCGAGCTTGCGGGCAGGCCGGTAATCGTCGGCGGCCGGGGCGACCCCACGGAGCGGGCAGTGGTGTCCACGGCGTCCTACGAAGCACGGGCCTACGGCGTGGGGTCCGGAATGCCGCTGCGCATCGCCGCGCGGAAAGTGCCCGATGCGGTCATCCTGCCGGTGGACCACGAAGCCTACCTGGAAGCATCCGAAAAGGTGATGGCGGTCCTGCGTGCCCAGCCGGGAACCACCGTCCAAGTGCTCGGCTGGGACGAGGCGTTCGTCGGGCTCGAGGCGGCCGATCCCGAAGCCTTTGCCCGCCGGCTGCAGGAGGCAGTCCTGGCGGAAACCCAGCTGCACTGCAGCGTCGGCATCGGGGACACCCTGGTCCGTGCCAAGGTCGCGACGACGTTCGGCAAGCCCGCGGGCGTTTTCCGCCTCACGCAAGGGAATTGGCTTGAGGTCATGGGGGAGCGGCCCACCATCGACCTCTGGGGTGTGGGAAAAGCAGTGTCCCGCCGGCTCGCCACCCTGGGGATCACGACCGTTGCCGAACTGGCAGCGGCCAACCCCGATGACCTGGTTCCCGAATTCGGTCCAAAAATGGGGCCCTGGTACGCGCAACTGGGACGGGGTGACGGTTCCCGGACCGTCGATGACACCCCGTGGGTGGCGCGCGGGCACAGCCGCGAAACCACTTTCCAGCGGGACCTGACCGACGGGGCGCAGATTGAGGACGCCGTCCGGGAGCTGGCTGCGCACGTCCTGGAGGATGTTGCCGCCGAAGGCAGGCCGGTGATCGGCCTGACGTTGAAGGTCCGCTACGTTCCCTTCACCACCAGGACTTACGCGCGGAAGATCCCCGAGACCTCCGATCCCGCGGTGGTGCTGGCAGGGGTGCTTGGCCTGGTCTCAAAGATCGAACCCGGCAACGCTGTCCGGCTGTTGGGTGTCCGGGCCGAGATGGCCATGCCCGAAGATTCCCGGAAGGGGCATACCCCAACCCGCAGCGGCTGGTGAACCCCATCGATTGCTGAGTAACTGCCGTTTTGAGGCCCCAAAACGGCATCTACTCAGCAATCGATGGTGGGTGGACAGCGAAACGGCGGCAGATCCATTGGATCCGCCGCCGTTTTGGGCTGTTGCAGCACGCCGTTCGCTGCGGCTGCAGCAGCAAGGACTAGTTGCGCTTGAACTCGTCCTTCACGCTTTCGCCCACCTTCTTGGCATCTGCCTTGACCTGGTCGGCCTGGCCTTCTGCCTTCAGGTGGTCGTTGTCGGTCGCGTTGCCTGCAGCTTCCTTGGCCTTGCCGCCAAGGTCCTCTGCCGCGTTACTGATCTTGTCTCCGAGGCCCATGGTTCCGGCCTCCTTTCGTTTCCGTCGATCAACCGTGCCCTTTCACCATAAACAAAGCTTGCTTACTATTTCAAGTACCCTGCTGCAGTTGCGGCCTGCTGGCTGCACCGGCATTAGGCTCGGCCTATGGATAAAGGACGTGGCACGGCAGCGGCCAAGGTGGCCCCGCCCCGGCTTTCCCGCGTGGAGCTGCAGGATCTCGAAGAACTGCAGGATCCGGCATTCCGCCGCGGGGACCGGTACGAAAACCTGCGGTTTAACCGCGCCGCCCTGGACGGCCTCGACCTGGGTGAGGCCGTATTTGCCGAGTGCCGGTTCGATGCTGCCTCCTTCAACGAGGCGCAGCTCCGCGGCACCTCGTTCCGCGACTGCATCCTGGCGGAGGCGTACGCGCCGGTCTTCCAGAGTGCCCGCAGTACCTGGCGCGACGTGGAGCTTCGCAACCCGCGCCTGGGCTCTGCCGAACTGTATGAAAGCGGCTGGCAGTCCGTCCGGATCGAGGGCGGCAAGCTGGACTACCTCAACCTCCGCGGCGCCAAGCTCGCGGACGTGCTCATCAGTGGGTGCATCATCAACGAACTGGACCTGGGCGGTGCCGGCGCCACCCGCGTGCGGCTGGAAGACTGCACCGTTGGATCACTTGACCTGACGGGTGCCAGGCTGAAGGACTTCGACCTCAGGAGTACGGAGTTCCGCCGGATCAGCGGCCTTGGCAGCCTGTCCGGGCTTGTGATCGATGAGTATCAGTTGGGGCTCCTGGCGCCGCTGATCGCTGCGCATCTTGGGGTGAGGGTCCTGTAACCGGATGCGCGGCCGGGGCTGCCCGTGTACCATTTACAGAACGAACGGTCGGTAAGTGGGAAGTTCCGCTGCGCCGGCCGCCGATGACAGTGCTGTTTATCGCGTGAAGGGTGTTTCCATGGCTGCAACCGCAGGTCCGCAGGCTTTCCTTGTTGGCGGGGTCCGAACGCCCGTAGGCAGGTATGGGGGCGCCTTGTCGTCCGTCCGGCCGGATGATCTTGCGGCCCTTGTGGTCCGGGAAGCCGTGGAACGCGCCGGCCTGGATCCTGAGAGCATCGACGAAGTCATCCTGGGCAACGCGAACGGCGCGGGGGAGGAAAACCGGAACGTGGCCCGCATGGCCACCCTGCTGGCCGGGCTGCCCCTGCATATTCCGGGAATCACGGTCAACCGGCTCTGCGCTTCCGGCCTCAGTGCCATCATCCAGGCCAGCCACATGATCAAGGCCGGAGCCGCTGACATCGTCATCGCCGGCGGCGTGGAGTCCATGAGCCGCGCCCCCTGGGTCCAGGAAAAGCCCACCAGCGCGTTCGCCAAGCCGGGCCAGATCTTCGACACCTCCATCGGCTGGCGGTTCACCAATCCCCACTTCCAGCACGGCGGCCTGTCCCGGGACGGCAAGATGACCTACTCCATGCCGGAAACGGCGGAGGAAGTTGCCCGGGTGGACGGCATCTCACGTGAGGACGCTGACGCATTCGCCGTCCGGTCCCACCAGCTTGCCCTGGACGCCATCGAGGCCGGCCGGTTCAAGGACGAAATCGTGCCCGTCACGGTCAAGACCCGCAAGTCAGAGGCCGTGGTGGATACCGACGAGGGCCCGCGCGCCGGTACCAGCATGGACGTGCTCGCCAAGCTCAAGCCCGTGGCGCACGGCGGTTCCGTGGTGACGGCCGGGAACTCCTCGTCCCTGAATGACGGCGCCTCCGCCATCATCATCGCCTCGGAAGCAGCCATCGAGCGGCTGGGGCTGGCCCCCCGTGCCCGCATCATCGACGGCGCCTCTGCCGGCTGCGAGCCCGAGATCATGGGCATTGGCCCGGTCCCCGCCACCCAGAAGGTGCTCAAGCGGAGCGGCCTGAGCGTCGGCGACCTGTCCGCCGTCGAACTCAATGAAGCCTTTGCCACGCAGTCCCTTGCCTGCATCCGCCGGCTTGGGCTGGAACCGGAGATCGTGAACCGCGACGGCGGCGCGATCGCCCTGGGTCACCCGCTGGGTTCCAGCGGGTCACGGATCGCCATCACCCTGCTGGGACGGATGGAACGCGAAGACGCGAAAATCGGCCTGGCCACCATGTGCATTGGCGTAGGCCAGGGCACGGCGATGCTGCTGGAGAAAATCTGATGGCGGCGGCGGTGGACCTGGCAGCAGAAAACTTCTCCGCGCTCCTGGTGGAGGAGCGCGAGGACCGGGTGGTGGTGCTGCTCAACCGTCCCCAGGTGAAGAACGCGATCGACCAGCAGATGGTGGACGAACTCCACACTGTCTGCGCGGCCCTGGAACAGAACCCCAAGGTACTGATCATCGCCGGCGTGGACGGGGTCTTCGCTTCCGGCGCCGATATTGCCCAGCTGCGCGAACGCCGCCGCGACGATGCTCTGCAGGGCATCAACTCCACCATCTTCGTCCGGATCGCCAAGCTGCCCATGCCGGTCATCGCGGCCCTGGACGGCTACTGCCTGGGCGGCGGCGCGGAACTCGCCTACGCCGCGGACTTCCGCATCGGCACCCCCAACGTGCGGATCGGCAACCCGGAAACAGGGCTCGGAATCCTTGCGGCGGCCGGTGCCGGCTGGCGGCTCAGGGAACTCGTCGGCGAGCCGCTGGCCAAGCAGATCCTGCTGGCCGGACTGGTCCTTGGCGCCGAGGAAGCCAAAGCGGCCAACCTCATCACGGAAATCCACGATCCGGCAGAACTCCTGGAGGCTGCCCACAGCCTGGCCAGCAGGATCGGGCGGCAGGACCCGTTGGCAGTCCGCATCACCAAGTCCGTATTCCACGCCCCCGCAGAAGCGCACCCGCTGATCGACCAGCTGGCCCAGGGCATCCTCTTCGAGTCGCAGGCCAAATTCGACCGGATGCAGGCGTTTTTGGACCGCAATGCAGCGAAGAAGGCAGCCGCCTCCGCCAACCCCGCCGATGGAAAGTAGACCATGAGTAATTCATCAGTAGCCCCCGGCCTTCCCCCGTACGTGGGCGTGCTGGGCGGCGGCCGCATGGGCGCCGGTATCGCGCACGCCTTCCTCGTCAAGGGCGCCAACGTGCTGGTGGTGGAACGCGACGACGTCTCCGCCGAAGCTGCCCAGGAACGGGTGGAGTCCGCAGCCTTGAAAAGCATTGAACGCGGGGCGGTGGATGCCAACTTCGAAGAACTGGTGACCCGGCTGACCGTCAGCACCGACTACGACGCGTTCAAGGACCGCCAGTTGGTGGTGGAAGCAGTGCCCGAAGACTGGGACCTGAAAGTCACCGCGTTGCGCGGCATCGAGGAACGGCTGGCAGAGGATGCCTTCATGGCGTCCAACACGTCATCGCTGTCCGTCAACGGCCTGGCCCGTGAACTAAAGCGGCCGGAGAACTTCCTGGGCCTGCACTTCTTCAACCCCGTGCCGGCATCCACCCTTATCGAGGTGGTGCTGGGGGAGCGCACGTCTCCCGAACTTGCTGATGCGGCGAAAACCTGGGTGGAGGCACTCGGCAAGACCGCCGTCGTGGTCAATGACGCCCCCGGCTTTGCCTCCTCACGCCTGGGCGTGGCCATCGCACTGGAGGCGATGCGGATGGTTGAGGAAGGAGTGGCCTCCGCTGAGGACATCGACAACGCCATGGTCCTGGGCTACAAACACCCCACCGGCCCGCTCAAAACCACGGATATTGTGGGCCTGGACGTACGCCTGGGAATCGCCGAATACCTCCACTCCACCCTTGGCGAGAGGTTTGCACCCCCGCAGATCCTCAAGGACAAAGTGGCCCGCGGTGAACTTGGCCGCAAAACCGGCAAGGGATTCTTCGACTGGCCCAGTTAGGCTGACCGCCTGGCGGAACACGGCCTAGTCGAAGAAGCCCACGATGTAGCCGATGAAGTACAGCAGGCACAGCAGGACTACGACGCCGATGATGCCGATCCACAGGAACTGGGTGCCCTTCCCGGTGCCGCGCTCCTCGTGGCCCTGAGGGCCGGCGGTGGAGGCTTCCCCCGGCGGGGTTTCGCCCGGCGGAACCCCGCCGCCAGGCTCCAGGCCGGTGATCTTGTCGTCCTCGGGATCCGGGTTGGTTCCTGACACAATAACTCCCTCGCTCGACGTCGTGGTGCTTGCCCCAGCGTAACCCGCGCGGCCGGTGGGCCTAGGCTGGTGCAGTGACTTTCCTTGAACCCCTTACCCTGACCGGCCGCCACGTAATCCTGCAGCCGCTCGCGGAGGAACACCACGACGGCCTGCTGGCCGCAGCCAGCGACGGCGAACTCTGGAAGCTCTGGTACACGTCGGTGCCCGCGCCGGACGCCATGGCGGCGGAGATCAGGCGCCGCCTGACCCTGCAGGAACAGGGATCCATGCTGCCTTTCACCACCCGGCTGATTGATCCGGGCACAGGTGGCCCGGGCCGCATCATCGGCATGACCACGTACATGAACATCGACGCCGCCACGCCCCGCGTTGAAATCGGCTCCACGTGGAATGCGGCCTCGGTGCAGGGGACAGGGACCAACCCCGACTCCAAGCTCCTGCTGCTCCGGCATGCCTTCGAGGCGCTGGGCTGCCCCGCCGTGGAGTTCCGCACGCACTGGCTGAACCATCAGTCGCGGGAAGCCATTGCCCGGTTGGGCGCCAAGCAGGACGGTGTGCTCCGCAGCCATTCACGGACCAGCGATGGAACCCTCCGGGACACGGTGGTGTTCTCCATCCTGGAGCACGAATGGCCGGCCGTCCGCGCCGGGCTGGAATACCGGCTGGCCCGCCGCGCCCAGGGTGCGGAGCGCACCCCGCGCTGACCGTGCTCAGGGAGCGGAGTAGACGCCCGAACTGCTCAGCGCAGTGAAGTAGGCCTGGTAGCCCGCGGCGTTGGGATGGAAGTTGTCCGGGCTTGCGGGGTTGGCAAGGTCCAGGTTGATCCAGGGATCTGCGGAGTTGACGCCGTGCCCGGCAAACGCGGCCCTGACATCGACGTATTGCGCCCCGGTGGCAGCGGCGGCCGCTGCGATGGAGGCGTCCAGGCCGTCCGCCAGAAGGGTGGCCTGGTTGATGAACAGGGACAGTGGATCCGCGGGGTTCGGGGCCACCGGATCGTAGAGGTACGGGTATCCCGTGACAACGATCCTGGCATTGGGGGCTGCGGCCTTGACACTCTGGATCATCGAGATGACGTCGCGGGTGAGCTGCCCGCTCCCGATCATTGCCGCCGCGGCGGACGTAGCCGCGTCGCAGGCAGGGGCTGCCGCGGGATCAGAAAGAGCAGCACCGCAGGAGGTAATGATCTGGCCGAAGCCCAGGTTGTTGCCTCCTGCCGTAATGGTCACCAGTTCCGTGCTCTTGTTCAGCTGGCGAAGCTGGGTGTTCACCACATCCCAGGTGGTCTTCCCACTGCACGCAGCATTGACCACCAGCTGCACGGTTTTGTCCACGTCTGCCAGCTCGGAATAGGCGTTGTCGCTGCGATAGCAGCTGTCCAGGTAGGGACCGGCCCCTTGTCCGGCGGCATAGGAATCCCCCAGGGCAATGTATTTCTCTTTGTCCACGGCCTGGGCCGGGGCCGCTGCCATGCCGGCGGTGATTGCCAGGGCTGCGAGGGCGGCTGCGAAAGCCGGACGGCGCCGCTGTACTGCTGGACTTGCCATGAATTTCCCCTTTGAACAGTTACCTCTTTGAACAATGACCTCATTGGACACCGCGGGCAGGTACATAGGTGCCACAGTATTGCCACCCTGCGCGGCGGTCAGCAGGCCATTGTGCCCTGGTGGAATGTCCGCTGCTGTGCAATGCGCCGTTCAGGGGCGTGTGGTTAGCTGTGCGGATGAGCAAGAAGGGCACGTCCGTGGACTGGGATGGAGCTGTAAACGCATGGCGCATTTCGGGCGGCATTTACCGGATGGGACGCCGCGAGTGGCTCACCGCAGCGGGGTGGAAAGAGGCGTTCGACGACGGCGTCCGCACCGTCGTCGATCTCCGCAACGCAGTTGAGGCGCGGCGCCGGAGCAATGACCCCGAGGTGCCGGCCGCGGCCTGGGCGGGCATCGACGTGGTGCAGGCACCCACGGAGGAACCGGAGGATCCGCGGTTTACTGCCGTCACCGGTCCCTACCTGAACGACCCCGCGCACTACGCCGAGAATGCGCGCCTTTTCCCGGAAAAACTGGTGGGCGTCTTCCGGGCCATTGCCCTCGCCGCGCCCAAAGGGGATGTGGTGCTGCACTGCGCCGCCGGCCGTGACCGGAGCGGTTTGATCGCGGCCATGGTCCAGGACCTGGCTGGTGACTCGGACGAGGCTATTGCCGAGGGCTACCGGCGGGCGGCCCGCGGGATCAACGAGCGCTACCGCACCCATGGTCCGCCGCACGGCCGGGAGCGGTACCTGACCGGGCCGGAGCTTGAGCCCCTGCTGGAACGGCGCGGGCTCGCGGTGGTGTCATTTGTCCGTGACCTCGGAACCCGTGGCTATCTCCTGGCGCACGGGTTGCGGGAAGCGGAGCTGGATTCCGTTTCCGCCTTGGCATGCCGAAAGATACCCTTGTGACTTAAGTTACTGATGTGGCTGTTGATATTTGATGTCGGCGGCCGCGGTCGCAGGGCGCCTGCACGCAGGCGCGGATGAGTGGAACGGCGAACCCCCATGAAGAGAATCTCCGCGACAGGAGCCATAGCCGCCGTAGTGCTGTCGTCCGGGTTGGCTGCCGGCCCCGCAGTGGCTGTTCCGGCGCCGGCCACAACTAGCAGCCCCATGGTGGCTCCTGCGCCCCAGGGCTCCGGCGCCGCCGGCACGGCTACGGGCAACGAGGCGGTTTCCGGCGCCCCGACTGCTCCTGTCAACGCGGCTGGACCCTCCGAGGCAGGCCTTGCTGAAGCGCTTCGCCGGGATCTTGGCATCAGCGTGGCCGAATTCAATGCTGCCGGTGAACTCGGCCGGCGGGCCGCCGGCGCCGCGCCCACCCTTCGGGCCTTGCCTGGCTTCGTTGGCATCAGCCTGAAAGCCGGCAACATCAGGGTGGAAGGCGACGGTCCGGAGCTTCAGGCCGCGGTGGATGAACTGAACCGCTCCGGCCCGGCCGCCTTTGTACTGGTTCCCCCGACGGTCACCCTCCCGGCCACGCCGGCTGTCCCCACCGCCTCCCCGGCGGTCAAGGACACGCCTCCGCCGGCGAACGGGCTGGTCGCAGCCGACCTCGACCAGCTGTACAAGGCCTATGTCCGCGACGTTGGCACCCAGGGCCTCCAGGCGGTTGCCTACACCGACGGTCATTTCGTCATCCGGACCGGGCCCGTCAACATCGCAGAGTCCGGGACCCCGGGCAACCAGCCGGACCCGGTTCCTTCCGCCGGCCAGCCGTCCGGAACCGGCAAAATGACGCCGGCACAGTTCGTCGCGCGGTACGCCAACGTGAAACTGGAGAAGGGTGCTTCCCTCAAGACCGAGGGGGACCTCCTCGGCGGCCAGGGATACTACGTGGACAGCGCCGCCATCTGTTCAGCCGGTTTCAGCGCGTTCAGTCCGGCCGGGCTGCCGCTCGTCCTGACCGCCGGACACTGTGCCAGGGATGGATTGGCGCGGCAGGCGTCAGTGGAACCTCCCGGGTGGGCGCCCGCGAGCGGGCCCGGCGCCCTGACGCCTCAGCCGTTGCCTCCGCTGTCACCCCTGGGCAGCTTCGGGTTCAGCCAGTTCGGCGGCCCCGGGAACTCGGCAGCGGCAGACGGATCCGTGGCAGGTACCGACATCGCCGTCATCCAGGACATCGCGCCTTCCGTGAACCCTGAGCCTTCCACCACTACCTGGGGCAACTCCAGGACGCCCGATCCTGTCAGGATCGTGGGAACCATAGCGCCCTTCCAGGGCCAGGACGTCTGCAGGTCCGGACGGACGTCCGGCTGGAAGTGCGGCACGGTCGATGCGGTGGGCATCTGGATGATGCCGGGCCAAAAGAGTGTTCCGCCCAACTACGACAACGACCTCCGGCCGGTCCGTGCCTTCGATTCATCGACGGTCACGTCGGCGGGCGGCGACTCCGGCGGCCCGTGGATCAGCGGCAACTTTGCCGTTGGTACGCACACCGGTGCCGAAAGCCAGAACGGCGTCCAGGCGCGGGCCATTGCAGCCACCCTGCAGGATGCCCTTGCCGTGCTGCCCGGCTACCAGCTGGAAGTATTCCTCAACAAGCCTGCCGTCACGGCCCCCGCACCCGGGAAGGCCTACCAGCCGGGCCAGGTGATCAGCGGCCAGGTTCCCGCTGCTCCGGCAGCTGCGGTCGCCGCCGGATCCACGGTCCGGGTCACGTTCCAGGCAAAGGAACCGTTCGAGGTCCCCGTGCATAACGACGGGACATGGAGTTTCACGGCTCCGCAGGGTACGGACACGCTGCGCTTCACGGCAGAAACCGTGAACGGGTACAGCCGGTCGGGTGCCAACAGCTTTGAGTTTGCGTCCGCTGCAGCGGCACCGCCCGCCCCGCCGGCAAACCCGGCACCGACTGAGCCACCGGCAAGCCCCGCACCAGGCAACATTGCCCCGGCCACACCCGCCCCGGCCGCGACCGACCCGATCACCCCGGCCGCGACCGACCCGGCCCCAGCAGACCCGTCGCCTGCCCCGCCGTCGGCGAGTCCCGTCGTCGTACTTCCGCCGGCAACCAGCCCCGCTCCCAGCGCTCCTGCGGGCCTTGCCAACACGGGCGGAAACGGTGATCGCGCCGGCGGCGGCCTGGCCTACACGGGATCAGCCGGGCTCATCCCCGCAGCGGCTGCTGCCGCGGGCGTCCTCGCCGTCGGGATTCTGCTGACGGTGCTTGTGCGCCGGCGGAACCGGCGGCCTTCGCGGTAGCCGCTACGGGCCGGCCCACAAGGACCGGCCCGTAGCGTTGCCGCGGGAACGGCGCTTAGCGCCTCCCGGTTGCGTTGGCCTTAGCGCCGGCCCCCGCACCACTCCTTGCCGTCAACCACCTGGACCGCCACGTCCAGCGTGCCGTCCGCCAGGCTTCCCCAGGCGTAGACGATGGTGTTCTTCCCGGCCTCGACGGTGATGTCCGCAGGACCGATCACGGGGTCGGTGGTCCCTGCCGCTGCCACCGAGGCTGAAACCGTGCCGGCCTTCAGCTTCAGGGTTGCCTCGTCCGGGTTGCTGAGGCCTTCAATTACGGCGGTTCCGCCGGCCAGTACGTCCACAGCGGGCGCTGCGGCGACGTGCCGGACCGTCAGCTTGCCCTTCGTGTCATTGCCGGGGGCCTTGGTGTCGTTGGTGAAGAGGGTCGCCGTGGGGGCTCCGCCGGCGTCAAGGTGCGCCACTGCCGTGTAGTTGCGGCCCTCGTCGAGCTGCACATCCACCGGGCCGATCACCGGGTTTTCCGCGCTGGTGGCGTCCGAAGCGGTGATGGCGATCTGGTAATCGCCGGCGGCCAGTTCCAGCGGTCCGGCCAGGGTGCCGGGCGTGAAGTCATCAAGGGTGAGCTCGCCGTTCACCCAGACGTCCACGGTCAGGCCGGGTACCCCGTGCAGGACGGACAGCAGGGCGGGGTCGTCATCGTGGTGCCAGTTGCCGGCCTGGGCGGGAGCGGCGAAGGCCAGTGAAGCAGCAAGGGAAAGTGCTCCAGCGGCGTAGGTTATTTTGCGCATGTCGAACTCCTTGGGGGATGCCCGGTATCCGGGCTGGTGATGCTGACACGCTTATTACCTCTGGAACCCCGCCCATGGATGCACCGCCGGGGATTTTTTTCAGTTTTTTCGTTTCATCAGCAGGTTGGTGATGCGCAGGGTGCACAGCCGCTGGCCGGCCTCGTTGGTGATGAGCACCTCGTGCGTGGTCAGCGTCCCGCCCAGGTGGATGGGCGTGGCGGTAATGGTCACCTGGCCCTCGCGTGCGGATCGGTGGTGCGTGGCGGAAACGTCAACGCCCACCGCCGTCTTGCCCATGGTGCTCGCGTGGATGACGGCCGCCCAGGACCCCACCGCCTCGCCCACGGCCAGCGAGGCGCCGCCGTGCAGCAGCCCAAACGACTGCCGGTTGCCCTCCACGGGCATGGTGGCCACCACGCGCTCCACGGACTCCTCCAGGATTTTTACGCCCATCTTCTCGTCCAGCTCCCCGAGGGTGATTTTCCAGAGCTCATGCTGGCTGGCGGAAGCATTCTGGGGCGACGGGGCGTTCATGCGTTCTCCTTTGGGTGGCCAATTCGGTCCTGGCCTTCTAGTGTGCAGCACGGCACTTCATGTATGGTGAATATATTACCGAACGGACGGTCGGTAATGGCCGCCCTGTTTGCCTGCCCCCTTGTTGGAAGGACCGTCAACGATGACCACCACAGCCACAGCTCCCCAGGCCACGGTCGACACCGTGGAGACAGTGCCCAGCTTCGTCATGGACGCATGGTGGACGCCCGACGCCGGCTCCTCGGCTTCCGCGGTCCCCGTCCGGGATGCGAGCACGGGGGAGATCCTGGCCAAGGTGAGCACGGAAGGCCTGGACCTCGCCGCCGTCGTGGAGTACGGCCGCACCACCGGCCAGACTGAACTCGGCAAGCTGACCTTCCACCAGCGCGCCCTCAAGCTCAAGGAGCTGGCGCAGTACCTCAACGCCCGCCGGGAGCACTTCTACAACTTCTCATTCCAGACCGGCGCCACCAAGATCGACTCCATGGTGGACATCGACGGCGGCATCGGCGTCCTCTTCACCTTCGGCTCCAAGGGCCGGCGCGGGCTGCCCAACTCCCAGGTGGTGGTGGACGGCCCCATGGAGGTGCTGTCCAAGGACGGATCCTTCGCCGGCGAACACATCTACACCCGCATCCCCGGCGTCGCCGTGCAGATCAACGCCTTCAACTTCCCGGTCTGGGGCATGCTGGAGAAGTTTGCCCCCGCCTTCCTGGCCGGCGTCCCCACCATCGTCAAGCCGGCCACCCCCACTGGCTATGTTGCCGCCGCCGTGGTCAAGGCCATCGTTGAGTCCAACATCCTGCCCAAGGGTTCGCTGCAGCTCATCTCCGGTTCCGTCCGCGGGCTCCTGGATGTACTGGATTACCGCGACCTTGTGGCGTTCACCGGGTCCGCCTCCACGGCCAAGTCCCTCAAGTCCCACCCGAACGTGGTGGAGGGCGGCGTCCGGTTCACGTCCGAGACCGACTCCCTGAACGCCGCCATCCTGGGCCCCGACGCCGTGGAGGGGACCCCGGAATTCGACGCCTTCGTCAAGTCCGTGGTCACCGAGATGACCGTCAAGGCAGGCCAGAAATGCACCGCCATCCGGCGCGCCATCGTGCCGCGGGAACTGGTACCCGCCGTGTCGGCAGCCATCGGCAAGCGCATCGCCGAGCGCGTGGTCCTGGGCGACCCCCGCGGCGAAGGCGTCACCATGGGCGCCCTTGCGTCGGTGGAACAGCTGGAGGACGTCCGCGCTGCCGTGCAGTCAATGCTCGACGCCGGCGGTGAGCTGGCGTACGGAACGCTCGATTCGCCGTCGGTCACCTCCGCCGACGGAACCACCGGGGTAGTGGACGGTGGGGCCTTCATGGCTCCCGTGGTCCTGAACTGGGACAACCCCGAAGCTGAAGCCATCCACTCGCTTGAGGCGTTCGGGCCAGTATCCTCCGTCATCGGCTACAAGGACCTGGCCGACGCCGTCCGCCTCGCCGCCCGCGGCGGCGGCTCACTGGTGGCCTCGGTGTGCACCAACGATCCCGAGGCAGCCCGCGAGCTGGTCACCGGCATCGCGGCCCACCATGGCCGCGTCCTGATGCTGAACCGCGAGGACGCCCGGTCCTCCACCGGCCACGGCTCACCCGTTCCCCACCTGGTCCACGGCGGCCCCGGACGCGCGGGCGGCGGCGAGGAACTGGGCGGCATCCGGTCCGTGCTGCACCACATGCAGCGGACCGCCATCCAGGGCTCCCCGAACATGCTGACCGCGGTCACCGGTGTGTGGCACACCGGGGCCGACCGCAACTTCACCGTGGAGACCGAGGGCGCGCATCCGTTCCGGAAGCACCTGTCCACCCTGCGGATCGGCGACGCCGTCCGTTCCGACCTGCGGCAGGTCACCCTGGAGGACATCAGCGCGTTCGCCAACTCCACCGGGGACACGTTCTACGCCCACACCAACCAGGAAGCAGCGGAAGCCAATCCGTTCTTCCCGGGCATCGTGGCGCACGGCTACCTGCTGCTGAGCTGGGCCGCCGGGTTGTTCGTGGAGCCTGCACCGGGCCCTGTCCTTGCCAACTACGGCCTGGAGAACCTTCGCTTCATCACCCCGGTTGCCGCCGGCGATTCCATCCGGGTGACCCTCACCGCCAAGAAGATCACCCCGCGCGAAACCGACGAATACGGTGAGGTGGCCTGGGACGCTGTGCTCACCAACCAGCACGACGAGATCGTGGCCACCTACGACGTCCTCACCCTGGTCGAGAAGTAAACCCCTAACGCCCCATCACTTCCTGCCGGTTTTTCCCAAACGCCCCATCACTTCTTTGAGGAAAGTGCTGGGGCATTTGGGTTTGGTGGGCGGGAAGTGATGGGGCGTTTGGGTTTGGTGGGCGGGAAGTGATGGGGCGTTTGGGTTTGGTGGGCGGGAAGTGATGGGGCGTTTGAGGGCGGTTCTTTTTGGGCCTGCCGGGCGTAAGATTCTGCCCGTAGGAGGTGGCCCAATGACCCTGAGAATGAACACAGCCACAACCATCCTGCCGGTTGATGACCCAGCCCGCGCCCGCAGTTTCTACACGGAAAAGCTGGGACTCCCGCACCGTGGAAAAACGGAGGACGGAAGCGAATTGCTGGGCGCCGACGGCGGTCCACTGCTGCAGCTGATGCCGGTCTCGGACGGCAGGCACTCGGACCACACCGCGCTGAGCTTTGAGGTCGCGGATATCGAGGCAACCGTCCGCGACATGGAGGCACGGGGCGTCATCTTCCAGGACTACGACCTGCCTACCCTCAAGACGGAGAACCACATTTGCACCACCAACTCGGAAAAGTGCGCGTGGTTCATGGACACCGAACACAACATCCTGTGCGTCCACCAAAACCTGGGCGGCAAGCTCGAGTACGAGGTCTAGGCACGGCAGCTGCATACCTCAACGAAAGCAGCAGGGGCACCCCGGACGGGGTGCCCCTGCTGCTTCAGTGTTCGTGCCGGCGTCAGCTTTCTGCGCCGCCGTGCAGGCCGTCGTCGCTGCTGTCATCCTCGCGTCCGGTGCCGCGGCCTTCTTCGCTGCGGTCCGAGAGGTCCATGTTGCCGCGGGCCTCGTCCATGGTGGGGCCGCCTGCCGGAACGCTGTAGGTGTCGGGGCGGATGCCGTGCGACTGTTCCTCGATCAGGGCCTGCTCCTCGCTGAAGCGGATCGCGTTGGCCTCGTCGCCGGCGTCGCCGGGAATGTCCTCACGGAGCTTGGACGGGTCTGGGACGATGTATCCTGCGTCCGGTTCTTCCTTGGGGTGGCTCATGTTTCTTCCTTCCTATCGGGTGGTTGTAGTGGCAGGCCGGTCGGTGAGGTCAACCTTGATATCCAGGTTTTGGTCGCCCCGCTTGACCTTGAAGCCTACGGTGTCGCCGGGGTTACGCTTGCGCAGTTCCGCCAGGAGCTTTTCGGGCGTGGTGAGCTCAACGCCCTCCATGGACTGCAGGACGTCCCCGGGGCGGATTCCTGCCTTGCCTGCCGGGCCGTCCGTGTCCGCGGCGAGGACCACCACTCCGGATCCTCCCTGGATGCCCAGCTGGGCGGCGATCTGGGCCGTCAGTTCGCCCGGGGTGAGGCCCAGGTAGGCGTGCTTGGCGGTGCCGTTGGCCAGCAGTTCCTCCGCCACGTCTACTGCGGTGGCGGCCGGGATGGCGAAGCCAAGGGAGACCGCCCCGGCTGACGGCGGGATGTACGCCTCGCTG
Source organism: Pseudarthrobacter sp. 902506025 (assembly GCF_040702325.1). Classification (NCBI taxonomy): domain Bacteria; kingdom Bacillati; phylum Actinomycetota; class Actinomycetes; order Micrococcales; family Micrococcaceae; genus Pseudarthrobacter; species Pseudarthrobacter sp. 902506025. The sequence goes on from NZ_JBFBKW010000002.1 coordinate 574,126, forward strand.
ATGCCGATCACCTCGCCGCGCATGTTGATCACGGCACCGCCGGAGTTGCCGGGGCTGATGGGTGCGTCCGTCTGGATGAGGTCCACCAGGGAGAGGCTGTTGGATGCGGAGCCTGGAATGGAACGGTGCAGCCCGGAAATGATGCCTGCGGTGGCCGTGTTCTCGAATCCGAGCGGGGAACCCAGGACCAGTGCGCCTTCGCCTACCTTGGGCAGGGTGCTTTGGTACGTGGGTTTCGGCAGGCCGGTGCGCTTGGCCTGCACCAGGGCCAGATCCGTCACGGCGTCGCTTGCTTTGACTGTCCCTTCCACGCGCTGCCCGTCGGCAAATCCGACCTCCACGGTGGTTGCGCCCCGGACCACGTGCTCGTTGGTGAGGATCAGTCCGTCGGCGGAGTAGACCACGCCGCTGCCCAGGCCGCCCTGGGTGAAGATGGTGACCACTGATGGGGAGAGGTTTTCCACGAGCTGGGGCAGGTTGCCGGCTGCGGTTCCGGAGTCCGGGCCTGCGCCGGCGGTTGGCGCTGCCGAAGCGGAAGTCCCGGAGGCCGGGGCCGACGGCGATGGCTGGCCTGGGGAGGAGGTGCCAGGGGTTGGGGGAGCAGGCGAGCCGGTGCAGCCGCTAAGTGCCAGGGCTGCGGTCAGGAGTCCGCCCGCGAGTACTGTCCGGGGCCGGCATGAACGCCGTGGATCATTGGCCTGGCTCATTCAGGACCTCCCTGCGGACGATGGCTTTCTACCACCGTAGCCGGGGAGCCGCCAAATACCAAGCACGCTTAGTAGTTGCCCGCGGACCCGTGGATGCGCGGCTTACACGTCCGCATGGAGGCCGTCGAACGCCATGGTGATGACGTCGTCGGCCAGTCGCTGCGGGGAGAGGGAGCCGCCCGGCTTGTACCACTCCACGATCGAGTTGATCATGCCGAACAGGAGACGGGTGACGGTCCGGGGATCGATGTCCTGGCGGAGCGAGCCCTCATCGCGGGCGGCCGAAATCAATACGGCCACCTTGTGGTCGAAGGTCCGGCGGCGTTCCAGGGCGTCCCGTTCAATTTCCGTGTTGCCCCGCAGCCGCAGCAGCAGGGTGACGAACGGCAGGCGGTCAACCAGCACGGCCACCGTCTGCCGGAGCACGAACTCCAGCCGGGCGTCGGCAGCCCCTGAAGTGGCCTCCGGCTGCTCGAGGATGGCCTCAAGGCCGCCCAGGGCGTGGTCAAGGGCAAGCTTGAGGAGGCCGCCCTTGGACGGCACGTGGTGGTAGATGGCGGACTTGGAGATCCCCAGGTTGTCCGCCAGGATCCCCATCGAGGTGGCGTCGTAGCCATGGCGGTTGAAGACGTCGACGGCGATGCGCAGCACGGACTGCTGGTCGTAGCCGGGGCGGCCGCGCTTTGCTGTTCCGTTGGCTGCGCCGGGGCTGGAAGTGTCGGTGGTGCTGGGCATAGTGGCTAGTTTCTCACGAACGGTCGGTCGGTCCGGGAGCCGGCGCCGGCCGGGCAGCAACCCGGCCGGCATCGGTTGTGCCCGGCGGCATCTTCCGTTATGCCTTCGGCCGCATGTCGTAGATGCGGCGCAGTTTGCCGTTGGACCGCTCAAGCGAGCCCGGCTCCACCACGTTCACGGTGCACGACGAACCCACGTGGATCTTGATCTGCTCCTTCAAGGTGCGTGCCGCCGTCGTGCTCTGCTCAACGGTGACCGCGTCGCGCCGTTCGATCCGGACCGTCAGCTGGTCCATCCGCTGCCCTTCCGGGCGGGTCAGTTCGAGCTGGAAGTGGGGGCTCAGCTCGGGGATGCGGAGGGCGATTTCCTCGATCTGGGACGGGAACAGGTTCACGCCGCGCAGGATGATCATGTCGTCGCTGCGGCCGGTGATGCGGCCCATCCGGCGGTGAGCCGGGCGGGCGCTGCCGGGCAGCAGGCGGGTGAGGTCCTTGGTGCGGTAGCGGATGATGGGCAGCGCTTCCTTAGTGAGCGAGGTAAAGACCAGTTCGCCGTGCTCGCCGTCGCGCAGGACGTTCTCCTTGCCCGCCACCGGGTTGAAGGCGTCGATGATTTCGGGGCGGAAGTGGTCCTCCCAGATGTGGCTGCCGTCCTGGGTTTCCACGGCTTCGCCGGCGACGCCCGGGCCCATGACCTCGGACAGGCCGTAGATGTCGCACGCCTTGATGTTCATCATGACTTCGAGTTCGTGCCGCATCTCCTGGGTCCACGGCTCGGCGCCCAGCACGGCGAACTTCAGCGAGGTGGAGGCGGGGTCGATGCCCATGTGTGCCATGGCGTCGGCGATGGTGAGCAGGTAGGTGGGCGTGGCCAGGATGGCGTCCGGCTTGAAGTCCTGGATCAGCTGGATCTGGCGTTCGGTCTGGCCGCCGGACATCGGGATCACGGTGCAGCCCAGGGCTTCGGCGCCGGCGTGCGCGCCGAGGCCGCCGGTGAACAGGCCGTAGCCGTAGGCGTTGTGGACCTTCATGCCGGGGCGGATCCCGGAGGCGCGGAAGCTGCGGGCCACGAGCTTGGCCCAGTCCGCCAGGTCCTGCTTGGTGTACCCGACGACGGTGGGCCGGCCGGTGGTGCCGGAGCTGGCGTGGATCCGGGCCACTTCATTCTGCGGCACCGCGAACATGCCGAACGGGTATTCCTCCCGCAGGTCGTCCTTGGTGGTGAAGGGGAAGTTGCCCAGGTCCTCGAGTTCACGCAGGTCGTTGGGGTGGATGCCGGCCTCGTCGAACTTGCGCTTGTACAGCGGCACGCGCTCGTAGGCGTAGGCCACGGTGTGCTGCAGGCGGCTGAGCTGGAGCGCTTCGAGCTCGTCGCGGGAGATGGTTTCCTCGCGGTCCAGCGCGGCGTCGGTGCCGGCGGCGGTGTCCTGGGTGGAAACGGCAGCGGCGGGGGTTTCGGGGGCATGCAGGGTCATGGTTTTCCTACTTCTTGGGGATGGTGCGGCTGCGTCCGCGGAACTCGGCGATGAGCTCGCCCGGGGTGCTGGAACTGGGCTGGCCTTCGGCGGCCGGCGCAGCGGCGTCGGCGGCGAAGATCTGGATGTCGTACAGGCCGCTGCGGCCGGCGCTGGAGCGGCGGTCGGCCACTGCGGTGAGCACCTGGCCCCGGAAGGCGGGCTTGAGGAAGTTGATGTCGACGCCGGAAGCGACGGTGATGGTGCCTTCCTCGCCGGGTGCAGGGTGGATGGGGTTGCACGCCAGGGCGAAGGCGGTGTCGCCGAAGGCGAAGATCATTCCGCCGTGGGCCATGCCGAAGCCGTTGAGCATTTCCTGCCGGAGCGTCATCCGGATGGTGGCGTGGCCGTCGCTGAGGGCGAGGACCTCAATTCCCATCCATTCGGAGGCGTAGTCGTTTTCCAGGATGGGGTGGGTGGCCCCGGAAAGTGTAGTTTCAGCCATGCGTCATTGCCTCCAGCTTTATTTACCGAATGTTCATTAGGTAATCCCATGAGGGGGTCCGGTGTCAAGGGGAGGCGGGATAACGCACGGCGCCGGGACACACCTCGCGCGGCCGGGGCGCCCCTTCATCGATTGCTCCGTAACTGCCGTTTTCAGCGCTCAAAACGGCAGTTACGGAGCAGTCGACGCCGGGTCAGGCGCCCCGCGCACGGTCTCGAAGTGCAAGGATGGGGATACCGGCACCAGCAAGAACAGCAAAGGGCGGACCATGGCCAAAGGCATCTACGTCAGCGCAACCACCCCCGGCTCGGGCAAGTCCCTTGTGGCACTCGGCCTGGCGGACACCCTGCACCGGCACGCGGACAGGATCGGCTTCTTCAAGCCGGTGGTCCACGGCCCCTCGGCAGCCGACGATCCGATGGTGGCGCTGATGAAGGCCCGGTTCGCCCTGGATGACGAGCGCTGCCGGGGCGGCCTGACTTACGACGAGGTCCGCACCCTGCTCGCGGAAGGAAACCGGGCGGAAATCGATGCCCGGTGCGTTGAGATCTTCGCCGACATCGCGCGCCACTGCGACGTGGTGATCGTGGAGGGCACTGACCTGGTGGGCCAGGACTCCGCCGTCGAGTTTGATCTCAACGCCCGGCTGGCGAACAACTTGGCCACGCCCGTGGTGGCTGTGGTGGGCGCCAAGGGGCGGACCGTCCCTGAGACCGCTGCCGCCGTCGAAGTTGCCCGCAAGGAACTCGCCGCCGAACGGTGTGCGCTGCTGGCCATCATGGTGAACAGGGCCAGCGTCGGCGACCTGGACGCCATCGCAGCTGCCCTGAAACCCGGCGCTTCCGGGCGCCCGGTGTACATCCTGCCGGAGCTGGAGGAGATCGCCCGCCCCACCACCGGAGAAGTGGCTGCGGCGCTGGGCGTCCGCCAGATCGCGGGAACGCCGGACATGGAGCGGGACGTCAGGGACATCAAGGTCGCCGCGATGAACGTGGGCAACTTCCTGAACGTGCTGGACGAGGGCGCCCTGGTGATTGTGCCGGGGGACCGGGCGGACGTGATGGTGGCCTGCCTGGCCTCGTCCTTCTCGCCCGAATTTCCGGTGGCGTCGGCGCTCATCCTCACCGGTGGCCTCGCCCCGGACGCCAACATCTACCCTCTCCTGGCACAGGCGCCGTTCCCTGTCTTTGCCGCGGACGAGGACACCTACCAGACGGCCCGCCGGGTGTCAGAGGTGCGCAGCGAAATCTGGTCGGGGCACCGGCGCAAGGTGGCCTCCGCACTGGGCCTCTGGTCCCGCCGGGTGGACGAGGCCGAGCTGGTGGAGCGGCTGCATTTGCCGCGGGCGGAACGGATGACGCCGCTGCGGTTCCTGCATGACCTGATCGAGCGGGCCCGGGCCCAGCGCCGCCACGTCGTGCTCCCGGAGGGAACCGACGTGAGGATCCTGCGGGCCGCCGAGATCCTGCACCGCCGCGACGTCTGCGACCTGACGCTCCTGGGCCCGGAGTCCGACGTCCGGGAGCTGGCAGCCGCCAACGGCATCGACCTGTCCGGCATCACTGTCATCGACCCCGCCACCTCGGACCTGCGGCTGAAATTCGCCGAAAAGTACGCGGAGCTGAGGGCGCACAAGGGCGTGGACCTGCCCAAGGCGCTGGAGATCATGCAGGACGTCAGCTACTTCGGCACCATGATGGTCCAGCTGGGCGTGGTGGACGGGATGGTGTCCGGTGCCGCCCACACCACGGCGCACACCATCCGGCCGGCCCTGGAATTCGTGAAGACGCGCGAGGGCGTGAAGATCGTGTCCTCGGTGTTCCTGATGCTGATGCCGGACCGGGTGCTGGTTTACGGCGACTGCGCCGTCAATCCGGACCCGAACGTGGAGCAGCTGGCCGACATCGCGTTGGCCTCGGCCGAGACCGCCGCCCAATTTGGGGTGGAACCGCGGGTGGCCATGCTGTCCTACTCCACCGGCGGCTCCGGCGCGGGCGAGGCCGTGGACGAGGTGCGGCAGGCCACCGAACTGGTGCGCGAGCGCCGCCCGGACCTCGCCGTGGAAGGCCCCATCCAGTACGACGCCGCCGTGGACGCCTCCATCGCCGCGTCCAAGATGCCGGGTTCCTCCGTGGCCGGCCAGGCCACGGTGTTCATCTTCCCGGACCTGAACACCGGCAACAACACGTACAAGGCCGTGCAGCAGAGCTCCGGGGCCGTGGCGGTGGGGCCGGTCCTGCAGGGGCTGCGGAAACCGGTCAACGACCTCTCCCGCGGCTGCACGGTGGAGGACATCGTGAACACGGTGGCCATTACGGCGATCCAGGCGCAGACACCAGCCCAGTCCCCAGCGCAAACACAGGCCCCAGCGCAGGCGAAAGCCACGGCCGAGGCACCGGCCTCCTAGGAGACCAGACAGAAAAAGGACGACGCCGGCACCTTGGCGGGTGCCGGCGGCGTTCTTGTACTGGGGCTGGAAACGGGGCCCTAGGCGGCTGCCTTGACCTTCAGCGGCTCGATCTTGCCGATGACGAACAGGTAATTGGCCGCGCCGATAAGGGAGATCGCGCCAATCACGGCCAGCGGTGCCACGAAGGATCCGGTCTGGTCCACCAGCACGCCGATCAGGATGGGTGTGAAGATGCCGGCCAGGTTCGAAGCGAAGTTCTGCAGGCCGCCGATCGAGCCGACGTGGCGGGAGCTGGGGGCGACGTCGGCCGGCAGCGACCAGATGCCGGTCGCGGCCACCGTGAGGCTGGAGTAGGCGACGGACAGCAGGGCCAGGGCCATCCAGGCTTCCGGAACCAAGGCGGCGAACATGATGACAGAGCCGCCGGCCAGGCCGCCGGCGATGGCTGTTTTGCGGACCTTGCTGACCGGTGATCCTGCGCGGACGGCACGGTCGGCCAGGTATCCGCCGAGCCAGCCGAACAGGACCGCGCAGATGCCGGGGATGGCGCCGAAGAAGCCGAGCTTGAGGAGGTCGAAGCCGCGTTCCTTAACCAGGTAGCTGGGGAAGAACGTGATGAAGAAGTAGATGGCGCTGTTCAGGCAGAAGAAGCCGAACATCATGCTGAGGATGGTGCGGTACTTGAAGAGCGAACGCCAGGGCAGCTTGGCTGCGCTTTCGTCATCACTGGCCGCGCCGCGGGCGCCGCCTTCCTGGATGTAGCTGATCTCTGCCGCGTTCGCGCCGGTGTGCTCCTCCGGGCTGCGGTAGTACTTCCACCAGACGGCGGCCCAGATGATTCCAAGGATGCCGATGATGATGAAGACCGCATGCCATGAGGTGAAGGCGACAATCAGGGTAACGATGGGCAGTGCGATGACGGCCCCGACCCGTGACCCGGAGTCCCAGATGCTGGTGGCGAAGGCGCGTTCCCGGACGGGGAACCAGGTGGCCACCACCTTGGCGGCGGTGCTGGGTGCGGGGCTTTCGCCGACGCCCAGGAGGAACCGTGCGGCGAACAGGGACCAGAAGCTGGAGGCTGCCGCCGTCACCATGGTGAAGACGGACCACCACAGTGCGGCCAGGGAGAAGGAGCGGCGGGGGCCCACCTTGTCCACGTACCAGCCGGCGGCGAGCTGGAAGAAGTCGTAGGCCCAGAAGAAGGCAGCGAAGATCAGCCCCTGCTGGGTGGCGCTGAGCTCGAAGTCCTTGCCCATGAAGGGCAGGGCGACGCTGAGGCTGGACCGGTCAAGGTAGTTGATGCTGAGGCCGATGAAGGCAAGCCAGATGATGACCCAGCGCTTGCGGGTCATGAGGCGGGGCTGCCGGGATGGATTGGTAATGGAGGTCTTACTTCCGAGCGTAGTCATGCGGTCTCCTTCGACTTATACATGGCTTCGGGTGCGGGGCGCACGGGCGGGAGGGGGAGACGCGGAAGATCTCAGCGCCAAAATCGTATAGGAATCGGGTTAATCATATAGATAGTGTGACCGGGATCAAGTGCCCTTCCAAAAAGCCCTTCCATGAAGCCTGTGGCGGGGTGTGGCTTATGATTCCCCCAAGCGACTCCCGGCCGAAAAGGCCATGTCCACGCTCCGCAGCAAGTCCAAACCAGTGCAAGAGGTAACCGCGTGCCCCCACGTCAACCGTCCGAAACCTCCCGCGGCAAGGCCGCCGTGCCCGACGTCTATTCGGCGATGCGTGCCTCAATCCTGGAAGGCGAGATAGCGCCCGGCACCCGGATCAACATTGACGCCGTCGCGCGCAGCCTGGGGGTTTCCCAGACGCCCGTCCGCGAGGTGCTGCAGCGGCTCGAAGGCGACAACCTGGTGGTCTACAACCCCGGCCGGGGATACAGCACCACCCCGCTGCTGGACCTGCCTGAACTGCGCTCGCTGTTTGAATTCCGGCTCCTGGTGGAACCGTGGGCGGCCCGCGCGGCCGCTGTTGACCGCCTCGCCAATCCGGCCGGCGCCCTTGAGAAGGAACTGGGCAGCTTCCGGAGCGCCATGAAGCGGAGCAAGGACCTCCGGCAGGACCTGGTGGCCCATGACACCCGTTTCCACGACACCATCCTGGCCGCCTCCGGAAACCCCGTGGTCCGGCATGCCTTTGCCCAGACTCACTGCCACCTGCACACCTTCCGGCTGTACCCGGCGGATGTGGACGGGGCCATTACGGTGGCTGAGCATACGGCGGTGAGGGAGGCTATCGAGGCGTGCGATCCGGAGGGGGCGGAGGCGGCCATGACGATGCATATCCGCAATTCCTTTGACCGCTTTGCGCAGGCCTTTGAGGTCGAACTCGCCCCGCTGGAGGACAGCGGGCCGCCGCGCACGCACATCATCACCTAGCTCTCGACGAACAGCCCCGGCCCCGGACGGCCGGGGCTGCTGCGTTTGCGGGGCAGGCCGGCGCGGTCATGGGTTGACGTGGATCACGTCTCCTATATGATTTTAGAAATTCGTATAGGAATCGAATCTTTCCCTTCTCCAGTTCCGCTCCGAAAGTTGAGATCCATGCCTTCCATCACGTCCATCAACACCCAGGACGTCCGCTTCCCCACGTCCCTTGAGCTCGACGGTTCAGACGCGGTCAACGTAGACCCTGATTACTCGGCCGCCTATGTGGTGATCCGCACCGATGCGGGCGACGAGGGCCACGGCTTCGTTTTCAGCTGCGGCCGCGGCAACGAAATCCTGACTGCAGCCATCGACGCCTACGCCCGCTTGCTGGTGGGCCGCGAGATTGACGAGCTCATCGGTGACCTGGGCGCGGCCTCCAGGCTCCTCATCCATGACTCCCAGCTCCGCTGGCTGGGCCCCGAAAAGGGCGTGACGCAGATGGCCTGCGGCGCCCTGGTCAGCGCCCTGTGGGACATCCGTGCCCGCCGGGAAAACAAGCCCCTCTGGCTCCTCCTCAGTGAGATGACACCCGAGGAACTGGTCAGCGTGGTGGACTTCACCCATATCCGCGATGCCCTCAGCCCGGAGGAGGCACTTGAGATCCTCCGTGCCGGCCAGGACGGCAAGGAACAGCGCATCGCCGAACTCAAGGCCGACGGCTTCCCCGCCTACACCACCTCTCCGGGGTGGCTGGGTTACAGCGACGAGAAACTGGTCCGGCTCAGCAAGGAGGCCGCAGCCGACGGGTTCTCCATGATCAAGCTCAAGGTGGGCGGGGACATCAATGATGACCGCCGGCGCATGGCCTTGGCCCGCGAAGCCGTAGGCGGCCTGCCCATTGCCATTGATGCCAACCAGCGGTGGGAGGTGTCCGAAGCGGTTGAGTGGGTCAATCAGCTGGCGGAATTCAGCCCCTACTGGATCGAGGAACCCACCAGCACCGACGACGTCCTGGGCCACGCCGAGATCCTCAGGGGCGTTGCACCGGTCCGGGTGGCCACCGGTGAAGCAGTGCAGAGCCGCATTGTCTTCAAGCAGCTGCTCCAGGCCGGCGCCATCGACGTGCTCCAGCTCGACTCCACCCGCGTGGCCGGCGTCAACGAGAACATCGCCATCCTGCTGCTGGCCGCTAAATTCGGGGTGCCCGTCTGCCCGCACGCCGGCGGCGTGGGCCTGTGCGAGCTGGTCCAGCACTTCTCCTTCTTCGACTACGCCGTGGTGGGCCGCAGCCAGGAAAACCGCATGATCGAATTCGTGGACCACCTGCACGAGCACTTCGCGGAACCCGTCAGGATCGTCGACGGCCGCTATGCCGCACCGGAACTGCCCGGCACCGGCGCGGAGATGCTCAGTGCCTCCCGCACCCGCTGGGAATTCCCCAACGGCGCCGGATGGCAGGAAGTGGGCGACCGCGCCGCCGTCACCGGCGCAGCCCTGGCCCCTGCCGGAGCGGTCCAATGAGCGCAGGAGTGAACGCCGCCGTCGAGGCCGCAGTATCCGCCTTTGAAAAGGGCCGGACCGTGGACCCCAACACCCGCGCGGGTTGGCTCGAAGCCATCGCCGCCGGGCTGGAGCAGGATGCTTCCGGGCTGGTGGAAACGGCCGTCCGGGAAACCCACCTGGGCACCCCGCGGCTGGAGGGCGAGCTCAAGCGCACCGTTTTCCAGTTGCGGCTGTTGGCGGACGAGATCCGCCGCGGCGAGCACTTCGATGCCACCATCGACCACGACGACCCCGCGTGGGGCATGGGGCCGCGGCCGGACCTCCGGCGGTACAACGTGCCCCTGGGCGTGGTGGGGGTATTTGGTGCCTCCAATTTCCCCTTCGCGTTCAGTGTGATGGGCGGGGACAGTGCCTCGGCCCTGGCGGCGGGCTGCTCCGTGGTGCACAAGGCCCATGACGCCCACCGCGAACTTGCGGCCCGTACCGCCCAGGTGGTGACCGATGCCCTGGAAGCTGCCGGGGCGCCGTCGGGCCTGTTCTCCATGGTGACCGGCCGGCAGGCGGGGGAGGCCCTTGTTGACCATCCCCTGGTCAAAGCCATCGGGTTCACCGGCTCCACCGCCGGCGGCCGTGCGCTGCTCAACCGGATTGCGGCACGCCCCGAACCCATCCCGTTCTTCGGCGAACTGGGCGGGATCAATGCCGTCTTCGTGGCGCCCGGCGCGTGGTCAGCCCGGCGGGCGGAGATCATCAAGGGCTATGCCGGTTCCTTCACCCTGGGCATGGGCCAGTTCTGCACCAAGCCCGGGCTGCTGTTCGTCCCCGCAGGGGACACGGAGGCGCTCCGCAACCAGCTGGGGGAGGCGCTGGCAGGATTCAGTCCCGCCCGGCTCCTCAGCGACCGCCTGCACGCCGGCTACACCGACGCCGTCACCACGCTCCGGGACAGTGGGGGAGTGGAAGTCCTGCTGGAAGGGGACTTTGCGGAGCACCCCGCGCCCACGCTCCTGCGCACCACGGCGGAGGAGATCCGAAAGAACCCCGGCCTGCTGCGGCAGGAAATGTTCGGCCCCGCCAGCCTTGTGGTGGAGTACCAGGACCAGGCGGAGCTGCCGGAGCTGGCGGCGCTGCTCGAAGGGCAGCTGACCACCACGCTGCAGGCGGAAGAGGACGACGACGTCTCCGAACTCGCTTCCCGGCTGGCGGACCTCAGCGGGAGGGTCCTCTGGAACGGCTGGCCCACCGGTGTGACGGTCAGTTACGCCCAGCACCACGGCGGCCCCTACCCGGCCACCACCTCGAACACCACGTCCGTGGGGACGGCGGCCATCCGCCGCTTCCTCCGCCCGGTGGCGTACCAGTCGTTCCCCGCAGCGCGGCTGCCCGAGCCCCTGCAGGACAGCAATCCGTGGCGGCTCCCGCAAAGGGTCGACGGCGTCTGGCGGCACCCTGCGCCGGACGCTTCCGGTGACGGGGCCGGGACGGGGGTGCAGCAGTGAGTTCTACGCCCGGGGCAGTACCGTCCATCCTTCCCGAGGATGCCGACGCCGCGCTGCTCGTCGGCCGGGTCTGGGATGGTGAAACGGGCGGTCCGCGCGTGGTGGCCGTCAGCGGAGGGACCGTCTTCGACCTGCACCGCCTGGCCGCCACGGTCTCCGGCCTGCTCGAGCTGCCGGACCCGGCCGCCGCCGTCCGCTCTGCCCTCCTGGATCCAGACCTGGCCGAACCCCGCTGGGCGACGGCCGACGTCGTCAATGCCTCCCTGGCCGGGGACGGCAGGACGGTGGATGCCGCCGAAACCAGGCTCCTGGCACCCATCGACCTCCAGGTCATCAAGGCCTGCGGCGTCACGTTCGTGGACAGCATGATCGAACGGGTCATCGAGGAACGCTGCGCGGGCGACGCCGCACGTGCTGCTGAAGTGCGTGAGCTGGTGGGCGGGGCCCTGGGCGGAAGCCTCGCCGACCTGCGGCCCGGATCGGCGGAGGCGGCCGAAGCCAAGCGGGTCCTCATCGCCGAAGGGCTGTGGTCGCAGTACCTGGAGGTGGGGATCGGTCCGGACCCGGAGGTCTTCACCAAGGCGCCGGTCCTGTCATCAGTGGGACTGGGGGCGGAGATCGGCATCCCGTCGTTTTCGTCCTGGAACAACCCGGAGCCGGAGCTGGTGCTCATTGCCACGTCCGGCGGGCGCGTGGTGGGCGCGACGCTGGGTAACGACGTGAACCTGCGCGATGTGGAAGGCAGGAGCGCCCTGCTGCTGGGCAAGGCAAAGGACAACAACGCGTCCAGCGCCCTGGGGCCGTTCATCCGGCTGTTCGACGGGAATTTCACCCTGGATACGCTGCGCGATGAGGAGATCCTGCTCCGCGTGGACGGTTCTGACGGCTATTTGCTGGAGGGGCGGAACAGTGTGTCCCGGATCAGCAGGCCCTTCGAGGAACTCGTGGCCGCCACCTACGGGAAGCACCACCAGTATCCGGACGGCTTCGCGCTGTTCACGGGGACCCTTTTTGCGCCCACGCAGGACCGGGACGAACCGGGCCAGGGCTTTACCCACAAGCACGGCGACACCGTCACCATCCGCAGCCGCCACCTCGGTGCCCTGGTCAACCGGGTGGGCCCGTGCGAGGAACTCGCGGCCTGGACGTTTGGCCTCCGCCAGCTTTTCAACTACCTGGCGACGCAGGGCCAGGAGCTGGGGCAGGGGCAGGGCGCCCGCCTGGCCCGTTAGTGGCAAAGGACGACGCCGGCACCCTGGTGGGTGCCGGCGTCGTCCTTTTGCGTGTGGTGCTGTCAGCTGTTGTCCGGCTTGGCCAGGCTGTCCGGGTCTTCCTGCTTGGCCGGCTCGTCTGAAAGGCCCTGCGGCGTGAGGTCCAGTCCTTCCCGGTCTTCGGGAGCCTCAGGCGCTTCCCCGGTTTCGGCAGCCTTGAGGTTGCCCGTGTCGTCCAGTGCAGGGTTTGCGCCCTCCACCCCGGTGGGATCGCTCTTGCTGCCGGAATCCGGTTGCGCGTCGAGCGGGGCGGTGCTGCTGGATCCCGTGTTGGTGGGGTCGTTCTCGTCGATCGAATTCGGCTCGTTCGTCATGGAATTGTCCTCTCGGCGTGGTCCAGCCTTGTCCGCCGACCATAGGCACAGCCTGCCCCTCTGCGCAAGGAACGGCGCGGGAGTGCGGCCACATATAGTGGGGGTTGAACTGCAGACGCCAGGCTGAGGAGGCCCCGCATGCTCGTGCTCGTCATCAACTCCGGTTCGTCGTCGCTGAAGTACCAGGTCCGGGACGTGGCCGCCGGGACGGTGCTCACCGAGGGACTGATCGAGAAGATCGGCATGGGCAACGGCGGGGGCGGCGATGGCGAGATCGAGGGCCCGCGGGACCATGCCGAGGCCCTGGAGCAGGTTGACGCAGCGATCCATGAGGAACTGGGGGACCGGGAACTGGGCGCGGTGGGGCACCGGGTGGTCCACGGCGGCGAGCGGTTCGCCGAGCCCGTGCTGGTGGACAACGAAATCACCCGCGCCATTGAACGGCTCAACCCGCTGGCTCCGCTGCACAACCCCGCCAACGTCCTGGGCATCCGCGCCATCACCAAAAAGTGGCCCAAGATGCCGCAGGTGGCCGTGTTCGACACCGCCTTCCACCGCACCCTGCCCGAGCACGCCTGGCGCTACGCAGTCCCGGACGAGCTCTACACCAACCACGGCATCCGCCGGTATGGTTTCCACGGCACGTCGCACGAGTACGTCGCGCGCCGGTCGGCGGTGCTGCTGGACCTTCCCATCGAGGAGTTCGACGGCGTCATCGCCCACCTGGGCAACGGCGCCTCGGTGACGGCCATCCGCGGCGGACGCTCCGTGGACACCTCCATGGGCTTCACTCCGCTCGAGGGCCTGGTGATGGGCACCCGCTCCGGCGACCTGGACCCCTCCATCCTGGTGTTCCTGGGCCGGGCCGGGTGGTCGCCGGAGGACATCGACACCATGCTGAACCGGGAATCGGGGCTGAAGGGCCTGGCCGGCAATAATGACATGCGCTCCGTGGTGGAGGCCTCCGAGTCCGGCGATGAGAAGGCCAGGATGGCACTCGCGGTGGCGTCCTACCGGCTGGCCAAGTACATCGGCGGCTACCACGTTGCCGTCGGCGGCGCCAAGGCGCTGGTATTCACCGCCGGGATCGGCGAGAACTCGCAGCAGTTCCGGGCACACGTGGCGGACCGGCTGGGCGCCCTGGGCATCGAGCTCGACGCCGGCCTGAACGCCCAGCGGTCCAAGGAACCGCGCGTCATTTCCACGCCGTCCTCCGCGATCCCCGTCCTGGTGGTTCCCACTGACGAGGAGCGCGCCATCGCGGAGGCGACTGCCGCCGTCGTAGGTTCCGGCAGCTAGCCGCCACCATGCCTGAGATCCACCTGCCCATCCGCACCGGGCGCCTGGTCCTGCGCCGGTTCGATGGCGGCGACCTGGACGCCTTCCACGCCTACCACTCGCTGCCGGAGACCGCCCGGTTCCTCCCCGGCCCCGCCAAGACGTACACCCAATCCATGGAGCGGGTGGGCCGGTACGCCAACTTTGTCTTCGAAAAGGAAGGCGACTGGGTTGCGCTCGCCATCGAGGCAGCTGACGCGCCGGGCCTGCTGGGCGAGGTGGTGCTCAAATGGCTCCCGGGCCGGGGGCAGGCCGAAGTGGGATGGACGCTGGCGCCCGCGGCCCGCGGCAGGGGCTACGGCACCGAGGCGGCCAATGCGCTGCTGCGGCTGGGCTTCGAGGAACTGGGCCTGCACCGGATCGAGGCCCGGCTCGACGAGCTCAACGGCGCGTCCGCGTCGCTGTGCGACCGGCTGGGCATGCGGCTGGAGGCGCGGCACATCGACAAATGGCACTACAAGGGACAGTGGGCCACCGAACTGGTCTACGCCATCCTTGCCGATGAGTGGCGGATCGGTTCACGCAGCTAGCCCCTACGCCCGGCCCTTGAGGATCAGGTTCCAGTAGATCTTGGGGAACAGGTCCCGGTCCACCACCCAGGACAGCTTGCTTTCGTTCCAGGTGGGCACCCGCGGGATGGTGGGCATGGGCCGGTAGCGGTCATCGAATTCGGCGAACACCACGGTGTCCCGTGACACGGTGAACGGGCACACCGAGTAGCCGTTGTACCTGGCACGCAGCGGTTTGCCCTTGCGGGCCGCCGCCAGGTTCTTCGCCAGCACCTTGGTCTGCTTGCGCAGCGCCCCGCCGGACTTGGAATTGGTGGTACCCGCGGCGTCGCCCAGGGACCATACGTTGGGGTACCGGAGATGCCGCAGCGTCTGCCGGTCCACCTCCACGAAGCCGCCCGCGTCCCCGGGAGCCGGCAGGTCCGTGGCCTTGAGCCAGTCCGGGGCCGACTGCGGCGGGACGGCGTTGAGGACGTCGTACGTCAGGTCCTCCGTGGTGTGCGCGGTGTGGTCCCGGATGGTGGCGCGGCGGCCGGCCGGGCTTACCGCCACCAGCTCACTGTTGGTCCGCAGCTCGATCCCGTACTCGGCGATCTTGCGGTCCAGTTCCCGGTCCACCTCCGGTACCCCGAACACGGTGGGGTAGGGCTGCACCATCACCACCCTGATCTTGTCCAGGACCCCCTGTTCCCGCCAGTAGTCGCAGGCCAGGTACATGGGTTTCTGGGCGGCGCCGCCGCATTTGATGGGCCCCGCCGGCATGGTGAAGACAGCTGTCCCGGAGGTCATGGCGCTGAGCAGCGTCCAAGCCTTGGGAGCCAGGTCGAACTCGTAATGGGATGCGCCGTGCGGCGAATGCACGGCCTCGGCCAGCCCCGGCACCGCGTCCCAGTCGTACTGCAGTCCCGGGCACACCACCAGTTGCCCGTAAGCCACCCGGGCCCCTGATTCCAGGCTGACGGTGTTGGCCATCGCGTCCACCCCGACGGCGGCATCCCGGATCCAGGTGACGCCCTGGGGGATGACGGATTGCTGCGGCCGGATGGCCTCCTGGGCCTGCGCCCGGCCGCCGGCAATGTGCGAGAAGAGCGGCTGGTAGAGGTGGTGGTCCCGGGGTTCGACCACGGCCACGTCCTTGACGCCGTAGCGCTGCAGCCGCGCCGCCAGGGAGATGCCGGCATTGCCGCCGCCAATAATCACTACCTCATGCTGGGCAGCCACGG
Source organism: Pseudarthrobacter sp. 902506025 (assembly GCF_040702325.1). NCBI lineage: Bacteria > Bacillati > Actinomycetota > Actinomycetes > Micrococcales > Micrococcaceae > Pseudarthrobacter > Pseudarthrobacter sp. 902506025. The sequence goes on from NZ_JBFBKW010000002.1 coordinate 589,977, forward strand.
GACTACTTCTTCTCGGTCAGCGCAGATGCCTTGTGCGCTGCCCGGGCGCCCGTCTTGTCCGATTCGACCACGTACTGCGGCTCATCCTCGCTGGCCCGGTGCGTGTTGCCGTCGAGCTCGAAGTCGCTGGTTTTCTTTTCGACAATCCTGCCGTGCGTCTTGCCCTGTGAAGTGTTCCACTCCACATGCGTTCCCTTGCTCAGCGACATCTGCACTCCTTGGCTGGGTGATGCGGTGGGTCTGTGCCGCTCTGCGGCCCGGCTGCCGCCCCGGCGGGCGTCCCCGGAGCCAATCGTAAGCATTATTACGTTGTTTTGGCAGCTACGTGTCCGAACCCCGGGCCCGGCCGCCTGCACCACAGAATGGCGGCATTGACACCGGCCGCGTCCAGGGCCATGCTGTCCCTGCCGGCCACGCCCGGCCGGCATCAGGTGCCCTCGAAGGAGAATGCTGTGCCTGTTGTAGAAGAAAGCGTCGTCATTGCCCGGCCACCGCAGGAGGTCTTCGATTTCCTGTCGAACTTCGACAATGTCGCTGTCTACGATTCCTCGGTGACCTCGTCGGAACGGGTCGGCGAAGGGCCCGTGGGAGTGGGCACCCACGGCCGGGGAACCAGCAAAGTCATGGGAAGGCACTTCGACTGGACCGTTGAGGTCAAGGAGTTTGATCCGCCCCGGCGCATGGTGTCCAAATCGGTGGAAGGGAAGCTGGACTTCACGGTGACGTTCACCCTGGAGCCTGCCGACGGCGGGACGCGCGTCACCCAGCGGATCGATGCTGCGTCCGGCCTCGGGGGCATCTTCGGCAGGCTGGCCGACCCGCTGGTGGAGAGGGCCCAGGGCCGGACTGTCCGGGCCAACCTCGAAACCCTGGCGGAATGGATGGCCGAACACCCGCAGCCCTGATCACCCCGCAGCGGCCAGCGTTCGACGGCGGCTGGAAGCCTCCGCCTGGCTCAGCCCGGGCCTATCTGGGGCCGGCCCCGGGAATCAGCTCGGTGGCACCCAGGGCATCGGCGATGAACGCGTAGTCCCAGGCCCGCTCACGCCACTGCACATAGCGGCCGGACGCGCCGCCGTGGCCGCCATCCATCTCGATCTTCATGACAACCGGCTGGGACCCCGTGGTCTTGTTCCGCAGCTCCTGCACCCATTTGGCCGGCTCGACGTAAAGGACGCGGGTGTCGTTGAAGGACGTCACGGCGGCGATCCTGGGATAGGCCACCTCCCGCACGTTCTCGTACGGCGAGTAGGACTTCATGTAGGCGTAGGCCTGCGGATCCGTGATGGGGTTGCCCCATTCCTCCCACTCCAGCGCGGACAGCGGCAGGTCGGGATCCAGGATGCTGGTGAGCGGATCCACGAACGGCACCTGCGCCACGATCGCCGCATACTTCTCCGGCGCCATGTTGGCGATGGCGCCCATCAGCAGGCCGCCGGCCGAGCCGCCCAGCGCCGCGATCCGTGCAGGGTCCACCCAGCCGGAGTTTGCCAGCCAGTCGGTGGCGTCCACGAAGTCGGTGAAGGTGTTCTTCTTGGTGAGCTTCTTGCCGTCCTCGTACCAGTGGCGGCCCAGTTCCCCGCCGCCGCGGATGTGGGCGATCACGAACACCACGCCGCGGTCCAGCAGCGACAGCCGTGCGATGCCGAAGCCTGGATCCATGCTCATCTCGTAGGAGCCGTACCCGTACACCAGGCCCGCCGCCGTCGAATCCTGCTTGACGGACTTGTGCCGCAGCACCGACAGCGGGATCCGCGTGCCGTCGCCGGCAGTGGCCCACTCCCGGGTGGCCACGTAGTCGCTGCCGTCGTAACCACCCAGTACCGGGCTTTCCTTGCGCAGCAGCAGCTCGCCGGCCGGCTGCTCCGGCGTGGGAAGCACGAAGTCGTAGATGCGCGACGGCGTGAAGTAGGACGTGTAGCCCAGCCGGATCACGGGCGCTCCATAGTCTGAGCCGCCCACGCCCGCGGTGTACAGCTCCTCGTCGAACGCCGGCTCCACGGGCTCCTGCTGGGCGGCCGTGCCCAGCCCGGCCAGCCCCATCACCTGGACGCGTTCGATCGTGTCCTTACGGATGGACACGATCAGGTGCGTGGCGGTGACGCCCGCGCCGTTGACGCGGACGTCATCGGAATGCCCGACGACGGTCCGCCAGGTCTGCTCCGAGAGCGGCTTTTCCAGCTCGGCGGGGTCAGCCAGGGAGACCATGGAGTTGATGGCGCCGCGGTTGTGCGTGAGCAGGATCTTTTCCTGCCCGTCGAGCAGGAAGGGCTCGGCCTCGTACAGGACGCGTTCGTTGCGCGAAATGACAGTGGTGACGGCGGCAGTGGGATCGTCGAAACGCAGCAGCCGGGTTTCGCTGTACTCCGAGCAGCCGATGCCCAGCACCAGGTAGCGCAGGTCCGCGGACAGCTCGAAGCCCAGCCACATGGCGGCGTCGTCCTCCTGGTACACCACCACGTCGTCGGACACCGGGGTGCCCAGGACGTGCGCCTTCACCTGGTAGGGGCGCCAGGACTCGTCCACCACGGTGTAGAACAGGCGGGTGCCGTCCGGGGAGAAGGCAACCCCGTAGAAGATGTTCTCGATGACATCCGGCAGCAGTTCGCCGGTGCGGAGGTCCTTGATCCGTAAGGTGAACCGCTCATCGCCGGAGTTGTCCACCGCGTAGGCGTACAGGTTGCCGTCAATCGTGACGGCGGTACCGCCCACGGAGAAGAACGGCTTGCCCTCGGCCTCCACGTTGCCATCGAGGAGGATCTCTTCGCCGGGAATCCCTACCCCTGCCTCCACTGCCGGCGGAGTCCAGTCGGCCACTTTGTCTCCGGTGTCCTGCGCCTTCACCCGGCAGTGGATGCCGTACTCCTTGCCCTCCGCGGAACGGCTGAAGTACCACCAGCCGTCCTTGCGGTGCGGGACGGACAGGTCGGTTTCCTGGGTGCGGCCCTTGATCTCCTGGAAGATGGCCTCGCGGAGCGGTTCCTGGTGCGCCGTGACGGCTTCCTGGTAGGCGTTTTCGGCCCGGAGATGCTCCACTACCTCCGGCGACTCCTTGTCCCGCAGCCACTCGTAGTTGTCCACGAACGTCTCCCCGTGGTGGGTGCGCTCGGTGGGGATCTTCTTGGCAACCGGGAGCGCCGGGATCGCAGTACCGGTGGAATCCTGCAGGGAAGTGGAGGTCATGGATTCAATATATAGACCCCCTCCGGCAACCCCGCAGGGCGTTCGCTACCGGGGGAGCCGAAAGGGGCGAAAGACTCTGGGTGCCTGCCCCGCGGCCCGGCAGGCTGGAAGGGCGTTGCGAGGACAGGAGGCACCATGACCGTGGAATCCGGACCCGCTCCCCGGGCCCAGGCATGGCTGGCGGTGGCCCGCTGCGTGGCGGCGTCCTGTGCCATGCTGGTCCGCCGGCAGGTCCATCTTCCGAAACACAATGTTGGCAGGGTGCTGCGGTTCGCCGACGGAAGCACCGCGCGGGTCTACCGGGAGACCGCCGTCGACCGCCGGCCCGCCGAGCCCTGCGTCCTGGTGGTGGCCTTCACCCTCCGGCTGGTCCGCGGCAGGGCGCACCGCCTGTTCGAGGCGGAGAGCCTGATGAACACCCCGCTCTTTGTGGGGTTCCCGGGGTTTGTCTCCAAGCTTTGGTGCGCCCACGACACCTTCGGCGCCTACCGCGGGCTGTACGAATGGGACGGTCCCGAACGCGCCCGCAAGTACGCCGCAGCCCTGTGGCGCGTCCTGGAACTGGTCAGCGTCCCCGGGTCCATCAGCTACAAGGTGCTTCCCGGACTGCGCCGCGACGAGGTGCTCGCCAATCCCGCCGCGATGCCGGCCGCTGCCCAGGCGGACCACGCCTGGTGGCGGCTCCTCAACCCCAACTAACATCCGCCGCCCATGCCACCCGGTCAAGGTACGACGGCGGACAGCGACGTCCTGGTGGGGGGCGCTGGTCCCGCCGGACTCACCACTGCCCTCCAGGCCCACGCCCACGGCGCAACAGTGCGGGTGGTGGATCGGCGCGCGAACAGGGCGCGTCCGTCCCGCGCCATGATGCTGCACGCCAGGGCGCTCGAGGGCCTGCGCCCGCTGGGGGTGACCGATGAGCTGCTCAACCGCGCCGATACCACTCCCGAGGCACGCATCCACCTGGGCCGGCACGTTGTCGAAGCCCGGCTGGGCCACGCGGACCTCCCGGACACGGCCTTCCCACACCTCACCCTGGTCCGGCAGGCCGACGTCGAGGACGTCCTCTGCCTGGCGCTTCAGGCCCGGGGGATCCACGTGGACTGGGGCGTGGAGTTCCACGGGTTCGAGCGGGAGCCAGCCCTGGCGTCCACGCAAAGCCTGGTGCGCGCGGAGCTGCATCGCGCCGGCGGCCTGGGGCGCAACCTGGCGGAGCACCACGTGTCCCGGTTCCTGGCCGGCTGCGACGGGCAGTCCAGCACTGTCCGGGGCCTGACCGGTGCGCAGTGGCGCGGGGGCCCGTACGGGGTGGAAGCGGTCATGGCCGACCTTGAACTTGATGGCTCCCTCGACGAGGGGTTGCTGCACGTGGCCGTCGGCGCCGCCGGGCTGGTCTTCCTGTTCGCGCCGGGCGAGGGTGCCACCTGGCGAATGCTGGCAACCCGTCCGGCAGCCCCGGCGCCGGGAGCCCGGTTCGGCCAGCTGGGTCCGCCCGTTCCCGCAGAGGAGGTGGCCCGGCTGGTGGGGGAATCGGGACTGGGTGGATCCGGCCTGGGTGCTGCGGTCAGCGAGGTGCGCTGGTCGGCGCAGATTCCGCTGCAGCACCGGATTGCCAGCACCTTCGGCGCCAGTCCTGTCTTCCTGGCCGGTGATTCCGCGCACGCCCACTCACCCGCCGGCGGCCAGGGCATGAACAACGGCATCCTGGATGCCCTCAACCTCGGCTGGAAGCTGGGCTTCGCCTCGTCCGCAGGTACGCCGCTCCCGGAACTGCTGGACAGCTACGGGCAGGAGCGGCGGCTGGCGGCCCGGCGCGTACTGGCGCTGACGCACGTGATCTTCTTCGGCGAAGCCTCGCCGCATCCGGTGGCCCGGCTGGTCCGGAGCGCCCTGCCCGTCTTCGCGCCGGTGCTGCCGCTGCTGCTGCGCCGGCGGTGGCTCACTTCCAAGGGCATCAGGTTGCTGGCCCAGCCGTTCGTGAACTACCGCGGCAGTGCGATATCACGAGACCGTATGCCCGGGGCCGGCGGATGGCCGAGGCCTGGGGAGCGGCTGCCGGACGGGCCCGCTTCCGTGGGCGGACGGGTGGCCCGTCTTCACGACCTGACCGCGGTGCCGGGCATCCACCTGTTGTTCGAGCGCGACGCCGCGCCGGGCACACTGGGTGCCGGGCCCGCTTTCCCTGCGGGTCCCGGTTCGCCACTGGTCCACGTCCACCGGCTCACCAGCCACCCTGGGCGGGGCATGGTGGCGGTCCGCCCGGACGGGTACGTCGGCTACCGCTGCGGTGAGGCCGACCCTGGCGAGCTTGGGTCGTGGCTTCGGCTGGTCGGTGCCGCACCCGGCTGAGCGCGATCCACCTTGGTAATGTCCCGCCGTCGTAATGCTCCATCACTTATGGCTCCTAAACCGGCGTTTAGGAACCAAAGCTGATGGAGCAACCCGGGGGAGGGGGAGGGTGGTTTGCGGGGGGATGGCAAGCGTAGTCTGGTCAGTTCAAGGCAGGTCCGCCCAATGCGTGATTTGCCAGTATGATCCGCCCAGTGTGAGAGGGGAAGTTCCATGACCATCCCGCCAGTGCACGAACCAGAGCCGTTTCCGCCCGAACCTGGCCCGGAGCCCACGTCCCCGGACCCCACCCAGCCGCGCCCGCCCGGCCCGCCGTCCCCGAACCCGTTCCCCGCACCACCGTCACCGGGGCCGCTGCCCGTCCCGGACCCGGGCCCCGCTCCGCTCCGTCCGGACCCCACCAGGGACTGACCGCAAACCTTGGAAGGGGGCTTCCGCCGGCTGCGTATGCGCAGGTGGAAGGCCCCTTTTCCGTGCCTGGGCAAGGGCCGGAAAACCACCGGAATCCGCTGCCGCAAACTCTTGCAGACTTACTCCTCCAGTGCTAAAAAATCTATATCAGCCACTACAGATCGGCTGATACGGAAACTGTGTTGGACCATCTCTTACGAGGAGGGAAGCCATGTTGATGCGAACCGATCCGTTCCGCGAGCTGGACAGGCTGGCCCAGCAGGTCCTCGGCACGGCTGCACGCCCGGCGGCGATGCCGATGGATGCATGGCGCGAGGACCAGGAATTCGTCGTGGCCTTCGATTTGCCCGGTGTTTCGGTGGACTCGGTGGACCTGGATGTTGAACGGAATGTCCTGACGGTGCGGGCCGAACGCCCGGACCCGGCGGGCAAGGACATCGAGCTGGTCGCCTCTGAACGGCCGCGCGGCGTCTTCAGCCGCCAGCTGATCCTTGGCGACACCCTGGACACCGAACATGTCAAGGCCAGCTACGACGCAGGTGTCCTGACGCTGCGCATCCCGGTCGCCGAAAAGGCCAAGCCGCGCAAGATCGAGATCGAAACGAAGGGGGCAAAGCAGGAAATCGCCGCTTAGTTCCACACAGGACCGGGAGGCGGGCACATCTGTTGACTGCCTTTTTGGGGCGAATCGCCATTCTGTGCACGCCACAGCGCCAGACAGCGCACCGGCAGCGTAGGCCTTAACCTCCCGCCACGGTGGCCCCCGGCTTCGGCCGGGGGCCATCCACGCGTCCGGGGACTTGCGTCAGGCGCTGAGCTCCAGCATCAGGGCGGGCAGTTCATCGGCGAGTTCGCGGGCCAGGAATCCCAGCGGCCCCAGCCTGCTGGCCAGCCGGTCCGCTGCCGCTGCGTGCAGGTGGGTACCCCAGCAGGCCGCCTGGGCGCCGGTGGTTCCGCGGGCCCGGAGCCCGGCAATCGCCCCTGCCAGGACGTCGCCGCTGCCGGAGGTCCCCAGGCCGCCGTAGCCTGTGGTGATCTTCCAGAGTTCGGGTTCGTCCGGGTCCGGGCCGGGCGGCCGGGCGATCAGTCCCTGGCAGCTGACCACGGCGCCGTACCGGGCGGAGATCTCGGCGAGGTCCTTTTCGAGGTCCGCCACGTCCCGTCCCAGCAGGATGCCGGCTTCGGTGGGGTTCGGGGTGAGGATCAGCCGGCCGCGCCAGGGGTCCAGCTGATCCTCGAGCTGCACCAGGGCGCCCAGTGCGTAGGCATCGAGGACGACGGCGGGCCGTTCCGTGCCGTCCGGATCGGAGGCTCCGTCACGGCCTGCCTCGCGTTCCAGCAGCGCCTCGAGCAGTCCGCGGGCCATGTCCGGATCATCCAGCCCCGGCCCCACCAGCACGGCGTCCGCCCGGTCCAGGTAGGAGGCTATCGGCGCCAGCTCCGGCTTGACGGATCCCCCCGGAGTTTCCGGCAGGCCAATGGCGCCGCACTCCGGCAAGGCAACCCCCAGCTGCACGGCCACCGATTCCGCCACCGCCAGTGTGAGCTTCCCGGCCCCCGCGCGCAGGGCCGAAACCCCGGCCAGCAGCGCAGCACCGGGAGTGGCCCGGGCGCCGCCCACCACCAGCACGGACCCGCGGGAGTACTTGTCCGCGCCCGGCGCCGGCAGCGGCCATTCGCGCAGGAGTGACGGCGCTACCAGTGTGGCGCCGGAGGAGTCACCGCGGCCGGACACTGGTGTCTCCCGCGTGCTCGGTGACAGTGACGCCCTGCTCCGCCAGGTGGTCGGCCACGTTGAAGCTTTCCAGCGTCCACGGGCCCACCCCTGAGGGCCGGACGAACCGGGTGATCGAGGCGTTAAGGATGGCTTCCGTGGCCGCGAGGTCCAGCAGTTCCTTTTCGCTGAGTCCTTCGAGGACATACCGGAACAGCATGATCACGGCGTCGTGGCACACCAGCATCACCCGGTGGCCGGTGCCCAGGTTGTTCAGTTCCGCCAGCACCGACCGCAGCCGCAGCGCTACGTCGGCCCAGGATTCCCCTCCCGGCGGCCGGTAGTACAGCTTGCCCAGCCATTCCCGGCGCTCGGATTCCTCGGGGTAGCGGTTCTCGACGCCCAGCCGGGTGAGCCGGTCCAGGATGCCGAGCTCGCGGTCGCGGAGCCGCTCGTCGATGCGCACCTCCAACGGCCAGCCGGCGGTTTCCACCGCAATCTCGGCCGTCTGCCGGGCACGCGCATAGGGGGAGGAAACCACTGCGTCCGGGCGGAACTCCCCGGCAATCCGTCCCAGCGCGGTGCCCAGCGCCTCGGCCTGGTCCCTGCCTGTTCCGGACAGGTCCACGTCCGCGTCCCGGGCGGGAACCTGGATGACCTCCACGCCAGCCTCGCGCGCCTCGGTGGCCGCAACGTTGCCTTCGCTCTCGCCATGCCGGATCAGCAGCAGTTCCACCGCCCCGGCCTCCTGGACCGCTTCCGTCAGGCCGTCGTCGTTCGAAGATCCACCGTTCACAAAACCACCCATCCTCGCCGTGCAAAACCGTGCCTCATGCCGTGCCGAATTCAGGAACACTACCAACGGCGTACCCAGGGGGCGGCGGAAAATAACGGGCGACGGCGGCAGGGCACCGTGGGTGCGCGCGCCGCCGTCGCCATCGCAACAGAACGGGATGGAACCGGCGTTACCGCTCGGGCGTCAGGACCTTGGAGAACACCGTGCCGCCGTTGGCGTTGCGGAGGCTCACGGTGAAGCTGTTGTCCTCACCGAGCTGGACGTGCCCGAAGAACTGGTTCTCGCCGTCGCGCGGGGACTCGCCGGCAAAGCGTCCGGTCTTGGAGAACACCACCTCGGGGCCAAACGTGCCGTCCATGGAGTTGGGGCCGAATGATCCCGCGGCGATGGGGCCGGCCACGAACTCCCAGAACGGGTCGAAGTCGGTGAAGGCGGCCCGTTCGGGGGAGTAGTGGTGGGCGGCGCAGTAGTGCACGTCCGCGGTGAGCCACACCGTGTTCTTCACGCCGTTGCGCTTGAAGGCACTCAGCACCCCGGCGATCCCCAGCTCACGGCCCAGGGGGGCTCCGGCGTCGCGGTTGGACAGGCTCTCCTGGTTCACCGGGCCGTCCGGGACCACCACTCCCAGCGGGAGGTCGTTGGCGATCACCTTCCAGGTGGCCTTGGACTTGGAGACCTCGCTGACCAGCCAGTCCACCTGCTCCTGGCCCAGGATGGCGGTGGCGTAGGGTTCCTTGCCGTCGGTGTTGGGGGACTTGTAGGTGCGCATGTCCAGGCAGAAGATGTCCAGCTGCGGGCCGCGGGAGATCTTCCGGTAGATGCGGGCCGGCTGGTAGGTGCCGGCGTCGTCGAATGTTCCCGGGCGCCAAAGGGCCGAACTGTCCGCGATGGGCATGTTCTCCTGCCAGGCCTGCCGGCCGCGGGCGGCGAGGGTGTTGACGTCCCGCACGGTGTAGCGGGAGTCGTCCAGGATCTGGCCGGGGTACCAGTTGTTGTGCGTCTCGTGGTCATCCCACTGGGCGATCACCGGCACGTCCGCGAACAGGGCGCGCATGTTGGTGTCCATGGAGTTGTAGCGGTGACGGCCGCGGAATTCGGTGAGCGTCTCGGCAACCTTGGACACCTCTTCCGTCACCAGGTTCCGCCACACCTGCCCATCCTTTTCCACCACGGTTTCGGCGATGGGGCCGTCAGCGTAGATGGTGTCGCCGGAGTGGATGAAGAAGTCCGGGCGGGTCTGGTGCATGGCCCGGTAGCCGCGCATGCCGCCGATCTCCTCGTTGATGCCCCATCCCTGCCCGGCGGTGTCACCGGTCCACACAAAGCTTTGCGCTGACGATGCCGGGACCTCGCCTCCGTTGCTCGTCCCGCCGGTGCGGCCCTTGCCGTTGACCGTCCCGGCGTCCGGCGCTGTGCGGAAGTTGCCGCTGACCGTCTCGCTCGCCGCGCCGCCGTCGTCCTCGAAGCTGATCTCCAGCGCGAACCGGGTGTTGGACGGCAGGTTCCCGGCATGGATCTTGGCGGTGAAGTCGGACGCCTGGGTGGCGCGGGGCCCGCGAAGGACCCGCTCAAAGGCGCCGCGCCCGCGCAGGACCTGGCCGGCGTCGTCCACTGCCCGCAGGACCGCCGTCATCCGCCCGGCGCCCGAGGCACGGGACCAGAGGACGGCGGAATCGGAGGTGACGTCGCCGGTGGCGATGCCGCTGGGCAGGGTGAGCCGGTTGCGGACCAGCGCGACGCGGGCGGGAAACTGGGTGGCTGCCGAAGCGTTGGCTGCGGGAACGGAGGCCAGCGCGGCGGCGAGGACGGAACTCTTGACGATGGTGCGGCGGGAAACCCCTGCCTGGGAAGACTCAGTCATGTCCTCAGGCTTTCCCGGGCCGGCACACAAATTCTGGCGGCCGGGTGAACCCGGGGTGAGGCGCGGCTGAACAGCAGGCGGCCGCAGCGCCCCCGGGGCTAGGGCTTCGCGAAGTCGGCGATCCGGCCCTCCCGCAAGGCCGCGCCCACCGCGGCAATGCCTCCGTAGTCCGGGAACAGCACGGACTGCCCGGCCACGAAGCCGGAGCCCAACGTGGGAAGGGTCATGGTGCCGATGGCGTTCACATCGAGGTTCCGCAGGCTGTAAGCCAGCATTGCGGCCTGAAGGGGATCGAAGCCCCTGTCCACCGTGAGGCAGCAGGAGGCGAAATCAACCAGCGACCGCACCGCGTTCACGTCATTGAGGGCACCGCCCGCGGTGAGTCGGCCCAGGATGGCGCGGAGCATGATCTGCTGGTCACGGACACGCTGGAGGTCGCCGTCGGTGAAGGCGTGGCGCTCGCGGGAGAACTCCAGCGCAGCCTGGCCATCGAGGTGGTTCACGCCGGCGCTGAAGACATGCTCGGTGTCGATGGTGGACTGGAAGGGAATCGGGACATTGACGTCGATCCCGCCCAGGCCGTCCACCAGGATCTTGAACCCGCCGAAATCGAGCATGAGGGTGTGGTCGATGGTGATTCCCAGCAGCTGCTGGACCGTGGCTGTCTGCATGTCAATGCCGCCGTACTGCAGCGCGGCGTTGATCTTGGCGCTGCCGAACCCGGGGATGTCCACCCAGTTGTCGCGGTTGATGGAGATGAGGTAGAGGCTCCGCCGGTCGGCAGGGACGTGGACCACCATGAGCGTGTCCGCCCGCTGGTCCTGGGGTTCACCGGTGGCTGCCGTATGCGCTGCGGCCTCGCGTGCCGGGACATCGCGGGTGTCGCTGCCGATGACCAGGATGTTCATCGGGGCCGCGGGCAGGTCAGGGATGGGTGCAGGCGGCGGTGGGGGAGCAGGGGCCGGCGGGGGAGTTTCGGACGGCGTGGGAGTCGGTGTGGGTGTGGGAGTCGGGCTGGGCGACTGGGTCTGGGTGGCTGCAGGCTGCGCTTCCTGGCCGGCCCGGTTCAGGCTGAAGACCGCGATGCCGGCGGCCACCACCAGCACCAGCGCCAGCAGGGCTGCGATCCAGCGGCGCCGGCCCAGGGTAACGATCCAGGCAGGACGGTGGGAACCGGCTGGGCCCGGTTGCCGGGGGCCGGGGTTTCCGGCGCCGGGCCCGGATGGATCAGGACCGCCTGGGATGCTCATGCCGCCTCCACCTCATTGTGACTGGTGGGATCAGTGTCCGTCCCGCAGGCCCCAATTGGCTACAGGAGTATCCAAACTGTCACCTGGGAAAGGGCCTGCCCGGCCGCCGTGATGCTGCGTTGATGCCCTTCCGCCGCAGGGATTATTGCCCGCCGGCCGGGAAGTTGAGGCGCGCGTGCCGCAGGATGGAGACGATCGCGGGGGCCAGCTGGTCTTCCATCTCCCGGTAGACCTCCGGTGCACGGCGGTACGGGTCCACGATGTCGTTATCCGATGCGTCCGCCGGGAGCGAGAGATGACGTACCCCGGCGGCCCGCGCAGGCAGCCCCCGCCACAGGGCCGCGTTGGCAGCGAGCCCACCCTCGGCGTCGGACCCGTGCGTGCGGGACCCGGCGTCCCCGGAAGACGGGTCCCGGGAAGACGCGTCCCGGGAGGATACGACGGCGGCGGGCTGGCTGTCCGCACCGGCCGCCCGCTGGTCGAGGACGTCGAGCATCCGGGCGAACTCGCGGATGGTGAACGTCCGCTTGAGCAGGGAGGCATCCAGCTGGAGGACTTCTCCGCGGTGCCCTGAGGTCATGGTGAGCACCAGGTCCACGCCGCGCAGGATCTTCGGTGTGAGCTGCCGCGCTGCGAACCCTTCAGGGTCGCCGCCAAAGGTCCGCACAATGTCCGCCGAAATGGGCTGCATGGGCTCGCCTACCAGAGCCCGGGTCCCGGCACTGGCCACCTGGAAACCACCCGGCACCACCTGGTCCAGCCCCGCCTGCAGCAGCCTCTCGGCCACGGGTGACCGGCAGATGTTCCCGGTACAGACAGTCAGGATTCGTACTGGCGCGGAAGTGTCCAAGGAGATGTTCTCTTTTCCCAGCTGGTGCCGGACCCGCTCAGGCCCGTGCCTTTCAACTTAACACGCAACGGCGCGGCGGCAGCCTCCCGAAGCCGGGGACCGCCGTCGCGCCGTGTATATCCGCTAGAACGCGGACGTGCGGCTACAGCGTGGCCAGCAGCTGCTTCATCTGCGTGATCTCCGCCTGCTGGGCATCCACGATGTCGTGGCCCAGCTTCACCGCGTCGGGAGACTTGCCGGCGCCGATCTCCTGCTGTGCCATGTCGATGGCGCCCTCGTGGTGGCCGATCATCTGCTCCAGGAACAGCTTCGCGGCCTCGGTCCCGGTGGCGGACTTGAGCTTGTCGATGCCGGCGTCGTCGACCATCCCGGACATGCCGTGGCCGGAATGGTCACTCATGGCGGTGGGCGCGCCCCAGCCCGACAGCCAGCCGGTCATCTGCTCGATCTCCGGTGCCTGCGCCCCCTTGATCTTGGTGGCAAGCGCGGTCACCTCCGCCGGCACATCCGACTTGGCCAGGATGATGTCGCTCATCTCCACCGCCTGCGAGTGGTGGGGGATCATCATCTGGGCAAACATGATGTCCGCCTGGTTATGGTCGGCGCCGGCGCTGGGCATGCTGCTGGACATGGCGCCGGAGCTGCCGTGGTCCATGGGCATGCTGCTGCCGGAGCCGGCGTTGGCGGCGCACCCGGCGAGGCCGAGAGAAGCTGCCAGGGCAGCAGCAATGGAAAGGGTCTTGAAAGTGGTCTTCATGGTTGTCCTTCAGGGATGTAGTCGAACTGGGCCGTGATGGGAGGCGCAGTCCGGTTTACGTCCGGCTGATGGACAGGTCGCAGGGCGTGGGGCTGGGCGGCAGGTAGTCGTAAGCAGCGCCGGGCCGGCTGGCTGCCGGCAGCAGCGGCAGGACGGCCAGGGTGGCCTGTGGCGGGGAAAGGGTGACAGGGCCGCTGGGGGCCGACGGGATGCAGGGCGCCCCCGATTCCTGCGCACCCGGGCAGGAATCACCGCAGGCCGCCGAGGCAAGCTGAGGTTCGTCTGTGCCGGCTGCCGGCAGCGCGTGGCCGGCATGGCTTCCAGGATCAGAATGCGCGGCGGCGCTGTGCCCGGCAGAATGCCCGGACATGCTGCCCTGGGAAGCGGCCCCGTGCGAGGCATGCCCGGACGTCAGCACGTGCATGCCCAGCAGCCCTGCGATGACGGCCAGGGCGGCGGCGAACAGCCAGGCACGGCGGAAGAGGGACGCCACGGCGCGGGTGGTCATGGCCGTCCCTCCTTCCATTCGGTCTGCAGTGCTCAACGTACCTCGGACGGGTTCAGTTTCAGGCGACGGAGGAGCTGGGCGTTCAGGGCCACCACCACGGTGGACGCGGACATCAGCACAGCCCCGGCCGCAGGCGAGAGGACCACCCCGGCGAAGGCCAGGACGCCGGCGGCCAGCGGCACGGACAGGACGTTGTATCCGGTGGCCCACACCAGGTTCTGCCACATCTTCCGGTAGCTGGCGCGGGACAGGTCCACCATGGACAGCACGGCACGGGGATCGTTTCCGGCCAGCACCACGCCGGCGGATTCCACCGCGACGTCGGTTCCGGCGCCGATGGCGATGCCCACCTCGGCCCGGGCCAGGGCCGGGGAGTCGTTGACGCCGTCGCCCACCATGGCCACCTTCAGCCCGCGGGACTGCAGCTCGGCCACCTTCTTGTCCTTGTCGGCGGGCAGGACCTCGGCGAACACCTCGTCGATGTCCAGGTCCGCGGCCACGGCCTGCGCCACCTGGTGGGCGTCCCCGGTGACCATGGCCACCTTGATGCCGCGGCGCTGCAGGGCCGAGACGGCCTGCCGCGACTCCGGCCGCACCGCATCCTCCATGCTCACCGCACCCAGGATGCTGCCGTCGTCCACCACGTGCAGCACGGCGGCGCCGCGGTCCATCCACGTGCGCGTACTGGCGGCCAAAGAGTCAGGTTCGACGACGCCGAGCTCGCGCAGGAGCGCCGGCCCGCCCACGTGCACCGTTCGGCCGTCCACGCTGGCCCGCACACCGCGACCGGTCAGCGAGGTGAAGCCGGTGGCTTCGGGCAGTGCCAGGTTCCGTGCCTTCGCGGCCCGCACGATGGCCCTGGCGACAGGGTGCTCGCTGTCGGACTCCACCGCGGCAGCAAGTGCGAGTACGGCGTCGGCATCCGCTCCGCCAGCTACGGCAACATCCTTCAGTTCCGGCTCGCCGGTGGTCAGCGTGCCGGTCTTGTCGAACAGGACCACGTCGATGGTGCGCATGCGCTCCAGGGCCATCCGGTTCTTGATCAGCACCCCGGCACGGGCGGCCTGTTCCGTGGAAATGGCGATCACCAGCGGGATCGCCAGCCCAAGGGCGTGCGGGCAGGCGATCACCAGCACAGTGACGGTGCGGGTGACGGCCTCCGGAACGCTGCCCAGCAGCGTCCACGCGATGAAGGTCAGGACACCGGCGCCGGCGGCAAAGTAAAAGAGGAACGCCGCGGCGCGGTCCGCCAGGGCCTGGGCGCGTGAGGAGGAGGCCTGTGCTTCCTCCACCAGGCGCTGGATCCCGGCCAGGGCGGTCTGGTCCCCAACGGCCGTGACCCGGACCCGGACGCTGCTGTCCGTGGCCACCGTTCCCGCCACCACCGTGTCCCCTGCGCCGCGGGCCACGGTTTTGGATTCACCGGTGATCATGGACTCGTCGAATTCGGCCTGCCCCTCCACCACGCTGCCATCGGCCGGCATGCGGGCGCCGGGCCGGACCAGGACCAGGTCCCCGGGGCTGAGTTCAGACACGGGAACGGTTTCAGTGCCGTTGTCCGTGATGCGTTCGGCCTCGTCGGGCAGCAGCGCGGCCAGGGCATCGAGTGCGCCCTGCGCGGACCCGAGCGCGCGCATCTCGATCCAATGGCCCAGCAGCATGATGGCAACCAGCAGTGCCAGCTCCCACCAGAAGTCCAGGTCGAAGCCGCCGATCCCCAGGCTGGTGACCCAGGACGCAGCGAACGCCACGGTGATGGCCATGGCGATCAGCAGCATCATTCCCGGCGTGCGGTCTTTCAGCTCTTGCAGGCCGCCCTTGAGGAACGGCTGGCCGCCGTAGAGGAAGATGACGGTGCCCAGGACCGGCGGGATCCAGGCCGAGCCGGGGAACTCCGGCGGCATGTAGCCCAGGAGGTGGCCCATCATGGGGCTGAAGTAGACCACGGGAACAGCGAGGGCCAGGGTCAGCCAGAACCTGTTCTTGAACATGGCGGTGCTGTGTCCGGCGTGCTGGCCGTGGGTATGGACGGTGTGGTCGTCGTCGTTGTGGGCGCCGTGCTGGGCGTGACCGGCACCGTGCGCCGGCGGCTGCGTTAGCGTTCCGCTGGGCGGCGAGTGGTGCTCATGGCCGCCGGTGGAATGCTGCGTGTGCTGCTGGTCCTGCATTGGTCCTCCTTGGAGGCAAGCGCTGCCCGGACCTGGTCCGGGGGCTGGGGAATGTGGGGGCGTTCCGGGACGCTGGCTGTCTCAGGCGAGGGCGTAGCCGGCGGACTCTATGGCGGCGCGCACGTCGGCGTCGGGCGCCGATCCGATGACGGCCAGCGGGGAGCTGCCGCCAGGCACCAGGTCCACCGAGGCCGAGGTGACGCCCGGGACGGCGGAAACTGCGGTTTCGACGGAGCGGACGCAGTGCCCGCAGGTCATGCCCGCCACCGCGTAAGTCCGTGGCGTGGAGGATTCGGCGTGGGCATTGACGACGCCGACAGGGGAGACCTGCGTGGCAGGCGCAGTCAGGGTGCCGGACGGCTGCGCAGCGCTGGCGGGGGCGCAGCAGCTGCAGCCGGAGGAGGCGAGGGGGAGCTGGGGACGGTTCCCGGTGTTCATGTCAGTTCCAATCCGTTGAGGGAATCAAGGGGTGCTGGGGTTGAACGGCTGTGAAAGTCCGGTGCAGGCACCGGCCGGGACATACCACTTCACTGACAACACCCACAATATACCCCCTGGGGGTATATTGGGTCAAGCACCATAGGGCATTTCCCCCGGGACTTCCATAGGACCTACCGCACTACCTTCTGTTGCCGCGGGCGACCATACTGGAAGGAGCGAGGACAGAGCCGGCCCGCTGGGGGTTTGGCGTATCCGCGGGAGGTGGACCTGTGACGGAGCTCAGCGACCTGTACACGTATTCGAGTGCCCTCGGGGACAGCGAAAGTGACGCCGGCACCTTCAGGGTGGACATCGAACCGGCGGGGCCGACCTTCCACTGGTCGGACGGGATGTACCGGCTGCACGGTTACCACCGCGGCGAGGTGGTGCCCACCATGGAACTGCTCTTCGCGCATAAACACCCGGATGACCGTGAGCGGTGCGAGGAAATCGTGGCGCAGGTTTCCACCACCGGCGGGTTCTTCTGCATGTACCACCGGCTCGTCGATGCCCAGGGCAGGACCCGGCGCGTGCTGACCTCCGGAGAGGCAGTCCTCGGCCCGGACGGGTCGGTGGTGGCGCTCGAAGGCGTGATGGTGGACCTCAGCCGGACGCTGCAGCGCGAAACTGAACAAACAGCACGGGAGGCAGTAGCGGGTGCCACGGCCACCCGTACGGTGATCGACCAGGCCCGGGGAATCCTCATGGGCCAGCTGAAGCTTGGCTCCGATGACGCGTTCCAGATGCTGGTGAGCACCAGCAGCCACCGCAACGTCAAGCTCGTGGTGGTGGCGGCGGAGCTGGTACAACTTGCCAATTCCCCTGAGGCGCGCACCTACCTGGACCGGGCCGTGCGGGCCATCCAGCTGCACGGCCGGCCGGTCCACACCGGGGGGCGCCGCGCGGGTTAGTGCCGTTCCCCGTAGGATGGATGGAGGTGCGCCGGGAAGTCTGGTCGGCATGGATTTGTCGAACCCGGATTTAAGGACGCCCGCATGAACTCCACCCCGCCCACCCCACGCCGGAACACGTTCTTTGGCTCCACCGTCTTTTCGCGCGGCAGCTACGCCGAAGCGCTGCGGATCGGTGAGATCCTCCGCAAGGAGACGGTGGGCGGCGCCCTCCTGGTGGCTGCTGCGGTCATCGCGCTCATCTGGGCCAACTCCCCGGCGTCGGACAGCTACTTCTCCCTCCGGGACTTCAAGGTGGGCTACGCACCGTGGCACCTTGAATTGAGCCTGGGGGCGTGGGCAGCGGACGGGCTGCTGGCCATCTTCTTCTTCCTGGTGGGGCTGGAGCTCAAGCGCGAATTCGTGGCCGGCGACCTGCGGCAGCTGAGCAAATCGATTGTGCCGGTGGCGGCCGCCGTGGGAGGCGTGGCGGTCCCGGCGGTCATTTACGCCGTCGTCAATCTTTCAAGTCCGGAAACGCTCCGCGGCTGGGCCATTCCCACGGCAACGGACATTGCGTTTGCCGTCGCGGTCCTGGCCATCATCGGCTCGCACCTGCCCAGCGCCCTGCGGATCTTCCTGCTGACCCTGGCCGTGGTGGATGACCTCATTGCCATCACCATCATCGCGTTCTTCTACTCCAGCGATATCCAGGCCGTGCCGCTGCTCCTGGCGCTCATCCCGCTGGCCATCTACGCTTTCCTGGCCCAGAAATACCGCCGGTTCTTCGGCCGCCACGCAGCCGCTGCCTGGCTGATCCTGCTGCCGCTGGGTGCCGTGACCTGGGCCCTGGTGCACGCGTCGGGCATCCACGCCACCGTGGCCGGCGTACTCCTGGGCTTCGCCGTTCCCGTGATCCGGTCGCAGGCCTCCGGCGGCCCCGAAGCCGGCCCCGGGCTTGCAGAGATTTTCGAGCACCGGTTCCGGCCCATCTCCGCCGGCGTGGCCGTCCCCATCTTCGCCTTCTTTTCCGCAGGCGTGGCCGTTGGCGGCTGGGAGGGCCTGGGGTCGGCCCTGTCCGATCCCGTGGCGCTGGGCATCATCCTGGGCCTGGTCCTGGGCAAGCCGATCGGGATCATGGGCACCACCTGGGTCCTGACCAAAGCCACCAGGGCAAGCCTGGACAGCTCCTTCAAGTGGATCGACGTGTTCGGCGTTGCGTTGCTGGCAGGGATCGGATTCACCGTCTCCCTGCTGGTGGCAGAGCTCAGCTTCGGCCACGGCAGCCTCCACGACGACCATGCCAAGGTGGGAATCCTGGCCGCGTCGCTGGTTGCTGCGCTGCTGGCAACGGTTGTCCTGCGCACCCGCAACCGCCAGTACCGGCTCGCTGAAGAGCTGGAGCAGGTGGATTCCGACCACGACGGCGTCCCGGACGTCTACCAGGAGCGCACCTGACGCTCCCGCGCTAGGCGGTGGCGAGGGGCTTGGCCGGCGGCTGCGGTTTGGCGGAAACCTCCAGCTTGACCGGAGGGTCCACGTGGCGGATCTCCAGGGCCTCCGGGTCCAGCAGCTTGCGCGCACCGGTCCGGGCGTCCAGGATCCAGAAGAGTTCCAGCGCCGGGACGACGTCGGTCACCCGGCCCTTGTGGAAAAGCCTGCCCCGGTGCCATGCCTCGATCTGGTCGCCGATGCGGAGCTGGGCGGTGCGTATTCCTTGTGCCTCCATGGCTGCCTCCTGCTGTTGAATCCCCGTAAGCACAGCTTGCCGTGGACAGGTTGCAGGAGTGTTTCCGCCCGGTGTTTTTTCTGTGACGCCTGAGGCTGAGGAGGACTACTCGTCCGTGGGGAACGCAACGGCTTCGCCCACGACCCGCAGGCACAGCTCCATGCCCGGACGGGCGATCGAGGCGTTCCAGTGCCTGATGGTGATCACTTCGCCGCCGCCCGGGTAGCGGTGGTCGGCGTGCTCCGCCACTTCCTTGGGCACGTTCAGCTTCAGCCGCACGGTGGTCTCAGGGCCGAAGTAGTCGGTGTCCACCACCACTCCGCGGATGGGGCCGTCCTCGGCAATGCGGATCTGTTCGGGCCGCAGCATCAGCTGCACGCGTCCCTGCGCCGGGGGCCGGCGTACGGGAATCGCGCCCAGCGAGCAGGTGGCCAGCGTCCCTTCCAGCCATGCGTCCAGGATGACGGCGTCGCCCAGGAACTCCGCGGTGGCCCGGTCCGCGGGGCGGGTGTAGACCACAAAGGGGTTGCCGATCTGGGCCAGTTTGCCGCCGCGCATCACGGCCACCTGGTCCGCAAAGGAGAGGGCCTCGGCCTGGTCGTGGGTTACCAGGATGGTGGTGACGCCGGCCTCGGCCAGGACCTTGGCCACGGCGCGGCGGGTGGCGACGCGCAGGCCCGCGTCCAGGGCGGAGAACGGCTCGTCCAGGAGCATCAGCTCCGGTTCGCGGGCCAGGGCCCGGGCCAGGGCAACCCGCTGCTGCTGGCCGCCGGAGAGTTGGTGCGGCCGCCGCTTGGCCATGGAAGCATCCAGCGACACCATCTCCAGCAGCTCCGCCACGCGGGCGTTGACCGCGCGGCGGCCGCCCTCGCGCTTGGCCGCGTTGAGGCCGAAGGCCACGTTCTGGCCCACGGTCAGGTGCGGGAACAGGGCGCCGTCCTGGGCCACGTACCCGATCTGCCGCTTGTGCGCCGGAAGCCACGCGCCGTCACCGGCCACGGTGGTGCCGTTGAGCGAGATGGTCCCGGTGTCCGGGTGCTCGAACCCGGCGATCAGCCGCAGGAGGGTGGTCTTGCCCGAACCGGAGGGGCCAACGATGGCGGTGGTTCCGCCCTTGGCCACTGACAGGTTGACGCCCCTCAGGACCGCCTGTGATCCGAAGTTCTTGGTGACGTCCGTGATCTGCAGATGGCTGTTGGTGGTTGCGGCCACCGAGGGTGCCACCCGTGGCTCGGGCAGCCTGCGGGTTGATGGTGCTGTCACTGTCCGGCTACTTTCTTGGACTGTTGGAAGAGGAGGTAGGTCATGGGGGCGGAAAGCAGGATCATCAGCAGCGCGTAGGGCGCGGCGCCGGCGTAGTCGATCTCGCTGCTCTTGCTCCAGAACTCGGTGGCCAGCGTCCTGGTGCCGTTGGGGGACAGGAGCAAGGTGGCAGTGAGCTCGTTGGCGATGGCCAGGAACACCAGGGCTGCCCCGCCGGCTGCTGCAGGGGCGGTGAGCCGCAGGGTGACGCGGATGAAGGCCAGTAGCGGCGGCTTCCCGAGCGCCTGGGCGGCCTCGTCCAGTTCCTTGGGGGCCTGTGCCAGTCCGGCCCGCAGGTTCACCAGGGCCCGGGGGAGGAACAGGAGGACGTACGCCGCAACCAGCAGCCCCGCCGTCTGGTACATCACGGGCACCATGCGGATGCTGACGGTAACGAACGCCAGCGCCACCACGATTCCGGGCATGGAGCTGGTGACGTAGTTGGACAGTTCCAGGGACTTGCTGAACCAGCCGGGGTGGCGCACAGCGAGGTACGCCATGGGGAAGGCCACCACGGTGGTGGCAGCGGCGCCGGCGAGCCCGTAGGTGAACGTGGTGACCAGCGCCGGGAGGAATTCGGATGCTGTCCAGACGTCCGCTCCGCCGGCCAGGATCCAGCGCAGCACGAAGTACAGCGGGAGTCCGAAGGCCAGGGCGGTCAGCGCCAGCAGGAAGAGCTGGGCCGGGACCTGGTACGCGTGCAGGGGAAGGCGCAGCGCCTTGGCCTGCACGCCGGACCCGATACGGGCGTAGCGCGCGGAGCCGCGGCTGCGGACCTCGGCAAGCAGCAGGAGCAGGCAGAAGAACACCAGCACGCTGGCCAGCATGTTTCCGGCCGCGCCGTTGAACGTGGACTGGTACTGGGTCATGATCGCGGTGGTGAAGGTATCGAACCGGATCATGGCAAATGCGCCGTATTCGGCGAGCAGGTGCAGCCCCACCAGCAGCGCCCCGCCGGTCAGGGCGATCCTGAGCTGGGGGAGCACCACGCGGAAGAAGGTCCGCCAGGCACCGAGCCCCAGGGCCGCGGCGGACTGCTCAATGGCGGGGTCCAGCCGGCTCAAGGTGGCTGCGGCCGGGATGTACACCAGCGGGAAGTAGGACAGCGTGGAGATCAGGATTCCCGAACCCAGGCCGCCCAGCGACGGGATGGCCGAGACCCAGGCGTAGCTGTTGACGAACGCCGGGACGGCCAGCGGGGCGGCCAGCAGCACGGCCCACACCCGGTGGCCACGCAGCCTGGTCCGTTCCACCAGCCAGGCACCCGCCACGCCAAGCAGCAGGCACAGCGGGATGGTGGCGGCCATCAGGAGCAGGGTATTCAGCAGCAGTTCGCCCACGCGGGGCCGCAGGATGAGGCCGACGGCGGTATCCCACCCGGTTGCCACCGTCATGTAGGCCACGTACCCCAGCGGGACGAGGGAGAAGAGGGCGATCAGCACCGCCAGGACGGACACCGCGGAAACGCCGAAAGGCGGGCGGGGGCTGGTGCCCCGGCCCGCCGTCGTCGTGCCCGCCCTGGGGGGAGCCGATAGATCGGAGGTCACGGAATTACAGTAGTCCTGCCTGGGTCATCAGATCGGTGACCTTTTCGGAGTTGAGCTTGGCGGCGTCAACCTTGGGAGCCTGCAGGTCCTTGATCGGAACCAGCTTGTCGTTGGCGGGAACGTCGGAGCCGATGGCGTACTCGAAGGACGTACCGTTCTTGAGGACTTCCTGGCCCTTCTTGCCGGTGATGAACTTCAGGAACTCCTGCGCAGCGGCAGCGTTCTTGGAGGACTTGAGCACGCCGCCGCCGGATACGGACAGGAACGCGCCCGGGTCCTGGTTCTTGAAGTAGTACGGGGTGACGTTGTTGGAGTTCTCGCCGGTCTTGGCCTGGTCGCCGTAGTAGTAGTAGTGGTAGATCAGGGCGGCGTCCACTTCACCGGCGTTGACCGCCTTCATGGCCGTGCTGTTGCCCTTGTAGGCCTTGGAGTTTTCCTTCATGCCCTTCAGCCACTCCTCGGTGGCGGACTCGCCCTTCAGCTCCAGCAGCGCTGAAACGATGGCCTGGAAGTCTGCGCCCGTGGGGGATGCGGCCCACTTGCCCTTCCATTCAGGCTTGGCCAGGTCAAGCATGGACTTGGGGAGCTGGTCCTCGGTGAGCTTGGTCTTGTTGTACACCAGGACGGTGGAGCGGGCGGCGATGCCCGTCCATTTGCCGGTGGACGGTGCGAACTCGGCGGGAACCTGGGCCAGGGTGTCCTTGTTGACGTCCGCGAACAGGCCGGCGTTCTCAACCTGCGTCATCGCGGGGGAGTTTTCCGTGAGGAACACATCCGCGGGCGAGGCCTGGCCTTCCTGGATGATCTGGTTGGAGAGCTCAGTGTCCGAGCCCTGGCGCATGGTCACCTTGATGCCGGTTTCCGCCGTGAAGGCATCCACCCATTCCTTGGTGAGGCTTTCGTGCTGGGCGTTGTACACGGTGATCTCGCCGGAGGCGGCGCCGTTGGACGCGGACGACGAGGTGCCGCCGGCAGGAGTGCCGCCGCCGCAGGCGGTCAGGCCGAGAGCTGCGGTGGCGGCGAGTGCGATGCCGGCCAGCGCGCTGTTGCGGATCTTCATTGAGGCTGCTTTCGGTGGGGAAAAAAGTCTGCTGAACCTAAGTCCTATTAGGCAACACGAATGTTGCCTATGTCAGGAACTGTAGGGTAGGCAAACCTAAGCACCAAGCCGGAAAGCGCTTTAAGTGACGAGGTTCACATCAATTACGAAAACACTACGTGACGTAATTATCGAGCTTCTGCCGGCTGCGGCAGAGGCCCCGCTATTTGTTCGGGTTGGGATCGTGGACGTCGCGTTCCCCGATATCGGCCGCCCCCAGGATGCTCTCCGCCGGTGCGTCCTCTGAGGGATGGAGCCGGATGCTCAGCTCGGGATGGTGCAGGTCCAGGGCGGGGCGCTCGGACCGGATGCGGGGGAGCGAGGTGAAGTTGTGGCGCGGCGGCGGGCAGGACGTGGCCCACTCAAGGGACGCGCCAAAGCCCCAGGGATCGTCCACGGTGACCTTCTTCCCGGCCCGCCAGGTGATGAAGACGTTCCAGAAGAACGGGATGAGGGACGCGCCCAGCAGGTAGGACCCAATGGTGGAGAACTGGTTCATGAAGGTGAAGTTGTCCTCCGGCATGTAATCCGCGTACCGGCGGGGCATGCCCAGGACGCCCAGCCAGTGCTGGATCAGGAACGTGGCGTGGAAGCCCAGGAACAGCATCCAGAAGTGGATCTTGCCCAGGCGCTCGTTGAGCATGGTGCCGGTGAACTTGGGCCACCAGAAATAGAACCCGGCGAACATGGCGAACACCACGGTGCCGAACACCACGTAGTGGAAGTGCGCCACCACGAAGTAGGAGTCCGAGACGTGGAAGTCCATGGGCGGTGAGGCCAGGATGATGCCCGTGAGGCCGCCGAAGAGGAACGTGGCCAGGAATCCCATGCTCCACAGCATGGGCGTCTCGAAGGTCAGGGAGCCGCCCCACATGGTGCCGATCCAGTTGAAGAACTTCACGCCGGTGGGCACTGCGATGAGCATGGTCATGAACGCGAAGAACGGCAGGAACACCGCGCCCGTGACGTACATGTGGTGGGCCCACACCGTCACCGAGAGGGCCGCGATGGCGATGGTGGCGTACACGATGCCCTTGTAGCCGAACAGGGGCTTGCGGCTGAACACCGGGAAGATCTCCGAGACGATCCCGAAGAACGGCAGCGCGATGATGTACACCTCGGGGTGTCCGAAGAACCAGAACAGGTGCTGCCAAAGGATGGCGCCGCCGTTGGAGGGATCAAAGATGTGGGCACCGAACTTCCGGTCCGCGCCCAGGGCGAACAGGGCGGCGGCCAGCGGCGGGAAGGCCATCAGGACCAGGATCGCGGTCACCAGGGTGTTCCAGGTGAAGATCGGCATCCGCCACATGGTAAGGCCGGGGGCACGCATGCAGATGATGGTGGTGATGAAGTTGACCGAGCCCAGGATGGTGCCGAAGCCGGACAGTGCCAGGCCGAAGACCCACAAGTCACCGCCGATGCCCGGGGTGAACGTGGTGTTTGACAGCGGCGCGTAGGCGAACCAGCCGAAGGACGCGGCGCCCTGCGGGGTGATGAAGCCGGAGACGGCGATGGTGGAGCCGAACAGGAAGAACCAGAACGCCAGCGCGTTGAGGCGGGGGAACGCGACGTCCGGCGCGCCGATCTGCAGCGGCATGATCACGTTGGCGAACCCGGCGAACAGCGGGGTGGCGAACATCAGCAGCATGATGGTGCCGTGCATGGTGAACAGTTGGTTGTACTGCTCCTTGGTCTGCAGGATCTGCATTCCGGGTTCGAACAGTTCGGCGCGGATGAGCAGCGCCATGACACCGCCCGCGCAGAAGAACACGAAGGACGAGATCAGGTACATGTACCCGATGGTCTTGTGGTCAGTGGAGGTGATCCAGTTGACCACAATGGTGCCCTTGGGGCGCCGGACCACTGCCGGCGCAGCCGTGGCCGCGGTTCCGCCCATTCTCTGCCCTGTGGTGGTCATTACAGTGCCGTCCTTTACTGTGCTGGTTCCAGGGCCTGCGGTGCAGGGGCTGATATCGGCGTCCTGTCGAAGTCGGTGCCCAGGTTTCCGGTGTTGCCCTTTGCCTTGAGGTCGGCGATGTGGCTGTCGTACTCCTGCTGGGTGACCACCCTGACCTTGAAAAGCATTTCCGAGTGGTATTCGCCGCAGAGTTCGGCGCACTTGCCCATGTATTCGCCGGTGCGGTTGGGGGTGATGCTGATGTAGGGGTTGTACTGTTCGTGGCCCGGGTAGAGGTCGCGCTTCTGCAGGAAATCCACTACCCAGAAGGAATGCTGCACGTCACGGGACTGGAGGTGCAGTTCCACCTTCTTGCCCACCGGAAGGTAGAGCGTGGGCAGCCGGTCCGGGGCGCCATAGCCACCGGTCAGGTGGGCTTGTTGTCCGGCGTCCTCGTGGACCTGCTCCTTGACGTAGTTGAAATCCCAGGACCACTGTTTGCCGAAGACGTCGATCACCACGTCCGGGTTGGGGTAGCGCTCGTCGATGGCCCGCTGCTCCCGGTCCGTGAAGACGAACAGGACCCCGATGACGATCAATGGAATGGCCAGGTAGAAGACTTCAAGGGGGAGGTTGTAGCTCAGTTGCGGCGGAAATCCGACGGTGTTCTTCCTGCGCCGGTACGCCACGATGACCCAGATCATCAGCCCCCAGGTGATGATGCCAACCACCAGCGCAGCGATCCAGGAGTTGACCCACAGGTCGGTGATCAGTTCCGTGTTGTTGGTGGTGTCACGGGCGCCGGGGAGGAAGCCGCGGGAAACCAGGTCGGAGCAGGAGGTCAGCGCGGGCAGGGCCAGAAGGCCCGCGGCCAGTGCCGCGAAGCGCCGCATGCGGTTCTTCAATGGTCTTTTACCCACCTGTGGTCCCTCCGGCATGCTCCCGAAGCCCAACTGCATGAGCCCACCGCAGGCCCCAAAGGACCAGCGGCTGTGTGGTTCACCCTACGCGCGGAGGTTGCTGATGTGAAGGGGTTTTGGGGCCGTACGGACTGGCAGCGGGACGGGTGGAGTGACGGGCTGCTAGGCGATGCCGGTGGTGCCCAGCAGGCTGCCCACCGCGAAGGTGAAGGCCATGGCCAGCGCACCGCCCACCACCAGCCTGATGGTTGCCTTGCGCTTGGAGCTTCCGCCGATTTTGGCGCTGATGGTGCCGGTCAGGGCCAGTGCCAGGATGACGGCGACGAACGTGACCGGGATCCGGGCTTCTTCCGGCGGGAAAATGATGGCCAGCATGGGGAGGATGGCGCCGATGGTGAATGCGATGGCGGAGGCGAACGCGGCATGCCAGGGGCTGACCACTTCTTCTTCGTCGATGTTCAGTTCGGCGGACAGGTGCGCTTTCAGGGCGTCCTTTGCCGTCAACTCCTCGGCAACGGTCCTGGCGGTGGCCTCGCTCAGCCCCTTGGCCTGGTAGATGTGGGCGAGTTCGTCCAGTTCGCCCTCGGGATCGTCCCTGAGCTCCTGGCGTTCCTTTTCGATCAGCGCGCGCTGGCTGTCACTCTGGCTGCTCACGGAAACGTATTCGCCCAGGGCCATGGACACGGCACCGCCCACCACCGCGGCCGTGCCCGCCACCAGGATGGGCGCGAGGTCGTTGGTCACGCCCGCGACGCCCACCACGGTTGCCGCGACCGAGACAATACCGTCGTTCGCGCCCAGTACACCGGCGCGCAGCCAGTTCAGGCGTGCGGCGACGCTGCTGTCGTGGGGCTCGTTGCGGTGGACCTTGAGGGTTTCAGACATGCTGGCAGTAAAACACTGCAACGGCCTCTGCGCCACAAAGGTTTGCATCCCCTTACCGAAAGGCTTGAAGAGGCACGTCGGAGGTGCGTCCCTGGTTCGCCGATGTGCGGGGACCTATGACCCTGACGCTGCAGGGGCGGGCCGCGGAAGATCAACACTGGGAGTGTTGCGACTTCAAGGCCGGAAGGGGCAGGGCCATGATGTATTGGGACGACGACACGGGCCACGGGGAGTTAGGCGAGGGCGAATGCAACGCCGGGCCGCCCGTGCTTCGATGCGGCAGCCTGCAATGAACGTCCGCCTCCTCTCGCAGGTGCTGTCCCTGCGGGCGGCATGGCGCCGGAGGGACGGGTGGGATCCAGCGCGGATCGCCGCCCACCAGGAACAGGCGCTGCACCGGCTGCGCGCTGCAACCTATGCCGGCTCGGAGTTCTACCGGCACCGGCACGCGGGCCTGCACGACGCACCCTTGCAGGAACTGCCGTCCGTCACCAAAGCGGACCTCATGGAGCACTTTGACGAAGCGATAACCACCCCGGACCTAAGCCTCGCCGACCTTGAGGACCACGTGCGTGCCCTCACCGCAAGCGGTGGTGATCCCGGCCGGCCGTTCAGGGGGCGCTGGTGGGTTGCCGCCACGGCCGGGACCACTGGGAGGCGGGGGATATTCGCCTGGAACCGCTCCGAGTGGGCAGCGGTCCTGGCATCCTACGCGAGGGCCAACGACTGGGCCGGAATCGCCCTCAATCCAAGGCAGCCACTGAAGACGGCACTGGTCAGCTCACGGGTTCCCACGCACCAGTCCGCCGTCGTGGGCGCCTCTGTCCGGTCCCTGGTGGTCCCCACGCTCCGGCTGGACGTCACGGCACCCATGGAGGAGACAGTGGCCGCGCTCAACCGGTTCCAGCCCAGGGTGCTGGTGGGATACGCCTCAGCCCTGGGGCCGCTGGCGGCCGAGCAGCGGGAGGGGCGGCTGCATATTGCACCGCAAGGGATCATGTCGGCCTCCGAAGTGCTTACCGCCCAGGCTGCGGCCGAGATGCAGGCGGCGTGGGGAACCGCCCCGTTCGATGTCTATGCCGCCACCGAAACAGCCGGGATCGCTTCCCCCTGCATCTACCGGAACCGCCATGTGTACGAGGACCTGGTCATCGTGGAACCAGTGGACCCCGCAGGCAACCCGGTGCCGCCGGGAACCACCGGGGCGAAGCTGCTGGTGACCGTGCTGTTCTCCCGCACCCTGCCGCTGATCCGCTACGAAATGTCGGACACCATCAGGCTGGACGGGCGCGGCTGCCCCTGCGGCCGGTCCTTCCAGCTGCTTGAGGACGTTGAAGGACGCCTTGAGGACGTCCTCCGGCTGCCGGGCAGGAAAGGCGCCGTCAGCATCCATCCCAACGTCTTCCATCTGGTGCTCGACGACGTGGCAGCTTCAGGGTGGCAGGTAGTCCAGGAGGCCGCGGGACTGCGCGTCCTGGTCACAGGCCTGTTGCCCGGAGCCTCCCTTGAGGGGGTGCATACGGCTGTGGCGTCAGCACTGGAGGCAGCAGGTGTGGCCGGCCTTTCCGTGGACGTGCAGGCGGTGGACCAGCTCGAACGCACACCCCTGGGCAAAGCGCCCTTCGTCAGGGCTTTGCGGGCATCACCCTGACCCGGCTTCCCGAGTACCGCCCATTACGCGACGGCCGGGTAGCTGCTGAGGATGTAGTCGGCCGCGGCAGGGCCGGTCATCCTGAGCCGGGAGTTCCGGACGTCCACGCCGCAGCGCAGCATCCCGGCGCGGAACGCCTGGTCCGGCTTGGGGCTCAGGCCGTGCAGCGCCGCCCAGCTGACATAAAGGCCATAAAGGCAATCGGGGCCGAGGGGGGAATCGCCGGAGGGATCGGGCGTGGTTGCTTCATCAAGGAACTGCTGGAAATGCGAGGCCGACATGCTTGGCTCTTTCGCTCTTGCATAAGGCGCTGCCGTTGGGCTACAGCAGCTGCTCCCGCTGGGCCTTTGCAGAAGGGCCCGGGAGGACGGGTATGGCGCCCGTCACAGTCCAAATTTACCCGGGGGTAGGTCTGAAGTACAGCGGAGACCCCGGCGGCACCCCTTCCCCCTTATTGATAAGGGTGCTTATTATTGTTTCCTTCCGACGGCGTATGGCGGGCATGGACGTCCTGGTGAACGGGGCGGTCACGCTGCCATGCTCCGGGAAGGAACTTGCAACGACGCAGGGGACAGGGGACGACGGCGATGGACACCTACGGCAATGACGGCACCGGCGGCGCGGGCGCAGGCAGGCGGACGTTCGGCATCGAAGAGGAGTTGCTCCTGGTAGACCCCGCGACCGGGGAAGCCGTCCCGATGGCAGGCGCCCTCCTGGACCTTTACGTCCGTCCGCTGGAGGCCGCGTCCGGGCCGGTACTGACGGCCGAGTTCCAGCAGGAAATGATCGAGGTGGTGAGCCCGCCGCACGCCACCCTGGCAAAACTCGAGCAGGACATCGTGGCCGGCCGCGCCCTTGCCCAGCAGGCGGCCGAGGACGTGGGCGTCAGGGTGGCAGCGCTGGGAACCTCCCCGCTCCCGGCCGATCCCCATCCGGTGCAGCTGCGCAGGTTCCGGGCCATGATGGAGGAGTACGGGCTGACCGCCAGGGAGCAGCTCACCTGCGGCTGCCACATCCACGTCTCGGTGGAGTCGCCGGAGGAAGCCGTGGCCGTGCTGGACCGGATGCGGAACTGGCTGCCGGTGCTCGTGGCGCTGAGCGCCAATTCCCCGTTCTGGCACGGCGAGGACAGCGGCTACGCCAGCTACCGCTCCCAGGTGTGGAACCGCTGGCCGTCCGCCGGGCCGCTGGAACTCCTGGGCACCCCGGACGCCTACCACCAACTGGTCTATGACATGGTGAGCACCGGCGTCGCCATGGACGAGGGCATGATCTACTTCGATGCCCGGCTCTCCCGGCACTATCCCACGGTGGAGATCCGCGTGGCAGACGTCTGCCTGCGCCCGGAAAACACGGTGTTGCTCGCGGGAATCGCCCGGGGACTGGTGGAAACCGCTGCCAGGGAATGGCGGGAGGGGACCGACCCCGTATCCGTCCCGTCGGCACTGCTGAGGCTGGCAGGCTGGAAGGCAAGCCGGTGGGGCCTGCGGGGTGAGCTGCTGGATCCCCAAACGCACCGCCCGGCGCCCGCGCTCGCCGTCGTGAATGCACTGCTGCACCACGTCCGGGGGGCGCTGGAGGATATGGGTGACCTGCAGCGGGTGGAGGACCTGATGGACAGGCTGCTGGCCGACGGCACCGGGGCCGTGCGGCAGATGGAGGTGCTGCACCGAACCGGTGACCTGGAGCGCGTGGTGGAGGACGCGGCGGACTGCACGCTCGCCACGCCGTAGCGCCGTCACCGCCGACGATCTCCCCGGCCGGATCGCTCTTGACCCCTTCCAGGCCCGGGCGTATACCGAAAGCATCATCATGCTGGCCCCCGCTGGGCCCTGGATGGAGCCGGCTGCCCCTGGTCTCCGACGCAAAAAATGGAGTTGTGATGGGTAGCGATCGTTTCGACGTGCTCCGCGAACAGGTCCGCGGGCAGGTTATCGAAGAGGGCGACGCCGAGTACGAGGCCGCACGCCATGTTTACAACGGGATGATCGACCGTCGTCCCGCAGCGGTCCTCCAGGTGTCCCAGGTCGCGGACGTTCTGGCGGCCGTACGCTTCGCCCGTGGTCTGGGGATTGAAGTTGCCGTGCGCGGCGGCGGGCACAGTGCGCCAGGATTCGGAACGGTCGACGACGGCCTGGTCCTCGACTTCTCGGCCCGCCGGGGAGTGCGCGTTGACCCCGCGGCGCGGCTGGCCCGGGTGGAGCCCGGCGCAACGTGGGCAGACTACAACCACGCCACGCATGCATTCGGGCTGGCAAGCACAGGGGGCATCATCGGCTCAACCGGCGTCGCCGGCCTGACCCTCGGCGGCGGCATCGGGTACCTGTCCCGCAAGTACGGGTTGTCCTGCGACAACCTCGTTTCCGCCGACGTCGTCCTTGCTGACGGAACCTTTGTCACTGCCAGCGAAGCCGAAAACGTCGACCTGTTCTGGGCGCTCCGCGGCGGCAGCGGCAACTTCGGCGTGGTCACGTCGATGGAGTTCCGCCTGCACCCCGTGGACATGGTCCATGTGGGAATTATGTTCTTCGATGCAGCGACCGGAGCCGAAGTTGGGGCGGCCTACCGCGAGTGGATTGCTGCCGAACCGGACGAAATGGGCGCCTTCCTGGGATTCCACCAAGGTCCTCCGGTGCCGTTCCTTCCCGAGGAATGGCATGGGAAGCCCGTTGCGGTGATCGCAGGAATGTGGACCGGCGACCTTGACGCCGGCCCCGCGCACTGGCATCCAATGCTTGACGCCGGGCAGGTGCTGGGAAGCTTCTTCGCCCCGATGCCGTACCCGGCACTGAACATCATGTTCGACGGCCTCAGCGGCGTCCCCGGGCTGCAGGGCTACTGGAAGGCCGATTTCCTCCGCACCCTCAGCGATGACGCGCTCCGCACTGCCGTCGCATATGCTCCTGGCATTCCCAGCGTCCACTCCGCCAACCATTTCTATCCGATCGACGGCGCCGTGAGGCGCGTAGCTCCCGAGGCCACCGCCTTCGCCTACCGTGACGTGGACTTCGCGCCTGTTATTGCGGCGCAGTGGCCCGATCCGTCCGAGAACGACAGGAACATCGCCTGGGTCCGGGAGTACTGGACCGCGCTCCACGAATTCTCGGAGGCCGGCGGCTACCTTAACTTCCAGGACGCAGATGACCAGGCCAGGATCGAGGACACCCTCGGCTCGAACTACGCGCGGCTTGCCGTACTCAAGGCAAAGTACGACCCCGACAACTTCTTCCATGTCAACCAGAACATCAAGCCCGCCCCCGCCGGCACCGCGGCCGCCGCCGTTCCGGCAGAGCGCCCGGCCGTGCTCCAGGCTGAGGCAGTACCGGAGGAAGCGCACCAACCTGACACCGAGCCGCGCACGGCAAATCCCGCAGAGGGGGCTGCCACGTAACCCGGCCGCGTCCGGACGGAAGGCCCGGCGTCAGTAGGTGGTGGCGTTGGGCAGGATGAGCGGCGGCAGCGGCGCCTGGGTGAAGTCGAAGGACTGTGCCAGGTCGCCCAGCTGGGGGTTGTTCTCGCGGACATCAGGGCGGGCGTCCGGCCTGCTGTCCGTGGCGGGATCGATGCGCTCGCCGCCCAGGAAATCGTCCTCGATGAACTTGAAGTAGGCGTCCTGGCTGAGGACCTGGTGGTCGATGAACCCCTTCTTCGCATAGGGGCTGATCACCAGGCCCGGGACGCGCAGCCCATAGCCGTTGTTGTCCACCACCGGCGGGTTTTCGTGGTCATAGAAGCCGCCCCAGTCGTCCCAGTTGAGGAAGATGGCGGTGCTGTCCCAGTCAGGGCCGCTCATCACGGCGTTGATGAGCCCGGCAACGTAGGCCTGCCCGGTGCTGATCTTCGCAGGCGCGTGTTCGCTGACTTTGTCCGTGGGCGCCACCCAGGTGACTGCCGGCAGCGTCCCCTTTCTGGCGGCATCGTAGAAACCGCTGAGCGGCTTGATGTTGCCCTGCTCGCCGTCCTCCTTGACTGTGTCGAAGTACAGCAGCGGATTCCACAGGCCGGGGGTCTTGGCGTCCTGCTTCACCGGATCGCAGGTGGCGGCGTCATTGCGGCAGTCCGGTTCGGTGCCGTTGAACACGTAGTAGGCCCACGGGACGTTGTGCTTGTGCAGCAGGAACGTCAGGTCGGTCCAGGCGTAGTCCGGCAGTTCCAGTTTCTTGGCCGCCTCGGTGAGCTTCTTCTTCAGGTCATCGGACATGGGGGCGGCATCCACCGCCGCCTGGCAGATGGCGTAGGAATCGGTGGGCTTGCAGCTGGTGCCGATGAGCTGGTCAATCTGTGCGGCGAGGCCCGGGTCGATGCCGGCAGCTTCCAGCGCCTCGCGGCAAGGATCCAGGTCCATCCCGGCCTGGCACTTGCCGATCAGCGTGTCCTTGATGATCTGCGGCTCCGGTTCGGGGTCCGGGTCCTGCAGGGCATTTACGCACGACGACGGGTCCCCGGCCTTGGTGCATTTGGCCGACCATTCCGAGACCAGGTACAGGTGCGCCGGCAGGCTCCAGGAGGCGGCGGAGGCGAACAGGTGGTCCTCCAGCGTGAAGTTCTGCGCATAGGCCCAGTAGTTGGGCAGGTCCCGTCCGTCGTGGTAGCCCATCACATCGGTGGGCATGGTGGTGCTGTACTGGCACTTGGTGCTGGCGGCGCCGCAGCCGGACAGGCCCTTCTCCGCCTGCGCCACGAATCCGTCCATCGCCCCGCCGTTGATGTCGGCGGTGGCATCGGCGTGGCTGTGCGGGCCGCCGGCGTTGCTGTCGGCCGAGTTGTAGAAGGGCCTTACGCAGCCACCCTCGGCGGGATCCGGAACGCACACCGCGGGCTTGCCGTCCTTCATGGGAATCCCGTCGGCCCCGGGGTACGTCCCGAAGTAGCTGTCGAAGGACCTGTTCTCCTGGGTGATGATCACTACGTGCTTGATCTTGCCGATCCCGCTGGGGTCGGCGGCAGCAGTTCCCGGTGCCGCAGCCGCGGTGGCCGGGGCGCCGGCGGTGGGCGCGGCTGTTGCGGGCGCGTCCGACGCCGGCGGTTCTGCGGCCGGTGGGCCGCCGCGCAACGCCAGGGAAAGGACGACGGCGACGATCACCAAAGCCACCGCCGCGGCACCTGCCAGCACGGCCCGGCGTCGTCCGCTTCCTGAAAGCGCCACCTTAGGATTCCTTCCGGTAGACGTCGTCCCCGAACGTCCTGACGCCGGGATCACCGGCCAGCCCCAGGCGCGGGAGGTGGAAGAGGTCCTCGATGGTGGCCAGCAGGCTGTAGTGGTTGTAGGGCCGGTCCGAGGAGGTGCCCGCAGCCGCGAACGGGGAGAGGACCAGGGCCCCCACCCGTCCTCCGGCCGTCCCCCCGGCGGGGACTCCCGGGTCGCCTTCGGAGGGGCCGGTGGTGTCGCCCTCGGCCTCGTCGAAGGTGATCACCAGCATGCCGTCCTGCTTGTACGCCGGTGACGCAAGGATGGCCGGGACCTGCTTCTTGAGCCAGTCGTCCGCTGTCCCCAGGCCGCCGTCAGAGCCGTCGGCGCAGGTGCCGTCATGCCCGTCGTGGCACAGGTTGGGCGTGATGTAGGCCAGGTTGGGGGTGGTGTCCACGGATTTCAGGTCGTCCTTGAGCGCGGAAAAGTTGACCACGTTTTTCGCGCAGTCCGGGGACGACGTGATGGAGCGGAAGTACATGAAGGGGTTGTGGTGGGTGGAGTACTGCTCCTCCGGCGTGGCCTTGATGTGGTTGTCCGCCTCGCCCAGGACCGGGTGCTCGCACGGCTGCTGCATGTCCTCCATGTAGCCCTTCCACGTTTTGCCCTGCGCGGCCAGCTGCCCGGCCACGGTTTGGGTGTCCTCCGGGTAGACGCAGCCGTCGCCCTGCAGCGTCCCGTCCGGATCAGTGCCGGTGGCGTTGAACTCGGTGTACGTGTGGCAGTCCAGTTCCGTGCTGTCGTTGGGCCGTTGTCCGGAGATCTGGGCCAGGTAGTTGGGCAGCGAGTTGTGGGCGATCCCGTAGTAGTTCTTCAGCAGCACGCCCTTCTTCCGGAGCGTTCCGGACAGGTACGGCGCGGGGGAATTGTCGCCCCAGGTAGTGCCGTACCCCTTGTTTTCCAGGTTGATCACGAAGATGTGCCGGGGCATTCCGGCGGGCTTTGCCGCGTCCCCCGGCTGTGCCGTGGAGTCTGCGCCTGCCGTGGGTGCTGCCGACGCACTCGGTGGTGCCGACGTACTGGATGACGGGGTGGCGCCGCCGGATGGAGTGGCAGTCTGCGGAGCCGGTGCCGGAGTGGGCGCCTGGCATGCCACCAGCGCGGACAGGACCAGCGCCAGCACGGGCAGCAGCGCGGGCGAAGGAGGCCGCAGGGGAGCGGAGGGACGGGCTGATCTTCGGTTCACGGGCGGCCTCCGCGGTCTGTTCTTCACCTTGCGCCCCAGCGCTGCCGCCACTCTTGCACACCGTAACCGCGTTTTGCACGGGCAATTGCTGTGAGTTGGCAGGGAATTGGTGTGCGCGCAGGTGCGCCGGCAGGTGTCGGGCCGCCCTAGGTCTTTCTGCCCTACAAGCGGATGACCGGCAGGCGTTGACTTAAATCGCGGGAAGCTGAGGCCCGCGGGCTGGAAACGCACAACGCGGCCCGCCCACATCAGAAAGGAAAGTTCAGTGAAAAAGTGGTATCGGTGGCAGGACTATGTAGCGGTCGCCGCCGGACTCTTCACCGCGGTGGCGGTCCTGTTCACGCGGCAGCTAAACATGTCCACCACCCTGATGCTCGTCTTCGGCGGGCTCCTGGTGGTCAGCGGCATTATCAACCTGGCCATGCCGGGAACTCCGGCCATGGAATACGTGCAGGCCATCCTCGCCGCAGGACTGGTCCTCTCGCCATGGCTCGGGACATACACGGGCGCAACGGGCGCAGCCTGGACGTCATGGATCGCAGGGGCGGTGGCACTGGTGGTAACAGCAGTGGCCATTAAGCCCAGCACCGACCTCCGCCACACCTACCGCGTCTCGCATTAGCAGGAGGAATCCGCCATGACCGAAGTGCTGCGCTACGAAGTGGGATCCGGAACCGTGCTCGTTGAGGCTGCGGACAACAGCTACGGCGT
This sequence comes from Pseudarthrobacter sp. 902506025, assembly GCF_040702325.1. NCBI lineage: Bacteria > Bacillati > Actinomycetota > Actinomycetes > Micrococcales > Micrococcaceae > Pseudarthrobacter > Pseudarthrobacter sp. 902506025. The sequence goes on from NZ_JBFBKW010000002.1 coordinate 625,309, forward strand.
GGATCATCCCGCGCGCAACGAACAGGGGATCCTGGACACGGGCAGGCGCCTGGAAGATGCACTTGCCAGCGTCCGCCCCGCTGCCCGCGCAGCACTGGAGGCCATGGCGGAACTCACCCCCGAACAGATCCAGATCGAGTTCGGCGTGAAGCTCGCGGGGGACGCAGGGGCGGTGATTGCCAAGAGCAGTTCCGACGCCCATTTCGTCCTCCGGATGACATGGAACCCCGTGGTGGCCGCGCTGCCCGGGGAAGAAATCACACACAACGGGTGACGGCGATGGCTTCGTTTCATGACAGGTCCGACGCCGGGCGGCGGCTGGGCAAGCGGCTGGCCTCCCTGCGCGGCCGGGACGTCGTGGTGCTGGGCCTGCCCAGGGGCGGCGTCCCCGTGGCGTTCGAAGTAGCCAAAGCCCTCGAAGCGCCGCTGGACGTGATCGTGGTGCGGAAACTGGGGGTTCCGTTCCAGCCCGAGGTGGCCATGGGGGCCATCGGGGAGGGCAACGTCCGCGTCCTTGATCCGCGCACCATCTCCATGGCCCGCGTCTCCCAGGAAGACCTGCAGCAGGTGGAGCGCCAGGAACGCGCCCTGCTGGAAAGCAGGGTGGCCAGGTTTCGGCAGGGGCGCCGGCGGATCGACCTTACCGGGCGCACGGTGGTCATTGTCGACGACGGCATCGCCACCGGTTCCACCGCCCGCGCGGCCTGCCAGGTGGCCCGGCATCTCGGCGCTGCCAGGGTCATCCTTGCCGTTCCCGTTGCCCCCGCCCGCGCCATTGTGGAGCTCAAGGAACCGGACGACGTCGTCTGCCTCCTTTCGCCCCAGGACTTCCAGGCCGTGGGCTACTACTACCGGGACTTCTCACCCACCGAGGACAGCGAGGTGGTGCAGCTGCTGGACGCCGCTGCCGCCCCGGCACACCACGGCGACGGCTACCGGGGAGACGGCAGCCTGGAGGACGACGTCGAAATCCCTGACGGAAGGGCGGTCCTGCGCGGCAGCCTCTACCTGCCGGCCCGGTGCGACGGCACGGTCCTCTTTGCCCACGGCAGCGGCAGCAGCAGGCACAGCCCCCGCAACCGCTTCGTCGCCTCGGTGCTGCACGGCGCCGGCCTGGGCACGCTGCTCCTTGACCTCCTGACGCCCGAGGAGGAGGTCAACCGGGCCAACGTGTTCGATATCGACCTGCTGGCCCGCCGGCTGTCCTCCGCCACCCACTGGCTGGAGGCGCGGCACGATGGCTCCGCGGGCAGGATCGGCTACTTCGGCGCCAGCACCGGCGCGGCGGCTGCACTGTGGGCCGCGGCCGAACCCGGCGCCCAGGTTGCCGCCGTCGTCTCCCGCGGCGGCAGGCCGGACTTGGCCGGACCCCGCCTCGCCGCCGTAAAAGCCCCCACCCTCCTGATTGTTGGCGGCGCCGACACCCAGGTGCTGGCCCTCAACCGGCAGGCCATGGCGCTCCTGCAGGCGCCCACCCGGCTGGAGATCGTCCCGGGCGCCACGCACCTCTTCGAGGAACCCGGCACGCTTGCCATGGCGGCCACGCTTGCCTCGGACTGGTTCCGGCACTACCTCCTGCCCTCCCCGGTGGGGCGGCACGCGCCGGAGGCCAGGGAATGAACGCTTCCGCCGGCAACACCGGCACCGGCCGCTGGGAGGAACGGGGGGCGGAACGCGCGGCGGAAGCCGCCCAGATCCGCGGCCTGGCCCACTCCCTGGCCACGCCCGACGACGTGCCCACCCGGATGGGGGACCGCTACGACGCCCTGTTCTGGCATCCGCGGACCGAGGCGCTGCGGCCGCTGCACCACGAATACCAGCCGGGGGAACCCGAGTTCGAGACCGAGCCCACGGGGTTCTAGCCCCCAACCAAAGGAACATGATGGACCAGAGGAGCACCATGACCGCCGGAGTTGAGGGTGCCACGCGCTGGCCTGCCATCACCAAGGACGTGGCCGCCTTCCCGGTCCGGCCCAACCTGCTGGATTACGATGCCGCCCGGCGGGACTTCAGCTGGGACCAGGCACGGCAGGCGCTGGCCGGGCTGCCCGGAGGCCGGGGCCTGAACATCGCCTACGAGGCCGTGGACCGGCACGTGGCGGAAGGGCGCGGCGGCAAGGAGGCGCTGCGGTTCGTGATGGCCGACGGCGGCACCCGCTCCCTGACCTACGGCGGCCTTGCGGACGGGTCCGGCAGGTTCGCGGCGGTGCTGCAGGGCCTGGGGGTGGGGCGCGGCGACCGGGTCTTTTCGCTCCTGGGCCGCAGCCCCGCGCTGTACACCGCCGTGCTGGGCACCTTCAAAAACGGCAGCGTCTTCTGCCCGCTCTTTTCAGCCTTCGGCCCCGAGCCGGTCCGGCAGCGGCTGCACCTCGGGGCCGGCCGGGTACTGCTGACCACCCGGGCGCTGTACCGCAGGAAGGTGGCGCCGGTCCGGGACTCCCTGCCCGACCTCCGCCACGTCCTGCTGGTGGACGCCGACGGCAGCCCCGAACCGGAAACCCTGGACCTGGCCGAACTCCTGGCCCAGGCTGACCCCATCGGGGAGATCGCAGACACCCAGCCCGAGGACATGGCCCTGCTGCACTTCACCAGCGGCACCACCGGCACGCCCAAGGGCGCCATCCACGTCCACGACGCCGTCGCCGCCCACTACGCCACCGGCCGCTTCGCGCTGGACCTGCACCCGGACGACATCTACTGGTGCACCGCCGATCCGGGCTGGGTGACCGGCACGTCCTACGGCATTATCGCCCCGCTGGTGCACGGCGTCACCGCCATCGTGGACGAGGAGGAACTGGACGCCGACCGCTGGTACCGGATCCTCGCCGAGCAGCACGTCACCGTCTGGTACACCGCGCCCACGGCGCTGCGGATGCTCATGAAGGCAGGCGCCGGGCGCGCCGCGGGCCATGACCTGTCCGCGCTGCGCTTCATCGCCAGCGTGGGGGAGCCGCTGAACCCGGAGGCCGTGGTGTGGGGCCAGGACGTCCTGGGCCTGCCCGTGCACGACAACTGGTGGCAGACCGAAACCGGCGGGATCATGATCGCCAACTACCCGGCCATGGACATCCGGCCCGGCTCCATGGGCCGGCCGCTGCCCGGCATCGAGGCGGCCCTGGTGGCCCGCGACGCCGACGGCAAACCCATCGTCAAAGACGGCCAGGCAGTCCTGGTCACCGGGCCGGACACCATGGGCGAGCTGGCGCTGCGCCCCGGGTGGCCGTCCATGTTCCGCGGCTACCTCAACGAGGAGGAGCGCTACCGGCGCTGCTTTGCCGGCGGCTGGTACCTCACCGGCGACCTGGCAAAGCGCGACGGCGACGGCTACTTCTGGTTCGTGGGCCGCGGCGACGACGTCATCAAGTCCTCCGGCCACCTGATCGGCCCCTTCGAGGTGGAAAGCTGCCTCATGGAACACCCGGCCGTGGCCGAAGCCGGCGTGATCGGCGTCCCGGACCCCGTGGCCGGCGAGGTGGTCAAGGCCTTCGTGGAACTCAAACCCGGCAACGAGCCCACGGAGGAGCTCCAGTTGGAGATCATCGGCTTCGCGCGGAAACGGCTGGGCGCCGCCGTGGCACCCAGGCTGCTGGACTTCACCACCACCCTGCCCAAGACGCGCAGCGGCAAGATCCTGCGCCGGCTCCTGAAATCCCGCGAGCTCGGTCTCCCGGAAGGCGACACCTCAACGCTTGAATCCCCGGCAGGGGCTGCCGTACCTCTGAAGGACCAGCCATGACCACGCTGAGGAGCCGGGGCATCCCGGACGCGGAGCACGCCGTGCACCTGCTGCGGCAAATGCTGCGGGTACGCAGGCTCGAGGAAAAATGCATCGAGCTCTACAGTGCCGCCAAGATCCGCGGCTTCCTGCACGTCTACACCGGCGAGGAGGCCGTGGCGGCAGGGGTGATGGAAGCCCTGGAACCGGAGGACGCCGTGGTGGCCACCTACCGCGAACACGGGCACGCCCTGCTGCGCGGCGTCTCCGCCGGGGCCATCCTCGCCGAAATGTACGGCCATGCGGAGGGCTGCTGCCGGGGCCGGGGCGGCTCCATGCACCTCTTTGATGCCGCCACCCGCTTCTACGGCGGAAACGCGATCGTGGCCGGCGGGCTGCCACTCGCCGTCGGCCTGGCCCTCGCGGACCGGATGGCCGGGCGCCAACGGGTGACCGTCTGCTTCTTCGGCGAAGGCGCCGTGGCCGAAGGCGAATTCCACGAAAGCATGAACCTGGCCGCGCTGTGGCAGCTGCCGGTGCTCTTCTGCTGCGAGAACAACCTCTACGCCATGGGCACCGCCCTGGGCCGCTCCGAATCCCAGACGGACATCGCCCTCAAAGCCGCCGGCTACGAGATCTCGGCGTGGGCGGTGGACGGCATGGACGTCCTCGCCGTCGAGGAGGCCTCCCGGCGTGCCGTGGACGCCGTGCGGTCCGGCGGCGGCCCACACTTCCTGGAGCTGCGCACGTACCGGTTCCGCGCCCACTCCATGTTCGATCCCGAGCTGTACCGGGAGAAATCCGAGGTGGCCCGGTGGATGGAACGGGACCCCATCAGCCTGCTGCAGTCCGCCATGCAGGCGGCGGGCCAGCTCCCGGACAAAGAGTGGGCCGCGCTGCAGGCGGACGTGGACGCCGAGATCAGCACCGCCGTCGGCTTTGCCGAGAACGGAACCCCGGAGCCGGTGTCCGAGCTCAGCCGGTTCGTCTACAGCGACCGGCCGGACGACGGCAGCGCAGGCGGCGGGGGTCCGGAGGAGCGGGACACGACAGCAGGGAAAGGCGGGGCTGCAGGATGAAAACCACGTACCGGGAAGCCATGCGCGCGGCCCTCCGCGATGCCATGACGCGCGACGAACGGGTGTTCCTCATGGGCGAGGACGTGGGCCGGTACGGCGGCAGCTTCGCCGTGAGCCTGGGCCTGCTGGAGGAATTCGGGCCTGACCGGATCCGCGACACACCCCTCTCCGAGTCCGGGTTCGTGGGCGCGGGGATCGGCGCGGCGCTGGGCGGGATGCGGCCCGTCGTCGAAATCATGACCGTCAACTTCAGCCTGCTGGCGCTGGACCAGATCATCAACAACGCCGCCACCCTGCTGCACATGTCCGGCGGCCAGTTCAACGTGCCCATCGTCATCCGGATGACCACCGGCGCCGGCCGCCAGCTGGGGGCGCAGCACTCCCACAGCCTGGAAGGCTGGTACGCGCACATTCCGGGGCTGCGCATCCTGGCCCCGGCCACGCTGGCGGACGCACGCGGGATGCTGTGGACCGCGCTGCAGGATCCGGACCCGGTGCTGATCTTCGAGCACGGCTCGCTGTACAACGTCGCGGGGGAGCTCGACGACGATGCCGGCGCCGTGGGCATCGACAAGGCAGCGGTCCTGCGCGAAGGGGACGCCATCACGCTCATCACGTACGGCGGAACCCTGCCCCTGGTGCTGGAGGCCGCGCAACAGCTGGACGGGGAGGGCATCGACGCCGATGTCATCGACCTGCGCACCCTGCGCCCGCTGGACGCCCACACCATCATGGACAGCGTGGCCAGGACGCACGGGGCCGTGGTGGTGGACGAGGGCTGGCGCAGCGGCAGCATCTCCGCCGAGATCGCGGCCCGGATCTGTGAACAGGCCTTTTTCGACCTGGACGCCCCTGTGGAGCGGGTGTGCAGCCTGGAGGTCCCCGTCCCCTACGCCAAGCACCTGGAGCAGGCGGCGCTGCCGTCGGTGGAACGGGTCATGGCCGCCGCACGAAGGGCCGTGGGCGCCGGTGGATGAGTTCCGGATGCCGTCCCTGGGCGCGGACATGGAGCACGGCAAAGTGGTGGAGTGGCTGGTTAAGCCCGGGGACTACGTCCACAAGGGCGACCTCGTGGCGGCCGTGGACACGGACAAGACCGTCATGGACATCGAGTCGTTCCAGGAAGGCGTGGTGGCCGAGTTCCTGGTGGACATCGGCGACACCGTGGACGTGGGCACCCCCATCGCCAGGATCACCGCCACCCCGGCAGAGGTCCCGCCGGCGGCGAAATTCCCGCCACCGGAACCGGAGCCGGGAACCAAGGCCCCGCCCCCGGTGCGGCACCTGGCGCACACGCTGGGGGTCGACGTCGGACGCATCAGTGGGAGCGGCCCCGGCGGCGAGGTGACCCGGGCCGACGTCGAACGCGCCGCCGCTGCGCCCGGCACCTCCGCTGCGCCAGGCGCCTTCGCTGCGCCCGGCGCCGCCGCGGGGGCTGCTCCGGCGGCGGCTGCGCACGTGCCGGCAGAAGGCGCAGCCCACCGGGTGCGGTCCTCGCCGCTGGCCCGCCGCCTGGCCGCGGAGCTGGGCGTCGACCTGCAGGCCATCGCGGGCACCGGTCCCGGTGGTGCCGTGACGGAGGAGGACGTGCTCGCCGCGGTGCCTCCCCGGGAGCGGGCGCCCAAGGAGGAAATTCCCGGCGGGCGGCCACCCAGCGAAGGTGCGGCGGAGGAACCGGCGGAAGCACCGCCGTCGGAAGCTCCAGTTGCCGAACCGCCGCACAAAGCCGCGGAGGAAGCGCGACGGCGCGGCCGGAAGGACACCGGCAGCAAAGCGGAAACCCTGCGGCAGGCAATCGGCGCGCTGATGTCCCGGTCCAAGAAGGAGATCCCGCACTACTACGTGTCCACCACCCTGGACCTGGCGGCCGCGATGGCGTGGATGCAGAGCGCCAACCAGCAGCGGCCGGTCTCCTCCCGGCTGGTGCCGTCCGCCCTGCTGCTGAAGGCCACCGCGCTCGCGGCCAAGGAGGTGCCGGACATGAACGGGTTCTTCACCAAGGGCGCCTTCCAGCCCAGCGGCGCGGTGCACCTGGGCGTGGCGGTGGCGTTGCGGCACGGCGGACTGGTGGCCCCGGCCCTGCACGACGCCGACACCCTGACGCTCGACGAACTCATGGACCAGCTGCGCGACCTGGTGGGCCGGGCCCGGGCGGGCCGGCTGCAGCGCGCGGAGATGGCCGACCCCACCCTCACGGTGACCAACCTGGGCGATCTCGGCGTCGAAAGCGTGTACGGGGTGATCTACCCGCCGCAGGTGGCCATGGTGGGCTTCGGCAAGGTCCTGGAGCAGCCCTGGGCTCACAACGGGATGCTGGGCATCCGGAACGCCGCCATCGCCACGCTGTCCGCGGACCACCGGGTGAGCGACGGGCTGCGCGGCGGCCGGTTCCTGGCCCGCATCGACGAACTGCTGCAAAAGCCCGGCGACCTGTGACTGTTGGACCCTGACTGTTGGACCCGTACTCAAGGAGGAGCCGTGAACGAACAGGACGCGCGCCAGGCAGTGGAGGCAGCGCTCGGAAAAGTAGCGCCCGACGTCGAGCCTGGCGACCTGGACGGCGGCGCCCGCCTGCGCCAGGACCTGGAACTGGACTCCCTGGACTTCCTCCGCCTGGTGGAAGTCATCGCGGAATCCACGGGGGTGGACATCCCTGAGGCGGACTACCCGGCCGTGGCCACCGTGGACGGGCTGGCCACCTACGTCGCCCGGCACGGATGACACCGCAGCGGAAGCGGCGCTGGCTCCGCCGGCTGGGGATCGCGGCGCTGGTTGTCCTGGGGCTGGTCCTGGCCTCGGCGGTGGCCAACGCAGCCCTGGAGGCGCACGAGAAGGCCACCACCCCCGCCTACGGGGAGCGGATCGCGGTGACCGGGGGATCGCTGAACGTGGTCCGCAACGGAAACTCGAACCAGGGGCCGCCGATCATCCTGCTCAGCGGACTGGGCACCGCCGCACCCGGCCTGGACTTCGCCCCGCTGATCCGCGAACTCAGCGGCTTCGACGTGATGGTGGTGGAAGGGTTCGGCTATGGCTACAGCGACATGGAAGCCAGCGCCCGCACCAACGAGCACATCAGCAACGAGCTCCATGAGGTCCTGTCAAAGCTCCAGGTCCGGCAGCCCTACATCCTGGCCGGCCACTCCATCGCCGGGTTCTACCTGCTGGACTACGCCAACCGGTACCGCCCGGAGGTTTCAGCGGTGGTGGGCATCGACGCCACCATTCCCAAGCCGGGCGACCACCCGGTGGAGGAGGCGCAGCCCGGCATCAACTGGGTCAAGGTGGTGGCTGCCACCGGGCTGGTCCGCGACGTAGCCGCGGTGGCACCGGGTCTGTTCGATCCGGACGGAAACGCCTATTCGGAGGAAGAGCTGAAGCGGATGCGCACCATGATGCTGTGGAACGTGGGCAATGCCGCGGTGGCCGATGAAACAGCCCGCATCGGCAACAACGCGGCAGCCCTCCGCGGAGTCACCTATCCCGCCGACCTGCCCGTCCTGGCGTTCATCGCGGACGAAAAGGACGGCCGGGCAGCCACGAAGGTCGCCGCCGCGGAGGACCTCCTCAGGAACGTCACCCGGCACCGGGTCCTGCCCCTTGAAGGCGGCCACTACCTGCACTGGACGCAGTCCACCCGGATGGCGGCGGAGATCCGGCAGTTCATTGCCCCGGCCGGCTGACGTGCGCTATCCCGCCGCGTGGTCGTTGCCGCGCATCCGGATGGCCACCACGGCGCCGGAAGCTGCGGTGAGGACCGCGACGGCGGCAACGGCGGCGGGGATGCCGTAAAGGTCGGCGAGGACACCGGAGAGCAGGGCACCCACGGCGAATCCGCCGTCGCGCCACAACCGGTACACCCCCACGGAGCGCGCCCGCCAGGCCGGGTGCGCGACGTCGCCGATGGCGGCCAGCAGGGTGGGATAGACCAGGGCGGTGCCGAGGCCCAGCACGACGGCGGCGGCGAGCCAGGGCCCGAAGCTGTGGGCGGTTGCGGTGATGCCCAGCGCCACGGCCTGGACCAGCATGCCGGCCGTGATGAACCATTTGCGGCCCCACCGGTCGGAGGCGGCACCGGTGACCAGCTGGGCGGCACCCCAGGCAGCGGGGTAGGCGGCGGCCATGATGCCGATCTGGCCAAGGCTGAGCCCGGCGCCGGCGAACAGGACGGGAAAGAGGCCCCATGCCAGGCCGTCGTTGAGGTTGTTCACCAGCCCCGCCTGGCTGGCTGCCGAGAGGGAGCGGTCCTTGAAACTGGTGAGGGTGAACACCTGGCCGGTGGTGAGGCCGGCATGGGCGCGGCTGGAGGTGCCGGCATGCTGGATGGCCTCGGTTTTGGCGTGCTGGTGGGTTTCCCTGACGGCCAGGACGGTCAGTCCCAGGCCGAGGGCGATATAGGCCGCACCGAGCAGGAACGGGGCGGGGCGGAGTCCGAAGGAGGTGGCCAGGTAGCCGGTGGCCAGCGCGGTGGCGGCCACGCCAAGGTAGCCCGCGGCCTCGTTGAAGCCCATGGCCAGCCCCCGCTGCCTGGGGCCCACCAGGTCCATTTTCATGATGACGGCGGTGGACCAGGTCAGCCCCTGGCTGATGCCCAGCAGGACGTTGGCGGCCACGATCCAGCCCCAGGACGGGCCGAAGATGAGCATGAGCGGTACGGGAACCGCTGCCAGCCAGCCGGCGATGAGGACCGGTTTGCGGCCGTACTTGTCGGAGAGGGTGCCGGCGAAATAGTTCATCCCGGCCTTGGACAGGCCGAAGGCCAGAATGTACGTCAGCGCCCCTGTGTAGAGGTCCAGGTGGAACTCCTGGGAGGCCAGGAGGGGCAGGACGGTGCGTTCCTGGCCCAGGGTCCCGCCCACCAGGGCATTGACGGAAACCAGCAGCATGAACTGCGCCAGGTTCTGCCGCAGGCCCAGCATGGGGCCGGCCGAACCGGCTGTGGGAAGTGTTCTGCCCTGCATTGGCTGCTCCATTCGTGGCGGGGACATTGGTGGGGACAAGGAAGTGGCCCGGGCGTGCGGGGGACACGCCCGGGCCGGGTCCGGAGGCGCTGGGGACGCACCGGACCAGGGCCCGGGCAGGAGGGGGGTCCTGCCCGGGCGGTCTGTGGGGTGTCCTGGTCAGACGGCGGGGACGCTGTTCTGCCAGGCGTTCCAGGCGGCGTAGCTGCCGTCCAGTTCGACGACGTCGTACCCGGCGCGGCGCAGGGCGCTGGCGGCTACGGAGTTCCGGACGCCGGACTGGCAGTAGGACACGATGGTTCCACCGATGGGCAGCTCGTCGAGGTGCCACATGACGCGGCCGCCGCTGAGCTGGTACGAGCCCGGGACGTGCCCGGCCTTGTGCTCGGTCTTGTTGCGGACGTCCAGGACCATGGCGGCGTCGAAACCGTCGAGTTCCTCAGGCTGGATTAGCTTGGGGGTGAAGGTGGGCAGCCCCTCGATGCCGGTCAGGTAGCCGGCCACGTTGTCGATGCCCACGCGGACCAGGTGGTCCCACATGTCCTGGGCCTGCTCCTGGTCCTTGGCCAGGAGCACCAGCGGGTTCGTGTCCGTTTCCGGGTTGACCACCCAGGCGCCGTAGCTGGCCACTGACTTGCCGGCCGGCACGTTCAGGGACCGGGCCACGGTGCCCTGGTGGACTTCGCCGTTGGAGCGGGTGTCGATGAACGTCAGGGTGTCATCTGCCAGGCCCTGGGCCACGACGGCGGTGTCCAGCTCCTGCAGCGGGGCACGCTCGCCCATGACGGCCGGGCCTTCACGGTTTTCGCGCTTCATGCGGCCGAAGTAGGCGTGGGCGTCGGGCTGGCCGTCGAGGAGCTCGTCGATGAAGCCCTGCTCGTCGTTGGCGGCCAGGTAGGGGCCCCACCAGGCGTAGAGGCGTTCGTAGCCCACCGTGGAGGACGGGATGGCACCCAGGGCCTTGCCGCAGGCGCTGCCGGCGCCGTGGGCGGGGTGGACCTGGACGTAGTCCGGGAGAGTGAGGAACTTGTCGCGGAGGCTGGCGAAGAGCTGCTTGGCGCCCTCGAAGCGGGTGTCCACGCCGCCGGCTGCCTCGTCCAGCAGGTCCGGCCGGCCCAGGTCGCCGGAGAACACGAAGTCTCCGGAGAGCAGGTAGCCGGGCTTGTCGCTGAACGCGCCGTCGGTCACCAGGAAGGACAGGTGCTCCGGGGTGTGCCCGGGGGTGTGGACTGCCTTGATGTTGATGTTGCCCAGGGTGATGGTGTCGCCGTCGTAGAGCCGCTCGCCCTCGAACTGGTACTGCCAGTCGGGTCCGCCCTCGCCGGAAACGTAGATCTTGGCGCCGGTGGCGGCGGCCAGTTCGCGGGTGCCGGAGAGGTAGTCGGCGTGGATGTGGGTCTCGGTGACGGCCACGATCTTCATGCCGTTCTTGGCGGCGAGCTCCTGGTACACGGCGATGTCGCGGCGTCCGTCCACCACGATGGCTTCGCCCTTGGCCTGGCAGCCGATGACGTAGCTGGCTTGTGCGAGGTCTTCGTCGTAAATGCGCTCGATAAGCATCTGGTGCTCTCCTTCAGTTGAAAGGGGATTGGGAGGTTGTTCTGCATTCAGTATAGATACCCCCGGGGGTATCCTGCAAGGGCGCTGCGGCCTATGCGGATGTCCTGCGGAAGAGCCGTCGCAGCAGGCGCCGGAGGCCTGGTGCTGCGGGGTTTTTTGATGGTGCCGGCTGGTCTGCCGGAGTTTGGCTGTAGCTGACGGGATGCCCTGCCCGGTACCACTCGGTGATCCCGCCAGCCACGTTGACCGCGGTGTGTCCGCGGTCGGTGAGGATCCGCGCGGCCTGGCTGCTGCGCTTTCCGGAGCCGCACATCAGGTAGAGGGTCGTATTGGGCAGGTTCGTGAGCCGGGAGGCCAATTCATCCAAGGGAATGTTCAGGCTCCCCGGGACGTGTGCGGTGGCGTGCTCCTCCCGGCTGCGGACGTCCACCAGCGTGACGCGGGGCCATGCCAGGGCGAGTTCATCCGCCGTGACCGTACGGAACGCCCGCTGGTCCGTCATGGCCTCAGGCGTGCTGGTGTCCGGCTTCGGCGCGGAGCGTGTCCATGTCCAGGTTCTTCACGGCCTGGATGACTTCCTCCAGGCCCGCGGCGTTGAGGGCGCCGGGCTGGGAGAAGACCAGGGTCTTGTCCTTGAAAGCCATCAGGGTGGGGATGGATGTGATGTTCGCTGCGGCGGCGAGCGCCTGTTCGGCCTCGGTGTCCACCTTGGCGAAGGTGATGTCCGGGTGGCGTTCGGCGGCGGCTCCGTAGGTGGGGGCGAACATGCGGCAGGGACCGCACCAGGCTGCCCAGAAGTCAACGAAGACGATGCCGTTGTCCTCCAGGGTCTGGGCGAAAGATTGCTGGGTGATGTCGATGGTTGCTGCCATGATCTGTCGTGTCCTTTCGGGCGAAGTTTGTGGTTGCGCTGTGTTTGTTGGTTGCGCTGTGTTTGTTGGTTGCGCTGGGCCGCGGGACAGGGCCTAGGTGGTGGGGAGCCCGGCGCGGGTCCAGGCGGTCATGCCGCCGGCCATGGTGTCCGCCTTGTAGCCAACGCCGTTGAGGGCATCGGCGACGGCGGCGCTGCGGTTGCCGCTGCGGCAGACGGCGATCACGGGCACGGCCGGGTCAAGCTCGCCCAGGCGGGCCTGCAGCTGGCCCATGGGGATATGCAGTGCGCCGGGGATCATGCCCTCGGCGACTTCGAAGTCCTCGCGGACGTCGAGGATCCGGGCGGTGGAGCGGCGCTGTTCGGCTTCGGTGATGGTGATTTCAGCCATGATGGTTCTCCTTCGAAGTGGTGTGTGGCTGGAGTTGGTGGGGTGTTGCTAGCGGACGGGTTCGCCGGCCTGGCGCCAGGCGGCCATGCCGCCGCGCAACGAGTACGCGTCGTACCCCTTGGCGGCCAGCAGCCTGGCTGCCGAAGCGGAGCGGACGCCGGAGGCGCAGACGGCAATCACCGGACGGGTTTTCTGGATGCCTGCGGTGCTGGTCTGCAGCCGGTCCAGGGGAACATGCTTGGCCTGCGGCGCCCGGCCGGTCCGCCATTCCTGGGCCGACCTGACGTCGATGAGCGTGGCCCCGGAACCCAGGAGTTCCTTGGCCTGGGCCACCGAAATCGTCTTGTAGGGCTTGCTGAAGGCCTTCTTGAGGGAATCAATCAGTCCCATGGTGTTCTCCTCTATGGATGGGTCAGGCGGTGACCGTGCCGGCGGTGACCCACGCCGCGACGGCGAAGATGAGTACCGCGAACGAGATGCGGATGTGTTTGTCGTGCAGCCGGCGCGCAAACCGGGCGGCAACCACAGATCCCACGATCGCCGGGATGGCGAACGCCAGGGTGGTGGCCCAGTCGATGGTGTAGCCGGCGGCGTGGGCGCTGAACCCGGCGGCCGAGTTGACGACGATGATGGCCAGGGACGTTCCCACGGCCTGCTTCATGCGCAGGCCCAGGAAGATGGTGAGCGCGGGGGTGATGAGGAAGCCGCCGCCCACGCCGAGCAATCCGGTGAGGAACCCGACCAGCAGGCCCACTCCCACGGCTTTCGGGGCGCAGGACCGGAAGGCCCGGTGTGGTCCAACGCTGCAGGAGCCCTCGGTTTCGCGGGGCTTGCTGAGCATCCGGATGCCCGCGGCCACCATGATCCCGGCGAAGGCCAGCATCAGGATGTTCGGGTCCAGCAGCTTGCCCACGGCCGCACCGGCCCAGGCTGCCGGGATGCCGGCACCCCCCACCAGGGCGATCACGGGCCAGTTCAGGCCTTCCCGCAACCTGGGGAGCAGTGCTGCCAGCGAGGAGATTCCCACCACCAGCAGCGAGGTGGGAATGGCCTGGGCGGGGCTCATGCCCACGCCGTACACCAGGGCGGGAACAGCGATGATGGACCCGCCGCCGCCCACTACGCCCAGTACGACGCCGACGACGAGCCCCAGACCCAGGGCCGGGATCATGCTGCCGCGCCCTCTTCAGCCGGCTGCACGGGGAGCTGCAGGATGGCGCTTTCGCGGGTGGGTTCCTTGGCGGCCTTGTTCCACGGCATGGCAGACAGGGCCTTGCCCATGGCGCAGGTGTTGGTCGCGGCCGAGAACGTCAGCCCGGTGCCGATGGCGCCAGCCAGCATGCGGACCTTGGGGGAGACGAACTTGCCCCCGGCCAGGCCCAGCATCACCAGGGAGCCTGCGGCCAGGCGGACCTGGCGTTCCAGGTCCCAGCGGTCCTTGCCCTTGACCACGTCGCCGCCGGCGGCGGCGAAGCCGGGAACCCCGCCGGTGAGCACGTAGGCGGTGTTGAGGCCAACAGCGGCCATGCGCTGGCGGGCCTGTTCGGCGCGGACGCCGGACTGGCAGACCAGGACAACGCGGGAGCCCAGGCGGGCGGCGAGCTCGTCGGTGTGCTCGGAGAGCAGCGGAAGCGGCACGTTGTAGGAGCCGCGGATGTGCATGGTTTCGAATTCAGCGGCGGAGCGAACGTCGATCACCACAAGATCCTGGTGCTCTTTGATCCAGGACTGGAGGGCCTCGGGGGCGAGTGCGGTAACGGCTGTTGCTTTGGAAGGGGATGTCATGGGTGGCCTCTCGGAAGGGGTCGGGTGGATACCCCACCGAGTATTACAGATACCCCCGGGGGTAGTCAAAACACCCATGGGGGTATATAGTTGACGGCAAGCCCACCATCGATGGAGACCCCTTTATGGAACTGAACCCAACCGAACTCACGCCTGTGATCAACCGCCTCAAGCGCGCACAGGGCCAGCTCGCCGCTGTGACCCGCATGCTTGAGGAGGGCCGGGACTGCAAGGACGTCGTCACCCAGCTGGCCGCCGTGTCCAAGGCCCTTGACCGGGCGGGCTTCGCCATCATCGCCACCGGGCTGGAGCAGTGCATCGTCCAGAAGGACGAAACCATGGACCGGAAGGACCTGGAGAAGCTTTTCCTCTCCCTCGCCTGACCGGCGGCCCGCAGCGCGCCTGAGCCCCAGCGCCCCCTAAACCCGCACCGCCCGGCAACTTCAAGGAGCATCATGACCTACACCCTGGCCACCACTGTTTCCCTTCCCTGGGCGGAGGCGCTGGAGCGCACCCGCGAAGCCCTCGCCGCGCAGGGGTTCGGGATCCTGACCGAAATCAACGTCCGGTCCACCTTCGAAGCCAAGCTCGGCGCCGAGGCCGCGGACGCCGTCGGGGATTACGTCATCCTCGGTGCCTGCAACCCCGCCCTCGCCAGCCGCGCCCTGGCTGCCGAACCCGAGATGGGTGCCTTGCTGCCCTGCAACGTGGTGGTGCGCCGGAACAGCTCCGCGGACTCCACCACGGTGGAAGCCATCGATCCGCAGACCATGGTGCAGCTCAGCAGCGCCCCTTCCGTGAAGGAAGTGGCGGACGACGCCGGCACTCGCCTGCGCAAGGCCCTCGCCAGCCTGGGCCAGACGGAAGGCTAGTCCCCGCAGCCCCCGTGTGGTCTACTGCTGACAGGCCTGGCCGGCCGGCAGCCGCCGGCAGGTCCTGACCGTCGGCTGGAACCAGAAGGGAAGATCATGGCGGAACCACTGGTGATCGTCTTTGACGTCAACGAAACGCTCTCGGACATGGCCCCGCTCGGCGAGGTGTTCGCGCAGACCGGGGCGCCCCGCGGGCTAGCCAAACTTTGGTTCGCCACGCTCCTGCGGGACGGCTTCGCCCTCACCGCCAGCGGCGACAACCAGGCCTTCGCCACCATTGGCGGCGATGCCCTCCGCACCGTGCTGGAAGCCGAAGGGATCTCCGGGAACCTGGACACCGCCGTCGAACGCGTCATGGCCGCCCTGCAGAACCTCTCCCTTCACCCGGATGTCCCTGCCGGGGTCCGCGCCCTGGCAGCTGCCGGGCACCGGCTGACCACCCTGACCAACGGCGCGGCCGCCAATACGGACAGGCTGCTGGTTGCCGGCGGCATCCGGGACAAATTCGAGCTGCTCCTCTCGGTGGAGGATGCCCCTGCCTGGAAACCGGCCAAAGCCGCGTACCTGTATGCGGGCGCCTCGGCCGGAGTGGATCCGTCCGGCATGTTGCTGGTCGCCGTGCACCCCTGGGACATCCACGGGGCAGCCAGGGCCGGGCTGCGGACCGCCTGGATCAACCGGACCGGCGCCCGCTACCCCTCGTATTTCCGTGCCCCCGACATCACCGTCGCGGCACTGACCGAGCTGCCCCCGGCCCTCGCCGCCTAGGCTGGTGGCCGGGGCCGCAGCCGTGGTGGCGGACGCCGCGGGAATACCTGTAGTCTCTGTTCACGGTGATGGATCCCGCCGGAAGGCCTGCGCAGGTGCGCGGTCTTCGAACCGCCACATGGCTGATGGTTCCTGCCTTTGACACGAAGGCAGGTGCCCCGTGCCCGCGCCCGGTTCAGTCTTCCTGCCACGCCGAACAGGAGAGCACATGACTGAGCCCGAGAAACCAGCCCCCTCCACTGGCGGCGTTCCCTATGCACCCCGGAAAATCAGCGGGCCGGTGCTCATGGGGGTGGTGCCGGGCCAGCCGCTGGCCGTGGCCCACCGCGCCGCCGAGCTGGCCTACAGCCTGGGCGTGAAGCTGGTCTGCGCCTACGTGGACGTCACCACCTACCTGGCCGAAGAGCCCGACGGCAGGGTGGAAGCCCGCCCCATCGACCCCGACGGGATTGACGACGACATCGAAGGCATCAGCGCCTCCATCGCCGGCCACCTCCGCGAAGCCCTGGACGGGACCGGGATCGACTGGTCCTTCGTGACGCTGGCCGGGGACCCCGCCAGGGCGCTGGGACGGCTGGCGGAAACCACTGACGCGTCCGTCATTGTGGTGGGCACCCGGGAACGCGGACTCGGGGCGCGGCTGGAGGAACTGCTCGTGGGATCCGTGGCAGTCCATCTCACCCACCGCCAGCACCGGCCCGTCCTGGTGGTCCCGCTGGCCCCGCACCCCAGGCACCAGCCGAAAGCGGACCACTGATGGAGCAGCCCGTCCCCGGGACCACAGCAGCCGCCGGCGCAGACCAAGGCACACTGGGCGAGGCACGCATCCACCGGCCGGTCCACCTGCACCCCGGATTCGTCCTGGTGGTCATCGTTGGCGGCACCTTCGGCGCCCTGGCCCGTTACGGGCTGGGCAGCATCCTGCCCGTGCCGGGCGGCTGGCCGGTACCCACCCTGGTCATCAACCTCGCGGGGGCGTTCCTGCTGGGCGCCCTGCTTGAGGCCCTGGTCCGCCGGGGCCCTGACGCGGGACGGCTGCGGCTGGTCCGGCTGCTGGTGGGCACCGGGTTCCTGGGCGCCTTCACCACCTACAGCACCCTGGCCGTGGAAGCCACCACCCTGTTCAGTGCCGGCCGCAGCGCCGACGCCTTCATTTACGTGGCAACCTCCGTGCTGGTTGGAGCCGTTGCCACCGTGGCCGGCATCCGGATGGCAGCAGCCCAGCATGCCCGGACCAGCTCCCGGCCGGACGCAGCCGGCTCCCCGAATAAGGAAAACCGGTGAGTCCCCTGACCATCATCCTGCTGGGACTCGCCGGCGGGCTGGGAGCCGCAGCCCGCTTCGTGGTTGACGGCCTGGTGCGCGCCAACATCAGGACCGCCCTGCCGGTAGGGACCATCGCCATCAACGTCACGGGATCGTTCCTGCTGGGCCTGGTGGCCGGCGCCGTGATTATGCATGCAGCGCCGCCCGAGCTGCAGGCCATCGCCGGTACCGGATTCCTGGGCGGCTACACCACCTTCAGCACGGCAAGCTTCGAAACCGTCCGCCTGGTCCAGTCCGGCCGCACGGGCCTGGCCCTCCTCAACGCCCTGGGCACGGCAGCGGCCGCCGTGGCCGCCGCCGCCGGAGGCTTCGCCGTCGCGGGGCTGCTGTAACGGGACGGGCTGCTGTGACGCGACCGGGCGGCAGCGTACCCACACCAACTAGGCAACCGCGGCCGGCACACCCTGGAGTCCGGCGCGGTGCAGGTGTTCCAGCTGGACCACGTCGCGGGTAAAGGACAACGCGAGCAGGGCCAGGGCGAGTACCGGTACCGACGCCGCGGCAACCGCAGGGACCCCGGGGAGGAGCGCGAACAGCAGCGCGAAGGGCTGGAACGCGCCAATGGCTTTGCGGGATGCGCTGGGCGGCAGCGCCACCCGAAGGTGCGGCCGGACGAGCCCCGCGGCGACGAACGCGTAGTACATGGCCCCGATGCCCAGCGTCCAGGGGCCCGCCACGGGAGCGGCGGCAACGGACAGTACCAGCACCAGGGCGGCGTCGGTGGCGGAATCGAACCGCGCCCCGGCAGGCGACGAGGTTCCGGTGCGCCGGGCCACCACACCGTCCAGCCCGTCCAGCAGGAACGCGGCGCCGCCCAGGACGGGGAGGAGCAGGTCTGCGCGGCGGCCCGTGAACAATTGCGGGACGGCCAGCACCGCGCACAGGGCCACGAGGATGGCGCGCAGCAGGGTGACCCGGTCGGCCGGCGTTGAGAACCGGGGGATACGGCGCAGGACAGAACCGGCGGCGGCCACGGCCACCAGGGCGCCCGCGCACAGTCCGGCCAGCTGGAGGACCGGCACGGTGGGGGACAGGGACGTCAGCCAGAGGGCCGACAGCACATAGATGGAAACGGCGCCGAACGCATCCGGCACCGCCCGTTCAGCCGCGCCCATGTGCCACCTCCCCTTGCATGCTAACAACGGCGGGGGTGATGGTCACGGGCGGCGGCGCCGGGCCCGAAGCCTGGCGCCGTCGTCGGACGTTCTCCTGCTGCCGCCACGGACCAGGCCGGCGAAGGCCAGCACCGCGCCGGCTCCCTCGGCAACAGCGCTGAGGGTCTTCGAGAAGAACCAGACGGGGTCGTACATGGCGGGTATGGGTCCGATGGCCGGGATGTCCACGTACCTGTACAGCACGACGGCGGCGAACGCGCTGAGGGCAACCACCAGGGCCACGGCGTAGGCAGCCCTGCTGCCGCGGACCAGGACATAGACACCGGCCACCAGCGCCGCGGCGGCTTCGAGCAGGAACAGGGTGCCCTGGCTGACAGTGCCAGGCTGCGCGTTCTGGTAGCCCGGGGCCAGGAAGAGGTGGACGCCGGCATCAATGAACAGCGCCAGGGCGGTCAGTAATCGTAGAGCCACGCTTATGTATACGCCGGAAGTTCCCTTCCGGTTCATACGGCCCTGTTTTCCATGTGGGTTTTGGGGGGAATATTTAGGGGCATCCGCAGTCTTGCGCCTGTAGCGGGCGGCTGACCCTGCGGCCCTACGAGTAAGGAGAACTGCCATGACCCTTCCCAAGGAACTCACGCCTGGAACCTGGACCCTGGACATGTCCCACAGCGAGATCGGCTTCAGCGTCCGCCACGCCGGGATCAGCAAGGTCCGGGGCCGTTTCACCGAAGCCCAGGCCGAGGCCCGCGTGGGCCAGTCCCTGGCGGACTCGTCGGTGCACGCCACGGTCTCCACCGCCAGCTTCAACTCCGGCGACGCCAACCGCGACGCCCACGTACGCGGCGAAGACTTCTTCGACGTCGAGAAGTACCCCGAGATGACCTTCCGCGGCACCTCCATCGAAGGGGACGGCGAGGAATACACCCTGACCGGGGACCTCACCATCAAGGGCGTCACCCGGCCCATCGAGCTGGAAGTCGAGTTCACCGGCGTTGCCGTTGACCCGTTCGGCGCCACGCGGGCGGGCTTCTCCGCCGAGACCGAGATCAGCCGCAAGGAATTCGGGCTCACCTGGAATGCGGCGCTGGAGGCCGGCGGCCTGCTGGTCAGCGACAAGGTGAAGATCAGCCTGGAAGCGGCCCTGGTCAAGCAGGGCTGACGCAGCAGTTCCGCGGCGCCCGTCTGTCAGGGCGCCGCGGGCCGTACCTTCACGTTGCCCAGCGAACGGATGAGTGCCACCGCGGTGATGGACCCGGCGGCCATGATCGAGGCCAGCACCACCACCTGGAACCGCCCCGCTTCCAGGGGTGAGGCGCCGCCGAAGATGGCGCCCACGAACGCGCCCGGCAGCGTGACCAGGCCGGTGGTCTTGGTCTGGTCCGTGGACGGGATCAACGCTGAATGCACCGCCTGCCGGGCTTGGATCAGGGTGGCCTGCCGGGGTGTTGCGCCCAGCGCCAGCCAGCCCTCCACCTGGTCCCACTGCTCCACTACTGCCTCGAAGAAGCGGCGGCCGGCCAGGGTGGCAATGGTCATGGAGTTGCCGGTCACGATTCCGCCCACCGCCAGCGCGTACCGCGGGGAGAACTCGATGGCGCCCGTTCCGAACACGACCCCCAGCGTCACCAGGATCCCGGCGGCCATGGTTGCCGCCACCAGCGCAAAGCGCCGCCAGGACCACGTGAGCCGGCGCGCCGCCGTCACGGACGCCACCGTGAACATCACCAGCAGGGCCGCCCCAACCCACAGGGGACTCGTGATGACACCGCCCAGCACCAGGCTGATCACCGCCAGCTGGGCCGCGCCGCGGAGGATGGCCAGGGCGGGGGAGAGGTACGACGGCGTCCGCGCCCCCCACAGGATGCCCACCGTGAGTGCCGCCAGGATGGCAACGGCCACCAGGGTGGGCAGCAGCGCGGCAAGGGTTGGCATGCCGCCAGCTTACTGACCGCACTGCGTCGCAAATCACGCGTCAAGGAATCATTAAGAAATGCCTTTTCGGCGCTCCCGCCCTTTTGGCCGGTGCTAGCTTCGCAAGGGTCGCGATGCAAAGGGCAGCGCGGAAAGGCAGACATGACCACGTTGAGCAGGCCCCCGGCGGATCCGTCCGCGCCCCACGCCCATGGCAGGAAGGCGCTCCAGGACTGGCTGCTTTTTGGGCTGCAGGACAGCAAGGGCGCCCACCCGGGTCCCGGCGGCGTGCCGACGCAGCACGAGAAGAAGCATTCGTGGTGGCAGGTCATGTGCCTGACGGGCGTGGACTACTTCTCCACCCTGGGCTACCAGCCGGCCATCGCCGCGCTGGCCGCAGGGGTCATCTCCCCGCTGGCCACCCTGGTGCTGGTGGCGGTGACCCTGCTCGGCGCCCTGCCGGTGTACCGCAGGGTCGCCGGGGAAAGCCCCCGCGGTGAAGGCTCCATCGCCATGCTCGAGCGGCTGCTGCCCCGGTGGGGCGGCAAGCTCCTGGTCCTCGTCCTCCTGGGGTTCGCCGCCACCGACTTCATGATCACCATGACCCTCTCGGCCGCCGACGCCACCGCGCACCTGCTGGGCAATCCCGTGGCGCCGGGCTGGCTCCAGACCCAGAACGTCCCCGTGACGCTCTTCCTCCTGGCCCTGCTCGCGGCAGTGTTCCTGCGGGGATTCAAGGAAGCCATCGGCGTCGCGGTGGTCCTGGTGGTTCTCTACCTGGGCCTGAACGCCGTGGTGGTGGTCGCCACCCTGGCGCAGGTGCTCACGCATCCCGCGGCCATGGGGGACTGGTGGACCAACCTGTGGGTGTCGCACGGAAACCCGGTCATGGCCGTGGCCATCGCGCTGCTGGTGTTCCCCAAGCTGGCCCTGGGCCTCTCCGGCTTCGAAACCGGCGTGGCCGTGATGCCGCAGGTGCGGGGCGCTGAGGACGACACGGAGGAGAACCCCGCAGGCCGCATCCGGGGCGCCCGGCGCATGCTCACCACCGCCGCTGTGATCATGAGCGTTTTCCTGCTGACCACCAGCTTCATCACCGTGGTCCTGATCCCGGAACAGGAATTCCAGCCCGGCGGCCAGGCCAACGGCCGTGCCCTGGCCTTCCTGGCGCACGAATACCTGGGTGTGGGCTTCGGCAGCGTGTATGACATCAGCACCATCGGCATCCTCTGGTTCGCCGGCGCCTCGGCCATGGCAGGGCTGCTGAACCTGGTGCCGCGGTACCTCCCGCGCTACGGCATGGCTCCGGCCTGGGCCAAGGCTGTGCGGCCCCTGGTCCTCGTCTTCACCCTGATCGGCTTCCTGATCACCTTCATCTTCAACGCCGACGTCGACGCCCAGGGCGGCGCGTACGCCACCGGCGTCCTGGTGCTGATGACTTCCGCCGCGGTGGCCGTCACGCTCTCGGCGCGCCGGCGGAGGCAGCGGAACCTCACGGTCGGCTTCGGCGTCATTTCGGTCGTGTTCGCGTACACCACGGTGGCCAACATCTTCGAACGGCCCGAGGGCATCCGGATCGCCGCCATCTTCATCCTCGGCATCATCGTCATCTCGCTGCTGTCCCGGGTCCGCCGTTCCTTCGAGCTGCATGCGACCCGGGTTCACCTGGACCAGCAGGCCCTGGAGTTCATGTCCAGCGCCCTGGACGGGCCCATCGCCATCATCGCCCACGAGCCGCTGCGGATGTCCGCGGAGGCCTACCGGGACAAACTCGAGTCAGCCATCGAGGTCAGCCACCTCCCGCTGGCAGGTGACGCCCTGTTCCTGGAGGTCGTCGTGGACGACTCCTCGGATTTCGAAACCGAACTGCACGTCCGCGGCGTGAACCGGCACGGGTACCACATCCTGGAAGTCCACGGCCCGGTGGTGCCCAACACCATCGCCTCCGTGCTGCTGCACATCAGGGACGTCACGGGCCTGATGCCGCACATCTACTTCCGCTGGACCGAGGGGAACCCCATCACCAACCTGGTCCGGTTCCTGTTCCTGGGCGAGGGCGAGATCGCGCCGGTGACCCGTGAGGTGCTGCGCGAGGCCGTACCGGACGTCACCCAGCGGCCCTGGGTCCACGTGGGCTGATCGGCTCCACCGCGGCCGCAACCCGGGCGGCGTCCGCCAGGCTGGAAGGGGCGTTCGCGCTGAAGGCTGCCTCGGCGTCGTCCTCCCAGACGCCTGCCGCGAGCACCACAACGTGCACCATGTCGCCGTAGGAATCGTTGCAGGCAAGGATGTCGCCGGGAACCCGGTGCGGATGCGGGCCGGCTGAGGGCCAGGGCTGGAAGATGACCCACCACGGGTCCCCGTCCTGGTCCGGGAAGGTGTAGCCGGCCACAGGATGAAGGGCGCGCCCGTTCAGCCCGCGTCCGCCGTAGCCCTCCACGGCGTCGGCGGATGCGGCGAACTTGACCCTGCCGCGGTCCGCTGGCTCCTCATCCCACCGCATCTGCCCTCCCTGGCTCCTATGCCTCCATCAAAGGGCCGCACGGGTGGAATCGGGGCGGGCGGGCTGTTTTATTGACGAATTTTTTACGCCGCCGCCTGCCTGGGCGGTGGCCCGCGGGCGCCACACCATAATGGGATCCATGGACAGCCCCGTGACCATCCGCCCCATGTGCCCCGATGACTGGGACGCCGTCCACGCAATTTACGCCGCCGGCATCGCCACGGGGGAGGCGACGTTCGAGAGCGAGCCGCCCACCTGGGAAGCGTTCGACGGCGTGCGGTTGCCTGAGCACCGGATCGTCGCCGGGGATGCGGGGCGGGTCCTGGGCTGGGCCGCCGTGTCCCGGGTTTCCTCCCGCGAGGTGTACCGGGGCCTGGTGGAGCACTCCATTTATGTTGACCCGCAGGCCCAGGGCCGGGGCGTGGGCCGGCTCCTCCTCGCGGCCCTGATCGAATCCACGGAGGCGGCGGGCATCTGGACCATCCAGTCCAGCATCTTTCCCGAGAACGCCGCCAGCCTGGCGCTGCACCGGAAGCTGGGCTTCCGGGTGGTGGGGACCCGGGAGCGGATTGCACAGATCAGCAACGGCCCCAAGGCCGGGCACTGGCAGGACACACTGCTGCTGGAACGCCGCAGCGGCGTGGTGGGGATGGAATAGCTCCTACCGCGAGGGCAGGGTCAGGATCTCTGCGCCGCGTCCGCCCAGGTCCAGCACGCGACAGCCGACTCACCTGCTGCGGCGCAGGGGTGATCGACGCATGCGGAACTGCCGGCGGCGCAGTTCACTGTCACCCCAGCAACGCCTCGAGATCCGGAAGCCGGCAGAACAAATCGGGGAGGCCGCGCACCCCGTCGCGCACGGACTCATGCGACAGCGCGAGGTCTGGCCCGGTGCTTGCCTCAACACCGGCGAGGCACCGGAGGATGTTCCACCTCGTGTGCCCCAGCCAGCCGCCGATTATGAACGCAAACCAGCTTGGACCCGGCGGCGGCAGCGTTCCGCCCCCTGCCACATAGCCGTCGAGAACCGAGCGGAAAATGGCGGGCCTGATGTCATCGACGCCGGGCCCCTTCGCAAGGCTCAGCGCGGTCGATCCGAGCTCGCCGGACAGGTCGAGCATCCCCGAGAGTTCCCAGTCGAGCACCACCGGCCGGCCTTCTCGAGCGAGCAGGTTCCACGGTTGGATGTCTCTGTGCGTCAGAACGACTGGGCCTGGCCGGTTGCAGGTGTCAACGAAGCGGGCAATCGCGAGGAACGTTTCGACCTGGGAGGCGAGCTCTGCAGCCCACGGTTGTCCGGTGGCCGCCGCCTGGGCGGCGAGCTCAGCCCAGTCCCTTGACGCCTGCTCCTCGATCAACGCGTCGCTCCACGCGACGTCGAGCGAATGGATACGCGCGAGAATCTCACCGATCTCAAACGCGTAGCTCGCCGACACCGGCGCTTCGGCCTTCCCGCCATCGACCCATCGGTGAACGAGTGTGTTGTAGTCGGCCGAAATCGGCTCTGGCATCGGAATGCCGGCAGCGAAGGCGGCCCGCTCAAACCGGAGCACGTCCTTGATGCGATAGGGCCAGCGGCGATCGACCAGGTTCAACTCCTTCACCGCGAACGACCCATCGTCAGTGTCGAGCCGGTACATCCGGTTGGCGAACCCGCCATGGACGCGAATCATCGGCCCGACGGGCACGCCGAGATGCGAAAGGTTCACCTCCCCATTTTAGGAGGCGGCGGTTGGTCGATGCCCGAGGTGAACGTGGTGGGGACGGAACAGCTCCTACCGCGAGGGCAGGGTCAGGATCTCGGCGCCGTCCTCGGTGATGGCGATGGTGTGCTCGGTGTGTGCCGTCCGGCAGCCGGTGGCGCTCCTGAGGGTCCAGCCGTCGTCGTCCGTTACCAGCTCTGCCGTGTCCGCCATGATCCACGGCTCCAGTGCCAGCAGCAGCCCGGGCCGCAGTTTGAAGCCGCGGCCGGGCCGCCCCGTGTTGGGGACATGCGGGTCCTGGTGCATGGTGGACCCGATCCCGTGGCCGCCGAACTGCGTATTGACCGGATATCCGGCATCGCTGAGGACCCGGCCGATGGCGTAGGAGATGTCGCCGATCTTGGCGGCCGGCCCGGCAGCGGCTATTCCGGCGGCCAGTGCCCGCTCGGTTGCCTCGATCATGGCCACGCTCTCCGCCGGCCGTGATTCGCCCACGATGAAGCTGATGGCGGCGTCGGCGGCCATCCCGTTCTTGACGACGGCGAGGTCCAGGGTCAGCAGGTCGCCGTCGGCCAGATCGTAGTTGTGGGGGAGTCCGTGCAGCACGGCATCGTTGACGCCCGTGCAGATGTAGTGCCCGAACGGGCCCCGGCCAAACGACGGGGCGTAGTCCACGTAGCAGGATTCGGCCCCGGCCTCGGTGATCATCTCCTTGGTCCACTGGTCGATATCCAGGAGGTTGGTGCCCACCGTGGCGCGGCTCTTCATGGCCTGCAGGATGTCCGCCACCAGGGCGCCGGTCTCCCGGGCGCGGGCCACTTCAGCGGGGTTCAGGATCTCGATCATGGTGGCGCCCTTCGTCTCCGGCCGGTAAATCTACGGGCCATCCTATTTGTCCTTTCTCCGCGCGCCGCAAGGGAAGAGCGTAATCAGCGGGAAAATATGGGGATTGCCAAAGACATAGATGAATGTAAATATTTATGTGTGTCTATGTCCCTGAAGCTGACCCCTGTGGAAGCCGCGGCGTGCTGCCCGCCGCTGGCCCGGGAACCGTTGACCGAGCCGGAAGCGGAAGGAGTTGTCCCGCTGCTGAAGGCGCTGGCCGATCCTGTCCGGCTGCGGCTGATGTCCCTGGTTGCCTCCCATGAGGGCGGCGAGGCCTGCGTCTGCGACCTCAACGATGCCTTCGAGTTGTCCCAGCCCACCATCAGCCACCACCTGAAGATCCTGCACGAGGCGGGGCTGCTGGACCGGGAGAAGCGCGGCGTGTGGGTCTACTACCGGGCCCGGACCGAGGCGCTGCAGAACTTGGCGGCCCTGATCGGCGGGCAGGCAGCGTGAGTGTGCTGGGCCGCAAAGCTGCCGCGGAGTTGGTGGGCACCGCGTTCCTGGTCATGGCGGTGGTGGGCTCGGGCGTCATGGCCTCGCGGCTTTCACCGGACGACGCCGGGCTGCAGCTTCTGCAGAACAGCCTCGCCACGGGTGCCGTGCTGGTGGCTCTGATCGTGGCACTCCAGCCGGTCTCGGCCTCGTTCAATCCCGTGGTGACCCTGGTGGAACGGGTCCTGGGCCTGATCGATACAGGGACCACCGCGGCGTTAGTAGCCGCCCAGGTTCTGGGCGGCCTGGCCGGCACCGTGGCGGCGAACCTGATGTTCGGGCTGGACGCGGTCACGGTTTCAACTCACGTCCGCACCGGACCCGCGCTCTGGCTGGGCGAGGTCATCGCCACCGTAGGGCTGCTGGTGGTCATCTTCGGCACCGTGCGCTCCGGCCGGGCAGACCGGGTCGCCTTCGCCGTCGGCGGCTACATCACCGCAGCGTACTGGTTCACCAGCTCCACCAGCTTCGCCAACCCCGCCGTGACCATCGCCCGGACGGTCACGGACACCTTCGCCGGCATCGCGCCGTCGTCGGCCCCTGCCTTCATCCTCGCCCAACTGTTGGGCGGCGCCGCCGGGTACGTCCTGGTCCGGTTCCTTTACCCACCCCTCGCAACTCCCGCCGTCGCCACGGCTGACCGAAAGGTGCTCTCATGAGCCAGAAGCCCTCCGTCCTGTTCGTCTGCGTCCACAACGCGGGCCGGTCCCAAATGGCGGCCGCCTTCCTCACCACGCTGTCCAAGGGCGCCATCGAGGTCCGCTCCGCCGGATCGCAGCCGGCGGAGAAGGTCAACCCGGCCGCCGTCGAGGCGATGGCCGAGGTGGGCATCGACATGTCCGCGGAGATTCCCAAGGTCCTCACCACCGAGGCCGTGAAGGATTCCGACGTGGTGATCACCATGGGCTGCGGCGACGAGTGCCCCTACTTCCCGGGCAAGCGCTACGAGGACTGGGTCCTGGAGGACCCCGCCGGCAAGGGCGTCGACTCCGTGCGGCCCATCCGCGACGAGATCAAGGGCCGCGTCGAAGCCCTGATCGCCTCCCTTATCCCCGCTTCGGCCTGAAAGGTTGACGCCATGACATCCAAGGAATCCCTGCCCGTAGCCGTAATCGGCGCCGGACCCGTAGGCCTGGCCGCAGCCGCGAACCTGCTGGAACGCGGGCTGGAACCGCTCGTCTTCGAGGCCGGTCCCGCCGTCGGGGCAACCATCCGTCAATGGGGGCACGTCCGCGTGTTCTCCACCTGGAAGTACAACCTGGACCCCGCCTCGGTGCGGCTGCTGGAGCGCCACGGCTGGGAAGCTCCACGGCCCACCGCGCTGCCGTACGGCGCCCAGATTGTCTCCGAGTACCTGGAGCCGCTGGCCGCGACGCCGGAGCTCAAGGACCGGATCCGGACCGGGTCCCGGGTTGTTGCCGTCACCCGGCAGGGCATGGACAAGGGCCGCAGCCAGGGCCGGGACAGTGCCCCGTTCCTCCTGCGCATAGGGCACGACGGCGGACAGGTCACCGAGGTGCTGGCCCGCGCCGTGATTGATACGTCCGGGACCTGGAGCAGCCCGGCGCCGCTGGGTTCGTCCGGGCTTGCCGTTCCGGGTGAGGCCGAGGCGCGTGCAGCCGGGCTGGTCACAGGCCCCCTGCCGGACGTTTCCGCTGGTGGTTTTGCCGGCCGCCGCACGCTGGTCATCGGCTCCGGGCATTCGGCCGCCAACATGGTGCTGGACCTGGCCCGCGTGGCCCGCGCCAACCCCGGCACTGAAGTCCTGTGGGCCATCCGCGCCGCCACCCCGGCCCGGGCCTACGGCGGCGGCGACGCCGATCAGCTGCCCGCCCGCGGCCAGCTCGGGGCCCGGCTCCGCACCGCCGTCGAGAGCGGAGCTGTCCGGCTCCTGACCAGCTTCCACACGGCGTCCATCGACGTTCAAGGCGACGCCCTGACCGTGCACGCGGCGGACGGTCGGTCCGTGTCGGTGGACCGGGTCATTCCCGCCACGGGGTTCCGCCCGGATTTGGCCATGCTGTCCGAGTTGCGGCTGGACCTGGACCCTGCCGTCGAGGCACCCAAGGCCCTGGGCCCGCTGATCGACCCGGATTTCCACAGCTGCGGCACCGTTCCTGCCCACGGCGCCCGGATCCTTGAGCAGCCGGAAAAGGACTTCTACCTGGCGGGCATGAAGTCCTACGGCCGCGCGCCCACGTTCCTCATGGCCACAGGGTACGAGCAAGTCCGTTCCATCGCCGCCGCCCTGGCCGGGGATACTGAGGCCGCGGACGCCGTCGAACTTGAACTGCCGGAAACCGGCGTGTGCTCCACGTCCGTTCCGGATGACGCCGGGGATGCTGCCGCGGACGGCTGCTGCTCCGCCCCGATGCCCGTGCCCGTGACGATCGGGTTCGCTACCGGGCTGCAGCACGGCCGCAGCAGCGAGCCGGCGGACGTGTAGGCGTGCCTTAGGGAGCGGACGGGTCACCCCAGTTGATGCCGATGGAACGGCCGCGGGCGAAATGGGCGTTCGCGATGTCGTTGACTTCGCGGACGCTCTTCCCGGGGTGGGCCAGCCGGATCCACTCGTAGTCCCATTCCTGCATGTCCCGCACGCGGCTTATCCGTTTGTGGGCCCGCAGTTGGGCCGTCAGGTCTTCGCCGGTGGGGACCGCGCGGGGCGGGGCAACCACGGGTTGCGGCCTGGGCGGTGGTGGCACCTTCGCCGGACGGGCCGGTCCACTTGTCGAGCGGACCAGCGCCAGAGTCAGCCCAACCACACCTGCAGCGATGAGCAGGACCCACCAGTACTGGATGATCAGGGCTACGACGATGAGGACGAAGAAGGGGGCGCACCCGATAGCGCCGGCGCCCTTGCCGGCTGAGCGGCGTCGTTTGGCTGCCATGCTGGTTCCTCTTGCGGAGTGGTGGAACGTGAGGAATCCACTCTCGCACCGGGCGTGCGCCCTGTCATGAGTAGTGGCTACTCGATTTTGCGATGCCCGATTTCGTTGCGGCCCAGGGTTTCCAGTTCCCCAACTGGGTCGCATTTGTTGTCGTTTTGACGCCCCAGAACGACAACAACTGCGACCTAGTTGGGTTAGTCGGTGATGTCCGTGCTGGTGCTCAGCTCCTGCCACTCGTCCAGCTCGGCACGCTGGGCGTCCGCCACCATCCCGAACGCACCGAACGCGTCCGTGCCCAGGACCAGCAGGCCCGGCGGGTTGGGGGAATCGACGACGGCGAGGATCGCCTTGGCTGCCTTGTCCGGGTCCCCGGGCTGGTTCCCGTGGGCGGTGTCGACTTCCTTGCGGCGCTTGCCGGCCGTGTCCGCGTAGTCCCCGATCGCCGTCGCCGACTGTGTGAGCGAGCGGCCGGCGAAGTCGGTGCGGAAGCCGCCCGGCTCGATGGCGGTGACGTTGATGCCCAGCGGCTTCAGTTCGTTGCGGAGCGATCCGGACATGCCCTCCAGCGCTGCCTTAGTGGCCGCGTAGTAGCCCGAGCCGGCCGGGGTGATGCGCGCCCCGATGGAGGAGATGTTCAGGATGGACCCCGACTTGTTGGCGCGCATGCCGGGGACCACGGCCTTGATCATGTCCACTGCGCCGAAGAAGTTGGTGTCGAACAGGCGGCGGATGTCGGCGTCGTCCGCTTCCTCCACGGCCGCGCGGTAGCCGTAGCCGGCGTTGTTCACCAGCACGTCGATGCTGCCGAACTTCTCCTCCGCTGCCTTCACGGCCGCGGTGATCTGCGCCTTGTCCGTCACGTCGAGGGGGAGGGACAGTGCGGTGTCGGGGAAGCCGGCAATGATGTCCTGGATGGCCTCGACGTTCCGGGCGGTGACGACGGCGTTGTGCCCGGAAGCGAGCACGGTTTCGGCCAGTGCCCGGCCAAGTCCGGTGGAGCAGCCTGTGATGAGCCACGTTGCCATGGGTTTTCCTTTCATAGGGGAGTGGGTAGTAAGGCGGGAAGCGGCACTTAAGGCCGGTGCCGCCGTCGTGCCTGTGCGGTCAGTTCGTGGGTGCCGTAACTGTTGTCGTCAGGGTTGACCGTGACGCCGGGGGCCACCAGCTGGTCGATGCGGTCCAGCACCTCGGGGGCCAGTTTGGTGTCCGCGGCCGGGAGGTAAGACTCCAGCTGCTCCATGGTGCGCGGACCCACGATCGCGGACGTGACGCCCGGGTGGTTGATCACGAACGCGATGGCCAGCTCGATCATCGTCACGCCTGCCCACTCGGCCACCTGGGCGAGTTCCTCCACGATGTCCAGCTTGCGCTGGTTGGCGGGCTGGCTCATGTCGAACCGGGCGCTGGGCCGGCGGGACGAGGTGGGCCGGGACGGGGAGTCCTTCCGCCACCGGCCGGAGAGCCAGCCGCCGGCCAGGGGGCTGTAGGTGAGCGTGCCCATCCCGTGCCGCTCCACCGTGGGGAGGACGTCCTCCTCAATGCCGCGGGCCAGGATGGAGTACGGCGGCTGCTCCGTGACGAACCGCTCCAGGTTGCGCTCGCGGGACGCCCACTGCGCCTCCACGATCTGGGAGCCGGAGTAGGACGAGGAGCCGATGTAGCGGACCTTGCCCTGCCGGACCAGGTCGGTGAGGGCGCCCAGCGTCTCCTCTACGTCGGTGTCCGGGCTGGGCCGGTGGACTTGGTAGAGGTCGATGTGGTCGGTGTTGAGCCGGCGCAGTGAGTTCTCCACCTCCCGCATGATCCAGCGCCGCGAGCCGCCGCGCTGGTTGGGGTCCTTTTCGTCCATGGGCATGAAGAACTTGGTGGCCAGGAAGACGTCGTCGCGCTTTCCCGCAATCGCTTCGCCGACGATCTCCTCCGAAGCGCCGCCGGAGTAGACGTCTGCGGTGTCGATGAAGTTGATGCCGGCGTCCAGGGCGCGGTGGATGATGCGGGTGGCGTCGGCGCGGTCGTCGTTGCCCCAGGGGCCGAACATCATGGCGCCGAGGCACAGGGGGCTGACCTGCACACCGGTGCGGCCGAGCGGGCGGTATTCCATTGTTGCTTCTCCTTTAGGCTTCCGGGATGACCATGGCGAACCGCTCCGGGCGGGCCACGTCAGGGTCCGGTCCGCTGCGGACGCCGGTGTCCAGGGCGTCGATGGTCTGGAGCTCCGCCGGGGACAGCTCAAAGCCGAACACGTCGAAGTTCTCCGCGATGCGGGCCGGGTTGGTGGATTTGGGGATGGCGGAGCGGCCCTGCTGCAGGTGCCAGCGGAGCATCACCTGCGCGGGCGTCTTGCCGTGGGCCTTCGCGACGGCGGCAATCGCCGGGTCCCGCATGACGTTCTTCCGGTTCTCGCCCCACCCCGGATAAAAGGTGATGCCGCCGATGGGCGACCACGCCTGGGTCAGGATGCCGTGCTCCGCGTCCGCTGACTCGACCTCCCGCTGCTGGAAGTAGGGGTGCAGCTCGATCTGGTTCACGGCCGGGACCACGTCGGTTTCCACGAGGAGCTGCTGCAGGTGGTGCGGCATGAAGTTGCTGACGCCGATGGCCCGCACGCGCCCGTCCTTGAGCAGGGTTTCCAGGGCCTTGTACGCGGCGATGGTCTTCTCGAATCGGTCCGGCGCGGGCTGGTGCAGGATGAGCAGATCCAGCTGTTCCACGCCCAGCTTGCCCACCGCCTTGTCCCAGGCGTGCAGTGCCTCGTCGTAGCCGTAATCGCTGACCCACACCTTCGTTTCGATGAAGACCTCTTCGCGCGGCAGGCCGGCCCGGCGGATCCCTTCGCCCACCTCGCGTTCGTTGCCGTACGCGGCGGCGGTGTCGATGTGCCGGTAGCCCACCTCGAGCGCTGTCTGGACGGCCGCCGTCGTCTCTTCCGGGGGACTTTGGAAAACGCCCAGGCCGAGTGCGGGCATGGTGACGCCGTTGTTGAGTTTCAGTTCCATGCCTCCACGCTATTTCGGCGCGCGGGTTTGTGGGAGGGCTTGCCAGTCCCTCCTTCGCTGCCTGCCCGGGGCGTAGCGTGGGGGCATGACCAACAGCGAGGACGTGCGGAAATTCCTGACCTCCCGCCGCGCCCGGCTCACCCCGGAGGAGGCGGGCCTGCCGGCGTACGGCGGCAACCGGCGCGTGGCGGGGCTCCGGCGGGAGGAGGTGGCCATGCTTGCGGGCCTCAGCATCGACTACTACATCCGGCTGGAGCGGGGGAACCTTTCGGGCGCGTCGGACAGCGTCCTGGAGGCCTTGGGGCGGGCGCTGCAGTTGGACGACGCCGAGACGGCCCACCTTTTCGACCTGGCCCGTGCGGCCACCGCAGCCCCGCGGGTGCGGCGCAAGCGGAGCCCCCTGACCGTGCGCCCCAGCGTGCAGCGGGTCATCGACGCGATCACGACGGCGCCCGTCTGGGTCCGCAATGACCGCGGCGATGTGCTGGCCTCCAACGAGCTGGGCCGGGCCCTGTACCTGGAGATGATGGCGGATCCGGTCGCCCCGCCCAACAGTGCACGGTTTACGTTCCTGAATCCGAAGGCGCGGGAGTTCTTCCGGGACTGGGAGCGCAGCGCGGACGACATCGTGGCCGTCCTGCGGTCCACCGCCGGGAAGAACCCGTACGACAAGGACCTGTCCGACCTGATCGGCGAGCTCTCAACGCGCAGCGAAGAGTTCCGCGTCCGCTGGGCCCGGCACGACGTGAAGTACCACCGCACCGGCCGGAAACGGCTGCACCACCCGATCGTCGGGGATCTGGACCTGACCTACGAGGCCCTGGAGCTTCCCGCCGATCCCGGGCTGCGGATCAACGTGTACACGGCGGAGCCGGGCTCGCCCTCCGAGGACGCACTGAAAGTCCTGTCCAGCTGGGCGGCGACGCAGCAAAACGCCGGGGTGCCACCCCAGGAGAAGGCCAGCGAGCGGAATTCCTGAATGCCTGGGCGGGAAGGCGCGGCCGAATCAGTCCTCCGCCCGCAACCACGCCATTGCCTCGTCCATGGACGTGAAGAACCGGGTGGGGTGCACTGGTTTGTGCCGCCCGGTATAGAAGTCGGCGATGGTCTGGTCCACGGGGGAGGTGCCCACCACAGCCGCGCGCGTCAGGGGCCAGGTGCCGGCGAAAGCTTTCAGTGCGCCCTGGTCAATCCACGCCACGCCCGTCATCTCGACCAGCAGCGGCAGGGTGCGGCCTGCGCTGAGGACTTTGGCGCGCTTCATCAGCGCCTCCGCGTCGCGCTCGGTGACCACGTCCCCGTGCCCCCACTTGAGGTGCAGCAGTTTCCCGGAGAGCTCGATGGTGCCGGTGACGTCATCCATGCCTTCTACTTTGCTGGTGCTTCACGGCCCACGGCAATACGGGGCGGCAACGCACGCCGGCCCTTCAGGTGCCGCTCCACCGCAGCCATTGCCCGCGTGGCCACCGCCCAGTAGAGGATCCCGCACACCACCGACGCCAGCACGGCAATCCCCTTGGCAAGCGGCTCCGCAACGTCCAGGGACTCGAACAGCGGGTACACCAGCCAGTGGGTGACGTAAATGTACAGCGACGCGCTGGCCAGCAGTGCCGTGGTCCGGTGCAGCCCGCGGGGCACCCGGAGGGCCGGCAGCCAGAGCAGAAGCAGGCAGCCCGCCAGGATGGTGGCGCTCCGGTACGGATTGTCGAACGAGGCCGGAACGGTCAGGAAGGCGAACGCAGTCACGGCTGATCTCTGCCGGACGGTGCGGGAGGCGGCGGCTGCCCAGCCAAGGCCAAACAGCCACAGGACCGGCCCCTGGCCCGGGTAGCGGCTGTCCACCAGGCCGAAGAGCAGCGGCATGTCCACAACCACCAGGGCCACGCCACACGCCCACGGCCATCGCCGCACCACGCGGTCAACCGCCGGGACCGCGAGCAGGAAAGCCAGCCCGATCAGGATGTGGACCAGGATTTCCACAAACCAGAAGCGGGAGTAGTCGCTCCACCCCGGAGGCCCCAGAAGCGTATTGAGCAGGAACACGTTGTGCCACGCATACTTGTCCGTCACGGCGAACGCGAGCCCGATCACCGCCACGCTGGGCACCACAATCCGCGCGATGCTCCGCAGGTGCCGCCGGAACCGTTCCGTGCGGCTGCCGGAGAGCTGGAAGCGCGCAAAGTTGTAGCCGGCCACAGCCATGAGCACGTGCGCGGTGCCTTGCCAGTGGAAGAACCCGATGTGCGTTGAGACGATGGCAACGATCGCCACCGCCCGCAGCACGATCCCGGTTTCCATGGGCGCGAACAGCCGCCGCGTTCTATTGGTTCCGGCGCGGCCCTCGGGAGGCGCAACGGCCTGACGCATCCGGTGCCGCGCGGACGACAGTTCGCAGACCGGCATCAGGTGCCAGCCTTCGGGGAGGTACCCGAGGGCATCCTCCAGCCGGATGGACGCCGCCACGTAGGACAGGGAATCGCCGCCCAGGGACACAAACGTGTCCGTGGCGGCCACGCTGCCCACCTCAAGCACCTCGGCGAAGATGCGCCCCACGTCCATGGAGCCCGCGTCCGGGACCGTCGGGCCGCCGTCGTCGTCCCCTCCGCCTTCACCGGCCGCTGCCCCTGCGCCGGCGAGTGCGGCGACGGCAGGATAGTCCGGTTTGCCGTTGCCCAGGCGCGGGATGGCCTCCACGGGGTGAAGTTCGACGGCGGCGCGCGGCAGGCCGAGGTCCTGCGCCAGGGTTTTGGCAAGGAGGCCCAGGTCGTGGTCGCCTTCGACGGCGGCCACCACCGCATCGTCGGACCCTGCGGCGGCCGCGGTCACGCCGAGGTCCGCCAACTGCCGCTCCACCTGCCCCAGGTCCACCCGGAGTCCCACGATCTTCACGAAGCGGCTCCGCCGGCCCACGATCTCGTAGAGGCCGTCCGCGCCGCGCCGGGCGAGGTCCCCGGTGTGGAGCTCGTCAACAACGCGGCCCAGGCTGAGGTCCTGCGACCGTTCGGCGTACCCCAGCATGACGTTCGGGCCGCTGTAGACGAGTTCGCAGGCGTCCAGCCCGGGAACAGGCTCCAGCCGGAAGGAGCCGCCCGGCACCGGCACGCCGATGGCGTTCGGATGCTCCAAGGCCTGGTCCGGCGGCAGGTAGGCCATGCGCGCGGTAGCCTCCGTCTGCCCGTACATCACGTACAGGTCCCACCCCTGCTGCCGGCCCAGCTCCGCGTAGGAACGCACCCGCTCCGGGTCCAGCCGTCCGCCGGCCTGGGTGATGTAGCGCAGGCTGGGCACGTCCATGTCCGCGAAGCCCACGCGGTCCAGGAGGTCGAAAGTGTAAGGCACCGCGGCGAAGGATGTGACGCTCTCCGCCCGGACCAGGTCCCAGAAACAGGGGTCCACCACGGAGAGATCGGTCAGGGCCAGTGATGCTCCCGCCAGGAGGTGGCTGTTCACCACGCTCATCCCGTAGCAGTAGGAGAGGGGGAGCGTGGTGGCGGCCCTGTCAGTGGGGCGCAACTGCAGGTATTCCGCGATCGCGGCGGCATTGGCCTGGATGCCGTCGGCGGACAGGCGGACCAGCTTCGGTGAACCGGTGGACCCGGAGGTGCTGAGCAGCAGCGCGAGTTCAGGGTGCAGATCGTGGAGCGTTTCGTCCCGGCGCACGTCCAGTAGTGCCTGCCCGTTCCCCGTGTGGACCACGATGTCCGGATCATAGGCATCCGTGAGCGCTTCCGCGGCTGCGGGGTTGGTGGGCAGGACCAGCAGGGGATTTCCGGAGGACAGCGCGGCCAGGTAGGCAACCAGGGCCGGGAGCGTGTTGTCGGCCTGCAACGCGACAAGCCGCCGGCCGTACCCGAAGGATGCGGCCACTTCCTCCACACGGCGGCCCAGTTCCCGGTAGCTCAGCGACTCGCTGCCGGTGCGGACGGCAACGCGGTCCCCGAACCTGGCCAGATTGGCCGCGAAGGGGACTCCGGCGAGCTTTGTCTCTAACGTCACCGGAGCACTGTAGAAGGTGAGGCTAACCTAACTCAAATGGACGTAATGGAAGGCGGCTAACGAGGTAGGAGGCGAAAGGTACGACGCCGGCGCGCACCAACGCGGCCTGCCCGCCTTGTGCAGGCAAGCAGGCCGCGGTCCAACGTCAGGTGCTAAGGCTCCGCGTGGGCGTCCGGGGCGACCGGCTTGCGCGTGGGATCCACGGCGCCGCCCTTGCCGTAATCGCCTTCCGGGTACCGGCCGGTTTCGGAAGCCGCGGTCCGGCCGGGCACCGGGCCGGCCTGGCCGTAGTCGGCCTTGACGTAGCGTCCGGCTCCCACGGTCCTGTCGCCCAGGGGTTCGGGCAGTCCGCCTTCGCTGCCCGCGGGACCGTAGTCCCCTTCGATGTACTGGCCCTCGTCGTCTTCAGCATGGCGGCCGCGCTGGGCACCGGCTTTGCCAAAGTTGCCTTCGACGTACCGTCCGCGCAGGTCACGTTCCTCAGGTGCCTCATCCGGGACCGGGGTTTTGTCGATGCTGCCGTTGTCGTTCATGATCTTGCCTTTCGAACGAACTCCACGTCTCCAGGGTGCGGTCCTGAGCCTATGGGGGCTGCCGTTTCTTCAGACTGTTGCCTAGGGACACTTTCGGCGTAGCATAAAAGTACCCGGATTGTCAATCCGTCCGGATGAAGCCAAGGACAAAGCCAAAATCGCAAAGAAGGTACGCGCGATGAGTGATATCAGTCCGCTACGAAATGCCGTCCGCAATGGCAGCGGACTCAAACAACTGGGTGGAACCTGGGGCGAGCTCCTTGCCGAGTTCCTGGGCACCTTTGTGCTGATTGCGTTCGGCGACGGCGTGGTGGCCATGGCGGTCGCCGCGCTGCCCGGATCCGGCCGCGCCGCCACCTCAACCACCATCTTCATGGCCGCGGGCGACTGGCTGCTCATTGCCTGGGGATGGGCCCTGGCCGTGGCGCTGGCCGTCTACGTGGCCGGCGGCGTCAGCGGCGCCCACATCAACCCGGCCGTGACCATTGCGTTCGCCGTCCGCCGGAAGTTCCCCTGGCGGAAGGTGGGGCCGTACATCGCGGCCCAGGTGGTGGGCGCCTTCGCCGGGGCTGCGTTGGTCTACCTGCTCTACTACAACGCCATCGACGCCTACAACAAGGCCGTCGGCACCGGCCGCGCCGACGCGAAGGGGCTGGCCAGCTACTCCATCTTCGCCACGTTCCCGGCACCGTACTTCAACGGCAACCCCACGGGCCCGCTGATTGACCAAATTGTGGGCACGGCGTTCCTGGTCATCTTCGTCGTGGCCATCATCGATATGCGCAACACCGCCGTCCAGGCGAACCTGGGCCCGTTCATGATCGGGCTCGCGGTCGCCGCCATCGGCATTTCCCTCGGCGCCAACGCCGGCTACGCCATCAACCCTGCCCGCGACTTCGGGCCGCGGCTCTTCGCATGGCTGGCCGGATGGGGCCAAACGGCGCTGCCTGGCACAGTGGACGAGGCCTTCAGCTGGTACTTCTGGGTTCCCATCGTGGGCCCGGTGGTGGGCGGTGTGATCGGCGTGCTGATCTACGACTGGTTCATCGGCGACGTCCTCGACGCCCGGGCACGGCTGCAGGAATCCACACCTCCGGGCCGCGCCGGCGGAGAAACACCTCCGGCCACTGAGGCTGTGGCCGTGCCGAAGACGCATACCGTGCCGAAGAGGCGGGCGGCTTAGGTACAGGCGTCAGGCGCGGGCACCCCGGCAGGAAAGTGCGACGGCGGCCCGCGCCTTTCGCACGCCGGGTGATGGGGGATTGCCGGGGTAGGGGCCAGAAGTGATGGCGCGTTCCAGGGAAAGGGGCAGGAGGCGATGGGGCGTCTCAGGAAAAGGGGCAGGAGGTGATGGGGCGTCTCAGGGAAAGGGGCAGGAGGTGATGGCGCGTCGCTGGCAGCTTTCGAGAGCGCGCCCTCCCAACCCGATTAGGGGCCCCGCTACATTGACATTCATTTTCAAGCTGAGGATCCTCATTTTTACGTAGATCAGGTACTTCAACCCGGCTGAGGTGTCCCGTGGGCGGTGGTGGCTGTGGACATGTGGAATTGGACCTGCTCCGGTGTTGGCAACTGCGCCGCGACGGAGAAATTGTCCATGTTGCCGTCCGCCAGCAGCGCCTGATCGCCGCGCTTGCCATCCGCGGTCCCAGGGTGCGGAACTACGTTGCCGGGCTCCTCTGGCCGGACTGCCCAGAGCCCCGGGCCCTGGAGAGCCTCAGGGTCAGCGTGCACCTGGCCACGCGCCAGATCCCCGGGATGCTGGTGAAGGACGGACCGGTGCTGGCCCTGGACCCGTCGGTACAGGTGGATCTGTACCGGGTACGGGCCCTGCTTCAGGACAGTCCGGCAGGAAGCGGGGCAGCCACCAGGGCCCTGCTGGACCTGCGGGACGCCGAGCTGCTGCCCGGCTGGTACGAGGACTGGGTGCTGTTCGAGCAAAGCCGGCTGCACCAGGACCGGCTGCGCGCCCTGACGCTCCTGGCACGTTCACTGCTGCGGGCGGGGGACTGCGGCGGCGCTGCGGAAGCGGCGGGCGCTGCTTTGGAAATCGAACCCCTTTACGAGAGCGCCGTGCGGGCCCTGGTCACCGCGGAACTGGAAATGGGGAACCCTGTTTCCGCTCTGCATGCCTACGGGAACTACACGACGGCCCTGCGCAGGGACCTGGGCGTCCTGCCATCGGAAGCGCTCACCAAACTCATCGACGCCGTGCAGCCGGGGTATCCACCCGCGCGGTTTTCACCCGTCCTGGGCAGCCAGCCACTGACGCACGGCGTGGAGGACTTCCTCCCGGTCCACGGTGGAGAGGCTGCCGTGCTGCCCGGACCCCTCGCTGTAGGTGACACGCGCGCGGAAGCCGTGTTCGCCGTCGGGCTCGGTCCACGTGCGGATCACCAAGGTGCCGCCGCTGGCGGGGACCCCGGGCCCGTCAGGGACGCTGTGGTCGGTCATGGTGTTATCTGACTCCTCATCCGTTGACCCTGATCATGCGTGAAAAACCATCAGCAACCCGCGGTTTTTCCTGAAAGATTGGCGCAAGATCCTCTGGCGCCGCGGCAGTAGCAGTGGCAGTAACGGGGCTGTAACGCCGGGCATGGTCAGCTTCGTTGCGCAGGCGAAGTGCCGGCAGCGGATCTGCGAGGGGCTCTATGCCGTGGGTAATGGACCTCAGTGGCCGGCAGGCCTGGGCCAGTGAGGCCATCGAAACCCTCCGTGCCGCACACGTCCCCCTCCAGCTGGCGGATGCTCCAGAAACTGCCGCCACCGCAGGCATCATCTTTGCCGCGGCGCAGTCGCAGGACCTGGTCTCGGCCCTGGGGATGGCGGAATACGGCAGGTGCAGGGTGCTGGTGTTCGGGCCGCCGGACGGAAGGCTGAAACCCTGGCCGGTGCTTGAGGCGGGTGCGGCGGAATGCATGGCCTGGCACGGCCAGGTGGAGCCGGTGGCGGCGTGGCTGCAGCGGATCGAGGACGTGGAAACGGTGATCGACTCTGTTGCCGTCCGGGACAAGCTGGCGGGGCAAAGCCCGGCGCTGCGGTCCGCGCTCCGGGACCTGGTGGTGGCCGCGAAGTTCGGGAACGCACCGATCCTGATACAGGGGGAGACGGGGACCGGCAAGGAGCTGGCGGCCCGGGTGGCCCACGCGGTCAGCAGCCAGCGGGGCAACCTGGTGGTGGTGGACTGCACCACCATCGTCCCCACGCTGATGGGCAGCGAATTGTTCGGCCACGAACGCGGTGCCTTCACGGGCGCGGTGAGCGTGCGGACCGGCGCCTGCTCCGGTGCCGACCAGGGCTCCCTGTTCCTCGACGAGGTAGGCGAACTCCCCCTGGAACTCCAGCCCGAGCTGCTCCGCGTGGTCCAGGAGGGCACCTACAAACGCGTGGGCGGCGACAGGTGGCTGCACAGCAAGTTCCGGCTGATCTGCGCCACCAACCGCGACCTCGCCCGTGAAGTGTCCGCCGGTAGTTTCCGCACCGACCTCTACCACCGCATAGCGGCCTCGGTGGTCACCATGCCGCCGCTGCGGGACCGGCTGGAGGACATCCTCTGCCTCTTCGCCCGCTTTTGCCGCGAGGCCACCGGCGCCCGGACCGACCCGGACGTGGATCCGGCGGTCCAGGATGTCCTGCTCCGCCGCAGCTACCCGGGCAACCTGCGCGACCTCCGGCAGCTGGCCTTCCGCATCGCGGCGCGGCACGTCGGCCCGGGGGCCATTACCCCGGGCGACCTTCCCCGCGAGGACAGGCCGCAGGCAGGGCACCTGGGAGCGGATCAGGGCCAGAACGCGTACGACGGCGGCCCGGCCGGCGCCGTCGATCCGCTCGCCGTCGATCCGCTCGCCAGGGCGGTGGCCTGGGCAGTTGACGCCGGCCTTGGGCTGCGGGACATCAAGGAACGTGCGGCGGAGGCGGCCGTGGCTGTGGCGGTTGAGCGGAGCGGCGGGAACGTCCATTCGGCCGCCACCATGCTGGGGCTCACGGACCGTGCCGTCCAGCAGCGGCAGGCCCGCAGGACGGACACCGGCGGTGCCTAGCTCCGGCTAGGCCCCGCGGTCCAGCTCCTCCGCCACCTCGTGCCAGTACCCGTCGCCGGTCTCCTCGGCGAGTTCCCGGAACAGGTCCCCAAGCTCCCGCCAGAGCACGTCCGGCCCCTTCCGTCCGGGGAGCCGGCCCCGGTAGTTGGCACGTTTATAGATCCTGCCGAACTGCTGGCGGACCAGGTCCTCCACGGCGAGCCCGAAC
Organism: Pseudarthrobacter sp. 902506025; assembly: GCF_040702325.1. Taxonomy (NCBI): domain Bacteria; kingdom Bacillati; phylum Actinomycetota; class Actinomycetes; order Micrococcales; family Micrococcaceae; genus Pseudarthrobacter; species Pseudarthrobacter sp. 902506025. Next base: position 665,916 of record NZ_JBFBKW010000002.1, read on the forward strand.
ATGTCCGGCTGCTTGTCCGGTGACGGAAACGGAATGAATTTTGCCAGCTGGACGGGCGGCAGTTCGCGGCGGGACTTCACCAGGTCCTTCGTGGCCGGCAGCCGGTCATCCCTGCTGGTCCTGGCCACCAGCCGGTCCCCGGCGATTTCGTGGGCGAAGATGCGCACCTGGCTGGGCGATGGCCCGGGCGGCCAGGGCCGGTAGGTAATCAACCACACGGATTCCCGCCGGGGCTCGTTGCCCGCCATCCATGCGGGCCGTGCCGTCCTGCTGCCAGGCCCCGCCCGGCGGGCGGCCTCGCTCTGCCGGAGGTAGGCGCGCAGCTGGTTGAGGCCGCCCCTGATCGCCGGCCCGTTGTCCGGTTTTATCTCGGCCATCCCCGGCGCCCTGATCGGCTCCGGACCCGCGGCCGGCACATTTACAGCCATGCCTTCTTCCTCCTGTCCTGTCCTGCATCGGTGCAGCAGCGCCCGCTCCGGGCCGGTCCCGTCAGCCTCAGGACGTTGCCGCCCAGGATGAGGTCGCGGTCAGCCGGCGGCAGGTCCAGCGCGAATATTTTGGCGAGCTCGGGCGCGGGGTGCAGGTACGGCCCGTCGCTGCCGAACAGCACCTTCCGCGATCCGGCCCGGGCCACGGCCTCCTCCAGCAGGTCGAAGTACCGCACTCCTGAGCTGTCCGTGAAGATGTTGGGCAGCTGGACCAGCGCATCGGTCAGCCGTTTCTGGGCGCGCCAGTCGTCGTTGAAGGACGACAAATGTGGAACTATCCAGGCAACCCCCGGATGCCGCCCGGCCAGGTGGCGGACCAGCTGAACGTCCCCGCCGGGGTCAAAAAGCACCGGCATCTGATGGCGTTCCGCGGCCAGCGCTACCTCATCCGTTGCGGGTCCGTCGGACCAGTGCACCTTGATCCCGCAGGCGCCGCGTGCGTGGGCGGCCGCCACCATGGCGCCCACCCGCCCGCGGTCGGCCACGGGATTGACGAACACATACCAAAGCCACCCGCCAGGCTCCCTCAGGGCAAGCTGCGCCACGGCCCGGTTGGCGGCCGCGTAGGTGCCACCCGGCGCGGCCATCAGCACACCACGGAAAATTCCGACGGCGGCAGCCCGCTTCCGCCACAGTGCAAAGGAAGCGGCGGGGCCGGCCGGGCCCAGCGGTACGCCGGCGGTCCCCACATGGACGTGCGAATCCACGATCATCAGGCCGCCCGCCTGTCCCGCGTCACCGCGGCCAGTCCCCGCACCAGCCGGTCCAGGTCGGCCTGGCTGTGGTCGGCGCGCACCACGGCGGACAGCACGGCGCCGGGCCGGCAGCGGGGCAGCTGCACCAGCGCCTGCACGCCCCGGGCTGCGAGCTCGGTCCGCCATCTACGTGCCAGCGGCAGGGAGCCCACCCGGGTTCCGACAATGGGGAAGGGGAGCCCCATCGGCGGAAGGCCAAGGTCAGCGAACGCCGTCCGCAGCCAGAGGGTCAGCCGCCACAGCCGCCGCCGCAGCCGGGGGAGCCCGCTGCTGCGGAGGGCCCCGATCCCGGCCGCAAGGTCCGCCGCCGACGGCGGGCTGCTGTGCATCCGGTTCCCGCCGTTACGGGCCACCATGCCCATCGTGGTGCTCTCACCCGTGATCACCGTGACGGGCGTGCCGTAGGCCTTGGCCAGCGAACCGAGCCACAGCAGCCGATCGTGGGACAGGCCCAGCCAGCGTGCCGTGCCGGTACCGTCACCGAAGCCGCCGGGACCGGACCTCCGGCCCAGGATGCCGAAGGCCAGGGAGTCGTCAACGATCACTTGGCCGCCGGTCCTCGCCGCGATGGCCTGCAGCTGGGCCAGGGGTGCAGGCCGCCCGCACCCCTGGCACCAGCCATCGGTCACCACCCAGGTTTTGGCGGAAGGTGCCGGTCCGTTGGAAGGCACGACGGCGGGCGGCCGGAAGTGCGGGTACGTTACTACCCGCACGCCCCGGGGGAGCGAGGCCCGGCACGCCCACTGGGACAGTGGGTACGCGTCCTCGTCCACCAGGAGCACATCCCCGGGCCGGGGGAGTGACTGCAGTACATCCATCATTCCGTGCAGCGCCGACCTGGCCACCAGGCCGCCGTCGGCATGCTGCTGCGCGGCAACCATGGAGGCCAGCTCCGCGGCCGCCGGCAGTTCCCGCAGCGCGGCAGGCACTCCGGTGGTGAACTCCGCCCACGGGGTGAGCCCGGTGCTGGGGTGGTGCTGGCCCAGGAACAGTGCGGACGTGAAATCCGTTCCGCCCGGTGACCCGGCCATCTCCTGTACCTAGCCCTTTCCTGACCTGGCCATGTCCTAGTACCGGACCAGCTTCCGGGCCAGCCGGCGCTGCAGCAGCGCGGACGGCATGGTGGTGTCCACGCGTTCGCTGAGGTCCACCCCGGTGACGGCCCGGTAGGCGTGGATGTAGCGCTGGACGGACGGCTTCCATTTGAGGGCCCAGTTCTTGGCGTCGTCGCTGGTCATGCCGGACTCGTTCCACCGGCCATGCCGCACGGACAGCAGCAGCTGCTCTCCGTGGACGGCCAGGTCGTAGAAGTGGGTCACGCTGGCGTCGGACCATTCCTGCATCAGCTTCATGGTGTCCACCCGGCCCATCCACTCTTCCTGGTAGGGGACCATGGTGCGGCCGCCCAGGAACTCGCGCATTTCGGGCTGGGCCAGCATCCACTGCACGTCCAGGGTCTCAATCCGGGCGGACAGCGAGACGTCGGCGAACTGGTTGTTCGCGCCGGCGGCCAGGACCAGGTGCAGTTCCTGCAGGTTGCTCAGGAGCGGGAACGCGTCCGCGTCCACGGTCTTGTCGCTGAACTCCTTGTAGTAACGGTGGCAGGCATTGAGCAGGCTGTGGAACGCGTCCAGGAACTGGGTCCGCCGCTCCACCAGCATTTCCGCCGGGGGAATCGCGCGGCCGATCAGCTGCAGGCCGTACTGGTACTCGTACTCTGCGGCGCGGCGGCGCAGCGAGAGCCTGTCCTTCTCGGCCTCGGCCAGTCCCCACAGGAGCCCGCGCAGCGGCAGCAGCGGGCTGACTGCCAGCCGCGAGAGCGGGTCCCCGTCCGGCTGTGACCGCCGGTTCTGGAAGCGGGCCAGGATCCTGTTCAGGGACTGGAAGAGCATGCCTTCCTCCAGCCAGTACACGTAAATCAGCTCGACGAACGGCACCTGTTCCAGCGGGTACTGGCCGTACGGGATGCCGTCCGGGAAGGGCCGGGCGAGGTCGTTGTCCTGGTCGCTGACGTAGGACAGGGGGATGGCCCGGGCGCTGTGGTTGGCGGGCCCCCATCCGGACCCTTTCTTGCGGAGCGGATCGAACTTGTTCCCCAGGGCGCCCTTGGAGATGAATTCCACGGACAGCGCGTGCAGGTTCTGGTAGGTGAGGCCGCCGAAGGGCGGGAGCGAGCCGAACGTCTTTGCCTTGGTCTTCGCGAAGGCAGCGAAGTTGGTGTAGGTCAGGTTCCCGGCCACCCCGGAGATGAAGTCCCACAGCTGGGCGTGTCCGCTGTTGGGGGCAGCGTTGGGCTCCAGGGCCACCTTGATGACCGGTTCGGAGTCCGGTGCCTGGACGTCGATCCGGTCAATGATGGTCCAGTTCCCCACGATGCCGCGCATGTTGGGGCGGAACCGCACCCGGTATTCCAGCGGGTCGGGGAGCCGTACCTTCAGCTCCAGCGCTTTGCCCCGGCTCATGGTCTTGGTGAAAATGCCGCCCTTGTTCCCGCCGATGGGGATGCTCCTGCCCCGTTCGTCCAGGACCTGGAAGTTGTAGTCGCCCAGGGGGTCCGAGCTTTCCAGCTGGAAACGGATTCCCACATCCTGTCCGGCATACACCGGTGCAACCGGCCGTCGATTGAAATCCATGGCTATCTCCTTGTTGTTAGTGCTGGTGTGGTGAGGTAGTGTGCCGGGCTGCCGGCCAGGCGTGCGGGGGCGCCCATGTCGTCCAGGCTGCTGCGGACCGCCCATGCGGTGAGCAGCGAGGACAGCTGCGAGCTTTCCTCCTCGGCGGTGATGCGGCCGGCGGCTTTGGCCTGGCCCAAGACCGCGAACACCAGTGCGGGCCGTTGCCGGGCCATGACCCCGAAGTCGCCGCCCCAGTCCTGGTGCAGGCGGAGCAGCCGCTCGGGCCGCCGTTCGCGGGTGGGCCAGAGGGTTCCCAGTTTCCGGCCCCCGGCCGCCGGGACGGGGTGGTTCATGAGCAGGGAGACCAGGTTGCCGATGTGGGCCTCGCACTTGCCGATCCAGGCGAGGTGCTCCGCCGGCAGCCCTGCGGGCGGGTACATGGCCCGCCACACGGATGCCAGCCCGCGCCACTGGGGGTGCGGGTAGAGGGCGTCGCCCAGCGCCGCGGAGATCAGCACCCGGAGATAGGGCATCGGGTGGGGATCGGTGCCGCCCGGCCGGAAGACGAAGTAGCGGGGGAGGCTGACCACCGCCAGCAGGCCCACGGTGGAGGTGATGCCCACGGTCGCGACGGACCACATGTCCGCCACGATCTCGCTGATCCACAGGGACCACACGTCCCACCCGCCGTCCGGGTCCTGCTGTGCACGCCGGTCGAGTTCCGCGCGGAGGGACGACACCAGGTCCAGCTGCGCCGCTCCCTGGTGTCCCACCTCGTGGGCCAGGGAGGAGGCGATCCCGCTGCCCACCATCCGCTCCCGGGGAAGCCTGATGATCCCCACCGGGTTCGGTTTGCCGCCGGGCAGACGGGTCTTGGCCCGCCGGATGGCAGCACCCGCACCCCTGGCGAGGTAGACCACCAGCCGTGCGTCGTCGTCGTCGTGGTTTCCGTCCAGCCGCAAGGCGTCCTGGGCCAGGATGTCCAGCCCGGAAAGCCAGACGCCGGTGGAGTGCTCGCTGCGCTGGGTGACCACCTCGGTGAACAGGTCGAACTGTGCCAGCACCACGTTGAATTGGAGGCGGATCAGGACGAACCGGCGCTGCTGTTCGGCGGGACTGGCGGTCCTGCCGTCGCCGTGCAGCCAGTCCAGGAACTCGGCAACCTGGACCCGGAGTTCGTGGCGTCCTGCGTGGAGGAAGCGTTCGATCAGCAGCTGGGCGTCCCGGGGCAGTGCGGCGGCCAGGACCATGGTTTCCTGCATGACGAAGGGCTTGATCTGGTCCAGCCGGGACACCAGGCCGTCCGCCTCGCTCTCGATGAGCGCGGTGCTGATGGTGTTCGTTTCCATCCCGATCGCCTGCCGTCAGCCGCCGGCAGGTTATATCCCCAGGAGGATGACGCGGCCGTCGCGGCGGATCCAGCGGCCTTCGTCGGCGCCGCTCCCGGAATTGCCGTTGCCGTTGCCGTCCTGCTGGCTGTCCCAGCCTTCGTCCGGGGCGCCCCACACTGCACCCGAGTACTGGGTGTTGTAGATCCGGGTGCCGCCGCCGCGGTAGTTCCGGGTCCCGCGCCGGGCTGCCTGGCGGGCGCGGAGCAGGGACGGGGCGTACCGGCGGGCGGCGGCGGTGGCCGCGGCGCGGGCGGCCGCGTTGGGCGGGACCGAGACGGGGGTCCGTGCGGCGTTGCGGTAGGCGGCGCGGGCAAACCGGACGTAGCGGCGGGCGGCCTCTTCCTCAGCCTCTGATTCGTCCATATTTTCGGCTTCCTCGGCCTCGAGCAGGCCGCCGGCCATGGAGCCAAGCTTGCTGCCAATGGCGGTCCCGACGCCGGGAGCGACGAAGGAGCCGATGGCACCTCCCACAATGGGCAGCGCCGTCTTGGCGACGGATTTGAGGGCGCCGCCCAGGGCCTTGCCGATGGGTGACTTGATGAACCGGGAGGCGTTCTTCACCACGCTGCGGGCCAGGCTGCCCAGGAACTGGTCCAGTTCTTCCTCGGAGTTGAGGCTGAGGAGTTCCATGGCCAGCTCGGTCTCCAGGTTTTCCTCTCGGTCGGATCCGCCCTCGTAGCCGCTGAAGTTCCCTTCGTCTTCGTCTTCCTGCGCCCAGGGTGCGGACTCGGTCTCGTAGTAGTTGGTGCTCATGGCAATGTCCTTCGGGTTGGTGGTGCCGGGTTGTTAGCGTGCGTTGAGGATCACGATGTTGCGGCCGCGGCGGATCCATCGGCCGCTGGCAGGCCGGCCGTACTGGCCGGGGCCGTTCTGGCCTGGGCGGCCGAGCAGGCCGGGGAGGTGCTGCCGGGCTGCGGCGGTGGCTGCCTGCTGTGCTGCCTGGGCGGCAGGGATGCTCCGGGGCGTGGCCGCGGCGCGCTGGGCGGTGGAGGTGGCGAAGCGGACAAAGGCGCGGGCGGTTTCAAGGTCGCGGTCCTCCGGCGACAGGCCTTCCAGCTGGAGCCCGGATTCGAACTTGCTGCCGAGCCACTTGCCCACCTGGCGTCCGGCCTGCCCGCCCGCGCCGGGAACGAAGTAGTTGCCTACGGCCTGGCCCAGCTGCGGGAGGGCCTTTCGGGCGGCGGACTTGAGGACCTTGCCCACTGCCTGTCCTGCCGCGCTCCCGGCGAAGTCCTTGGCGGCCGAGACTGCCTTCCGGGCCAGGTCGCCCAGGAACTGGTCCAGCTCGTCCTCGTCGGTGACTTCGAGCAGTTCGGCGGCGAGGGCAAGCTCGTCGGTTTCCTGGCTGTCGGCCTCGCCCCAGAGCCCCCCGGCTTCGCTGGCGTCTTCGCCCTGGAAGGGTGACTGTTCGTCCTCGTAGGAGTAGCCGGGCCCCTCATCCATCACCTCGCCCCAGGTGCCCTCGTCCTGGCCTTCGAACAGTGCCCTATCGATGTCGTGCATGAGTATTTCCTTTCCGGAGTTGCAGGTGCCCTGGGAGGCACCACCGCGGAACACCGCATACCCTCTTACTGCACAATTCGTGCCAAACCCGGGCGGGCTCAGGCACGGGCGGAAGCGGGGGAGAAACGGCGGCGGCCGGCAGCCCTGGCCCGAACCGGATTTCGCCGGCGCGAAAAGGAATTCGCGGTTGCCTGCGGTGCCTGCGGGGCCGCCTACGAGTCCAGCTGGAGCGAGCGCCGGTACTTGTTCACGGTCCGGCGGGCGATGACGAACCCGCTGCGGGCCAGTTCGGCGCGGAGTTGTTCATCGGAGGCAGCGCCGGCCGCCGCGATGGACTCCTGCAGTGCGGCGCGGGCGGCCATGCCCTTGCCGAAGAGGCAGGCCAGGTCGGTGACGGTTCCGGAGGGCAGCCGGAGCCGCTTGCCGCTCACGGCCCTGCTCACGGTGGAGGGATGCAGCCCGAGTTCCTGGGCGACGGCGGTCCGCGTCAAGGGATGGTGGCGTCCGGCGTCGCCGTGGGCCAGGAAGTCTTTCTGGTGCGCGACGGCGCACTCAGTGATCCGGAGGAGGGCGCCGGCGCGGCGGTCGATTTGGTACAGGAGGCGCCTGGCAGCGAGTTCGTGGTCCGTCAGCCATTGCTTCGCCCTGGACGCCGCGGGGAGGCCGGCGGAGAGGTCCACTACCTGGAGGCCGAACCAGGCGCTCGCGGGGACCTCCACCTCGAGGGACCCGTCCGGCCGGCGGTACAGGAACACGTCCGCCGTATGGACGCCGGCTGTCGCGGCACTGGTCTCCACTGCCACAAAGGGCCGCAGCCGCTCCCTCACCATGGCCAGGCCGGCAAGGACCTGTTCCTCTGAAAGTCCCATGGCACGGACCACGACGGCGGTGCTTCCCGCGGCGAGGTCCGCCAGGTGTCCGCGCACCAGGTGGGGGAGCCAGTCCGGAGCCTGGCCGGCGTTCACCAGCGCCTCGGCCTGGATGGCGAGCAGTTCCACGACGCTGGTGGAGGCGATGCCTGGCGGGCCCACGGCCCGGATGGCGCGGAGGGCCTCGTGCACCTGGTCGGGACGCAGGCCGTGCTGCCGGGCGATCTGCTCCGGTTCGCAGTCCAGCAGTCCTCGGGAGGTCAGATGAGCCAGCACAGGGTCCAGTGCGTGCCGGCAGTCCGGCCGGACTTCAACGCCTGCGTCTGCTTCCAGCGATGCGAACGGATTGACGGCCGGCTCGGGGCCATCACGGAACTGCGAGACGCCCGACTGGCCCCGGCAGCGGAAGCAGGTTCCGGACGCCACATGCCGGCCGCACCCCGGACATGGGTGGCCCTCGGCACGCTCCAGGACAGGGTTGTCGGCAAGGGCTCGTTCGGTGGCGAGCTGCACTTCCGCGTGCGTCATGGCCAGCATGCCCAGGGCCCTCAGCAGGCCGGGCAGCGCGCGCAGCTCGGGTTGCAGCCCCGCCTGCAGCTGCAGGCCGGGACCGGGCCCTTCGGTGGCCATAGTTCAGGCTAGCCCCGTGGCCTCCTGCGGCGGAAGCAACCCCGGCGGGCTACTTGCCGGCCCGTGACCCATATGACCGGCTCTTCACCGCAGAACCGGCGTGGCCCAGCCATGCTGGCAACGCGCATCCTCACCTCCGCTGCGTTCATTCCCCGTCGCCGGCCCGCAGGTTTGGAAAGTGATGGGGCGTTGGTGGAAAGGGCCCGGGAAGTGATGGGGCGTTGGGAGGAAGGGGGCGGGAAGTGATGGGGCGTTGGGAGGAAGGGGGCGGGAAGTGATGGGGCGTTGGTGGAAAGGGGGCGGGAAGTGATGGGGCGTTGGGAGAAAGGGGGCGGGAAGTGATGGGGCGTTGGGTGTAACCCGGGCGGACTACTTGTCGCCGTCGAAGAATCCCCGGAGCTGGGTGGCGATGGCAGCAGCCGAAACCTGGTGGGTTTGGCCATCGAGGACGCGGTGTTCGCTGCCGGGGACGGCGCCCGCGATGGTCTTCTGCCCCTGGGCCATGGGGCCGGCGGCCTTCCCGCCCACCATGACCAGGGTGGGCACGGTGATGGTGCGGAGCCTCTCCACCGGCGCCGTGAAGTTGTTGGTGACCCGGGTTTCGTACGGCAGGGTGTTGGCGGCCGCCGTCTGCTTCTTCCACACTCCGGGCATGATGCGCAGGAGGTAGGGGAGGAAGGCCGGTGCGCCCACCATTTTGACCAGGAAATAGGACACGGCGCTGCCGCGTTTACCGTCCCTGAGCAGCGCCTCCAGGTGCTCGCGGTGGCTCCCGGGCGAGCCGTCCGGCCCCTGCACGCCGGTGTAGGGCGCCTCGTAGGTGGCCAGCCCGCGCATCGGGACTCCCGCTGCTGCCGCTTCGAGGGCCAGGGCAGCGCCTGAGGAAATCCCGTATACGTAGGGGTTGCCGCCGGCTTCGTTCAGTACCGCCTGGAGGTCCTCGATCTCCCGTTCCGTGGCGTAGGGCATGGTCTCGCCGCTGTCCCCGCGCCCCCGCCGGTCGTAAAAGTAGACGGTGAAGGAATCCCTTAGTTCATTCGCCAGCGCACGTGAGGGCCCGAAGTTCCGGCCGCAGAAGGCCCCGTCCACCAGGACCAGGCTGGGTCCGGTACCCATCCGCTCGACGCTGAGGGAGGTGCCGTCGGGCGACACTACGGCGGACACGGTGCCTGTTTCCTGGGTCTTGGTCATCGCAGTGCTCCATTCAGTGGCGGGCCAAGGGGCAGCCCAGCTTCTCGGGTCCAGCGTGCCGAGTCAAGGGTTTCGCGCCAGGATGGTGGAAAAGCGGGTCAGTCCGCACGTAGAGGGCGTCAGTCCCGGGCCAGGGGAAGCGTCAGCTGCATGGTGGTTCCGTCCGGTCCGGTGCGGACCACCTTCACGGTGCCGCCTGCCGCGGAGGCAATCTCGCGGACCAGGGCCAGGCCGATCCCGAAGCTCCGCCGGCCCTGCGCGTCGCCGGTCCGGCCGGCACGGACAAACCGGTCGAAGATCCGGTCCGGGTCCACGCCGCTGATGCCGGATCCGGTGTCGGAAACCCGGACCAGCGCGCGGGAACCCTCAACCGCGGCGGAGATGGTGATGCTTCCGCCCGCCGGCGTGTGCCCCAGCGCGTTGTCCGCCAGGGCCAGCACGGCCCGCCGGAACGAACTTGGGTCGATCCGCACCAAAGCCCGCCCGCCGCCGTCGAACATTATCTGGACGCCCTGTTGGCGGGCAAGGTCCTGAAGGCTGCCGGCCACGGACCGGGCAGCCAAAGCCACATCCACTGGCGCAAGGTCCGGTCCGGGTTCGGCCGCGGTCGCCGCCAGGAGCAGCTCGTTTACGATCCCGGTCAGCGTGGACGCGTCCTCCCGGATCTTCGCCAGGGCCTGCGCCGGTTCGGATCCGGGTTCGGCTTTGCGCTGGGCCAGCTGGATGCGGGTGTCAAGGATGGCCAAGGGGGTCCGCAGCTCGTGGCTGGCATCCTGGACGAACCGCCGTTGCCGGGCCAGCGCTTCCCCCAGGGGCCGGATGGCGCTGCGCGCGCTGAGCCAACCCACCACACCGGCCAGCACCACGCCGCCCAGGCCGGCAAGGATCATCCCCTCGATCAGGTCCCTGGAATCGAGGTAGGTGTACGGTTTGCCGGGTTCAGAAGCGGGAAGGACCGGATGGGCCAGCTTGTACATCAGGAAGGCGGTGGCCGCGGCCAGGAGGATGAGCACCAGCGCGGCAACCCCGGCGCTGATCCGCAGTGCCACCTTCAGCGACGCGCGGCGCAGGATATCCCGGTCCGGGTCGCCGGCGGCAGGAGGCGGGGTGCCTGGTCCGGGAGCAGTCATGAGGGGTTGCCGATCTGGTAGCCAACGCCGTGGACGGTGCGGATCACGGTCCTGTCGATCTTGCGGCGCAGGTGGTGGACATAGGTATCGATCACGCCGGGCTGGTCCGTCCCCTGGAAGTGCGCGGCGAGCAGTTCGTCCCTGGTGAACACCCGGTCCGGCTCCGCCGCCAGCGCGGCCAGCACCTCGGCTTCCTTTGCGGTCAGCGAGACGGTGTCGCCGTACATGGAGCGGACAGCGCGCGACGCCGGGTGGAATTCCCAGGTGCCGATGCTCACCTGCCCTGCGGGCGGGCCCTGTCCCGGGGGCGGACCGTAGCTGCGCGTCAGTGCGCGCAGGCGTGCAGCCAGCTCGCCGCCGTCGAACGGTTTTGTCAGGTAGTCGTTGGCGCCGGCGTCCAGGCCGCGGACTTTTTCGTTGGTGTCGCCCAGTGCGGTGAGGATCAGGATGGGGGTGCCGATGCCCTTGGCCCGCAGGGTGGTGATGAGGCTGATCCCGTCCATGACAGGCAGGCCGCGGTCGATCACCATCGCGTCCCACGGCTGCGTCAGCCCCAGGTGCAGGCCCTCCTGCCCGTTCGCCGCCAGCCGGACGGTGAAGTCGGGCTCCAGCAGCTCGGCAATCAGCGGACCCAGGACGGGATCGTCCTCCACCAGCAGCAGGGCCAGCCCCTCACCAGTTGTCATGCCGCCTATTCTTCCGCAGCGGCTTCCAGAGTTTCGTCAGTGGGCTGTTCGGCCAGCCGGTTCTTCCGGCGGCGCTTCAGGTACTCCACGATCCACGGCACCACGGAGACCAGGACCATCACCACGGCAATGACGTCGATGTTCTTGGCGATGATCTCGTAGTGTCCCAGCCAGGTGCCCAGGAGGGTCACGGACGTCGCCCAGGCCAGGGCGCCCACGATGTTCCAGAGCGTGAACGCCTTGTATTCGTAGCGGGCAATGCCGGCGGTGACCGGCGCGAAGGTCCGCACCATGGGCACAAAGCGGGCCAGGATGACGGCGGCGCCTCCATGGCGGCGGAAGAACTCTTCCGTGACGGTCAGGTGGGAGGTTTTGAGGATGCGGGCATCGTCCTTGAACCAGCGTCGGCCGAATTTGCGCCCCAGCAGGTACCCCACCTGGTCGCCGCCGACCGCGGCCGCGGTGATCACGCCGATCAGCAGGGGCAGTGCCAGGTTCAGTTGCTGGTGCAGGAGGCCGGCGGTGAAGAGGAGGGAGTCGCCGGGCAGGAAGGGGAACAGGACGCCGGATTCGATGAACACCATCGCGGCGATGACGCCCAGCGCGGCCGGGCCGAAGCCCTCCAGCAGGCCGGCGGGGTCAAGCAGCGACGGCGGGCCCGCAGCTGCTGCCAGGGAGGTCAAGAGGCTGTGCATGGCTGCTCCTTACGCCCGGCGGGAGGGGTGGAGGATCCTGGCGGGAACGCGTTCCACCAGGGCGGGGGCAAAGCGGTTCCAAAGCCCGGCGAGCAGGACGGCGGCGGCGCTGGCGGCGAAGAAGGAGGCCGCGACGTCAGTGGGGTAGTGGACCCCCACGTACAGCCTGGACCAGGCGACGATCAGCGCCACGGCGGCCCCGGCCACGGCAACGGGCTTGGCCCACCGGGTCCTGCGGGCCAGGAAGTAGAGGGCGAAGGCCAGTGCCACCGCGAAGCTGACGTGCCCGCTGGGGAAGCTGTTGGATCCGGTTTCCGGTGCCAGGGGGTCGAACAGCAGCGCCGGGTTGGGCCGCTGCCGGGCGAACAGGAGCTTGAAGGTCTCGCTCGCCACCCAGCCCGAGCATGCGGTGAGCCCGAAGGCAGCGGCGGTCACCAGGTCGCGTCGGAAGAGCCAGATGGCCAGGGCTGTGACCGCGATTAGGAGCAGGCCCACCACCGGGCCGAACAGCAGGTTGATCCCCATCGCCACCGCGGTCAGCACGGCAACGTGGTGCAGGCTGAGGTTTTGGTCAACGCCCAGTTCTGCGGTGGTGTCGCCGGGGACGAGTTGCACGGCAAGGCCCAGCACCACGACGGCGGCGCACAGCATTACGCCCACAGGCAGCCAGTGCCGGGGCTGGGGGAGTGCCCTGAACTGGGTGCCGACGGCCGGGGGTGCCGTGGGCGCGGTGTGCTGGTTCAGGCGGTCATCGTGGGCTGATCGGTGCATTTTTTCCTTGGGGAGGCGTGGCGTGGGGCGCTGTCCGGCCCGTCCTTCCACTCTCCCCCTTGGGTTTTAAGAAAGGCTTAAGAAGTGCCGGCCTCCGTGATGAACGTCCGCTTCGAATTGGCGCGGGCCGGCCCCATTCAGGGCTTTCAGCCCTAAGCTGCCGTGGCTGGCCGCCGCACACTGTTTCCAAGGGCCCGATCAGTCGGGATCGGCCCAGGCTCGGGAGGGATTCTGATGGACGTTCGGGTCGTGGAGTCGCTGGTTATGGCGGAGATCGGGGACGGCGTGCTGACCGCCCTGTACCCGGTGGAGCATTGCGCACGGTGGGAGTTCGGTCCCTGGGCTCCGCTGATGGGCTGGTTCAAGCAACGCCCGGGCCTGACCCGGATGCTTGGTGTGGCGCAGGTGGCCGGTGCCCTGGCTGTGGCCGCCACGTTGTCCAAGACCCCGGGGCGGGCCTGGAAGAAATAATCCCGGAGCTCCGGGCTTTCGCGCAGGCCGGAGCTTGAGGGCCCGGCCCGGCTCATCCTTCCTGGGTAATTGACTCCCCGAAGGCACCGCACCTTTCCGCTGCGCAGACTCATTCACGCACCCCATATTTGCCGGCGTGGGCGAGTATCGGCGTCAGTGATGAGTTTCCGCATCGACAGCCCGACAACTCAGGGGGCCGCGGGTGAGGTGGGGGAATGTACGACGTCGGTCCGCGCCTTTCGCGCGCAACGTGATGGGGCGTTGGTGGAAAGAGGGCGGGAGGTGATGGGGCGTTGGCTGAAGGTGGGCGGGAGGTGATGGGGCGTTGGCGGAAAGGGGGACACGCTTGACGCCTCCGCACGCTCCCGCATATCCTGAACGAACGGTCGGTAAATAATTCCGAGACGCCCGACAGGTCTTTGCATAGGAGCAACCATGGCAGCGCAGAACTTGCAGTCAGTGCCGGCTGAGCTAACCCCGGAAGAGGACGCCGCAGGCCAGGCCCACTTCGACCGGATCATCGCCGAGGACTCGCGCATCGAGCCCCGCGACTGGATGCCGGCGGCCTACCGCAAGACGCTCCTGCGCCAGGTCTCCCAGCACGCGCACTCCGAGATCATCGGCATGCAGCCGGAGGCCAACTGGATCTCCCGCGCCCCCAGCCTGAAGCGCAAGGCCATCCTTATGGCCAAGGTGCAGGACGAGGCAGGCCACGGTCTCTACCTCTACTCGGCAGCGGAAACCCTGGGCCAGTCCCGGGACAAGATGATGGACGACCTCATCGCCGGCAAGGCCCGCTACTCCAGCATCTTCAACTACCCGGCCCGTACCTGGGCTGACATGGGCGCCATCGGCTGGCTGGTGGACGGCGCAGCCATCTGCAACCAGGTCCCGCTGTGCCGGGCATCGTACGGCCCCTACGGCCGCGCCATGGTGCGCGTCTGCAAGGAAGAGTCCTTCCACCAGCGCCAGGGCTTCGAGATCCTCCTTGAACTCTCCAACGGCACCCCGGCGCAGAAGCAGATGGCCCAGGACGCCGTGAACCGCTGGTACGCCCCGGCCCTGATGATGTTCGGCCCGCCGGATGACGATTCCCCCAACTCCAAGCAGTCCATGGCCTGGAACATCAAGCGGTTCAGCAATGACGAGCTCCGAAGCCGGTTCGTGGGCATGATGGTGGAGCAGGTCAAGGTCCTGGGCCTCACCCTCCCGGATGACCAGATCCGCTTCAACGAGGACACCAAGAAGTGGGAGCACGGTCCGCTGGACTGGGACGAGTTCCACGAAGTCCTGGCCGGCCGCGGCCCCTGCAACGCCCAGCGCCTTGAGCGCCGGCGGGCAGCGCACGACGACGGCGCCTGGGTCCGCGAGGCAGCAGCCGCCTACGCAGCAAAACAGTCAAAGAAGACGAAGGAATACGCAGCATGAGCCCCCACGGCAACCCGGAAACCCCTGCAAGCGGCGCAGTCGAGATCAACCGCGAAGCCCCCAAGGCCAGCTCCTCACCGGATCACCACGACCGCTCCACCTGGGGCCTCTGGGAGGTCTTCGTCCGGTCAAGCCGCGGCCTGAGCCACGTCCACGCCGGCTCCCTGCACGCCCCGGACGCCGCCATGGCCCTCCGCAACGCACGTGACCTCTACACCCGCCGCAACGAGGGCGTTTCCATCTGGGTGGTCCCCGCTGACGCCATCGCCGCCAGCGACCCCGACTCCAAGGGCTCCTTCTTCGAGTCGCCGCAGGGCAAGGACTACCGGCATGCCACCTACTACACCAAGAGCGAAGGGGTGAAGCACCTGTGAGCGAAGCCAACGCCTCCGCCACCCGGATCACCCCCGGCAACGCCCTCCGCCCGGAGGACATCGCGCTCGAGGTCAAGACCGGCCTGGCCAAGCCCACCGAAGACGTCGCGGAGTACGCCCTCCGCCTGGGCGACGACGCCCTGATCCTCGCGCAGCGCCTGGGCCACTGGATCTCCCGGGCACCGGAGCTGGAAGAGGACATCGCCCTGGGCAATATCGCCCTGGACCAGCTGGGCCACGCCCGCAGCTTCCTCACCTACGCCGGCGCCGGCCTGCCCACCGAGGACGGCACGGCCAAGTCAGAAGATGACCTGGCCTACTTCCGCCGCGAGCACGAGTTCCGCTCCGTGCAGCTGTTCGAGCAGCCCAACGGGGACTTCGCCGCCACCATCGCCCGCCAGTTCGTGGTGAGCTACTACCAGTACGAGCTCTACCGCCGCCTCACCGATTCCACGGACGCCACCCTGGCCGCCATCGCCGCCAAGGCGGTGAAGGAAGTGGACTACCACCGCGACCACAGCACCCAGTGGGTCCTGCGCCTGGCCGGCGGCACTGACGAATCCCGCCGGCGGATGATCCACGGCCTGCGCACCATGTGGCCGTACGTCAACGAACTGTTCCAGGACGATGACCTGACGCAACGCCTCGCTGAGGCGGGTGCCGCCGTCGCGCCTTCCAGCCTGCGGGAAGACTTTGCCCGCCTGGTGGCGGACGTCCTGAACGAAGCGGAGCTGGAGGTCCCGGACGTGCCCGCAGCCCCGGGCGGCGGCCGGTACGGCAAGCACTCCGAGTACTTGGGCTACATCCTCGCGGAGATGCAGGTTCTGGCCCGCGAGCATCCCGGGGCCAGCTGGTGACTGCCGTGTACATCTCGGATTTCGAATCCCGGACCCGCACCCCGGAGCAGAAGGCCTGGGACATCGCGGCCACCGTGGTGGACCCGGAGATCCCGGTGCTCAGCATCGCGGACCTGGGCATCCTCCGGAAGGTGGACGTGGCGGGCGGCGAGGTCACCGTTACCATTACGCCAACGTACTCGGGCTGCCCGGCCATGGACGCCATCCGTGACGATCTCTACACCGCCTTCAAGAAGGAAGGCTACGGGGACGTGCACGTGGACCTGGTCCTGGCCCCGGCGTGGACCACGGACTGGATGACCGAGGCCGGCAAGCAGAAGCTGCAGGAATACGGCATCGCCCCGCCCAGCGGCAACTCCCGGGCCGGCGGCCACTCCGGCCCCATCCGGCTGAGCCTGGCCGTGAAGTGCCCGCAGTGCAACAGTCTCAATACCAAGGAACTCACCCGCTTCGGTTCCACGTCCTGCAAGGCGCTGTATGTGTGCCAGGACTGCAAGGAACCGTTCGACTACTTCAAAGTCCTGTAAGGAAGCCCCCATGCCTGTTGTCCGCCAGACCGCCGCCGAAGAGGCTGAGGTGACCGGCCGCCGTCGTCCGTCCTTCCATTCCCTTGCGGTGAAGGAGGTGCGCCGGCTCACCGACGATGCCATCGAGGTCAGCTTCCACGTGCCGGCCGAGCTCGCCGGCAAGTTCGACTACCTGCCCGGCCAGTACGTGGCCCTGCGCACCACGCTGCCGGATGAGAGCGGCGAGCCGAAGGAGATCCGCCGCAGCTACTCCATCTGCGCCGAGCCGCGCAGCTTCGCGGACGGCACCAGCGAGATCCGCGTGGCCATCAAGAAGGACCTGGGCGGGCTGTTCTCCACGTGGGCCAACGCCGAGCTGAAGGCCGGGGACACCCTGGACGTGATGAGCCCCATGGGCGCGTTCGTGTCCAAGCACGGCCGGGACGGGCAGGCCGTGGAGCAGAACGTCATGAACTCCATGAACCACCCGGAGGACCTGGCAGGGGAGGCGGGGAACTTCGTGGCCATCGCCGCCGGGTCCGGCATCACTCCGGTGATCGCCATCGCCCGGACGCTGCTGGCCGCCAACCCGGACACCCGGTTCGACCTGATCTACGCCAACAAGGCCGCCATGGACGTGATGTTCCTGGAGGAGCTGGCGGACCTGAAGGACAAGTACCCGCAGCGGCTGGCCATCCACCACGTGCTGAGCCGTGAGCAGCGGATCGCGCCGCTGCTCTCCGGCCGGATCGATTCGGAGAAGCTGCAGCAGCTGCTGGGCACCGCCCTGCACGCGGACGATGTGGACGAGTGGTTCCTGTGCGGGCCGTTCGAGCTGGTCCAGCTGTGCCGGGACACCCTGGCCGAGCGCGGGGTGAAGCCGGAGAACGTCCGGTTCGAGCTGTTCACCTCCGGCAAGCCGGACCGCCCGGAGGGCCACGCCGGCCGTCCGGTGGTGGTGGACGAGTCCAAGGAGACGTACAAGATTACGTTCAAGCTGGATGGCCTGCAGGGCGAGGTGGCCAGCCCCACGCACGCCCGCGAGTCGATCCTGAACGCGGCGCTGCGGGTGCGCCCGGACGTGCCGTTCGCGTGCGCCGGGGGAGTGTGCGGCACCTGCCGGGCCAAGGTGGTCACCGGCACCGTGACCATGGACGAGAATTACGCGCTGGAGCAGGATGAGCTGGACAAGGGCTACGTCCTGACCTGCCAGAGCCACCCCACCAGCAAGGAAGTCACGGTCGACTTCGACGTCTAATCCGTTTTCACCAGAAGGAGCCCCATGATTTCCCTTTCCATCAGCAACGGCATCGCCGAGGTAGTGCTGGACGCGCCCCACAAGCTGAACTCACTGGATGAGCAGGCGCTGCGGGATTTAGCACAGGCGTACGACGACGCTGCTGCCGCCGCCTCACGCGGTGAGGTACGGGCGCTGCTGCTGAGGGGAGAGGGCCGGGCCTTCTGCGCGGGCCGGGACATCGCCGGGGTCACCCCGGAGAATGACGACGCCGCCGCGTACCTGGGCGGGCTGGTGGAGCCTTTGCTGCAGAAGATGGCCGCATTCCCGGCACCGACGTTCGCTGCGGCGCAGGGCGCCTGCCTGGGAGTGGGGCTGGGGCTGCTGCTGGCCACGGACGTGGTGTACGTGGCCGAGAACGCGAAGTTCGGTTCGCCGTTCGCCAAGCTGGGGGCCACGCTGGATTCGGGCGGCCACTGGTACTTCACGGAGCGGCTGGGCATGCACCGGACGCTGGACCTGATCTACACCGCGGACCTGATCTCCGGCGCCGAGGCGGTGGCTCAGGGCATGTTCAGCCGGGCCATGCCTGCCGATTCCCTGCTGGAGTCGACGCGGGAGATTGTCTCGCGGGTGGCTGCCGGCGCCACGGGCGCCTTTGTTGCCTCCAAGGAGCTGGTGGCGCACATCCGCGACCAGCGGCTGGGCCTGTGGCAGGCCATGCAGGAGGAGAACGAGGAGCAGGCGCGGCTCTGCAAGACCGAGGACTACGCAGAGGGCTTCCGGGCGTTCCAGGAGAAGCGCGAGCCGAAGTTCACCGGCGGCGGCCGCTAAGCAACCCATCTGTAAATTATCGGATTTTTATAACTTCGGTGACTTTCACTGCTGCAACATCGCCACCTTTGATGACCCCAGTGGACCAGGTGCCCTGGATCAACCGATGCCGAACGACGGCTCCCTCCCGGCCTCAGGTGATCGTGTCAAAGCATCAAGAGCGCGTCGAAGCAAACTGCTCGACGTCTGGAGGCTGTAAGGAAAGTAGACAACTTCAACGCCTACCTCTCCGAAGCGCCGTTCGAGGTTCATTCCTTGGGGAGTACCTTTCCAGTCGTCGCCTTTGAAAAATACGTGGAACCCAACCTCTCGCCACGTATCAATCTTGTCCTGGAGGACTTCAGCCCTTGCTTCATCCACAAACTTGATACTGCCGACAATTTCCAAACGTTCTGCCAACGGAATTACGGGACGCTTACCCTTCGCCAGTTCAACGAGATCGTCGTCCACAACGCCGGCTATGAGGTAATCACACTGGCCTCGAGCATGCTTCAGGAGGTTAAGGTGCCCAATGTGGAAGAGGTCATAAGCTCCGGCTGCGTACCCAACTTTCAACGACATGGGTGGATCCCTTTCTGGTGGCTGGCCTTCGATGTGGCTCGGTGAATTTGGTGCTAGTACGCGCCGTGAGGCTTTAGGAGCACCCTTACGGTTTGAAGCATGATCAGCAGATCGCCGAGGAGGGACCAGTTCTCCACGTAGTAGAGATCCAGACGAATACTCTCCTTCCAGCTCAGGTCTGAACGTCCGTTCACCTGCCACAGCCCTGTTAGCCCGGGCTTGACCTTGAGCCTGCGGTGCAAAGCCTCCTCATATTCCGCAACCTCTGATGGGAGGGGCGGCCGGGGTCCGACGAGGCTCATGTCCCCCCTCAGGACGTTCCAAAGTTGCGGCAGCTCATCGAGGGAAAGGCGCCTGAGCCAATGACCTACCCGGGTCACCCTGGGATCGTTTCGCATCTTGAAGAGCAGACCGGCGCCTTCGTTGTGCCCTGCAAGTCCAACCAGCTCAGACTCGGCCGTCTGCACCATAGAGCGAAACTTGTACATCGTGAAGGTTCGTTCTCCGCACCCCACGCGCTCCTGCCGAAAGAACGCCGGTCCAGGGCTGTCCATGACGACCAGGACTGCCAAAATGACGAAGACAGGAGCCAGTATCACAAGGGCGCAGCTGGAGAGCACCACATCAACGATGCGCTTAACCACGTGCTTGCAGCCCCTGTACCGGGGCAGCTGCACATGAAAGAGGGATAGACCCGGGGCCGGGCAGGCATTGATTCGGTTTGCCGCTATGGTTGTGGGCCCGCTGGCAAGAATGAGGTGAACGCCGGTTTTTTCCAGGCTCCACGCCAAATCCCGTACAAATTCGTTGCCTCCGGGGACCGGGCCCGCGACGAAGACGATATCTGGCTCAGTGGCATCCAGAAACGGAGCCAACGATTTCACATCGGTGACCACGGGAACCTGCTGTCCGTCGACCACCATTGGGCCGTTGGCGTTCCGGGAGACGAGGGCTGCGCCGACGATGAGATACGGGCTCGCGGGCTTCGTTCGAATTTTTCCCATCATCTCCTCCACCTCGTTCCTCTCGCCGAGAACCACCACTCGGGACAGGCATCTGCCCGTGATCCTTTGCCTGGCCAGCCAGCTCCGGATCACAAAGCGGCCGCTGAGCACGCCGCCCAGCCCGAGGGCATAGGCAAGTGAAAAGAAGCCATGCTCCAAACCGTGCAGGGGCACTTCTGCGATCAAAGAGACTGCCCCAAAGGTTATGAACGAGGCACCCAGGACACGCTTGGACTCCTCAGAGGCGGATGCCGCAAGCCTCGGGTCCCGGCTTCTGTAGGCGTAGAGGCCCAGAAGCCAAAGGAGAGCGACTAAGGCGCAAGCGTAGCCGGCTAGGGGATGTGGGAAAGCTGCGGCCGCAAACCCGGTCGCTGCAGCAATGAAGCCAAGATCCGCAAGGGTGAGGATGGCGCGAAGTTTCCGTTCCCAACTACGGCCTGGGGTTCCGGTCGTGTCCCGCACTTCCTTTAACTGGAGGCCTTTGCCCAGATTCCATACGGAAGCTGCCCAGCCTTGAGCTACGCTCTCGCCAACCTTGGGAGTATTGGTGGGCATCGCTGTCATGACTAACCTTTCCCTCGAGGCGCATCGGTTCCGCTCTAGCTGGAACCAATGCCACCAACGTAGGGAGCGGGAATACGGGCGTCACGAGTAGGACCAACGCAATCGGCCACTTCCCGTACGTGAAAAATCGGCGTCGTCTACTCGCAAGCCTGAGCGGCTACTTGCTCACCGAGGCCTGCATACCCGTCTTTTTTATCCAGCCACGGGACATCGCTCAAATGCACAAAAGTCTGTTGATCGGCGCCCTCCCACGCGCCTAGCGTGACCAGATGGCGTTAGCCGAAGGACTACCAAACGGCCGGAAGGTGCTGAAATGAAACGTCGATCATCAGGGACACCGCGGAAACCTGCTCCCGGTGCACGGCCGCGAGGCAACAGCGCCCGGACAGTCACCATTGGCGCCCTTGGAGCGGTCGCGGCGGGAGCCCTCTTCGCGGGGCTGGCAGTGAGCGCACCGTCTGCTCCGTCTACACCACAGGCACCGGATTCGCAGCCTGCCGCGAGCACCGAGCTCGGGGCGGGAGTCCTTCTTGGCGGTAACGGTACCCAGACTGCGGTCAACACACCATTGGCGCCCAACGCGGCGGCGCAACAAGTGGCGCCGGCGCCCAACGCGGCAGCGCCACAACTGGCGCAGCAACAACCAGCAGCCCCAGGAGCGTCCGCTGCGCCTATCGCGGAACTTCAGCGGGCTCGGGCTGCCTTTCAAACGGCTTCGGCAAAGGCCTCGGCCCCAGGTCCCCGCCCCGACCTTGACCCTGACTCACGCCCCCCCATGCCGGACTTCACGGGTGCAGCCGTTGGCTCAGCCCTGGGCGAACTGCAGGGGAGATTCGATGAGTTCGCCCAAAACCAATGGGTTCAAACGGGTTCGGTCAAAGTCACAGGCTCTGAGCGGGTAGAAGTGGTCAAGATAGCAGGTGTTCCCACCCAACGGTTCTCCACCTGCATCGACTCAAGTGCGATTGAAATACGGGACGTAGCAGGAAGCGTTGTCCTCGCGGCTGCGCCGGCCGGGACGCGCACCGCTCTGAACATGTACGACATTCAGCAGCAGAAGGGGACATGGGTAGTGGTGGCCCATAGCTTCCCCAACTCGGCTGCGTGCTGAGCTGTCAGGAAAGGCAACATTATGAATATCCACAGCTTCCGGCCCGTGAGAAAGCACATCAAGCTCGCCGCGGCCGCGATAACGGCGGCGGTGCTCCCCATGACAGTAGTTTCGTCCCTGGCTCCGGCCGCAGCAGCGGACCAGGTCATAGTCCGTGACGGAACAACCCAGCTTCAGGCGGCAGCTTCCTGCTGGGAAATCAAGCAGACAACACCAGCCGCTCCCTCGGGGAGCTACTGGCTGCTAACCCCGCAAATGCAGGCACCTGAACAGTTCTATTGTGACCAAGAGACCGATGGCGGAGGCTGGGTCCTGATTGGCCGTGGCCGCGAGGGCTGGAAGGAGTTCTACCAGGGGGTGGGAACAACTGCGCAGGTCCGCTCCGCTGTGACAGGAACCGCCGCCTTCCAGCCGCGTCAACTTTCCTCCACCGTCATCGACGGACTCCTCAACGGGAAGTCCCCGGAACTTCTCCCTGACGGAATCCGGCTGCGCCGTGCCACCTCTACAGATGGCCTCAAGTGGCAGGAGACGAGGTTCAAAGTGACCAAGTTGCCCCGCTGGGTTTGGACAATGAGTGCTGAACGCCCCGTCAGCTCCTATACCTTCGGCGCGGGGACCTTCAGCGGTGGCTTGAACAGCAGCTTCGGTACGGACCAGAACTTGAATCGAGTGGTAACTTCCGAGGCCGCAGCGCAGCTTTACACGCAGGGATGGGCGTTTGGAAGCAACATACTTGGCTCCTCTGACGCATCCAGCTACCTTTGGTCCGCAAATGCCAGTACCGGCAACGCACGTCCCTTCACGCAGATGTATCTACGGCCCAAGCTCACCCAGGCCGACTTCACTTTTACTCCGGTTGGAGACAACGGTTACCCCGGCTATACCCAGCGCCCGTTGCCCCAGAACGGCGCTGAGTCCACAGTCTGGGGAGTCACGGGTTTGGCGAACGGACGCAGCGGGGAACTCAACACCGAGGTGCAGGACTTTGCCCAAGTGGGCAACACTATGTATGTCGCGGGAAACTTCCAGTACGTCCAGCGCAACGCGCAGGGCCTCGACAGAGTGGAACAGTCATACCTGGCCGGGTTCAATGTCGATACCGGCGAATGGCTGGGTTCTTTCCGCCCCGTGCTTAATGGCCAAGTCAAGTCCCTCGCTGTTTTGCCCAACGGCAAGCTCGTCGCCGGAGGTGAATTCAGCACGGCCAACGGCTCGCCGGCAGCAGGGATCGTAGCGTTGGACCCCACGAGCGGCGCAATCGACCCAACGTGGCGACTGCAACTCGAAAACCGCCTCACTGGCGGTGTTGTTCAAGTGCGGGGACTATCGATAAGGAACGACTGGCTGTACTTGGGAGGAGCCTTCACCCACCTGACCGGTGGTACAGCTACCAACCCAATCTACGCCCGCTCGGGCGCCAGGGTTCGTGTGTCGGACGGGACACCTGACGCGAACTGGAACCCCGCCTTCAACGGCACCGTGGCCGCAGTGGACGCAGCGGCGGACGGTCAACGGCTGTATGCGGCCGGCTACTTCACGGCCTCGAATGGTGCGGATGCCAACCGTGCGGCTGCAGTCCAAACAATTGCGGGTGCACCCTTGGCAACGCCGGCGTGGACCTGGACCCCTTCCGCTACACCGAGCTACCAGCAGGCCATCAAGGAGGTAGGCAGCAGGATCTGGTTGGGGGGCTCGCAACATAGCCTTTTCAGCTTTGACCCACAAACCTTTGCCCGGCTTTCCGGCAACATCACCAAGGCGGGCGGGGACTTCCAGCGACTTGCCACAGGAGACGGCGTCTTCTATGGGTCATGCCACTGCGGGAACTGGAATTACTCCAATGCCTTCACGTACAGCAACATCGGTACTCAGTGGACGTCCGCTGACCGTATCAACCTTGTCGGGGCCTGGGACTCCACGTCCGGGTCGTACATCCCCGACTTCAACCCAGTCATTAAGGGCCGGGCCGGCCATGGAGGCTGGGCGATGCTCGTGGACAGCCGGGGCAAGGTCTGGACCGGAGGCGATTTCGAGTCCTCCGTGACCACAAGCGGCTCCGGCCAATGGTCTGGGGGGTATGTTGTATTCGCGCCTCGTGACACCGCCGCCCCGGATACTCCGTCCGGCCTGACGGTCAACACCGATGGTGTCACGGACACGCTCACCTGGACCGCCGGGGCCGGGGACACCAGCGTCTACCACGTCATCCGCGGCGACCGCGTTATAGCCACCACCTCTCAAACCACCGCCAAGGTGCCTGCGCTCGCAGGTGGGCGCTACTCCGTCAGGGCAGCCGACGCCGCATCAAACTATTCGGCCAGCACACCCGTTGTAGTTGCACCCAAAGCGGCAACCACCCAGGAGCTGATCAAGGCCGGCTCGGACTGGAAGTACCGCTTTGCCACGGACGCCCCCGACCCTGCCTGGATAACTACGGGATTCGATGATTCCACATGGAGTTCCGGCACCGCTCCCTTAGGTTGGGGCAGCACAGGGATCGCCACGGAACTCACCTACACGGGAACGACCCGCCCATTGTCGAGCCACTACCGGAAGAGCTTTACGGTAGATGATCCGAGCAAGGTAACTGAAGTGAATATCGTGACGCGGGCGGATGACGGTGTGGTGCTCTACATGAATGGCAAAGAACTGACACGGGTCAATATGCCGACGGGGGCCATCACCAACAACACCTATGCGACGGCGGCACCCCGGACGAGTTACGCCATCTCCAATCCGGTTAAGGTGACGGTGCCGGCGTCCGCCCTGGCAGTGGGGGTCAATGTCATCACGGCTGAAGTCCACTCCGATTACAGAGCCACACCGGATCACAGCTTTGAGCTGTCGGCCACGGCGGTGTTGGCGCAGTGACCGCCCACAGCAACGCTGACAGGGGCAGGGGCTCGCGCAGGGACACTGTGGGGACGGGAGCCTTACCCCCTGTCATTGCGTTCCACCCACCACGGTCGAGGCTTTCATACGGGCAGGCTCTGGCTTTGCTTGACGGGGCCCAAAAGCCTGGCCACGGAGTTCCGGCCTATACCCGATGGGTTAACAGGCGGCTGGCGCGGTTCGCCGCGGCGGCTGCCGCAAGCCGGGGACTGTCGGCGAACGCCGTGACAATGGCCAGTGCCGCCTTTTCAGCCGCTGCCATTGTCTGCGTGGCGACGGCGCCCCGGCAGGCGTGGCTCGGCGTCCTCATCGCAGTGCTTTTGGCCATCGGATACATCCTCGATTCCGCGGACGGCCAAGTGGCACGGCTCACCGGTATGAGCAGCCTTGCGGGGGAGTGGCTGGACCACGTGGTGGACTCGGTAAGGGTGCCGGCAATCCACCTCGCAGTACTTGTGGGGATACTGCAGGCAGACATCCTGCCCAGGTGGACGATCCTGCTTCCACTGGCCTACACGCTTACCAGCGCAGGGCATTTCATGAGTCAAATCCTTGCTGAACAGCTGCGCCGGGGTCGGCTTGATGGCGACAACAGTAGCCCGAAAGCCGCGGGGACGTTGCGGTCGTGGCTGGTCCTGCCAACGGATATGGGCACCCTTTGCTGGGTGTTCATACTGTGGGGCATTCCACAAGTGTTCATTGCAGCTTATGGAAGCCTGTTCCTGGTGCAGCTGGTGGTGGTCGTCGCCTCCGTCAGGAGAAAATACCTGGCCCTCATGCCGATCCCGGTTGAGCAACGGGGACGGGGCGTGTGAGTCTGCAGGAGCAGGCAGGGCTTCAAGCAATCCGCCATCGAGGCCCCGCCGACGCTCCCCTTCCTGCTTGGCCGATGTACGTATTGCTGGCTGGGTTCCCGGTGTGGTGGAGCTTGGGTGCCGCCCCGTTTGCACCCCTGGTGGTGGCCCTGTTGATGGCCACCTTGATGGTGGTCAGGCGGCGTCTTGATCTCGTCCCCGGCGTAATGCCGTGGTTTGCCTTCCTGTTCTGGGCCGGCGGGACAGCTGTCAACCTGCCAACGGCCATCAGCGTGGTGGGCTTTGTCCAGCGCTACGGCAACCTTGTGGCCGTAGGCATCTTCATGCTGTATTACATCAACGCCCGCGAATCACTTAATCCCCGGAAGATCATCAACGGCGTTCTATTCCTTTGGGCGACTGTGGTGGTTTTGGGCCTGATTGCCACTCAGGTACCAGAGTTCCGGCTGACCACGCCGGTTGGTGCCCTACTGCCTAGAGCACTGACCTCGAATCCTCTCGTTTACGACCTGGTCTTCCCTCCCATGGCTGAAATACAGCAGCCGTGGGGGGCGCCGGAGCCGTTCGAGCGGCCGGCTGCGCCATTTCCTTTCAGTAACAGCTGGGGAGTGGCATTCGTGGTCATGACACCAGTCGCTGTCGCGTCGGTGGGCATTGTCCGGTCAAAGTGGATGCGTGCTCTGGTTCTGCTGTTGCTTGCGGCCTCGCTGATCCCCGCGCTTGCTACCGGCAATCGCGGGATGTTGATCGGAACAGCCTTGGCGGTTGTCTATGTCTTGCTGCGTATGGGAGCGCGGGGCCACTTACTTCGGGTGGCCGTTCTCGGTGTGGGGGCGGGACTGGCTTTCTTTGCCTTGGTGGCCAGCGGCCAGCTGGAGCAGATTCTCGGGCGCCAGGAGTACAGCGACAGTACCGGTGGCCGGTTGAGTATCTATACGGAAACACTGGCAGCGACCCTGGAGTCTCCGCTTATGGGGTACGGGGCACCCCGCCTCGACGAAACTATAGGCGTATCGCTGGGGACGCAAGGCTATGTCTGGCTGCTGATGTTTTCCTACGGTTTTGTGGGCTTGGGTTTGTTCGTGATCTTTCTCGCCGGCGGAATTGCCAGGACCTGGCGGGCTCCCGGCAACACGGGTCTTTGGTTGCACAGCGTCCCCGTGGCAGCTGCGGGAATTGCCAGCTTCTACAGCTTCGACGTAATGCAGATGGCGGTTGTGGCCTTGGTGATCGCCGTCCTCTTGAGGGCACGTTATATCGGTGAGGAGCTGCCGTGAACGTCCGGACTATGGTTTTAGCGACGCCTGCCCACAAGAAAGCCGGTGGCAGGCTGTTGCGGGCCGGCGCCGCAACTCTCGTGTGCGTAGCGGCCGGCGCCGTGATCGCCTTCGGCACAACACTGGTAGTGAGCAACAACCTTGGCGAAGCCGGCGCAGGTGTCTTCTTCCAGCTGATGGCCTATTTCTCCATCGCCACAGCCTTGGCAACGTTCGGTGCCGATACAGGGCTGGTGCGATCCGTGTCCGCGGCCGAGGCCCTCGGGCGGCAGCGCATCGTCGCACGCCTGCTTTTGACTGCATGCATTCCGGTGGCAGCCGCTTCCTTGTTGGTGGGCGGCCTTCTGTGGGCAGCAGTTGACCTGGACTTGTTGCCGGGAGGCGCAGACGGTTGGGTGGCGGAAGCCGTAAGGCTGGCCGTTCCTTTCCTCCCGGCCAGTGCTCTCCTTACGGCAATTTTCGGAGCCCTTCGAGGCTTCCACGCAGTGGTGACGTTCGCTGTGCTGCAGAATCTTGTGCTGCCGATATTGCGGCTTGCCGGAATCCTGCTGGTCCTGGCGTTGGGCGCAGGCCTGACTCAACTTGTGACGGCCTGGTCGGTTCCGGTTCTGGCAGCAGCCTTCCTTGCCGTCCTGGCTCTCCGCCGCGCCATGCGCCGTTCCCTCACTGGGCAACCCCGCGGGGGCCTTGATCCCTCAGGGATGGAAACTGCCCGCGGGTTCTGGTCATTTTCGGCAGCCCGCGGCGCCAGTTCCATGCTGGAGGTTCTCCTCGAATGGGTGGACGTGATTGCGGTCTTCATCCTGCTCGGCCCGGTTGCGGGCGGAGTGTATGGAGCCATCAACCGTTGCGTCCGCGTAGGGGTGATGCTGGACCACAGCGCCCGAATGGTAACTGGTCCTGTCATCAGTTCGGCCTTGGCAGTCGGCGATCTTGTCCGCGCGCGCCAGGTGTTCTCTGGAGCGACGCGACTGCTGATTCTTGGAGCGTGGCCTTTCTACCTGATCCTGATTCTTTTTGGGCCAGCAATCATGTCTATCTTCGGTGCCGGCTTTGCAGCAGGTGCCCCGGCCCTGCTCATCATCGGCCCCGCCATGCTGCTCTCGGTCTCCGCTGGTGGTGTGCAGAGCATCTTGCTCATGGGCGGGCACAGCCGGTGGCAGCTGTTGAACAAGACTTCGGCCCTCGCCGTCGCGCTGCTCTTGAATTTCACGTTGATACCGGTGTGGGGGATTGCCGGTGCTGCAACAGCCTGGGCTGCTGCCGTATTGGTGGATTGCGGCCTGGCCACCTACCAGGTGGCAACCATCATGAAGATCGTTGCGCCGTTGCGCGTCCTCTGCGTCCCCATGGCCCTGGCCTTCACGGTGTTCGGGCTGGGCGGCTTCGTTGCAGCGCTCCTGTGGGGCCAATCATTGGCCGCTCTGCTCCTCACCGTGGCCGGGGGCGGGTTTGTCTATGCTGCCGGCTTAGTCCTGCTATACCGTCGCGGACTGATCACGCTCAAGCTCTGACTCCCGCCCCACGGAGTCCGTTCTTATTCAGTCAACCGTGCAAACGCCATCGTGACCTGCCTCCATGGATGCAGGTCACGATGGCGTTTGCACAACTTGGCTATGCGGGGCGTTGGTGCTGGCCAAGCAGTTGCCCCAGACGTCGCAGCGATACCCTGCCTGCAGGGCGGTCTTGCAGGTCCTGGATGGCCCGTCCCAGGCGGAGTGCGGCCTCATGGGACCCGGAAGGCCGCGGGGCGGTGCAAAAGTCCGCCGGCCGGCAGATGGCGTGCTCAAGCTCGGCCCACAGGGACTCCTTTGTCTCTGCAATGACGGCCAGTCCCTGCCTCGCCAGCTGCCGCGAAAATTCGACCTGATGGTCGTCAACAACCTCCTTCAAATGTGCACGCCGGGGGACCGCTATGGGAATGTGGCCTGTGGCCAGTGCATCGAAAATGGAACCGGGCCCCCCTTGAACCACAACGATGCTGGCCGACGTGTAAAGATCAAGGATTTCTTGGTGGGAAACCATTGTCACCCCCTCCGCGATGTGCGGCGGATGGCTGTAGCCGTGCTGCACAAGGCAACTCGGGGGGGCGGGCTGGTGCTCCAGCCACTCATCGATCCACGAGACCAACCGGTCAAAGGGATGGTAATCCGTTCCAAGGGACACGACAGTTTCCGGCTTTTCGTGATTGGTCATAGCACTGGTCCTATGTTGATGGATTCAGGGTAGAAGCGGCGCTGCTCCTCCCATTGGATGCAAAAGAGGTCTGCCAGCGGATAGCAGAGTCTTCCGCTGAGCGTGGGAAGGTTCACCCTGTCGATGCATTCGATGAACACGGTCCTGATGCCCAGCAGCCGGGCGGCGACGAAGAATGGAACACTGACCCCCGCCCCAATGGAGACGACGACGTCAGGTTTGATGCGTCGGAGCGTGGGCACAGCAAGGCCAAGGTTGCGTATGGCGTTGGGAACGTTCCGGGTGGTTGGAAAGAATGCCCAGGTGACATCTTCGTCAGATAGTGCTTTCTCTGCATCTGCCTGCTTAAACGTGACCCAGGAGCGGTTGTGCTCTTGCCACCACTGTTGGAGGGGAACGATCTGGCCCAGGTGTCCCCCCGGCGAGGTCACAAAGAGTATCTTCACGCGCGTTCCTTCCGTTGCGTTTGGTCCTGGTCCCGGTCCGCGATCGGTGCGGTGGGGAGGGTAAGGAGTGAGCCGGCTTGCCGCTCTTCGCGCTGTTTGCCGTTGAAGGCATTTCCCAGCAGCACCCGCACCCGTATGGCGGTGCTGCCTTCCAGGTCTGCGTCCAGCTGCTGCAGGTCTTTGAGTTTGCTGCCGGAATAGGTCAGCATGACGACGGCATCCAGATGGTCGGCAAGGGCGGCGCGCCGGGCACCCGTGAGTTGCTGGTCGGTTTCGAAGAGGACCAGGTCGCGGTGTTGCCAGCCCTGCAGCGCAGATCCTGGCCACCCCTGGTCGATCTTGGCGGGATAGATGTCGGCCGGCCGAACCACTAGGACAGACAGCCCGGCGGCACGCGCCACCTCGGCCAGTCCATCAGTGAATTTCGGCGGACAGGGGGCCTTTCCAAAGGCGGACATCAGGCCGACAAGCGCCGGACCGCTTTCCCGTGCATCCAATGCTGGGGTGAGGCTCCGAAAGACCCACCTGATTCCTTCGGCGTCATCACCGTCAGTGACTTTGAGCGCGGGTGCGGAGGAGGTTTCAGCCAGCCTGTTGAGTGTCCGGACTCTTCCGTCCAGACGTTCCCGCATGAGGGCGGCCGCGATGCCCAGCAGAATTCCGCCGATCAGTCCGGCAACCAAGAAGGAAAGCGGGCTGAGGGAAGACGGCTGGGAAGGTGGATTGGCTACGCCAATGATCCGGCCTGGGCTGTCGGCCACCAGGGCGAAGTTTTGCCGTTGCTGGCTGGCTTCGGACAGCCGCTGCGCCTGTTGCTCTGTGGGGTTCGGGATCGCCGAGAGCCGGGCAATTTCTTCATTCAAGGCAGTGATGTATCCGGCTGCAAGGTCGGAGGCTCCCTTGGCACGGAACCGCAGGTAAGCTCCGGCCATGGCGTTGGCATAATCGGCGGCCTCCTGCGGGTTAGGCATCGTGACACTGACTTCCAGCACTTGGGACCCCGAGGGGGCGGCTACGTCCACCCTCTTTAGCAGGGCATTGGGAGCAGGGCCGGTTCCCAGTTCCTCGGCGGCCATTCGTGCCACTTCGTTTGATTCCAGAATGGCTCGTTCGGTATTGATGTTGATCTGTTGGTTGACAGCTGCCGTCGAGAAGGGATTCGTGGTCAGGGGCGAAACTGTCAGCGATGCCGTCGCAGTGTATTCCTGCTTCACCAGGCTACTGGCGGCTACAGATCCTGCGATGGCCAGTGCAACGGTAACCAACAGGATTAGCCACCGACGGGATACCTGTGCTGCCAGTTCTCTTAGCCGGACCGTGGCCGGGGGCACGTTACTGGGCTGTTTCATTGAGCACCTCCATGATGCTGTCATTGAGTGCCACCTCTGGTGCCCACCCGAATTCAAAATTAATGGCGGTTGTGTCTGCCCTGCCGGCGTCTGGTGGGTCGGGGGTGCTGTTGAGTTCATCCACAGGGGGAGCGCCCCGGAACCCGGCCAACGTAAAGACGCGCTGCAGGAGCGCGCCATTGGATATTCCCTGTCCGGACCCGACGTTGTAGGCAAATTCCTTTGGCTGTCCGTAGGCGAGCGCGCACAAGGCCCGGGCCACGTCCGCTGCGGAAAGGTAGTCGTAGACGGAGTCCAGCCGGGTCACCTGAAGCCGTTCCCTGCGGCCGGACCTCCACTGCTGGAGCTGGCGGCAAACGGACGGCAAAATATGCTGCACGGGCATACCTGCACCCAGAGGATTGAAGATCCTGGCCGTCACCACAGGCAGTCCAAAACTGTAGCGATATAAGCGCCCCAGGCTTTCTTCACGTACTTTGTCAACGCCGTACAGGCTGAGGGCTCCGAGGGGGCTTGACTCATGGACGGGTAGGTCAGCGTGGCGCACCGGACCATAGGCGGCGGCTGACCCGCACACCACGATGCTTCGGATACCAATGCCTGAGTTGAGTACCGTCTGCAGCAGGTTTCCCGTCATCGCCGTATTTGTAGGGATTCCACGGGCAGTCACCACGCCCGCACAGTTGATGACGACGTCGGGCCGTACTTTGGCAAGGGCGGCGGCGATGGAGGACGGCTGGAGCAGGTCAACATATTGCGTCCTGCGCGCAGTGAACCTGCAGGTTCGTGCGCCCACAAATACGTCGTCCCGATCCCCCAGCACATGGCAGACTGCCCGACCAATAAACCCTTCGGCTCCTAGCACCAGAGTCTTCACCGTGCCCCTCTCCTCGACTGACTCGAGCCTAGGAGCCGGTTGTGGGAAGGACACGAGTAGCGAAGACTCTGGTTTGGTTTATGGCTACCCGTGATGTGGGGCTGTGATACTCACTCCGGGGCCGTGACTACTTGGTACCCGGCGGCCGGGCCTGCCGGCTTCAGACTTTATGGAGTTCGGGGAATGCCGCAGAAGCCAGTAGCTCTGCCCGGCTGTTCACGCCAAGTTTTGCAAAAATCCTGTACAAGTGCCCTTCCACCGTCCGCGCGGAAAGAGAAAGCGTGCGCGCAATGTCACGGTTGGACTGTCCGCGTTGTGCCAAAGCGACGATCTCCCGTTCCCGGGTTGTCAGGCGCCCCGCCCGGGATGACTCGTAGGTGCCAAGCACATACGGGCCATCGAGCAGGGTCCTGTATTGCCGGAGCAGTGACTGGGCAGCACTGCGCCGGGGGCGGCCGGAAGGGGTATCGAGGACTGCGGCCGCCTGCTCCGCGCAGTCCACTGCCAGCAGGTGAAACCCTTCCCGCCGGGCCGCGGCCGCCGACTGCAGCAGGGCATCGGAGTCACCAGCCACCACCGCACGGGAGTAGAGCTGGAGGACGTGGGCCATTGGCCCGTCCATGGTCGATGTCAACGCCATCAGGTCGTGACCTGAGTTGACATGTCCGGTGCGCACCGCCAACGTCAGCGCGGTCCCTTGTGCCGCGCGGAATCCACTCAGTCCCGCCTGCTCCGCGAGCTCGCGGAGCTGCCGGCCGCCGTCGTCCGTTCGTTGTATAGCTGCCATGGCAGCTACCAGGTACGCTTTCCCACTGAGGAAGAGGCCAGGATCGCTGCAGGTGCCTTCCTGGGGGAAGGACTCGGTGCACTCGTCCACAAAATCTTCCTCACCGCACAGGGCAGCAGCGTAAGCCATGAATCCAAGGCCGAAGGGCAGAAGCTCAGCAAAGTGCCCGTGGCGTATCCCTTCAATCGCCGGGCGGAGTTGTTGAAGTCCCGCTTTGACGCGGCCCTGCCCAACTGCGAGGGCGCCTTGAAGGAGCTGGGCGGCGGCTCCGGAATAGATCATGTTCCTGGTGCAGCCGCGGAGGTAATCCGTGAGGCGGACTGCGGCTTCCTCCCACCGTCCGCCCAGGAGAAGGCCTTTCACGTGATGTATGTAAACAAAGTCGGATTCCATAGCGAGTTGCCGCGGATTCTCTTGGACCAAATCCAGAGCCAGCGAAGTGGCTGCGTTTCCTTTGTTGTATTGTCCCGCCCCGTTGAGCAGGTTGCCCAGCATGGTCAGGCACACCACCCGTGTTTTGATGTCGACGGCGGGCATGTTCCAGGCCATGAGGTTCAAAGCTTCCCCTAACTCCGGAGATTTTCTTTCCGCTGAATAATGGAGAACATCCACCAGGACGGTAATGGTATCCATGAGGGTATCGAGGGGGTAGGCAGCCCGAAGCCGGCTGATCCGGTCCGAGAGTCCCGTTATGGACGGAGCGAGCCTGGGCTGCTGACCAGGGTCGCTGGATGACTTGCGCAGTTGGCAGATCCACACGAGGGCCCGGACTAGCACAGGCAAATTTTCGGATTCAGCCAGGACTCGCTCCAACTGGTCCTTCGCCACGAAGCGGTGGCCCAGATGCGCGTGCGCAATCGCTGTTTCCAATAACAGCTCGTCCAGATCTTTAGACCCCTTGGCTGCAGCGGCAACGCGCAGCGTGAAACGGAAATCGAATTCCTCGTTGCCGGCACGTGCAGCCCGTACCAGCACCTGCGGCGACAGCGGTCCGCCACAGTCCAGGGCCCAGGAAACACGCCGGACCAGTTGCTCCGGAGAAACGTGATCAAGTGGTTCCCAGTATTTTGCCCGCAGCTCGAAGCTCCGGGCGGGAGAAAGTGTCCTGCGGAGTGCATCGGAGAAGACCGCGTTGGTCAGCCGCACCAGCCGGGGGCCTTCGCGGGAGATGGATACGAGTCCCTGCATCTCCAGGTTGTCCAGGTTGCTTGGAGACCCGTTGCTCTTTAGCATCTCAATGGTGACCGGCTCGGTTAAGGCTATGGCCTCAAGAAGTTCAAACTCCTCTCCAGGGCGCCGGGCCAGGCTGCCGCGCACGCGGGTCGAATACGGCTCATCGGTGCAGGGAGCCGAAGCCGAAAGCCAGATGCCATTGCGCTCGAACAGGCTTCCGTCGCCCCGTCCGTTCTGCAGCAGTGCTGTGATACATAGGGGATTGCCCCCGGACATATCCGCCACCATCGCACTCACGCTCTGCAAAACCTGTCCTTGAAGAACTTCCTCGCAGACAGTGTGGACTTCGTCCGGGTTTAGGGGTTCCAGATTGCATCTGTCCAGGAACCCGTCCGCCCAGAGTTCCATGAATTCCGCCGGCATCGATGACCGGGGTGAGAGGACGAGGATGCGGACGGTCTCTCCGGCAACCAGGCGTGCCAGCAGGGTCAGGGAACCGGGATCCAGCTCATGCGCGTCGTCAACGATAACTATGGGAACCCGGCCGCGTTCTGCCCGCTGGAGACGGAAGAAGCGGCTGATTTCCGAAAAAACCTGCTGCTGCGAGAGTGCCTGGCCCGACGTGGCACCGGAGAGGAAGGGCGCAAAGGCTGCGAACTCCAGCGTGGACAGGGCCGGTGTTCCGCTGATGATGAATAACGGATGCTCCCTTTCAAAGACGTTCCGGAGAGCCCGGACCAGGGTCGTCTTGCCCATTCCAGCGTCACCGAAGATGAGGCAGCCGCTGCGGTCCGTTGCCGTCAGGCTTTCAATTGCCTGCTTAATGGTGGCGGAGCGTCCTGTCAACGCAATGTTGTCCACGTGTCACCTTTCTCCGCTTGCACGTGCAGCATCGTTTTGAACCTGGTGTAAAAGGTCGCGGCCGGAGATCTGGAGCTTTGTGTAGGACTGGTACAGGTGACCTTCGACGGTCCGCACGGACAGGTGCAACTGCTGGGCGATGTCCTTGTTGCTGGCTCCGGCGGCGACCCTTTCCACGATGTCCCGCTCCCGGCTGGACAGGACATCCAGCCGGGCAAGGGCCGCCTGGGAGGGGGACTGTCCACGCATTCTGCGTTCACTGTCCGCTGCGACATTCAGGGCGCGCCGTGCCGTGGTCCTGTTGGTGTTCCTGACGGCCACATCATGCGCCGCGAGGGCCGCTTCCCGGCAGAAGCGCTCGTGGCCGAATCCCCTCGCCAGCTCCCCTGCCGCAAGTATGAGTTCGGGGTTTTCCGCCATGATGCCGGTGGCCAGGAGTCTGCATGCCTCCGCGAAAAGGCCTTGGCACCGCCGTGCGGCAGCGAGCAGGCGTGGAGCGCCGGCCACGTCGCCCGCCTGCACCATTGCGCTGAGGAAGAACAACTCCATGGAAGTCCGTCCTTCCGCCTGTTCCTCATCGGCGAGTTCCAGCAGCTCCGCGGCCACTCCAGGGCCGGCCTGCACCGATTTGGCGAGCGCGGAGAAGTATCTGACGTGGCTCCTGTACATGTAACCAGTTGCGGCCGGCCGTGCCTTGAGTTCCTGGATACGGGAGTTTGACTCCTGGAGGTCGCCTTGGAGTGCGTGCATATAGGCCGCTGCCGCGAGAGCGACTCCGAGGGCGCCTTCCATCTGCAGCATGCGTAGTTGGACGATGGCGGGTTCGAGGGCTTCGAGCGCTTGGCGCGATCTGCCGGCGTAGGCATGTACAAGGCCTGGGCCGAGTTCGCCCAGTCCGTGCA
Organism: Pseudarthrobacter sp. 902506025; assembly: GCF_040702325.1. Classification (NCBI taxonomy): domain Bacteria; kingdom Bacillati; phylum Actinomycetota; class Actinomycetes; order Micrococcales; family Micrococcaceae; genus Pseudarthrobacter; species Pseudarthrobacter sp. 902506025. The sequence continues at coordinate 701,165 of NZ_JBFBKW010000002.1, forward strand.
GCCATAAACTGGATATTGACGAGGGAGCAGGAGGGGCGGTAAGGAGATTCGCGCATTTGTTCCACATGCCGGCGGTGAGGTACACCATCAAGAGGTGCATGGATGACTCAGCCTGCAGGGGCTCCGCATGGTCTGAGAAGGCTATTCTTTCTGCCACTTCTTCCGCCACGCGGACGGCATCTTCCTGCCGGCCAATCATGGCCAGCGCTTCGGACAGCAGCCCTCCGGCCCGGAGCCGGAGTTCCTCACCCCTGCCTTGGCCGTGGACATAGAGCGTGGTGAGGTCGGGAATGGACTGGGCGTAGTGGCCTTCGTAGCTGGCCACTTCCGCTTCTGCCAAGGCCAGTTCGTTTTGGAGGGTGCGCATGGCCGCCGGGGACTCGGGCGGAGCGGCGCTTAGACGCTCGCTGAAGTCGCGCAGGTATCGATGTCCCTGCGCAGGTGCATCCTTATGGATGCAGATCAGCGACGCACGCCCAAGGAGGAACTCTGCTACAGCTGCGAGCGGCAGCCGGTCCAGGTGGTTTTCACTGAAATCTTCCAGTACCTGCTCCGCCTCCTCCTGCTGACTGAGCTGGAGCAGTGCGCATGCCTCGGCCAGTACGGCTGTCTGGCTGAGGTGTCGGCCGGGGTGGTGGGCCAGGAACCGGAGTGCAGCGCGTGCGTCGCCGCTGCGATTCGCGTCCTGGGCGGCTTTGAGTGCCAGGTCCGGGTCGAGCAGCGCGCCGGAGGAAAGGTGCCATGATGCGTATGCCCTGAGCGGCGCCGCAGCATCGGATGAGAGGTCCAAAGAACCCTCCAGGAGACGCCGAAGCTGCATGCTCCGCCCGGCCGGAACCTCGTTGCGAATGATGCCGGCCACGGCCGGGTTCTTCACGTGGATAGTTCCGCCGCGCGGCGACCCGCAGACAAGTCCGCTGTCCATGAGGGAGCTGATATCTTTGGGCCCGGCAACGGCGCGCAGGTTTTCCGCAGTGAGTCCGCCGGATAGTGCCAGCAGTTCGAGCACCGTGCGTTGTTCCTCGGCCAACCGGCTTAGTCGCGCTCCAATTACATCGGACAGTGGTTTGCCGGGGACGATCGACGCCGAGGCTAGAACGTAAGCACCGGATTCCTCCAGCAGGGAGCCCCCTGCCAGCTGCTCCACCAGCAGTGTTTTGAGTATGAGTGGATTGCCCGCGCTGTGGTCCCAGAGTGCCCTCGCGGCCAGGCGGGACACCCGGGCATTCAAGGCGGACATCATCCACGCTTCTGTCTGGGCCAACGTGAATGGCTGAAGCTCATGCAGGTCCAGCAGGCCGTCTTTCCAGAGCCCGGTCAAATCATCAGACAGTGCTCCGATGCCGGTACAGGCCACCACGGCCCTGGCCTGGCCGCTGCGGACCAGGAGCCCGACAATCAAAGCGGCCAGTCGGTCGAGCAGGTGGGCGTTATCAACCAGCAACACCACGGGCCGGCCTTTGGACCGGACCTGCAGCAGCTCGGAAAGCTGTGTGTAGACCAGCACCGGGTGGGTCGGCTCGGCGCCTTCCACCGCGTCAAGCAGGAACCGCAGGGCACCGTAATCGGTTCTGGCGCCTATGCTGCTGCCGCGTATCGGCACCCCATACATTTCCCGTTCCAGTTCCCGGCCCAGGCGTTCGAGCAGTACCGTCTTGCCGGAACCTGGCTCCCCAACAAGCAGCGCCCCGCCTGCCTTGGGGCCCACGGCCTCCAGTATCTGGGCCGTTGTCCGGTCCCGACCCACCAACGGAACGTGCTCAAAATCCGGGGCCGGCCGACTGCCGTGCTGCATGGTTGCGCGTATGCCCCACAGTTGATCGACATGCTGGTCCCTTTGCGTACTGGCATCGTCGCCGGCCGTCATCAGCAATGGGTACCCCCTTTGACGGTGCGCTTCAGGAACCGCACCCAACCCGGTGTGAGGTGCCATAGCGGACCACTTATGTTCCCGCATCGGCCATTTTCCTAAACCGATGGCGAAAGTTGTATCCCGGAGTCTATGGACCAGCCAAAATCGGTGTCTATGTGGAAAACCACATTCTGACCCCATGATTTCTTTTCTATAACGCGGCTGGGGGGACGGGGTAACAACAATCCGCAACGGGGCCGCCAGGGTGGTGCCGGACACGCCCCAGAAGCCGTACCCGTGGTAAGCGCAGGGGGCTGCGGGATGAAGCACCGGCGTACGACGACGCTGCTGCCGCCGCCTCACGTGGGGAGGTGCGGGCGCTGCTTCTGGGGGGGGGGGGGGGAGGAGGAGGGAGGGACGGGCTTTCTGGGCGGGCCGGGACATCGCGGCGGGGGTCGCCGGAGAACGATGACGCCGCCACCCACTCGGGCGGCCTGGCGGAAGTTCTGCTGGCCGCTAACGCGTTATGTGTGGGGAGACGGGCGTTCCAAGTAACGTGCGAGCCGAAGTACACGGGTTCCTCCCGCGAGCGGGCCTGTTCAAGATTCCTTGAAGGATTCTTGATAAAAAATTGCAGCGCGTTTGCAGAAAACTTTATTTGTGTTCGCGAGAGTGGGCGAAGCCGGGCAACACCGGCCACAGAGCGCTGCCGGTCTCAAAAGGCAGCCGCAGCTGGAAACCTATTCTGGGGGCACAATTGTCTGAAGTTTCGAACGCTGAAGTCGATGTAGAAGAAGAGGGCGGATTTAGTCGCCGTCGCGTTGTGGCGGGCGTGGCCTGGTCCCTGCCGGTTATCGCCACTGCCATCGCGGCTCCTGCTGCTGCGGCATCTCCACCGCCCATCAGTGCAACCGCAACTTGGTCTTACGGTGCTGCCCCGCAGTACTCCAAGATCGGAGGCGGGGGCAAATTATATGGCGGTGCAGCACCCGCCTCTCTTAGCCTGAAAAATACGGGAACCTCGGCATTTACAGGTACTGTCAGCGTCACGGTAACCTTGACCCCCAAGGGCACAGTACTTGTAGGAATCGGCGCGGAGTCTCTGGCGCCTGCTTCATCTTCTGGCTCCGTTACATATTCCCAGCACCAATCAACAAAGTCTTTTTCGTATAGTTTGAAGAACTTTGGTGTGGGTCAGACACAAGTCTTCTCCATCACGTATAACTACGAATCGGTCAATCCCAAGCCAACTGGTGTTTCCTATTCTTTTGCCATGGCCACAACGGTGGTTCTTACAGCAGACATCGGTGGTTCTCTTTCCCTGGCTCCCACCGTAAGTCCCGACCCCTATATCCAGTTCTAAATATGGTCTGGAAACGGGGCGGCCTGGTCGCAGAAGTTTGCACCAAACCACGGTCGCGTGTTGCTCTGCTGCACCTCGACGCAACCCAGCCCGTGGTCCTGGAGGGAACTGCTGCGATCATCTGGGACCTGATCGACGGGCAGCGAAGCGAGCAGGACATCTTCGCCGAGCTTGAGGCCATCTTCGAGGATCAGTCAGGTCAGATGCAGGCCCAGATTGAGGGCTTCCTGGCCAGCCTCGAAGGGCAGCGCCTGATTGAGGCCCACCACGGCGCTGGGCTCTAACGGCATGACAGCAACAGGCATTGAACGCGCGGATTGGCAGCAGCGCCTGCTTGAGGAACTGGCAAGAGGCAGTGACCTGCTGTCCCTGGACGTCCTGGGGCAGCAGTTTATGGTCCGCTGGGGCCGTGCAGTCAGCTGGCAACAGCGCATTAGCATGAACTCAGCTTGGGCTCGCTGCATCAGCACCGGTGAGCCTCAGTTGCCGCCGGTGCCACCGGAGCCGACGCCCGGGGCGCGATTCACTGCCTCTGTCACCGGCACATCCACCAACCACCCGGCTGGCACCTTCCGGTTGGAAGCCGGCTCCTTCGAAGAGTTGGCGGAGAACCTGACGTCCCGTCTAACGGTTGCCGCCATTCTGGCCAATGCCGGTGAACTGACCATGCTCCACGCCTGCGGCGTGGCGAATCCTGGTACAGGGGCGGTGGTGGCGCTGGTGGCCAGGTCTGGAACCGGAAAGACCACCGCAGCATCCGTGCTCGCCAGAAGCTATGGCTACGTCACGGACGAGACCGTGGCCATTGCCTGGGATGGCTCTGTAGTTCCCTACCCCAAACCGTTGTCTGTGAAGCAGGGCGCGGGCGCCCCCAAGCGCCAGGTTGGGCCGGACGAGTTCGGACTTCAGCTGGCCCCGGCTATGCCTTTCATCCAGTCCATCGTGCTCCTGAATCGGATTCAGGGGCACCCTGCAACCGCTCCCGTGCTGGAAAAGGTACCGCTGGCCGATGCCGTGCTCGCGCTGATCCCGGACTCGTCCTCGCAGGCAGAGGTCGTGGATCCGCTGCAGTCGCTTTGCCGCCTCATCGAAAGTGTTGGGGGAGTGTGGCAGATGACTTATTCGGAGGCCGCCGATCTTCCTGCGGCCCTCGAGCCCCTGTTCGGGCTGCAGCCGGTATCAGGGACAGCATGGGAACCGGCCGCAAGAGAAGCTTTCGAACCAGGGCACCTCTCAGCCGGAAGGGTCCAGCGCAGGGCCCTAAGGGACGCGGTGGCCATCGGAGATGACCTGCTGGTCATGTTGGACAACGAAGTTGTGCGACTGAGTGGCATTGGCCCAGCGATCTGGGAAGCCTGCGCCGGCCCGGCAAATTTGGAACAGATCACGAAACACGTCGTTGAGATGCACGGCCAACCCGAAGGTTACCGGACCGCCGTCACGGAAGCGGTGGAACAGCTCCTCGCAAAGTCGATTTTGGTCCGCGGCCGCACCGGAACGGCCCGCACCCCGCACGCAAGAACTTAAGTCAAAGGAACCACTATGACAGCAACAGCAGCTTCTGCGGAAGCACCTCCGGGCCTGGATCTGGCTGACTACCTGAATGTCTTTCGGGTGTACTGGAAGGCAATTGTCGCCTTCACCCTGCTTGCCACCCTGGCAGCCGCCGCATGGACTGTTCTCCAGCCCAAGATTTACTCCTCGGATTCCAGCGGGATTGTTGTCACGCCGGGGTCGGACAACGTGAGCCTGGCGCTGGCCGGTGACAGCCTGGCTAAGGCCAAGGTCAAGAACTACGAGTCGGTGGCCAAATCGCGGCTCGTCGCGGACCGGGTCATCCAAGCCCTGGACCTGAAGACGACTGCCGATGCCCTGCTGGGCACCATCAGCGTCAAAGTGCCGCTGGACACGGCCGAGATCAGGGTCACCGCACAATCCAAAGATCCTGCCACTGCCCAGCGCGTGGCCGATGCCTGGGTCAACGGCCTCGCCGCCCAGGTGGAGGCGATCGAGACGGCGCCCTCCGCAGATCTCGCGTCAGGTGCTGGAACAACGCCCGAGGCCGGGGCCTCAGGGAGCACAGCCACGGCTGTCCGTGTCCTGCCACTCGGCAAGGCCGTCCTGCCCACCAGCCCCACGTCGCCTAACACCAAGCTCAACCTGGCCCTCGGCGCTCTTGTCGGGCTGGCCTTGGGTGTGGCTTACGCGTTGGTCCGGCGGCACTTGGACCGGCGGATCCGGAAGGCTGCGGACATTGAGCGAAGGTTCGGCGTTCCCGTCATTGGCATCTTGCCGGTGGACCACCGCTTGGATGGGAAGAGCACCATTGTGGATGCGGGAACCGCAGCACAACTTCATGATGCTGGTGGTGCCATGGCTGAAGCCCTCCGCGAGCTGCGCACCAACCTCAGCTTCCTTGACGTGGATCAGCCGCCGCGGATCATCGTGGTCACCAGCTCACTGCAGGCAGAGGGAAAATCCACTGTCACGGCCAATCTGGCAGTCACTATGGCGGCAGCGGGTGAAAACGTGGTGGTGGTCGACGGCGACCTTCGGCGGCCCACGCTGGTGGACGTCTTCAACCTTGTCCCCGGGGTAGGGGTCACCGACGTGCTTACGGGCACCGCCGAGCTCGCTGATGTCCTCCAACCCTGGGGCGCGCTGCCTAACCTTTCAGTCCTGGGATCTGGGCGCATCCCACCAAACCCCAGCGAGCTGCTCGGATCCCGGGCTATGAAGAATATGCTCGATGCCTTGGCCAAGGATGCAGTGGTCCTGATCGACGCGCCGCCGCTTCTTCCCGTGACGGATGCTGCCGTCCTTTCCCGGGCAGCAGACGGTGCCATTCTCGTGATTCGCGCCGGCAGGACCACCCAGGAACAGCTGGACCAGTCCTTGGGCAACCTTGAAAAGGTCAAGGGGCGGGTCTTGGGAGCTGTTCTCAACTACGTTCCCACTAAAGGCACGGACGCTTACTCCTATTACGGGACTTATACCTCGGCGCCCGCACCGTCGCCTGAGGAACCGGAAGCGGTCGACGATTTTTCCGCTGCGGATACCCGCGGCACATTGGAAACCGCCCTCGGCGGCCGTAGGGCCAGGATCTAGGCGCGCCATGACTTCCACCGGCCACGAAGCTCAGCTCAGGATCCCGGAGGGCGTGCTCCTGGGCCATGCCCTCGTGGGGCGGCTGGCGGACAGCTTGGGCATTCGAGTCTTCTTTATCAAGGGACCAGCCAGTGTGATTCAAGGGCTGCGCAAAGCCAAAATATCTGCCGATGTGGACGTTTTCGTGGACCCCACCAGGATAGAGGACTTGCTGCAGGGGCTCTATGAACGCGGATGGCGGCAACGCCCTGTCGACCCGGATGATAGGACGTTCCCAAAGCACTCGGTCACGGTCCACCATTCAGCGTGGCCCTGTTGTATCGATGTCCATTTTCGCTTCCCTGGGATGGAAGGAGCCGCCCATGAGTGTTTCACGGCGTTGTGGGCAAACACTGTCCACGTGGAGCTCGCAGGGCAACGGCTTAGGGTCCCTTCGAAGGCTCTTGGCATCTTGTTTCTGGCGTTGCACGCACTACGGTCGCGCGACCTGCCGGCCTGCCGGGAGGAGCTTGAGTACTTAGCCGTGCTCACGTGGCGGGAATCATTGGCGGAGGCGCTCCTGGAGCTCGCTTCAGCCACGGGCGCCTTGGCGGCCGTCAGGCCCTTCCTCGAGGGTCTTCTGCCCGAAGCCACTACCGCGGTATGGCCTGAGCCCTCGCGAGAGTGGCACAACCGTGTTGCCGCGCAGGCGCCTGGGAGCGCCCGGCTCATTGCCATCGCGCAGGCATCTTGGAGGGACAAATCCCGTATGCTTTGGGCTGCGATCTTTCCACCGCGGGAAGTGCTACTCAGCGCAAATATCTACGCCGACATGTCTCTTCCGGGACGACTTGACCAGCATGGTGCCCGGTGGTGGAGGTTTCTACGTGCAGCTCCGCGCATGGTGCGAAACCTTCGTGGCCTCCGATGACTTCGCTTCCAATTCCCGATTAGACCAACAAATTTGTTAAGGTTCACCTATGACTACGGGGAAAGCTATAACCAAAGCCGTCATTCCTGCTGCCGGATTGGGAACACGCTTCCTGCCCGCCACCAAGGCAATGCCGAAGGAAATGTTGCCGGTGGTTGACCGCCCGGCCATCCAGTACGTGGTGGAGGAAGCGATCAACGCTGGCCTCTCTGACCTGTTGATGATTACGGGCCGCAACAAGCGTGCTCTGGAAGACCACTTCGACCGGGAACCCGGCCTCGAAGCCGCCCTGGAGGCCAAGGGCGACAAGGACAAGCTGGGACTGGTGGAGTACGCCTCCAATCTGGGCCCCATCCACTACGTCCGCCAGGGCGAGGCCAAGGGCCTGGGCCACGCTGTGCTCTGCGCCAAGCAGCACGTGGGTGACGAGCCCTTCGCCGTGCTTCTGGGTGACGACCTCATCGACGAGGCCGAGGACCTGCTGAGCACCATGATGGAGGTGCAGCAGAAGACCGGCGGTTCGGTCATCGCTCTGATCGAGGTTGATCCCTCCCGGATCAGCGCTTACGGCTGCGCAGACATCTCAGTCGTTGAAGGCGAGGACTACGTCCGTGTCAACAGCCTGGTGGAGAAGCCTGCTGTTGCTGACGCGCCGTCCAACCTGGCCGTTATTGGGCGCTACGTGCTTCACCACAACGTGTTCAACGTCCTGGAGAACACGGAGCCGGGCCGCGGCAACGAGATCCAGCTGACCGATGCGCTGCAGACTCTTGCCGCTGGCGAGGGCGAAGGCTCCGGTGTGTACGGTGTGGTCTTCAAGGGCCGCCGATATGACACCGGTGACAAGCTGAGCTACCTCAAGGCCGTCATCACCCTCGCGTCCGAGCGCGTGGAATTCGGCGAGGACCTGAAGACCTGGATGAAGGGCTTCATCGGGTAATTCCGAGGCTTTACTTTTCCTGGGAGGTCCGTTGCCGGAAGGCGGCGGCCCTCCCTTCTTGCATCGACAGGGCGGCCACCAAGGCGCCGATGACAGCCCCTGAAGTATTTGTCATGACGTCTGACGGGCTTGCAAAACGATCGTGAAGAAACAGGAACTGTCCCAGTTCTATGCAGCCGGAGATGAGCATGCCGAACGCGCCGATTTGCCACCATTTTTTAAGTGGAAAGGCCAATGCGGCTACAAATCCGACGGGAATGAATAGGGCGATATTTGCTCCGGCCTCTACAATGGTGTAGTTGATCCAGCGGGGAACGCCGTGGTGGTGCAGGAATCCCAGCGTGGCCGCGAGTTGTCCTGAGATGGGCTTGTCCACGGGTGACGGCCAGAACGCGACAAGGGCCAACGGCACCGCCATGGCCATGAGAGTAGTCTGCCACAGCCTTTGGTTACGTAGGTGCTTCAACAAGGCCTCAGGGCGTCCGCAGGGGGGCGAACACCGCAGTTCTCAGGGAGCAGGCCGCGAGGAGTACGAGAAGGGCGCAGCCCACCACCTGTGGACGGGGGAGTGGGACGGACAAGTCGTACTCCCGTGCTGTTCTGCGCCAATGTCTTCCCATAGTTCAAATAATTACCACACGAAGCAAAAGGTGGGTGCATCCCCGCTTTCGGAGATGCACCCACCTTCGTTGGCGTTATGAACCCTTCTACTTAGGCGGGAAGCTCAGCCTTGGCGCGGCGGCGAACCACTACAACGGAGGTTGCGCCGGCGGCCAGCGCGCCAGCGCCAACCAAAGTCCAAAGGACCAAGCCCGAGTCGGTGCCCGTGTTGGCAAGGTTTGAGCCAGCCTTAGCCACAGCTGAGTTGTCGTTGGCAACCAAGGCGGCGGGGGTGACCTTCACGACGACGGGGCCAACGGTGACACCGGAGGTTTCACCCGTGGCTGTGATGGAGTAGGTCCCAGGTTCGTTGATGGCGATCGGCAGGGAGAAAGCACCCTGTGAATCAGCTGTGGTCGTGAGAGTCTGTGCCTCGGCCACAACGTTGATTCGGGCTGCAACGGCGCGGCTGCCGGCGATGTTGGCGCCGTTCGACGCCGGAGCCTGCCCTGGCGTCACGCGGATGATCAGTCGTTCACCGGCGAGGAAGCCCTGGCCGCGGAAGACGAAGGATTCGCCCGGGCCGACGGTGCCGTCAGAGACAGCGGCCTGCGGCGGAAGTGCCGGGTAGGTTGCGGCCATGGCCGGAGCGGAACCAATGAGTGCGATGGAGCCAGCAAGTGCGAGCGCGGCGATTGATTTCTTCATGTGTGTCCCCCCGGAGACGTTTAAGTTTTGATTACCCGATTTTGGGGAGATGTCCCCTCCGCACGAGACCAAGTGCGGAACCACGGATAGATATCCCAAGTAGAAGGTACCATCCCGGAACGGGTGTAACCAACCTCAATCCAATCGGTTTACATAGTGTTAACGCAATGGTCACTGGCCCTCGCCGCAGGAAGTGGTCTCCGTTGGCAAGATGACTTCCTTTACCTGCTGAATGGTGGGTGTGACAACTAAGTTAGGTTCGGCGTGCTGAACGATTTTGCCAAAAGCGAACTCCACGGTTTTGGTCTCACCAGGAGCGAGTTGCTGGGCGACGATTCCAACTGGTCTGTTGGCATGTAAATAGGGGGCAAAAGGAGCCTTTTTGCCGTTGAGCATGGCGGATTCCACGTTTGCTTGCGCCGGGCCGTAGGCAACGATGTTAGTTTGCACCGTGCCTGGGGTAACACCATAAATGCCTTCACCGGTGACATATGCGGGCAACGACGTAGCAGCGTCCGGCGACGCAGTGTTAGTGCTCGTTACGCGAACCCTAGTCTTTTCGTAGCCATCAATGGGGCATTCTTTGATGAGTTGAACACTGCGCTTTACGTAGTAGTCCATCTTGGCGCCCGTACCGTCGTTGAAGTAGACGCCAAACTGGGCAGGGGAAACGCTCGGCCCGGATACAGCGCCACTCAATGCGTACTTGGAGATTACGGCCTGTTCGGAGTTGTCCGCAGACCAAATCAGCACTCGCCCTTCTTCTGTGCCTCGCGTAATACCTGCGATCAGGCCCTTCGCTTCTCCTTTACCGCTGGAAAGGGCAGAAAAGATTTCTTTAGCCACGCCGGCAAAATATTCGTCTTGCGACTTTGGTTGCTTGATTTTCGCGTATACGTCAGAGAGCAGTGTCGGCACAACATTGTCCCCGGTCAAATCGGTCGGCAAGCCAGCTGCCTTCACGGCAGCAAGTTCGGGACCATTAATTACAACTGGGCCTGTGGACTGCAATATGTAACTGAGGACGATCGGGTCGATGGATATCACGCCATCCAGGCGTTGACCAGTTTTCTTCTCCCACATGGCCCGTGCGGTACCGGCAGCGGTGGGGAAGTCAGGTGTTAGGTTCACGTCCTGCATGTACTTGCCCAATCGCGACGTGTAGATCTGTTGCTGCTCCGGTTCAACAGGAAGATTTGGAACGAAGGCCCCCAAGTCTGCAGCACTTGTCTGAGCGCCAAGCGAAAGCTTGCCTTTATCGAGAGTCAACACAGCGACGGCGCCGGGTATGCCGCCAGACGCCCGCGCTTCCGCGTTGTTCTGTATGATGAGCAAGTAGTTCTTGGTGCTGTTGCCCCCAAGCATCGCGGGTGCAAGCGTGGCGGCATCCGCGGCGGAATTAAGGGTACTAACTGCTTGCTTCAGCTCTGCGTTTGCCTCCCGTAGGGGCGCCGCAATTTGGGGCATGAGTTGTAATTGATCGATTGAATCGAGTCTTTCAGACGATGCTCGAACGGCGTATGAGGCTGACGATACACTCGGAGCGGCGGCTTTTAGTGGGGCAACGTTGCTGCCCGAACTGCTTGGTAACAGGCTGTCCCAGTGCAGGGATTCGTAGACGCTTACAAGAGGGGCTAGACCCAGGTTCACAACGTCGTCGGCAGATCTTGCAATCTCAGTGACGGCACTCGCGTTCGGGCCGAGGAGTGGTATTCCTGACGATAACGTCCATATCGGATCATCGGCGGCCTCCCGAGCGCTGGAGGTGTGCTGACGAAGCCTAGCCACGGTACTGGCGGCGGCCACTTCATCTGAAGCGAGGATCTCTTGCTTGAGCTGCGGGATGAGTGCCGTGGCGGCTCTCAGCTCGGTCTCCACCGTATTGGCTCTGATCGCGAGCCAAGCTGCTCCTGTTGCCAGCGCCGCGGCCAGGACGATCATTGGGATCGCCAACCTCAGAACTCGCTTGAGCCTACCCCTTGACATGTTCCCTTGATCTGTTCGCTCTTCAGACATTGTTCTTTTTTCGCGATTCTCGGTGTCCATTGTTAGGGACGACCGAGTCCACGGTACTTCCACCCCGCGGTGCGCCACTTGGTGGAATTTAGGACGTTTCTGCCATCCAAAATCCTGGGAGTTGATACAAGGGCTGCTGTCACGTAGGGATCCAGGTCTCGGTAATCCTGCCACTCGGTTAACAGCAGAACCGCGTCGGCTCGCTGCAATGCACTGTCAGTCGAATTTACGTAGTTCAGGTCTGGGAAACGACGGGCGGCATTGGCGAGTGCTTCAGGATCTGTAACCGTTACAACAGCGCCTTGTAATTGCAGCTGAGCAGCGATGCTCAATGCGGGCGAATCGCGGACGTCATCGCTTTCCGGCTTAAAGGCAGCACCGAGAACGGTGATGCGCTGTCCCAGCAGAGAACCACCGCAAAGTTCGCGCGTTAGTTCTACCACCCGTACCCTACGACGCATGTTGATTGAGTCAACCTCGCGTAGGAACGCCAATGCTTGGTCGGCGCCGAGCTCGCCGGCTCGCGCCATGAACGCCCGGATGTCTTTCGGAAGGCATCCACCCCCGAATCCGATACCAGCGTTGAGAAACTGGCGACCGATCCTACTATCCATGCCTATGGCGTCTGCCAGCAGGGTAACGTCAGCCCCGGCAGCGTCGCAGAGTTCAGCCATGGCGTTGATGAACGAGATCTTCGTTGCAAGAAAAGAGTTTGCAGCTGTCTTCACTAATTCCGCGGTCGGTAGATCCATGACAAGTCGCGGTGTACCAGTTTCTAAAGGTGCAGCATAGACTTGGTCCAATAGATGAACTGCAGGATGATCCTCGGCGCCGCTCAGGACGCCATACACAAGTCTGTCAGGCTGAAGGGTGTCCGACACGGCGTGCCCTTCACGGAGGAACTCTGGATTCCACAGCAATTCTGCCGAAGGTTCAGCACTCTGAACAACCTCATGTAACCTCGCTGCCGTGCCAACTGGAACGGTCGACTTACCGACGACGATGTCGTCGGCTGACAAATACGGCAGCAGTGTCCTGGTCGCCGCATCAACATAAGACATGTCGGCGCCGTTCTCACCCTTCTTCTGGGGAGTACCCACGCATATGAAGTGCACGGAGCTCCCTTTCGCGGCGGACATGTCAGTCGTGAAAGTGAGGCGCCCTGTAGTCTGTACCTTCTTCAGTAGGGCTTCTAATCCTGGTTCAAAGAACGGTGCCCGGGCTGCAGCCAGTTCGGCAACCTTGTTTTCGTCCACGTCGATGCCCACTACCTCATGGCCAAGCTCTGCCATACAGGTTGCATGAACGGCTCCCAGGTAGCCACAGCCAATAACCGAGATTCGCATTAATAGTGTCCTTTCCCCGGCGGTTACTAGCCGCGGAGACCTAATAGGCTCCAGCACCTCGGAATACAGCGCGGAAGGTCTTCATGAGGATAAGTAGGTCGCCGGCCAACGACCAGTTCTCCACGTAGTACAGGTCAAGCCGAACGGAGTCCTGCCACGAGAGGTTGGAACGGCCGCTGATTTGCCAGAGTCCAGTGAGACCTGGCTTAACAAGGAGCCTGCGGCGAACGTCTTGCTCGTATTCCTCGACCTCTGAGGGGAGAGGAGGGCGGGGACCTACAAGACTCATCGATCCCGCGCAGACATTGAAAAGTTGGGGCAATTCATCAAGACTAAACTTTCTCAAAACGCGCCCGACCGAGGTCACTCGCGGGTCATTTTTCATCTTGAAAAGTACACCGTTTCCCTCATTTCGGTCCTTGAGGAGGATCAGCCTTTCTTCGGCGTTTGTGACCATGGAGCGGAACTTAAGCATTTGAAATGGCTTTCCCTCCATGCCCACACGACTCTGCCTGAACAGCACGGGACCCTGATCCTGGATCTTGATTAGAAGGGCGACGGTAGCCATAATCGGCAGTAGGGCGACGATGAGGACCGATGAAACGCTGATGTCGAAAAGACGCTTTGCCACTCGCTGACCGCCCTCCAACGTAGGTGTGGTCACGTGAATAAGCGGGAGCCCAGCCACCTGTTGAGTATGGATGCGCGGGCCTGCGATGTCCGTCAGCGCCGGCGCCATAATGAGTCCTACGTTGCGTGCCGCAAGTTCCCAGCCCAAGTGGCGTAAGACCTGTGGGTGCAACTGCACACCTGCTGAAACTGCAACGGCGTCAGCGCTGCATGCTTCGATTGCTGCCACAATTGACGCTGCGTCAGGTAGGTTTCCTACGACAGGTAATCCAGACTCCGGTTCAAGCGAGGGAACCCCAGGAACGTTGGGCGTGTATACGGCAACAGGCTGGTAACCGGCATGCTTGGCGGATCGGAGAGACCGAGCAAGGTGGGCAACAGCGCTGGGACCGCCAAGCAACATAAGTCGTGACATACTCTGGCCCAGTTGTCGGTCCACGTTCAGGTGTTGCCTAATGAGCCAACGCGCCAGGAGTAGGCCGCAAAGCCCTGCCGGCAAAGCCACTCCCACATAGCCGCGGGCCGTGTCGAGTTTGAGAACGTAAGACACGATTGCGACCAGACCGAACAGCCACAGCGATGCGGCCGCAACACGTTTATATTCGTCCGGACCCGCGCCTAAAATCCGGCTTTGTCTGCTGTTCCACGCCCCTAGCATCACCCACCAAGCGAAAGCAAGAATAGGCGAAAGCCATGCGTAAATAGCTTCTTGCCCCGAGACGACGAGATCCGATCCCCATCCAAAACGGACGACGTAAGCACCAGCAACGGCCCATGCAATCACGAACGCATCGATTATACGCAATTGCCGGCCACAGCTTGCCCGCCAGTCGCGCACATCTTTCACCAAAGTCCCCCACCTTTTGAGCTTTTGAAATAGGCAGCCTTTACTCCTAGCTGCGGATATTGTCGATGTTCGCCCGATACCAGGCGACAGTCGAGCGTATTCCCTCTTCGAGGTCTATGGACGCTTTCCACCCAGCTTCTGACAGTTTCGAGACGTCAAGGAGCTTTCTAGGCGTACCATCAGGCTTGGATTCGTCCCACTCAATCCTTCCCGCGTAACCAACAGCGTTCGCGACGATCGATGCTAGTTCTTTGATCGACACGTCCGATCCCGTTCCAACGTTGACCTGAGAAGGGCCGTCGTAGTTCTCCAGCAGATGAAGGCATGCATCCGCCATGTCGTCCACGTGCAGGAATTCTCGCAACGGCGATCCCGTTCCCCAATTTGTTACTGAAGTAGCGCCGGACTTGGCCGCCTCATCATAGCGCCGGATGAGCGCGGGCAGAACGTGAGATCCCTCAGCGGAGAAATTGTCTCCCGGTCCGTAAAGGTTGGTTGGCATAGCAGATATCCAGGGCAACCCGTACTGGCGGCGCACAGCCTGAACCTGCGTAATCCCTGCGATTTTAGCGATCGCGTACGCATCATTGGTCGGTTCCAAGTGACCCGTCAGGAGAGAATCCTCACGAATCGGTTGATCTGCAAACTTGGGGTAGATGCACGAGGAGCCAAGGAACAGGAGCCGCTCGACGCCATGTTCACGCGCAGCATCCATAACGTTCGTCTGTATCCGCAAGTTGTCGCTCAGAAAATCAACTGGGTAGGAGCTGTTGGCTAGAATGCCACCGACTTTAGCCGCAGCCAGCACTACATAGCGGGGCTTGCTGTCGGCAAAAAATGCGTAAACCGCTTCACGATTCTTGAGATCAAGCTCGGTCGACGACCGACCTACCAGGTTGACAAACCCCTCACTCCTGAGCTTTCGCCAGATCGCGGATCCCACGAGGCCGCGGTGTCCCGCCACATAAAAGGTTGATTCCCTATCCAATTTGTCGGCAATGGACTCGACATGGTCTGACACTAGTTCTTCCAGCTTTCAAGGTTCACGGTGTCAATCCAATGGTTGCCGGCGTGCTTGAGAGCCTCGATGTCGGCATCGACCATGATGCGTGCCAACTCAGGCGTGTGGACTGACGCCTTCCAACCAAGTTTTTCCTGCGCCTTTGATGCATCACCGACTAGTGCATCTACCTCTGTAGGCCTAAGGTATCGCTCATCGAAGCGCACGTGATCTTCCCAATTCAGGCCTGCATGCTCGAAGGAAATTTGAAGGAAGTCCCGTACTGTGTAATTCCCCCCGGTCGCGAGCACAAAGTCGTCAGGTTCGTCCGCCTGAAGCATCCGCCACATTCCCTCGACATATTCGGCGGCGTACCCCCAGTCGCGGACCGCGTCCAAGTTACCCATATAGAGCAAGTCTTGCTTACCCGCCTTTATGGCCGCGACGGCGCGCGTGATCTTGCGCGTCACAAAAGTTTCGCCTCGTCGGGGCGACTCGTGGTTGAACAGAATCCCGTTGACCGCGAACATGCCGTACGCCTCACGGTAATTTTTGGTGATCCAGTAGCTGTAGACCTTCGCCGCGCCATACGGCGACCTAGGGTAAAAGGGCGTTTCTTCGTTTTGCGGAGGAGGAGTCGCACCGAACATTTCGCTTGAAGACGCCTGGTAGAAGCGAGTTTTGATCCCGGACATACGGACAGCTTCCAGGAGCCTGATAGTACCGACACCCGTTGTGTCGGCGGTGTGCTCTGGCTCATCGAACGATACGCGAACATGCGACTGAGCGGCCAGGTTGTAGACCTCGTCGGGATTGATCTCCGCAAGTAATGTCACAAGCCGAGCTCCGTCACTCAGATCTCCATAGTGAAGGAACAGCTTGGCTTTGGGATCGTGAGGATCAACGTAAAGGTGGTCAACTCTTGTGGTGTTGAAAGTTGAGGCGCGCCTGATAAGGCCATGCACCTCGTAACCCTTGGAAAGTAGTAGTTCTGCCAGATAAGAGCCGTCCTGGCCTGTTATTCCCGTAATTAGTGCGCGCTTGGTCAAGGTACCCCCAGAAAATTGATCTTAAGTGCAAGAGTCGCCCGTCCTACCGGCGGCGCGACCACGCGAGACTCGTTATGAAGTCATCATACTTGGCGATCGCCGTTGACTCTGCCAATGTTTCGTGGCGAAAGCGCAGAGCGTTGGTCGCGAGTTTGGCTGCGATGCTAGGGTCACGGGCAATTGATTCTGCCATCTCGACCAAAGCGACTGGATTTGCAGCGTCCACTCGAACGCCGCCCCCGGATAGCTCTACCTCAGAAGCTGTGACGCTACCAGGGTCAGTCGCTGCAATGACAGGGACGCCGGCATTGAAATAGGAGGTCAGCTTGCTGGGTACAGCCATGTCTCTAACTCCGGGTAACTCGTTAACTAGGAGGACATCTGCTGCTGCGAGCGCCAGTTGAAAATCCCTATCCGGTAGTGGATCAATGAACTGAATCTTTTCGATCCCCGCAGCCAGCGATTCCAAGCGGTGGCGCTGGTTCCCGTCACCCATCAGAACAAAGCGGACGCGACTTGCTTTGGAACCGGCGAAAGCCGCGGCGTTCACAACATTTTCGAGCCCCTGCTTTTTCCCGATATTTCCGGCATGAAGGACGATGACGTCGTCGGCGTGCCAACCAAGCCGATGTCGCATCTCACTTGTACCGGAGCTAGAAGAGGGCGGCAGGTGGGTCCAATTGCGAATAACGCGGATGCGTTCAGGAGGGACTCCGAGAGACCTGACCATATGACGCTTGAATCGCTCATGAATGGCCGACACCCCGTCAGCGGAGCGAATAACCTTGGATTCGAACGACGACGCGAGGCCCGCCAATCTGCTTCCGCTGTCGCCGCCCGTTTCCACGATTCCCCGGCTGTACAAGTCTTGGATCCAGATGCCGACCGCCGCGCGACGAGGTCCTAGACGCGCTCGTACAATGCCCAGAGCGCTGGAAAAAAGTGCCGGACTGATGACAAGGACTACGTCGGGCCGGTTCCATCGTGCCAACAGGAGGCGCAAACCAAAGCTAAGCTCCATATGCAGGCGTGATAGGGCACTGGGATTTCTTGGAATGTAGTGCCTTAGACGCTGAACAGAAACTCCGTTGATGATCTCTTCTCGTTTCCATCCCGAGTAGTCATCCCGGAGTTTCCACTCTGGATAGTGGGGATAGCCGGTTACAACATGAACTGAATGTCCTGCTTCGACCAAGCCCTCTGCCAAACTAGTGGTGTAGGGGGCGTTGCCGGTGGGCTCAGGAGCATAGTTGAGTCCTAGTATCGTTATTCTTAAGCGTGCTGCATCCATGCCCCAAGAGTAGTTGAGCCTCGGGGAAGCTTGCGCCTCGTCCTTTGGAGATGTAAATGAATCCACCTGAGTCAGCAGAAAACGCAACGAGCCAGATCCCTGTCATTGATCTTCAATCGGCTCCCGGGGCAGGAGAAGCCTGGGACAGGCCTCGATGGATCGTATACGCGTGGGCGGTAGCTGAAATCCTCTTCGTATCGAATCCATGGCAAGTCTCGTCTCGACTGCGCGTCGCTGTGCTGAGAGCCTTCGGAGCCGAAATTGCAGCTGATGTCATATTCCGACCCCGTACCCGGGTGAAGTTTCCGTGGAAACTTCACGTTGGTCATTCGTCTTGGATCGGCGAAGGGGTGTGGTTCCACAATCAGGATCACATCTATATCGGAAACGACGTCGTCATTTCACAGGAAACGTTTCTCACCACCGGAAGCCATGCCTACCGTCGGGACATGGCCCTCATCACCAGACCCATAATCATTGAACCGGGGGCATGGATCACCAGTCGATGCGTAGTACTAGGCGGGGCCAGCATAGGACGATCGGCTGTTGTTTCGCCTCAATCAGTTGTGCAGGGTCGCGTAGAAGCGAACAGCGTCGTGAAATCTTCAAGCCTGGTGAATGTTAGTCGCCGCTTTGACACTCACGGTGCCTAATTCAAGGTGCTTGTCCGAGTCCCGTACAGTTCCCTGAATGCACGTTCCTGTTGCGAGTGCGAGAGTTCAGATTCTCTAAATGCGGCTGCCCCTTCGCTGGCAGCAGCATATTCTTTAGGTCTTGAAAGTAAGAAATGAACGGCATTTGCGATAGCCGACGAGTCATTGTCCGGCACTACGATTCCTGCCTTATAGCGGCGTACCTTCTCAGCCAAGGCGGCAGATTCTGGAACTACGACCGGTTTCTCGCAGGCGATCGCAATAGCCAATACGTTCCCCCATGGTTCCCGCTCGGAGGGCAGAACGAAGACGTCACAGGCCGCAACTCTGGCTGTTACGCCAGAAGAAGTCAACGTTCCTTCATAAGAGAGGTTTTCGGCCCGTTCAATTGCGCGCGTGACAACACTCAAGTCCCCCTCGTCCGGACCAACCACAGCGTATTTCTCTTCCCAGCCCTTGGCACGGGCGACAGCCGCAGCGTCCACAAATAGGTCCACACGCTTACGTGGATGAAGACGTGCGATGAAAAGGACGTCACCTTTAGGTAGGGTCCTTGTCAGCGGAATCTTCAGGTCTAGGGGAAGGGGATTCCCTAATATCTTTATCTTCTGCCTTTCGTCCCCGAACCATGTGACTAAATCGGTTGCCTCGACAGAAGTTAGCGCAACTGTTACATGCGCGCGTCGAAGTAGCGGTCGCAAAAAGAAGTCCACAGCCTTGTGCCCCATACTCGTACGTGACGTCATCATGCCGTGAGTCTGAACGACTAGACGTTTCCGCAAAATAAGGGTGAACACCACCGCAGAGATGGGAATCAACTCACGAGCAACAGAGACGTGCGTGACTTCCGACTTCCATACCTCGATTGCTAGGGCTTTGAGCGCGCGAAGCGAGTGTAGACCCATGAAGCCAGGCAGTGGCAAGACCCGTCTTACCGGATGAAAGGCGATACGGACAGCCGCGTCGTTCGTATCTGGAATCGGCTCATCGCCCTCGAGGAACCCAGAAAAGAGAACACAATCAAATCCGATCCCCGAGGCTAGTACCGTCTGCCTGAGCGATGTATCGTAAGGGCCGCCATACTTGCCTGTGGCGCTTGCTAGCGTCACGACATTTAAAACTCGTCCAGAAATCACCGGCGAATTCCACTTTCTACTTAGGTTCTGCTCCCGGATCCACGGACCTAGCGCGTAAAAGCGCGCAACATACCGCCCGATAGGGGGTGGGGGTACGAGAGGGCAAATTTTTTCGGCGTCTTGCTGCCGTGTTCAACTTACCAAGCAGTACTGAATACTATGACTAGGATAGCAGCGCGCCAGCCTGCTTCCCAGGTACGCACCGCTCGGCTTGCCGGGCCGGCCTCGACGTGAGTGGCTGCACTCCCCAAACAAGGATCTAAATGGAACGCATTAGTGTCATCGCTACAGTTTACAATCGCGTAGAAACTAGTCTCCGATGCTTTCGCTCGCTGCAGGAACAAAAGGGGTTTTCCGCCGAATTTTCGCTCGACTACTTTGTCGTAGACGACCTCAGTAAGGATGGAACACCCGCCGCTCTTTCGTCGGAATTTCCAGAAAATATGCATTTGATATCCGGATCAGGCGACTTGTTCTGGTCCGGCGGAATGGCGTTGGCTCACACAGAGGCCTCCAGGGAGGCTCCGGATTGGATTCTCTGGGTAAATGACGACGTAGAATTGTGTTGCGACGCTGTCACCAGACTGCTTGCTACAGCACGGGAATCTGGTGACGACTGCATAGTTGTTGGAGCTATGCGGTCCGCTGTGGACTCCGCGACAACGTACAGTGGAATGTTGAAAACGAGGCCTTGGCCTGGCGGCCTTCAGATGATTTCCCCTGAGGAAAAACCGTGCGTGGTCGACGCATTCCACGGCAACTTAGTCCTGATTCCTCGAAAAATCTATGAGGTTTTGGGTGGGGTTGACGGTCGCTTTGCGCACGCCTATGGGGACATCGACTATGGTCTCCGTGCGAAAGCGAGAGGTTTTACCTCGGTACTAGCTGCTGGTTATTTTGGAACATGTGAAACTAATCCCGTTAGTTCCACCTGGGTGGATAACAGCCTGCCTTTCTTGCAACGAGTTGGACTACTTTTTGGCCGAAAGGGATATCCATTCCGGAGCCACGTCCTGTACAACAGAAAGCACGGTGGTAGAGGGTGGCCCCTTTACGTTGGTGCTTCGTACGCAAAGGCTCTGAGTAAGATACTGATCTCTCACGTGCGTCAGGTTAGCCCTACAAAGCAGAGTGCTGAATAGACATGACCCATCCCATGCGTGCACTCCATGCAACCAATGTGTACCACTATGACCATGTTCTCATGGCGATGCAGTCGACGTTTGAATCGGTAGGACTGGTAAGACGATTTGAAGTCACTGAAAACGAACTCAGTCGCTTCGCGAAAATAGGTGTGCCACAGCATTTACTTGACGTACTGAGCAGAAGGGCCAGGGAGCCCTCCGAGGGCCAGCATGTAGTCCATTCTTTAGGTTCCGCGCAATTGGTACTGCCTTCTCTGACACGCTTGGGTATGCGGGTTCACCCTGCAGCTATACGACATGTGACAGCTGCTTACGCGCGGAAGGCCTCGATTGCAGCCATGAACTACGATTTCCTTCATTTTTCTGAAGGGCTGGGCTACAAGGCGCTCCAAAAAAAGGAATTTAGTTTTTCTATTTGCGAGCGACGCAACTTCCATCACGCGGTTTACGAACAAGAGATTGAAGTTCTAGAAAATTATCCCATAAATGGGAGGCCCGACCCCATCGGTGACATTCTCAACTTTGAATATGAGCGGTCAAATTTCATCCTAGTATATTCGGAGGCGGCAAAGTCTTCATTTGTAGAACGTGGCTACGATCCAGATAAAGTGCGTGTCACTCCCATCGGAATTGGGCCTCAGTTACCGCGAAAGGCAATGAGGCGAAACGCAACGTCGTTGCTCTATGTCGGGCGATCCGACGCATTCAAGGGCCTGGATGTAGCCGTGGCAGCCGTCAAGTTACTAGGACATCCCTTCCGCCTCACGGTTGCAGGAGTGATGTCACCCGAGGTTAAGAGCTGGCTCTCAGCTCAGAAGGCTGTGGATTATGTTGGAGTCCTGAGCAAGCGTGAGCTTCGGGATGCATATTCTTCTCATGGTGCAATCATCCTCCCATCCATTGAATCTTTTGGCCTGGCGCCAGCAGAGGCGGTTTACCATGGGCTGCCCCTTGTATGTAGCGATCAGACGGGAATCGCGGAGTATCTGCCAGAAAGCCACAAACGGATAGTTTTCGGGCGCGACCCCCAAGCCTGGGCCTCGGCAGTACTGGAAGTGTGCGGGCGTCCGGGTAGTATCGATCCCGCGGCGAGCGCAGCCATTGATTCTGCCTTTGCTGCTCTCTCATGGAGGTCTGCTGCCGAAAAGCTGAGGTTGCTTTACGATTCTGCAATCTACTAGGGGTGGTGGTTCGTCGTATCTCTTCCACGACAAGGCTCACGCTCAAAGGCAGTGGGACTTCTTTGTTGCTCGCTCGAAGCGATGTGTAGACTGAACTGCCAAAGGGCCGACATTCTCCTTCCCGCGGCCTGAGAGTATGGGTGCATCGGCGCCGAAAGCGTGAGTGGATGCCGTGTGTGGGCGACTACGAGGCGGCTTAATGGGTGGAGCGATTTGGTGAAGGAAGCCGCATTGAAAAGTAGGACGTCTATAGTTGCGCGCAATTCCGGATGGGGCAACGTTATCGACGCCCTACCGCATGGACTTATGGGAACGCCGCAATTTGTATCTGTTTTGACTCTGATCTACGTTCATTTGTGGATCATAGAAGGCGCAGTTCGAAAATGGGTGCCTGGCACAGAGCAAATCATGTATATCGCCAGGGACGCCATCATGGTGGCCGGCCTCATGGTTATCGTCCTCTTTAGTCGAGTACGGAATCGAAAAAGTGGTATCTTTCTTTGGCTCCTAGCACTCTTGCTGGTCATTCTCTGTGGCATCCAAGTCATCTCTGGAGTGGTGTCCCTAAAGGTGGCTGTTGTTGGATTGCGAAGTTACCTTGCTCCAATCTTGTTGGCCTACGCCGTCTGGATTCACGGTGGTGTTGACCTTCTCACAAAGGTGACTCGCGTAATTATTTTCTATGCACCAGTTGAATTAGCTCTCGCTGCTGCCCAAGTGATGAGCAGTAAATCCGCTTGGATTAACAAGGAAGTGGGCAGCGATGTTGCCTACTTTGTAAATGGCTCTATCGTTCGCGCTAGTGGAAGCTTCAGTGCCCCCTCAGGGCTGACACTATATGTTCCGCTCAGCCTGGCAGCGTGTTTGTGGGTGCTTCACCAACGTCGGCATCGCAAGTTCTTAGCAATTATAGCGCTAGTATCTGCACCCATAATAACGCTTATTTCCGGAGCTCGGGGGACCGTCCTGGCTTTTAGCGTAGTTCTTTGTGCCTATGGTGTTTATCAGTTGCTCTTACGCAGGGGCGCGGGTGTCAGGAATGTGGTTCTCATTGCTTTTCTTACCCTAGGCTTGTATTTTGTGGCTAGTTCAATATTTCCTGCCGTGTTTGAGTCCTTTTTTGCCAGATTCGACAATGCTTCAAGGAGTGAGGACACCGGAGACAGAGTCTTGAGTCAAATTTTCGATTTCGCGCTGGTTTCTCCCACGCTGCTGGGCGAGGGGGCTGGAAGTCACAGTATGGCCGGCATATCAGTGGGTTCAGCCGGTCCATGGATCGAAACCGAGAGCTTGAAGTGGGTCGCCGAACTGGGATTCTTTGGCACTATTCTGGCGTATACGAGAATCGTCGCATGCCTTGGACTCTGCGTTGCATTGGTTCTGCGCTTCAAGGACAGGCCTCTCGCTTCTGTCTTGCTCGCGGCTTGCCTGGTCCCCGTGGTTCTGTACGGTCAAATCACCCAATTCCCTTCGGCTCAGGCCTTCTTCTCCATTTGCATGTCAATGCTAATTCTAAGTTTTCGGTTTATGGGAGACCAGAATACTCGCGACTGTGCGGGAACTCTCCCGGCTACCACGGGGTTTTCCAGTGGGCCGAATGATGCCGGATCCGGTTCTGGCCGTATTTGCAATTAGGAATGAAACTTGAAAATACTCCTCGTTTCGCATGGGTTCTCCCCAGATGTTGGTGGCATAGAAGCTATGTCCGAGATTCTCGCACGAGGATTTAGCTCGGCCGGGCACGAAGTTGTCGTTATGACTCGGAGCGCCTCGACGACCTCGCGCCAAGATGACAACTTAACTTACAAGGTGTCGAGACGGCCGGCGCTCCGCCAAGTCGCAAGGCTCGTTGCGAATGCGGATGTAGTTTTTCATAACAACATTTGCGTTCGGTACGCGTGGCCGATCCTTCTATACCGTCGGCCCTGGGTCGTGGCCACCCACACTTGGATAAGGCGGAACGATGGACGACGGAGCCTGGTGGACCGGCTTAAAATTTTGGTCTTGCGCTTAGCGACAAGGATTTCTGCGAGTTCAGCACTAGCGCAGGACAATGGATTGCCGTCAGTCGTCGTGCCCAACGGCTATGACGCTGGGCTCTTTTGCATGAAGTCCGAGGTGGACCGCATTCCCGGATCGCTGGTTTTCGTGGGGCGGTTGGTTCCCGGAAAGGGCGTCCATGTGCTCTTGCAGGCTCTTCATCAACTCAAGCAAGAAGGTATCCAGCCGCCACTGACAGTCATTGGAGACGGGCACCAGAGAGCTATTCTCGAGAAGCTGACTGAGGTCCTGGGCCTCACGGGTCAAGTCAGCTTCTCAGGAGTGGTAAAAGGCGAGAAATTGGTTGAGGTATTGAATAGACACGACATTATGGTTATCCCGTCGGTCTGGAACGAACCTTTTGGCGTGGTTGCCCTTGAGGGTGCTGCCTGCGGATGCTACATAGTCGGAACAGAGAACGGTGGGCTACCTGAAGCCATCGGCAATTGCGGTACCGTCGTTCCTAACAACAACGCGGATGCACTCGCCAACGGTATCCAGCATGCTCTCCTGAGGCCGCCACGAGGGGAAGATTTCTCAATTTCGCGAAATCAGCACCTAGAACGACACACTCCGGAAGCAATGGTAAATGGTTATCTCGCTATTCTGATCGACGCGCGTCGTGAATACGGGTCTTCGACAACCAAGGCAGGCTAGTGATTTCCTCTAAAGTGTCACAAGTCCAGGCCCGGCATATGCGTCAGTCTCCCCGTCGCTTTTCCGGTTTCAAAAAGTGGACTCCGATCCTACTCAAATTCGTTTCCACTCAAGGAATTGTCCAGATTCTGGCCTTCGTAACGGGACTTGCGATAGTGGGAGCCATGGACAAGGAGTCTTACGCTCACTACACGGTCATCGTGGCCTTATTGGCGGCCATGACTGCCCTCTCCGAGTCGGGGCTTTCTAGTGTCCTGCTATCCATGGGAGGTCGTTTTAGGAATGACCGACTTCGGATGAGTTCCTTGTTCGTGGGAGGATTACGCTTCCGCCGCAAGCTTGGCGTCGCGGTCGGTGTTCTTGGTAACCTAGTGCTTTTGTTGGCACTGATTCAAACTGGGTCGAGTCTTGTCGCTTCGCTCCTTTTCGCGCTGCTTGCAACCCTTACTTTTATACCAATTCTTTCTAAAGGCGTTTACCAGGTCCATCTCCGACTTGTCCAAGACGTCAAGACCCTTCAACGTGTTGCCCTTGCTTCTGCCACGGTTCGATTTGCTCTAGTCATGCCGCTCGTGATGTTACGGCATGCTGATGTTTTTGTATTGTTGGTTATAGGACTCGTGACCGCAATTCTCGAGGCAGCATTGCTGAAACGCAAATCTAATCGTGAAATTGATTACAGTGCACCCGTACTTCAGGCTGATGTTCGCAGGTTCTCGAAAAGCCTAAAGCAGACTATGCCGATGAATTTCCCATTCGTCCTGCAAGGGCAACTTTTGTACCTCTTTTTGGGCTTAGTCGGGGGTGCCTTCGTGCTTGCTGACATAGCCGCGTTGTCTCGATTCGGTTTGGTATTCGCCGTTCTAAACGCCGTCTTGACAGACATAGGCGCCGGTCTGTTAGCAAGGTCGGGCGCGGCTGGTTCCGGAGTTCTCCGACTGTATGCCAAAGTCCTTGGCGCCTATTCGCTTTGCGCTGTTTTCCTCGTGGCAGTTGTTGCCATTTTTGCCGATTTTCTGGTGCATGTTTTGGGTCCGCAGTATGCTGGCCTTGAGTTGCCTTTGATTGTCGTGGCAGTGGGTTCCGCGTCTATAAATATTGGGAATGCGCTCGTTACCCTAAATCATTCCCGTGGGTGGCTTAAGTGGAGTTGGATTTTTTTGCCTATGACCGCTCTTTGGTGCCTATCTGGCTTGTTCTGGTTCGATCTAGGAAACGTATTCGAGGCAGCTCTCTTCATGGCATCCCAAGCTGTTCCGCTACTTGTGACGCAGTTCATCTGCTTATTGTCGGGTTCGCGTCTGGAATTTACCCGTCGCGCAGCGGACACGTAGAAACTAGTAATACCGGACCCAAATTAGGCTTTGGGCTTGATACCCCTCCATGACAGCCTGTCTGTCGGCGCTCCGCAGCGGTGATTACAAAGAATTCGCGCAGTATCACACGCGCCCCACCGGGTGCGTGAGCGGGTCATTGGGTGGTCGGGGTGGGTGAAGAAAGGCCGGTATAATTGTTCCAACAGCGCAAAACTCGCCGTTCTGGTGGCACTCTCTCTGGGGCTGCCATAAGTCTCTACAGGGGGGACCCCAGCTTGGATATCCGGGACTACCTACGTATTCTCCACCGCAACTGGATTTTGATTGCGGCACTGACGCTCTCGGGGGTGGTCGTTGCGGGCGGAGCCTCGATGCTTATGAAGCCCACCTACATGGCCACAACTCAGTTGTTTGTCGCGGCACAAACCAGCGGGTCGCTAGCAGAGCTGCAGCAGGGAAATACCTTCAGTCAAGCGCGTGTGCAGTCGTACGTGAGGACGGTAACTACTCCGATCGTTTTGCAACCTGCGATCGACCAGCTTGGACTCGATGTTCGACCTGATGAGTTAGCTGCCAGAATCAAAGCCACCAGCGATGTAAACACCGTCATCATAAACATATCGGTGACGGACTCGTCCTCAGTTCGTGCAGCAGCTACAGCAGAAGCTGTAGCTGACAGCCTGATAAGAGTCGTCGACGTCCTGGAAAAACCAAAATCCGGTGGTCCTACGGCAGTTTCGCTCTCAGTCATTGAACCCGCACAGGCGCCTATGACTCCGTCAACACCTAATACTCGGGTGAATCTCCTGATGGGACTGATTCTCGGATTGGTAATTGGTGTCACGTCGGCGGTGTTGAGGACTATGCTCGACAGTAAAGTAAGAGGCGAGGATGACCTGAAGCAGGTCACGGACGCTCCGTTGCTTGGTGGCATTGCGTTTGATCCGGACGCCGCAAGGAAGCCGCTACTGACACAGGGAACTCCCCAGAGTTCCCGAGCCGAAACGTTTCGACAGTTGCGGACGAACCTGCACTTCGCGAACGTTGCTGGGCATGCCAAGACCGTCCTATTGACTTCTTCGCTGCCTGGCGAAGGAAAGACGACAACGGCCACTAACCTCGCAATATCTCTAGCGCAAGCTGGACAGACTGTGTGCCTCGTGGATGCCGACTTGCGGCGGCCAATGGTTGGCGACTATCTCGGTCTGGACAGATCTGCTGGGCTTACAACCGCTCTTATAGGCCAGGCCCATGTAACTGATTTGCTTCAGCACTGGGGCGACGACAATCTCTTTGTCCTGACGTCCGGGACCGTCCCTCCAAATCCCAGCGAACTTCTGGGCTCGGATGCGATGAAGGACCTCTTGGAAGAGCTTGAGAGGGAATTTGACACAGTCATAGTCGATACGCCACCCCTTTTGCCAGTCACTGATGCTGCCGTGCTGGCGCAACACGCAGGTGGTGTAGTACTGGTGGTCGGATCTCAGAAGCTGAGAAATCAGGACTTGGCTAAGTCGTTGAAATCACTGGAGTTGGTCGGTGCGAACTTGCTCGGAATTGTCTTAAACCAGTTGCCCTCCAAGGGGCCGGACGCTTATGCCTACACCTACTACGGCAGCAGCACTGACAATCGGCCTACTAGTTTGGCGGGAAAAGGCCGCAAGAGTGAGCGTGCTGACCCAGTGGTTGAAGATGAGCCCATGGTGAGAGAACCGGACGAACGAGCCGCTGTAGCGTTTCCATTCAAGTCTGGGATGGGTCAGTAGCGGCTTATCTCGAGCCTTGAACATACTTTGTTCATCATTTTCAGCGTTGGGCTGCTGGCTACGCGCGCCGTGTTTTGGTCCTCGCTACGCCAAACAGCGAATCGATACTTTCGGTACTGCGGGGTGGTATCGGAGGCGGTGGCCGATACCCCGGTTCAACCCCCAGGCGCACACCCACCGCCGCCGTCATCCGTGCGTCTCCAGCAGCGCGGTATTTCCGTTTCCACAGCTTTAGTCCAGCTATTGGGGATCTCCCTAGGTACACTTTCTGGCTGTAATTTCCGGTGCGGAGTGGCGCGGCAGGGAAAATGTCAGAGGCACTATGAATTGCTAGCGACTAAGCAACCAGCAACCAAAAGAGACCCTGACCTGTCTAACTCTTTGTCTTGTTCCGGGGCAGGTAGTGGACATGGGCCGAAGCGCTGTGCTCGGAGCGGATAGCATCCACGGTCGTGCCGTAGCCGCGACCGCTCCGGGCCTGGTCCGGCACGTCGACGCAGGTCACAATCTTGCCGAGTTCCCTGACAGCGGCGTCGTCACGGCGGGGCACGGGCGTCGGCAGGTTCCGGCTTTATGATGCTGTCTGTTTGGGCCGGCCGGTGCCCTGATTTGGGCCAAGCGTGTCGAGCGCTGCCTACGCCCGGACTGTCCCCGATCCCAGTTTATCGAAGAGCGTCCGTTAGCACCTCCTGGTTCGTGGGGAAACGAGATCCCTTGGGCTAGCGTTACTGCGCCGTCCGGCACTTCACTTCTCATAAAACAGGCGTAAATCAAAGGGACGCTTAGCGAGTACTGCAACGCCGCCAATTATTTTTTGATCGTGGTGTTACTGCATCGGAATTTTCCGGTCGTGGCGCGGGTGATGATCCCCGCCTTGATCTCGTTCCACCATCAGCAGACGGTACGGTATAACCCCTTCGTCTCTGGTCACCTAGCGGTTGGGACCGGTTCTTCGAGTGGACGCGGATCTTTCCCTCGGGAAGCCCGACCCGAAGTCCCCCTCGCTCAGAGGTGAAACCAGAAGCTATGCAACTACTACCACCCATACCCCAGCGGAACTTGGCATCAGATGTATTAAGCGAGTTCGTGTGCTCTTAGTGAGAATGGGAGTCGGCAGTCCCCATCCATTGCGGCAACGGTACCAGGCGGGTTCGTAAGCGTTCCGTTACTGCTGCTGTTGGTTCCATCCTCACTGTGGTTGTTTCGGAGCCACTCAAAGCCGTCTATTGTACTCAAATCACGCTATGGCAGGGGTGAACGCTGGCCCAATCTTCGAGTTTGAATCGTTTTCCTGACACTACTATCGCGATCCCTCAGACTCGCGTACGCCAAGTACAATCGGGTCAAGAATAAGGCTTGTTGCTTTGCGGGAGGTACGGATCAACCATGTTCGAATGGCTTGAGGTCGGGGCGGACAACCACGTAATAACGACTAAAGGCTCCCTGCTGAATACGGGCCTGATCGTCGGGACAGAACGGGCGTTGGTGATCGATACTGGCTGCGGTCCCCGCCAAGGTCGCGAGATCTTGCATGCCGTCAGGGAAAAGACTGACCTGCCGCTCGTTGTTGTCAACACCCATGCGCACTTCGACCATTTTTTCGGAAATGCTGTTTTCGCCGCCGCCGGAGTGACAGAGTTCTGGGCTCACCAGAATTGCGCCGTGGAGATTGAGCAGCGCGGCGACTTGCAGCGCCGCCACGTAGAAACGATTGAACCTGAGATGTCCGCTGGCGTTGGAGAAAGCGTTGAACTCGTAGTGCCCAACGCCATCGTGAAGGAACAACCCGTCTTAGTCGACCTAGGGGGCATAACGGCGACCCTCTTCTACCTCGGCCGCGGGCATACGGGGGGTGACCTGCTGGTCGGGACGCCAACAACTCTTTATGTTGGTGATCTTGTGGAACAGGGCGCCCACCCCTCCTTTGAAGACTCCTACCCTGAGGAGTGGGCGGAAGTTCTTCGACACGTTTCCGCGCTGCGCCGCCGTTATGAGTTCCTGATTCCAGGACACGGTAAGCCGTGCAGCGACCAATACGTAAAGACAATGGCCGATACCATGACGACCGCTGTGCGGCAGGCCAGACAGCCCATCCGTGATACCCCCAATGACGCCACCAAAGCCATTCCCGTGTTGCCCTACGGTCCGGAGCAATCCCGTTGGTTCATCAAGCGGCTCCAAGAGACCAGGCGAAATTCGCAGGAAGCACATAGCAAAATGCGTTTTTCCTGACTGTCCGCGGTGACGGGTTCTAGCATCGGCGGATAGGCTGAAATTTAGTGACCCGGCTAGCACTCGATTACTACAGGAGTCTGGATAGACAGGTAGCTAGGGCTACCTGTGGGTGGAAGATGCATGGCACTGCTCGGCCCAATTAGCATCCCGAAGGCCTAGGGGAGACGTTTGACAGGCAGTCTCGTGTCCTCACTTGACGTGACTTGTCAATCCATGTGTCACGTGCTTAGGTCAAGAGCAGTAAGAAAGCTTATGACCGATGGAGATTATTGTGGCTTTGTCCGACTATGTCCTAGCGCTGGGCGCGCTTCTGGGCACGCTGTTAGTACCTTTCGTTGTTCTTCACCAAATGCTGCGGCTGAAGCGCCGCGCATTGCGGGTGCCCATCCGGCCCGCATCCGCATCCGCACCCAGAGGTAATCAACGCTGACTATGCCGTATGTCGACATCAACCCCCACAAAGGCCGTCCCAAATGGGTGGGCTACGCCATACTTGCACTTCTTCTGGTGCTCTCTATGGCCGTGGTCTTGGCCGCTCTGCTTCAGCACGGGACTGCCCCGGGTTTTGTTGACTCCTTGACCTAGCGAGCTTGTGCTCGTGGAAGGATGTTGACCATGCCCACGGCTTATGGGGCGGAGTTCCG
>NZ_JBFBKW010000003.1:0-240973 GCF_040702325.1 Pseudarthrobacter sp. 902506025
ACCTCTTAGTCGTTGGCTGTGTGTGGTAACCACCAACCTAAGAGGTCTTCACCTATTCACGATGTAACCAACGTCCTGACTCAGTACACCTAGGGCGCTATTTGCGGCCCACGAACCAGTCCTGGAGCTTGCGCAGCCGGGACTTCAGCTGCTCCTCGTTGGCCTGGGCCACGGGAGGCCCGCCGCAGACCGTGCGCAGCTTGGTGTGCACCACCCCGTGCGGGGTCCCGGTCCGGGCAGCCCAGGCGGCCACGTTCTTGGCCAGTTCGTTGCGCAGGTCCATCAGCATGCGGTGGTCCGGAACGGCAGGAACCTGCTGGGCGTCCGCGGCCGGGGACTTCCGGTTCTTGCGGTTCAGCTGCTCATGCTGGCGCTGGCGCAGCAGCGTTCCCACCTGCTCGGCGTCCAGCAGCCCGGGGATGCCCAGGAAGTCCATTTCGTCGTCGGACCCCACCTCGCCGCCGGTGCCGAACTCGCCGCCGTCGAACAGCACCCGGTCAAAGGACGCCTGGGAGTCCAGCGCTTCAAACTTGCCCTTCGTGAGGCTGTCTGAGGCCTTCTCTTCGCGGTTGGCCTCGTCCATCAGCGAGTCTTCCGGGTTGAAGAGGCCGTCGCCGTCTTCCTTCTCGGGCCGGTCCAGCGCGTGGTCCCGCTCCATCTCCATGGAGTTGGCCAGCGCCATCAGCTGCGGCACGGACGGCAGGAACACCGACGCCGTTTCGCCCCTCTTGCGGGCACGCACGAAACGGCCCACGGCCTGGGCGAAGAACAGCGGCGTGGACGTAGACGTGGCGTAGACGCCCACGGACAACCGGGGCACGTCGACGCCTTCGGACACCATGCGGACAGCCACCATCCAGCGCTTGTCGCCGGCGGAAAATTCCTCGATCTTGCTGGACGCCTTGGCATCATCGGAGAGGATGACGGTGGGCGACTCCCCGGTGATCTTCTTCAGCTGGCCGGCGTAGGCACGGGCGTCCTCGTGGTCGGTGGCGATGACCAGGCCGCCGGCATCCGGCACGGTGCGCCGGACTTCGCTGAGCCGCCTGTCCGCGCCGGCCAGGACAGCAGGAATCCACTCCCCTGCCGGGTTCAGGGCGGTCCGCCACGCGTGGCTGGTGATGTCCTTGGTCACCGCGGCCTCACCCAGGGATGCGGCCATTTCCTCGCCCGCGCTGGTGCGCCAGCGCATCTGGCCGGAGTAGGCCATGAACATTACCGGCCGGACCACGTGGTCGCGGAGGGCGTTGCCATAGCCGTAGGTGTAGTCGGCCTTGGAGCGCCGGATGCCGTCACGGTCTTCGGCGTACTCCACGAACGGGATGGGCGAGGTGTCCGAACGGAACGGCGTACCGGTCAGGGACAGGCGGCGCACCGCGGGATCGAATGCCTCGCGCAGGCCGTCGCCCCAGGACAGGGCCTCGCCGCCGTGGTGGATCTCGTCCAGGATCACCAGGGTGCGGGCGGCCTCGGTCTTGGCGCGGTGCAGCAGGGGTTTGCTGGCCACCTGTGCGTAGGTGACGGCAACGCCAATGAAGCCGCGGCCGTGCTGGCCGTCCGAGTTCTTGAAGTTGGGGTCGATGGCGATCCCCACCTTGGCGGCGGCGTCCGCCCACTGGCGCTTCAGGTGGTCGGTGGGGGCAACAATGGTCACGCGGTTCACTGCCCCGGAGTCGATCAGCGTGGAGGCGATGCGCAGCGCGAACGTCGTCTTACCTGCACCAGGGGTTGCCACCGCAAGGAAGTCGCGGGGGCTGTTCGCAAGGTAGAGGTCAAGAGCTTCCTGTTGCCAGGCACGGAGTTTCGGGGCGGTTCCCCAGGCTGCACGTTCCGGGTAGGCCGGAGGCAGGGTGGGGCCGCCAAAGAGCGTCTCCGTCACTACTTGTTGTTGCCCGAGCCGCCCGGACCCTTCCCGCCGTCGTTGCCCGGGCGGAGGCCATCATAGACTTCCTTGCACTCGGGGCAGACAGGGAATTTCTTCGGGTCCCGGCCCGGGGTCCACACCTTGCCGCACAGGGCAATGACGGGCTCCCCGGTCATGGCGGACTCCATGATCTTTTCCTTCCGCACATAGTGCGAGAAGCGCTCCCGGTCCCCCGGCTCCACTTCCTGGCGCAGTTCCTCGCGCTCAATGGTGGCCGTGGACGTTCCAGCCCCGGAAAGCTCGCGCATCGGGTCGTTTTCGAGAGGGTCCGTCATGCTAGTCATGGCATCCATCTTAGCCGTTCCCCCGGCCGGACGTTCGACGGCGGCACGCCCGTGCCGGGGTCCCGCACTGGCCGCCGTCGTACTTTTGGACGCCCTGGCGCCGCTCCCGCAGGCGCCGTCACAGCCCCTGCCACGCGGGCTTGTTCTCGTACGTGTGGCGATAGAAATCGGCAAGTTTCAGGGCCGAGGCGGCGGCTTCGTCCAGCAGGACCGTGGCATGCGGATGGAACTGCAGCACCGACGCGGGACAGATGGCGGCCACCGGTCCCTCCACGAAATCGCGGACCGCCTGCGCCTTTTGCGCCCCCGTGGCCAGGAGGACCACGTGGCGTGCCGCCATGATGGTGCCCAGCCCCTGGGTGATGACGTGGTGCGGCACCTCGGCCAGGCTGGTGAAGAACCTGGCGTTGTCCCGGCGTGTCTGCTCGATCAGGCTCTTGATCCGCGTCCGCGACGCGAAGGAGGAGCCCGGTTCGTTGAAGCCAATGTGCCCGTCGGTGCCCACGCCCAGCAACTGAAGGTCCACGCCGCCGGCCGCAGCGATGGCCTGTTCGTACGACTCGCAGGCAGCCGGGATGTCAGTGGCGGTTCCGTCGGGGCCGTGGACGTTCTCCGGCGCGATGTTCACGCGGTCGGTGAATTCCCGGCGTATCACCTCCCGGTAGGACTCGGGGTGGCCGGCCGGCAGGCCCACGTACTCGTCCAGCGCGAACGCGGACGCCCTGCTGAAGTCCAGGCCCCGTTCATGGCGCGCGGCGAGTTCGTCATAGACGGGCAGCGGCGATGACCCCGTGGCCAGGCCAAGGACAGCGTCCGGCTTGCGGCGGACCAGGTGTTCGATGGCGTCCGCCGCGAGTCTTCCAATCTGCCTGCTGCCGCCGAGTATCACGATTTCCATGGTGTTCCCTTCCTGGAACTGTCAGCGGTTGACGGTAACCTGCGCCAGGAGTTCCGGCCCGCGGGCCTCCAGCCACCTGCCGCCCAGCCGGACGCCGGCCCCGAAAAGGACCAGGCCCAGGACGGTTCCCACCGCGAGGTTGAGCCAGCCGAACAGGATGTTGCCCGTGACCGCCTGGGCAACCAGCAGCGCGGCCTCCGGCAGGACCAGCACCATCAGGACCAGCATTCCCACGAACTGCACGGCCAGGGTCTGCCCCACGTTGCCTGGCGGTTTCTTGAACGGGCTGTCCCCCGGCAGCGGGACGGTGACGGTGTAGCGGGCCGATACCACCGAGGAAAGGCCCAGGCCGGTGAAAAGGATCCCCAGGCTGAACCCCAGCTGGCCGGGCAGTGCCGTCCAGTTACCCGTGAAGGCGGCGTAACCCACTGAGAACACCAGCACCACGGGCAGCGCAAAGGTCATGCACGCCAGTGCCCGGCCCAGCCGGTCCGCCACCCCCCTGACGCCGGTGGCCAAGTGCAGGGCAAACGCGGTGTTGTCATAGGAGACGTCGGCGGAGATGGACCAGGCCAGGATGAAGGCGGCCACGGGGGCAAGGAAAGCTAGGCTGCCGTAGCTGCCCGTCTGCGTCCCCTGGAACGCCAGGACCACCGGAAGCAGCGGGATGACCACCAGGGAACCCGAGTACCGCGGGTCCCGGAGCCAATAGGTGAGAGACCTGGCCATCACCGCACCGGCCGGGGTGGGCGGCAGCACGCCGAACAGTCCCAGCCTGCCGCCCCTGCGCTTCCCCGCGCCGGCGTACGGCGGGGTGACCAGTGCCCGTTCGAGCAGCAGCTTCCAGCACCAGGCCAGGGCGCCGAGGACCGCCACCGCTACCAGCAGTTTCACCGCGGCCTGCCCGGGCCGGCCCGACGCGACGTCGCCGCCCAGTGACCATGGCGCCCCGAGCGGAGTCCAGGACAAGGTCAGGGCGAACTCTGGCAGGAACCCCGTGGATGCCGGGATGCCGCGGCCGACCCCTGCCACGATGGGGCCCAGCAGGACCAGCGGCACCATGACCGCAATGGCGCTGATGTCCTTGAAGCGCCGGGAAGCCGCCAGGCTGGCTGTTGCGGTGGTGACCACCTTGGCCAGCACAATACAGGTCATGACACCCAGGCACGCCCCGGCCAAAGCGGCGAGCGCGGGGAGCACGCCCCGTGACCAGGTGACCACCGTGGACAGTGACACGAGCGCGGTGGCCAGGCCCGGGATGCCGATCAGGCCGCCAAGGGCAAGGCCGACAAGCAGCTGCTTCATGGGGACCGCAAAAGTGGTGAAGCGGGCCGGATCGAGGGTCATGTCCGTGGCGGAGGCCACCACCGGAACCACGGCCCAGCCCAGGACGGCGGCGGAGCCGCCCAGGACCACGGCCGTGTGGGCGGTCACCGGACCGGCGTTGCGCAGCAGGACAAGGGCGATGACCAGCGTTGCCACCACGCCCAGGGCGTAGAGCCCGGCGATGGCCATCCCCACCAGCTGCCAGGGGCTGCGGCGCAGTCCGTTGCGGAGCAGCGTGAGCTTGAGCCTTAGAAGGTGCGCAACCATTCCAGCCCCTCCGTGTGGCTGTGGCCGCCGACCAGCTGTACGAACCGGTCCTCCAGCGAGGCTCCGGCGCGCACCTCCTCCACCGTGCCCGCGGCCAGCAGCCGGCCTTTGGCCACCACCGCCACGTGGTCGCACATGCGCTGGACCAGGTCCATCACGTGGCTGGACGCGATGACCGTTCCGCCGGAGTCCACGTACCGGTCCAGGATGGAGCGGATGTTCGCTGCAGACACGGGGTCAACGGCTTCGAAGGGCTCGTCCAGGACCAGGAGCCGCGGGGCGTGGATGAGTGCAGAGGCCAGGGCAATCTTCTTGGTCATGCCCGCCGAGTAGTCCACCACCAGTGTTCCGGCGTCCTGGCTGAGGTCCATGGCAGCCAGCAGCTCCCCCACCCGCGCGGCCACCACGTTCTTGTCCATGCCGCGCAGCAATCCGGCATACGTGATCAGCTGCTCTCCGGTCAGCCGGTCGAAGAGCCGGACCCCGTCGGGCAGGATCCCCATGAGCCGCTTCGCTTCAAGGGGGTGCTGCCAGACGTCGACGCCGTGCACCACGGCGGTGCCGAAGTCCGGGCGCAGGAGGCCGGTGGCCATGGACAGTGTGGTGGTCTTGCCTGCACCATTGGGTCCCACAATGCCAAAGAATGAACCGGCCGGGACCTCCAGGCTGATACCGTGCACCGCGATCTTGCCGCCAAACCGCTTGGCCAGCCCGCGGATGGACAGGGCCGCCACGGGGCCGGGATTCGACGCCTGGTCAGGCATGGGAGCAGTCATGGTGCCAGCCTAGTCCGCGGGCCGTCGCTGCGGGGGTGCGAAACTAACCTCATGGACATTGCCCTGGGCCTGCTGGTGATCGTTGCGGTGGTGTGCGCCGGCAGCGCGGCGGGGCGGAAGCTCAATCTCCCGGTTCCGCTGCTCCTGGTCCTTGCGGGCGTGGCAGGATCCTTCCTGCCTTTCATCCCGCAGGTCGAGCTCAATCCCGAACTGGTCCTGGTTGGCCTGCTGCCCCCGCTGCTCTACGCCGCCGCGTTCCGCACATCGTTGTTCGACTTCACATCGAACCGCCGCACTATCGGGCTCCTCTCCGTGGGCTATGTCATCTTCGGCACACTGGGGGTCGGGGCGGTGGTCTGGTGGCTGTTCCCGGAAATCCCGCTGGCTGCCGCCATCGCCCTGGGTGCGGTGGTGGCTCCCCCGGACGCCGTGGCGGCCACGGCGATCGCACGGAAGGTGGGCATGCCCCGCCGGATCGTCAACATCCTCGAAGGCGAGTCACTGGTCAATGACGCCACGGCGCTGGTGTGCCTGCGCGCGGCCGTGGCCGCCATCGCCGGTTCGGTGTCAGCACTGGATGTGGCGGGCGGCTTCGTGGTGGCGGCCGGCGGCGGGCTGGCGGTGGGCCTCGCCGCCGCGTACATCCTTACCGAAATCCGGAAACGGATCAGCAACGTGGCCATCAACACCTCCACGTCGCTGATGGCCCCGTTCGTTGCCTTCCTCCCTGCCGAGGCCATCCACGCCTCCGGTGTGCTCGCCGTCGTCGTCACCGGCCTGGTGATGGGCACCAAGGCGCCGTCCATGCCCAACGGGGCCGCGCGGCAAAGCGCCCGCAGCAACTGGGACACGGTGCAGTTCCTCCTGGAGAACTCCGTGTTCCTGCTGATCGGCCTGCAGGTGCGGACCATCATCGACAGCGTCCAGGACGATTCCCTGGGCGCGGGCCGGGTATGGATTGGCTGCGCCGTGATCCTGGTGGCCGTGCTGGTGCTCCGGCCCATCTGGGTCTTTCCCGCCACATACCTCCCCCGCCTGATTCCTTCCGTGCAGCGCAAGGACCCCGCACCGCCTTGGCAGTTTCCCGCCATCGTGTCCTGGGCGGGCATGCGCGGCGTCGTCACGCTGGCCGCCGTGCTCACGCTGCCCGATGACCTGGAACACCGCAACGTCCTGGTCCTGGCCGCCATGGTGGTGGTGGCCGGCACCCTGGTGCTGCAGGGCTTTACGTTGCCGGCCCTGGTCCGCGCCCTGGGTTTGCCCGGGCCGGACCGGCGCGAGGATGCGCTGAACCAGGCCTCACTGATGCAGCTGGCCACCACTGCGGGCATGGAGCGCCTGGAGAAGCTCCGGCGGGACAGCGATCCACCTGAAGTCATGGACATGCTGCGGCGGCGGACCCAGGAGCGGGGACTGGCAGCCTGGGAACGCCTGGGCAGGCCAGCGGCAGAGGCAGCCACCCCGAGCCAGCGGTACGCCCAGCTGCGGATGGCCATGCTGGAAGCCGAACGGGAAAAAGTCCTGGAACTCCGGCGCGGCGGGGACTTCGCCCATGAGGTCCTCAGCGAAGTCCTGGAGCGGCTGGATGTGGAAGAGTCCATGCTCGATGCTTCCCTCAACGAACTCGACTCCGCTGCCGGCGGCGGTGGCGGTGAAGGGCTCTCCCAGCCGGGCGGCGTCTGCGACCACCTGACGGCGGCCATGCCGGCACCGCTTCCCGACAACCCGGCCTGTGCAGGCTGCGAACGGGAGGGCACCACACCGGTGCACCTGCGCATGTGCCTTGCCTGCGGACACGTTGGCTGCTGCGACTCCTCGGCGGGACGTCACGCCAGCCGCCACTTCAAGGAAACCGGCCACCCCGTCATGCGCAGCATCGAACCCGGCGAAGAATGGCGCTGGTGCTACGTGGACGACCTGCTCGGCTGACGGCCGGCCTTCACGGCGCCTTGCGGATCCGGATCGGCCCCTTTGCCGTGGCGGGATCGACGACGGAGCCGCCCTGGGTGATGTGGACCTGGCCGGCGTCAACCAGGCGCCGCGCAGCTTCGCGGGCCGGCTCCATGAGGTGCCGCCAATCGTCGCCGCCCACCGCCCTGGCGGCATCGGACGGGCAGATGGTGGACGTTGCCGCCCGGGAAGCGAGCAGTTCCAGGATTTTCGCTTCCAGTTGCCGCCCAACCGGGATGTCAGGGCCGTCCCCGGCAGAGTCTGCCATGCCTGGCTCCGTCTTCACGGGATGGGGCTTAGAAGGTCCGCCGCGGGATGGCCCGCTCGTACTGGGGCGGCCAGGCCATGTCGTGGCCCAGTTCGAACGCGGCCCGGAGCCACCAGTGGGGATCGCGCAGCGCGGCCCGGGCAATGAAGACGCCGTCGGCCTGGCCGGTGGCGATCGCGTGCTCCGCCTGTCCCGGCGTGGTGACCAGGCCCACCGTGCCGGTGGCGATTCCGGCCTCCGAGCGGATGGCGGCGGAAAACCCGGTCTGGTAGCCCAGGCCCGGCTTGATCTGCTGGTGGGCCACCGCCCCGCCGCTGGAAACATCCACCAGGTCCACGCCACGGCCGGCCGCCTGGCGGGCCAGGCGGACCGAGGCTTCCTGGTCCACGCCGCCCGGCGCCCAGTCGGTGGCCGAGATCCGGAGCAGCAGGGGCATGGAATCGGGAATCACGGCGCGGACCGCGTCAACCACGGCCAGCACTAGCCGGTTGCGTCCGGCCTCGTCCCCGCCCCACTCATCGTCACGCTCGTTGATCAGCGGGCTCTGGAACTGGTGCAGGAGGTAGCCATGTGCCCCGTGGATCTCCATGGTGTCGAAGCCCGCGGCCACCGCGCGTTCAGCGGCTGCGGCAAAATCGGCGATGACGCCGTGGATTTGTTCCACCGTCATGGCAGCTGGCGCCTCGTAGCCCTCGAACGAGGTAGTGGACGGACCAACGGTGTCCCACCCGCCTTCGGCGGCGGGAACACTGCCGTGCCGGCCGGAGAAAGGCCAGAACGTGGACGCTTTCCGGCCCGCGTGGGCCAACTGCACGCCGATTTTGGTGCCGGCAGTACCGTTCCGGTGGACGAAGGAAATGATCCGCTGCCAGGCCTCCGCCTGCTCGTCGTTGTACAGGCCGGCATCCCGGGGGCTGATCCGGCCCTCGGCGTTCACGGCCGCAGCTTCCGTAAGGATCATCGCCGCGCCGCCCACGGCAAAGCCGCCCAGGTGCACCAGGTGCCAGTCGTTCGGAACCCCCGGGGCGTCGTCGGGATCGCAGCTGTACTGGCACATGGGCGACACCCAGCCCCGGTGCTGCAGCTCCATGGACCGCAGCGCCAGCGGCTGGAACAGGGCCGGCACTAGAACAGCACCCGGGCCAGCGCCTGGCGCGCCTTGGCCACGCGCCCGTCACCGGCGCCCACCACCTCGAACAGTTCCAGCAGCCGGACCCGTGCGGTCTCACGCTCCGGACCGAAATTCCTGCCGATGAAGGCCACCAGCCGGTTCAGTGCGTCCTCCACGTGGCCGCCGGCCACGTCCAGGTCCGCCACCCCAAGCTGGGCTTCCAGGTTGTCCGGCTCGTTCGCCGCCAGCGTGCGCAGCGCTTCGCTGTCCTGGGCAGACACGGACTGCAGCCGGTCCATCAGCTCCACCTGGGCCAGGCCGGCCTTGGCTTCATGGTCCGACGGCATTTCCTTCAGCGCCTGGCGGTAGGCCTCAGCCGCGGCGGCGTAATCCCCGGCTTCGATCGCGTCGTACGCCGCCTGGTGCAGCGGCGGCAGCGGTGCCGGCTCCTGCTCAGCGGCGCCGCCGGCGTCAAGGCTTCCTGTGACGCCGTTGGCTGCGGCCACCTTGAGGAGTTCGTCGAAGAGGCTGCGCACCTGCTGCTCCTCCGCAGACCCCTGGAAGAGCGGTACCGGCTGCCCCTTCAGGACGGCGACGGCGGTGGGGACGGCCTGCACCTGGAAGGCCTGGGCAAGCTGCGGGAAAGCTTCGATGTCGGCGGCGCCCAGGACTAGGCGGCCGCCGTAGCTGGCCACGATGCGGTCGAGGGTCTCCACCATCCTGCCGGACTCCGGCGAGTAGGAAGCCCAGAGCGCGAACACCACCGGAACCTGTGCGGACAGTTCCACCAGCTGCTGGAAGTTTGCTTCGGTGACGTTGACCTTGAGCTCGGGTCCGCCTGCCGCCGCGCCCGGCTGACCTTCCTGCGCCTCCCCTGCCGGCGGCCCGGACGGGGAGGTGCCGGAGGGAGCTGCGGGGCGCTTCAGTGAGGAAAGGTCGACGGCGCCGCGCAGGTTAAGCAGGTTGGCAGCGGCAGGAGGGACTGGGCGGGAAGCTGGCGAACTCATGTTTCCCACTCTAGCCACTCCGGCCGCTGCCGGTGGTAATGCAGTCAGGCGCTACTTGAAGCTGGCGCCCACCAGGCCGCGGGTGGCGGCAACGAGCTTCATCGGGTCCGTCGATCCTGCCGGCGGCACGTAGACAGCCATCGATTCGGCGAAGTTCAAGACCATGCCCGTGGTGGTTTCCTTGCCACCGGCCAGGGCTGCGGCATCGTCACCGATGCTGAGCTTGTCGCCGGCAGCCTTCGGGGTGCCTTCGAAGCCGAAGTTGATCCGGCCCAGGACCAGGGCCCCGCCGTCGGAGGTCCGGAACACAACGGTGCTCTCGGGGACCACCTTGTGGGTGAAGGAGAAGTTGCCGTTCTCGCCGGCCTTGACCACCTCTGCCTGGTAGGACAGGGTGTCGGCGATGTACGGCGAGGAGTCGCCCTCGACCAGCTTGTCCTTGAACGGCGAGTCCGCGGACGTGAGCCTGTCGGCCAGGCCGGACATTGCTTCCTCGCCACTGTAGAGCAGCCCGGACTTGTCCGACGCGGCCAGGGTGTCGGTGCCGCCCCGGCTGATGTTCGGGAACGTGGTTCCCGGCTGCAGGGGCGTGGTTTCCATGAGCTTGTAGTTCTCGCGGGGCGACTGCTGGACCAGCGTCAGGATCTGCGGGACAACGTTGCCTTCGCCCTGGGTCACGGCCAGCACCGAACGCGGCCAGTCACGGTCGCTGGTGACCACCGTGGTCAGCAGCTTGGTGGAGCGCACGGGCATGCGCGGCTCGTAGGAGCCCACCTGGGAGCGGATCTTGTAGTTCTGGGTGCGGATTTCCAGTTCGGGGCCGGCAACGCGGTCCGCGAGCTTGGCGGCGTCCTTGGCCGCGTCCCCTGCATCGGTGGCGCTGGAGACCTGCTCCAGGATCCGGCGGAACTGTGCGTCCAGCAGGACAGGCGATCCTGCTGCTTCCTTGGCCGGCGATGAGGCACTGCCGGAAGGCTGGGGGCTGGGGCTGGCAGCCTGGGCGGCCGTGCCCGATGCGGCCAGCACTGCTGCTGCCACACCGGCTGCCACCATGGTGACCTTGGAGGACGACGACGGGTCCTGGTTCTGCGTCTTCCGGGCACGGGCGCGGGCAGCGAAGCCGGAGTCGCCGCCGTTGTCGCCTTCACCGTTTTTCCGGCGGGCGGAGAGCAGCGCCAGGACGATTCCGCCCACGATCAGAAGGCTGCCCAGGACCATCAGCGGAACAGCCCAGGGAGTGGACGTGTCGTTCGGGAACGTCATGGACACGGTCGCCGGTGCCGGCTTCGTGCCGTCGGAGGCAAGCAGGAGGCTCCAGTCGCCGTCGGCGGGCGGTGTCCAGGTGTATTCAAGCTCGCCGCTGGCGTTCTCGTTGGACACCCAGAGGTCCGAACCGGCCGGGTTCGGTGCCGTGCCTTCGCCGTCGGCGTGCTCAACCTGGAGCGACTTTTCGTCCTCGGACACCCCGGTGATGGTGTTGTGGGCTGTCTTGCCCACCCAGGCAGCCACGTCATCCGGCCGGCCGGAGGCCAGCATGAAATTTCCGTCGCCCTGGACGTTGATCTTGACCGTCCCGCCGTGCAGGGTGCGCAGCTTCTGGTCAATAACGGTCAGCGGCGCCGCTGCGGCATCGGCCGGCGCGGACGCGGTGAACGTCTCGGAGGGAGCCCAGATGGTTCTCTGGCCGATACCGGCCAAAAGTGTCAGGAGGCCGAGCAGCACAAGTGCGGCTGCAGTCTTTAAACGCAAGGGAAACACCTATCATCAGCGGGGGTTTGCCTTCAATAGTAACCTTTTTGTTACCAGAGCCCCCTTTTTTGCCCTTCCGCCCCGGCCCGGCCAGCCAGCGTGCGGCGCCTTCGGCTCGTGGTGACAAGCCTGCTGATAGTGTTTGCGATGATCATCACACCGGCCCGCGCAGGCGGTGCCACGCACGGAACAGGCCCCCAAAACCATTGACTGACAAGACGGACCCGTCCTCGGCTGCAGCCGGAAATCCAGGGGATCCCAGGGGCCCGGTTCCTGCCGCCGTTCCTCCGCTCGGCATGGCAGCACGCCGCGGGGGTTCAGCCGCTGCGGCCCTTGGCCATGTGGTCCGCCGGCTTCGCCAGCCATTGCCCGGCGCCCAGCCCAGGCTTCGGTTCGAGATGCCACCGGAATACACCGGACAGGCCCCGGAAGCGGACCACGACGGCGACGAGGAGCCGCAGTTCGGCCACCCCGGACCGCGCATGTCCCCCCAGCACCCGTTGTACATGGGCTTCATGGGCACCGTGGGCGTGGGACTGGCGCTGCTGGTCTACTGGATCGGTTCCCACACCACGCAGCTGCTGCTGTGGATCGTGGCCGCGCTGTTCATCGCCCTGGGCCTGGAACCGGTGGTGGGCTGGCTCGAAAACCGGAAGATCCCCCGGCCTGCCGGCATCCTGGTCTCCGTGGCAGTCCTGATGGGCGCTGTGGTCGGATTCTTTGCCACCCTCATTCCCACCATCGTTGAACAGGTCTCCGAAATCGTGCGGCAGGCGCCGGACTGGGTGCGCAACTTCATGGATTCGGATTTCTTCCGCAGTGTTGACGACCAGTTCGGCGTGCGCGACCGGATCACCGAGGAACTGAACAAGTTCGTCAACGACCCCGCCGCGATGGGCGGCATTTTCGGCGGTGTGCTGGGCTTCGGATCCACCGTGGCCAACAGCCTCTTCGGCGCCCTGATCGTCCTGGTCCTGAGCCTGTACTTCCTGGCAGCGCTGCCCGCCATGAAGAAGTGGGGCTACCGCCTGGCCCCGCGCTCCCGGCGGAAGCGGGTGGCCGCCCTCTC
This sequence comes from Pseudarthrobacter sp. 902506025, assembly GCF_040702325.1. Lineage (NCBI taxonomy): Bacteria > Bacillati > Actinomycetota > Actinomycetes > Micrococcales > Micrococcaceae > Pseudarthrobacter > Pseudarthrobacter sp. 902506025. The sequence goes on from NZ_JBFBKW010000003.1 coordinate 12,630, forward strand.
GGAGGAGATCACGCGGTCGGTGGGAAACTACGTGATCGGCCAGGCATGCGTGGCCCTGCTCAACGCCACCTTCGCGTTCGTGGTGATGTCAATCGTGGGCATTCCGTTCGCCCTGCTCCTGGCATTCGTGGTGGTCCTGCTGGCCTTCATCCCCCTGGTGGGCGGGATGATCGCGGGCATCGTGGTAACCCTGGTGTCCCTCACCGAGGGCTGGCAGGCGGCGGCCATCTATGCCATCTGCTACTTCGCATACCTGCAGTTCGAGGCGTACTTCATTTCACCGCGCATCATGCAGAAGGCCGTTGCAGTGCCGGGTGCCGTGGCGGTGATTTCCGTCATCGCCGGCGGCAGCCTGCTGGGTGTCCTGGGGGCCTTGATCGCCATCCCCACGGCCGCCGCCGTGCTGCTGCTGGTCCGGGAGATCTACATCGTCCGGCAGGACCAGCACTAGCGCTGCGGGAAGCCTAGGCTCCGGCAGTCGCCGCCGGACCGTCCCATTCCTGCGGCAGCTCCGCACGGTCGGGGTCATGACTGACCTGGGCCACAATGTCGTTCAGCACCCGGGCCGCGTACTTCTCCCCCACCCACAGGTGCTTGGCCCCGGCCACGCCCACCACGCGGGCCTGCGGCACCAGGCTGAAGCGTTCGGCGGCCTCGGCCGGCTGCAGGAAGTCGTCATGTTCCGGCACCAGGACGGTGAGGGGCTTGCCTGATTCCGCCCACATCTGCAGGTGCTTGTCCGTGGCGCGGTGCAGCGGGGGCGAGAGCAGCACCGCACCCTCAATCTGTCCGGCCACCGGTTCCACGGCGCCGTACATCAGCGCCAGCTCGGTCCCGAACGACCAGCCCACCAGCCACCGGTTGGGCAGGCCCCGTTCCACGGCGAAGCGGACGGCTGCCTCCACGTCGTAGCGCTCGCCCACTCCCTCCTCGAAGGCGCCGCTGCTGGTGCCGCGCGGTGAGGCGGTGCCCCGGGTGTTGAAGCGCAGCACCGCGATGCCGGCCAGCGCCGGAAGCCGGTAGGAGGCCTTCCGGTAAACGTGGGAATCCATGAAGCCGCCGTGCGTGGGCAGCGGGTGGAGGGTGATCAGCGTGGCCTTGACCGGACCCGACTCGGGCAGCGCCAGCTCCCCCACCAGCGTGTGGCCGTCCTCTGTCAGCAGCTCGATGTTCTCGCGCCGGGCAGGCAGGACAGTGGAGGCACGGATGGGAGCGGGGCCCTGGGTCGGGCTGAATTCGTACGACGCCGGATCAAAAGTCATGCCTGCCAGCTTAGCGACAGCGGAGGTTCTTCTGCCGCGCCGGGGTCAGCGGTAGCGGTAGCTGCGCGTCATCCAGCAATTGGTGTGCCAGTGCCGCCGTTCCGCCAGGCCGGCGGCAGCTCCAAAGAGATGGTCGTCCTTCCACACCACCAGGTGGGCGATCCCGGGCAGCACCGCGGTGGAGCATTCGGGGCAGATGTATGTCTTCTCGGCATTTTTGGCGGTCATGGTGCGGACCATCCACTCGCCGTCGGGCGCGCTTTCCCGGCGGGCGATTCCGGCCCGGGCACGCTCAAGGTCCAGTTCGGGAACGTCCGCACTGCCCTTCCGGCCTGCGCCCCGGCCGGAAACAGGGCCCTTGCCGGAGGCGGGACGGCGGGGACGGTTGGAACGCGGCATGCCTCCATTCTGCCCCGGCCGGTTGCCGCGCCTTACCGTGGTGCCCCCGCCCGTGGCTTCCTGCCGTCCCGCCCGGCCGCCCGGCGTCGACCATGGCCTGCCGCAGCCCACGCGATAGTCTGTACGGCGTGCGACTCGTCATAGCCCATTGCTCCGTTGATTACGTTGGCCGCCTCAAGGCCCATCTCCCCCTCGCCACCCGGCTCCTGCTGGTGAAGGCGGACGGCTCCGTGCTGGTGCACTCCGACGGCGGTTCCTACAAGCCGCTGAACTGGATGAGCCCGCCGGCAACCCTGCGCGTTACGTCCCCGGACGAGGTGGACCTCGAGCTGGGCGTAGTGGAGCAGTGGACCGTGCAGTCGGCCAAGACCGATGACCGGCTCATCATCAACATCCACGAGAAGGTCAGCGAGTCCTCCCACGATCTGGGCGTGGACCCGGGGCTGATCAAGGACGGCGTGGAAGCGGACCTGCAGCGGTTGCTGGCCGACCAGATCGAAACGCTGGGCCAGGGCTACTCCCTGATCAGGCGCGAGTACTTCACGGCGATCGGACCCGTGGACATCCTGGCCCGGGACGCCGATGGTGCCACGGTGGCCATTGAACTCAAGCGCCGCGGGGACATCGACGGCGTGGAGCAGCTGACCAGGTACCTGGAACTGCTCAACCGCGATCCCCTGCTGGCACCTGTCCGCGGGATCTTTGCAGCCCAGCAGATCAAGCCGCAGGCGAAGGTACTGGCCAACGACCGCGGGATCGACTGCGTCACCCTTGACTATGACGCCATGCGCGGGGTCGACGACAGCGAATCCCGGCTCTTCTAGAATTCCCTTTGTTGCTTCGGGCACCTAATTGGCGCCTTTCCAGATGGCCTTCCCTGTCACCTGTTTTTTACCTAAATTTTTTCCTTTTTACTGTTCGGGCCGTTGACCTGCGGGAACGGGCATGAAATTCTTATCTCAGTCTTTGTGTAGGTGTTTTTCATGCTCGCAAGACATGTTGCGAGCGCGAAGCTCCTGCAGCGCCGGACCTGTCCCAGGCAAGGCAATCCAGGATTCTTCTCGCGGAGTGACCAAGGTCGGCACGAGGTGTGCCGGGCTTAAAAAGTTCCACAATGAGGAGAAATAAATGGCACAGGGAACCGTCAAGTGGTTCAACGCTGAAAAGGGCTTCGGCTTCATCACCCCGGACGACTCCGATGGCGATGTCTTCGTTCACTACTCCGAGATCCAGACCGGTGGCTTCAAGACCCTCGACGAGAACCAGCGCGTTCAGTTCGAAATCGGCCAGGGTGCCAAGGGCCCCCAGGCCACCGGCGTAACGCTGGTCTAGTACCGCCCGGCCGCCTGGCGCGGCTGTCAGCAAAAACAAATGATCCCCGGCGCAATTGCCCGGGGATCATTTGTTTTTGAAAATATGCGCCGCAAATATGACTTTATCGTTGAGCGGCGTATGGCCGGTGTCAGGTTACTAATTTGCGGACCAGGCGGGCGCCCTGGGCAAGGGAAAGCCCCGGCAGGTAGGCGCGCGTCAGCGCCCTCCCGATGGCGGGCAGGTGCAGCGGGTCCTGGTAGTACAGGTACAGCGCCCGGTACTCGGGCTTGAACCGGGATTTGAAGGCTGCCAGGGAGCGGAAGCCATAGACGGGCTCAAGCGCGTGGCCCACCAGGTCCAGGATCCTCACGAGGTTCTGCGCGCCTTCATCGGTGGCGGCTGCGTCTTCCTCCCTTTCGGCGTCCCCTGCTGCGTCGCCCTGGGCTGCGTCCTCCGGACGGCTGGCCAGGGGCGAGCCTGACAGCGAGATCATGTCCACTGAATCGCGCAGCTCAAGGACGGCAGAAGCGATCAGGAACTCCATGACCCCGGGAAAGCCCTCACTGCCCCTGCGCATGACGTCCAGCGTCCGGCTGACCAGCCGCCCGCCGTCGTACACCGGAAGCCAACTGGTCACGCCGTGGACCGCACCGTTGCCGTCCACGGCCAGGCAGCAGAGGACTTCCTCGTCATCGAGTTCGTCCACTCCCCCAAGCGTGAAGCCCATTTCGGGAACGGATTTACCGGCCGCCCATTCCTCGGACACTTCGTTCAACCGCGACCTGAGTGCGGCCGGCAGCGAATGGTAGGAGCCCCAGACGGCGTGCACCCCCAGCTTGGCGGCGCGGTTCAGGGCCGTCCTGACGTTCTGCCATTCCTTTCCCTTGAACTCCAGCTGGTTCAGCGCCAGCCGCGTCTCCTGCGCCACCGCCACCCGGGAGAAGCCCCGTTCCCTGAGCGCCGGCCACAGCGTGTCGTCGCAGGAATACAGTGCGGGGATCAGCGCCTGGCTGCGGCAGTAGTCCAGGAACCCCTCCGTCACGCGCTGCTCCGCCTTGCGCTCACCAAAGGCGCCGCCCAGGGTCAGTGCCACCGTCCCGTGCTGCTGGAAAGCCATGGCACCGGCGCCGTCCGGGCTGAACCAGTAAGTGTTGGGCTCCCACAGCGCCATCCAGGACAGCGGGCCGCCGCCCTGGTGGAGCAGTTGCCGGGCGCGGTCCCGGTCCTGCCGGCCGAAGTTCAGGCCATGGTGCCGGCCCACGAGGACCCACCACACGGCCACCAGGGCCACGAGCCAGAAGATTGGCCCCGAGTAGGCGAACAGGAGGGCTTCGGCGCTGTCCCGTTCCGGGAAGACCCGGCGGAAATGCTGGGGTATGGGCACCGGAACATACTGCCGGGCCAACTCCGCGAAAAGGCCCAGCAGGCCGCCGTCGCGGGCCAGGCCGCCGGACGAGAACCAGGCCACGGTGTAGGAACTGGCCAGGACAAGCCACGTTCCGCAGACCACGGCCCCGAGGGTGCGCCGGGCACCCGGCCGGGTCTGCACGCGGAACTGGCGGCGGTTCAGCCACAGGACCACCGCCAGCAGCAGGGGGACAACCACGAGTGGCAGCACGTGGGCGAAGGCCGAGGACAGCGGCGTGGCATGCGTGCCCTGAAGGCGCGAGGGAACCAGGGCGAACAGGGCCAGGTAGACCGCCGCCAGCGCCGTGACAGCCAGCTGGATGGCCAAGGCGATGTTGAGCGCCAGCCGGCGGCCCCGGCGCATGCCGTCCGCGCAGATCAGCAGCAGGATGACCGGCACCACTGCCAGCGCCAGGCCGAACGGCCCGGCGAATCCTGCCCTGCCTGTTTCCAGGCAGGAGGCATCAACGGTGGCGCCACAGTTGAACACGAGCTGGCTGAGCGTGGGCATCGGACTCAGCACGACGTCCCGCAGCAGGGCGAGGGGGCCGGTGGGCGCGCGCGTGATTCCCGTCAGGATGGGGCCCACCGCAAAGACGGCAACGGTGAGGGCCAGGAGGTTCCTGGTCTCGCGGCCGGTGGACCGGTGGCGATGGAGCCGGCCCTGGTCACCCTGGATCCACCACCCTGCCAGGAGGCCAAGCAGGGCACCGATGAGCCCAATGATGGTCTCGGCGTGACCGACGTAGAGAACCAGCAGGATCGAGATCGACAGCACCACGGTGCGGAGCCGGCGCTGCCACAGCAGCGTGATCCGCGCACTGGCGGCAAGGCCCGCCGTCAGGACGGGCGCATAGGGCCCGATGAGGCTGTCATCCACCATCCTGTCCAGCCAGCCGTCCCCCACGTACCCCGCCAGCTGGGTGACCAGGAGGAACACCGTGACGGCGGCAAACTGGCCGCCAAAGAAGAGTCCGACGGCGGCGCGCCGGCCCAGCTTGCGCTCGGCGAGTCCGAGCAGCAGGACAATCATCAGCGACGCGGTGAGGTAGGCCAGCGGGTTGGTGGCGAAGAACAGGCTGGTGAACAGCGACCACCACTGCCCCTCGCGCAGGCCGGGCCCGCTGACGGACGCCAGTCCCAGGAGTTGCTCCGGCGGTCCATCAAGGAAGCTCCCTGTCAGTGTGGCAGCAGCCAGGAAGGCGACCAGCACTCCAAGTGTGAAGGGCATCGATTTCAGTGTGCCCAGCGCCTGCCGGACGGCAGGGCGCCCGACGGCGGCCCACATCAGGACGACGGTACGGTCCGGTTTCCGTGTGCTCACCACTGCAGGCCCCATTGGCTGCCCAGGAACTGCAGTGCGTCCGCAAAGCGCTTGGACGAGGTATCCCAGGAGTGACCTGTGTGTTCCACCTCGTGTGCCTGGACGGTGAAGCCCGCGTTCTCTGCCGCGGCGGCCAGTGTCCGGAGGTTCCCCACGAACTCCGGATCGTTTTGGCCTGCCGTAAGGTACATGCCGCTGGACTCGAACCGTTGGTGTTTCATGATCTCCAGTGGAGTCTGCTTGGTGAATTCTTCGGGGTTTCCAGGAAAGGCGGCGTCGATGGTCTTCTGCCGTTCCTTGGCAATGGCGGGTTCGGCCTCGCTGGAAAATGCCAGCACGTCCGCGTAGATGTCCGGATGCCGTGTTCCCATCTGCACTGCGCAGGTGCCGCCGAAGGAGAACCCGCCCACGGCCCAGTGGCGGTGGTTGGTGTCCACCGCCAGGGTGGAACTGATCCAGCGGGGCACGTCCTGGGACAGGTAGGTGTCTGCCTTGGCGATGCGGCTGTCCATGCACATGGTGTTTGCGGACTGCGACCCGTTCGGGTCCGGAATGACCACCACCGGGGCCACCCCGCCGTGTGCGGCGGCGAATGAATCCATATGGCCGCGGATTGCGCCGCCGGTGAGCCAGTCCGCCGGGCCGCCGGGCTGCCCGGCCACCAGAACCAGCACAGGCAGCGCCGGCCTGTTGGCAGCAAAATAGGCAGGGGGAAGGTAGATGAAGGCATCCCGGGTGGACATCCCGGAGGCTGTTCCCGGGATAGCGGACTTCCGCAGTTCGCCTCCGGCCGGCAACTCGCCCTCGGGCTTCCAGCCCTGGAGCGGGACACCGTCAGATTCGCCGGCGTGCCGCATGACGTCCTGCTCGAGGACCGGTATCCGGGCCAGTGCCGTTCCCAAAAGGTCGCTTACCGTCCTGTTCAGGCCAAAGTAGGCGTTGATCTGGATTGCTGAGAGCAGTACCACCAGCAGCATGGCGAGGATTCCGGCACCGCGTCCGCCCCAGCCCGTCCTGGGCAGGCGGAGCAGGCCCAGGAGGACCGCCGCCACACCGGGCACCAGCCACAGCAGTACGGGATCCGGCAGGTCCTCCGGGAAGACAGTGAAGACATTGATGAGGGCCCAGTGCACCGTGGCCACCAGCGCAAACGCGGCGGCGGCAGCAAGGAGGATACGCAGCGCCCAGGTCCGGGCCCGGTGCACGGACGTCATGGAGGCACGCCGGGGCGGCACCAGGAGATAGGCTGCGCCGCCAACTCCCAATACCAGGACGGTTCCATACAGTGGACCGTCCGTGAGCCGGATGTCTGAAAACCAGTCCACGCCGGCTAGCGCCAGGTCCCCACGCCGATGACCGGACCCGCTTCCAGCCAGGAGGAAAGACCCGTATAGGCGTCGAATTTCATGGCGAAGTGCAGGTCCTGCCCCTCGTACCGGAGTTCGACGATCACCACGTCCGGCTGGACTTTGACGGCTTCAGCTTCGGTGGGTTTCCTGCGCCCCAGGAGCTCCAGGGAGCTCCGTTTGAAGGTGTACTTGGGGCGGACGCTCAGGGAGATGAGCCTGAACCATTCAAGGTCGTTGTCCTGATAACGACAAACCCCCATCTGCCAGCTGTTTCCAGCTACGCAAATGGAGGCGTCCACCGTGCCGAGGGCACGCCGCAGGTTGAAGCGGCGCACCCCCGAAAGGCACAGTGCAAAGATCAGCAATCCGAACGCGATTGCCAGTGCGATGAACGAAATACCCGGTGCGTCCATCAAGGTCGTGCTAGCGGATCCCAGCGGTAGCCGAGCCGCCCAGCTGGGCGTTGTCAGCAACGATAACCACACGGTTGTTGTCGACGGAGAAGAATCCACCGTCCACATCTACCGCAATACGGTCCCCGGATACCGGCTGGATTGCCAGTTCACCCTCGGCCAGGATCGCCAGCAGGGGCGAGTGGCCGGGCAGGATTCCGATTTCACCATCGCTGGTGCGGGCCTTGACCATCTTGGCCGCTCCGGACCACACAAAGTGGTCCGCTGCGACAATCTCAACCTCAAGCTCAGCCATATTACTTGGTCTGTTCCTGGATCTTGGCCCACTGACGCTCAACGTCATCGAGGCCGCCAACGTTGAAGAAGGCCTGCTCTGCGATGTGGTCGAGTTCGCCGTCGCAGATGGCTGCGAAGCCTTCCACGGTGTCCTTGATGGAAACCGTGGAGCCCTCGACGCCGGTGAACTGCTTGGCGGTGTAGGTGTTCTGCGACAGGAACTGCTGGATGCGGCGTGCACGCGACACGACGATCTTGTCTTCCTCGGAAAGTTCATCGACACCGAGGATGGCGATGATGTCCTGGAGTTCCTTGTTCTTCTGCAGGATCTGCTTCACACGGACAGCCGTGTTGTAGTGGTCCTTGCCGATGTACTGGGGATCCAGGATGCGGGAAGTCGACGTCAGCGGGTCAACGGCCGGGTACAGACCACGGGAGGCGATTTCACGGGACAGTTCCGTGGTCGCGTCGAGGTGTGCGAAGGTCGTGGCCGGAGCCGGGTCGGTGTAGTCATCTGCGGGAACGTAGATGGCCTGCATCGAGGTGATGGAGTGGCCCTTGGTGGAGGTGATGCGCTCCTGCAGGAGGCCCATCTCGTCCGCCAGGTTGGGCTGGTAGCCCACGGCCGAAGGCATGCGGCCCAGCAGGGTGGAAACCTCGGAGCCTGCCTGGGTGAAGCGGAAGATGTTGTCGATGAAGAGCAGCACGTCCTGGTTCTGCACATCGCGGAAGTACTCCGCCATGGTCAGCGCGGACAGGGCCACGCGCAGGCGCGTTCCCGGCGGCTCATCCATCTGGCCGAAAACAAGGGCGGTGTCCTTGAGGACGCCTGCCTCTTCCATTTCCACCCAGAGGTCGTTGCCCTCACGGGTACGCTCGCCAACACCGGCGAACACCGAAGTACCACCGAAGTTGCGGGCAACACGGGTGATCATTTCCTGGATCAGAACGGTCTTCCCCACGCCGGCGCCGCCGAACAGGCCGATCTTTCCACCCTTGATGTACGGGGTGAGGAGGTCGATGACCTTGATGCCGGTCTCCAGCATCTCGGTGGAACCTTCGAGCGAAGCGAAGCTGGGAGCCTTGCGGTGGATGGGCCAGCGTTCGCTGACTTCCAGTTCCGACTCTGCAACGTCCAGGGGCTGGCCCAGCACGTTGAAGATGTGGCCCTTGACGCCGTCGCCGACGGGAACGGAGATCGGGGCACCGGTGTCAATGACGCCGGTGCCGCGGACCAGGCCGTCGGTCGCCTGCAGCGAGATGGCGCGGATGAGGTTGTCGCCGAGGTGCAGCGCAACTTCGAAGGTGATGGTCTTGGTCTCACCGTTGAGAGTGATCTCGGTGGTAAGGGCGTTATAGATCGACGGGATTGCGTCAGCCGGGAATTCGACGTCGACAACCGGGCCGATTACGCGCGCAATACGGCCGGTTGCACCGGACGTTGCGGCTACGTGTTCGGTAGCAGTGGCAGTCATCTCTCTCACTTCATTCAGTAGATGGCGTGGGGTTAAGTCTATCTGTGGTGGTGCTGGTTCCGCGGAACCGAGGGTCGGGAGGCTACGACGCGAGAGCGTCGGCACCTGCGACAATCTCGGAGAGCTCCTGCGTGATTTCGGCCTGGCGGGCCGTGTTGCGCAGTCGCGTGTACTTCTTGATCAGGTCCGTTGCGTTGTCGCCTGCGGACTTCATCGCCCGCTGGCGGGCCGCAAGCTCGGAAGCTGCCGCCTGCAACATGGCTGCGAAAATCCGCGATTCGATGTAGCGCGGCAGCAGGGCGTCAAGGACACGCTCGGTTTCCGGCTCGAACTCGTACAGCGGCAGGAGCTCCGACTCGGAAGCAGCCTGTTCTTCCACTACTTCCAGCGGGAGCAGACGGATGACCGTCGGCTCCTGGGTAACCATGGACTTGAAGCGGGTGTAGACAACGTGGATTTCGTCCACGCCGCCCTCTTCGAAGTCAGTGGCGAAATCTGCCAGCAGCGCTTCGCCGATTTCACGGGCGGTGCCGAACTCTGGAGCGTCGGTTCCTCCGGTCCAGACCCGCGTGTACTCGCGGTTCCGGAATTCGAAGTACGCCTGGGCCTTGCGGCCCACGAGGTAGGTCTTGACTTCCTTGCCTTCGTCGTGGAGCAGCTCGAAGAGACCTTCCGCCTGCTTGAGCACGCTGGCCGAGTAGGATCCTGCGAGGCCACGGTCCGAGGTGATTACCAGGACGGCGGCACGGCGGATCTGCTCCGGCTCAGTGGTCAGCGGGTGGTCGATTTCGCTTTGGCTGGCGACGGCAGAAACGGCGCGCGTGATCGCGTTCGCGTAAGGCAGTGAAGCTGCTACGCGCGCACGGGCCTTCCCGATGCGCGAGGTAGCGATCAGTTCCATCGCCTTGAAGATCTTGCGCATCGACGTGGTCGAGCTGATCTTCTGGCGGTAGACCCGGATCTGGGCTCCCATACTTATCCTTTCCTAACATTCCGTAGCCGGGTGTGCCGGACCCTGGGGCCCGGCACACCCGGCCATGCGGAACTAGCGCTTCTGCTTGACGATCTTTTCCTGGTCGACTTCGCCCTCGGAGATAGCGTCATGCTCCTCGTGGCCGGCGCCTACCAGGTGGTTGTCACCCTCGCCGAAGAAGCCCTTCTTGAAGTCCAAAATCGAGGACTTCAGAGCGGCAACGGTGTCATCGTCCAGCACGTTGGTCTGGGCCAGCGTGGTCAGGATCGAGGACTTGTGGCGCAGGTGCTCCAGGAACTCGGCCTCAAAGCGGCTGATGTCCTCGACGGGAACGTCATCCAGGTAGCCATTGGTGCCGGCCCAGATGGAGACAACCTGGTCCTCGACCGGGAACGGCGAGTACTGGCCCTGCTTGAGCAGTTCCATCAGGCGTGCACCGCGGGTCAGCTGCTGGCGGGACGCTGCGTCCAGGTCGGATGCGAACATCGCGAACGCCTGCATGTCGCGGTACTGGGCGAGGTCCAGCTTCAAGGTACCGGAGACCTTCTTCATGGACTTCACCTGGGCGGCACCGCCAACGCGGGACACCGAGACACCCACGTCAACAGCGGGGCGCTGGTTGGCGTTGAAGAGGTCCGACTGCAGGAAGATCTGGCCGTCGGTGATGGAGATGACGTTGGTCGGGATGTAGGCGGACACGTCGTTCGCCTTGGTCTCGATCAGCGGCAGGCCCGTCATGGAGCCGGCACCGAGCTCGTCGGAGAGCTTTGCACAACGCTCCAGCAGGCGGGAGTGCAGGTAGAACACGTCGCCCGGGTAGGCTTCGCGTCCCGGCGGGCGGCGGAGGAGCAGCGACACGGCGCGGTATGCCTCGGCCTGCTTGGACAGGTCATCAAACACGATCAGGACGTGCTTGCCGCCGTACATCCAGTGCTGGCCAATGGCCGAGCCCGCGTACGGTGCCAGGTACTTGAAGCCTGCGGGGTCGGACGCGGGAGAGGCCACAATGGTGGTGTACTCAAGCGCGCCGTTGTCCTCGAGGGTCTGGCGGATGGCGGCGATGGTGGACGCCTTCTGGCCAATGGCGACGTAGATGCAGCGGACCTGCTTGGTGACATCTCCCGAAGCCCAGTTGGCCTTCTGGTTGATGATGGTGTCGATCGCAATGGCGGACTTGCCGGTCTGGCGGTCGCCGATGATCAGCTGGCGCTGGCCGCGGCCGATCGGGATCATCGCGTCGATGGCCTTCAGGCCGGTCTGCATCGGTTCGTGGACCGACTTGCGCTGGGTCACGCCGGGCGCCTGGAGTTCCAGGGCACGGGTGGTCTCAGCCTTGATCTCGCCCAGGTCGTCCATGGGCTGGCCCAAGGGGTCAACCACGCGGCCGAGGAAGGCGTCGCCAACCGGAACGGACAAAACCTGCCCGGTGCGGTGCACTTCCTGGCCTTCCTCGATGCCCTGGAAGTCACCGAGGATAATGACACCGATCTCGCGGACGTCAAGGTTCTGGGCCAGGCCCAGCGTGCCGTCTTCGAAGCGAAGAAGCTCGTTCGCCATGACCGAGGGAAGGCCCTCAACACGGGCGATGCCGTCACCTGCGGTCGTTACACGGCCAACCTCTACGCGCTCTGCGTTTCCGGGTTCGTAGGACGCCGCGAACTCGTTCAACGCATTACGGACGTCGTCGGCGTTGATGGTCAATTCGGCCATCTGCAGTCCCTGCTCTCCTGTTTGTGATCACCGCAAACGGTGACCGGGTTTTCTATCAGTTTGGTTGTGCTTGTCCGGCTAGCCGGCCAGCTGGCGTTGCAGTTCGCCCAGCCGGGAGAGAACCGAAGCGTCAAGCACTTCGTCCCCCACCTGGACTCGGATTCCGCCAATAAGCGAGGGGTCAACGTTGATGTTGACCTTCAGTTCCCGCCCGTACAGCGCATTCAGGCCCGCCTGGAGGCGTGCCAGCTGCGTCTGCGACAAGGGCCGGGTTACGCTGACCGTTGCAATCCAGCGCTGCTGCCGCTTGGCCGCCAGTTCGGCGAACCGTTCCACAAGCCGGGTGGGCTTGATCCCGCGTGGCTCGCTGACAGCCTGCGTGATGAGGACTTTGGCTTCCTCACTGACGCCGGGTACCAGCTTCTCGGCAAGGCCAGCCTTAGCTGCGCCCGATGCCTGCGGTTCGGACAGAGCACGTTGTACCTCGTGGCTGGAGGCAACAGCCTGGTTGAAGGAAAACAGATCATTTTCCAGCTCTTCCAGGCCAGTGATTCCGGAGGCAGAAACGGCCGACTTGTTTTCAGCAACGGAAATGACCACCGTTGCGGCAAGAGTCTCGAGTGCATCGCCGATGTCACGCGCCGATGCCCAGCGTGAGCTGGCCAGTCCGGACGCGATCTCAGCAGCATCAGCGGAGACTTTTCCGCCAACCAGCTGCCGCACCAGCGCCGACTTTTCGTCACCGCTGCGGGAGGGGTCAGTCAGGGCACGGCGCAAGCCAGCCGAGCTGTCCACCATTCCCAGAATTCCGAAGAGTTCCTTTGCCAGCTGCAGCGACGCCGTGGGAAGCTTCGCTTCCAAACCGGCAAGGGCTGTTGCCAGCGATTCGCTCGATACGCCTGCCATTACTTAGCTGCACCTGCGTTCTGGGACTCCAGATCTGCCAGGAAACGGTCCACTACCCGTGCTGCGCGTGCGTCGTCGTCGAGGGACTCGCCCACGATGCGGCCGGCAAGGGTGGTGGCCAGGGTGCCTACCTCAGAGCGCAGGGACACAACGGCCGCCTGGCGCTCGGATTCGATCTGTACGTGGGCCTGTGCGGTGATGCGGGCAGACTCTGCTGCCGCCTTCTCCTTGAGATCCGCGAGGATCTGGGCACCTTCGGCGCGGGCTTCCTCACGGATGCGGTTGGCTTCGGTGCGGGCGTCGGTCAGCTGCTGCTTGTACTCTTCGAGTGCAGCAGACGCCTCAGCCTGGGCCTTTTCAGCCTTGGCGATACCGCCTTCGATGGCCTCGGCACGCTCTGCAAAGGTCTTCTCGAACATCGGGACAACAAACTTGACCACGATGAAGAAGAGGATGGCAAAGCCCACGAAGACAACCAGCATTTCCCAGCCATTGGGAACAAGGGGGTTGACGTCGCCTTCAGCGGCGGCTGAGATGATCAGCTGATGCATATTTCACCCGTCCTTATCTACTCGGTTCTGAATGTTCGCTAAGTTCTGAAGGGTTTACTTGAGAACGAAGGCGAAGACCAGGCCCAGGATGGCGAGTGCTTCGGTCAGGGCCAGGCCAAGGAATGCGATCGGCTGCAGGACGCGCTGGGCTTCCGGCTGGCGTGCAACGCCGTTGATGTAGGCAGCGAACACGAGACCCACACCGATACCACCGCCGATAGCCGAGAGGCCATAGCCGATGAGGTTGAGGGAGCCGTTGATGGAGCCTTCCATTTTTTTTCCTTTCAAGATGCCACTTATGTGGCAGGTTGTTTGGGTTGCTTCATCCCCGCTAGGGGAAGACTGTGGTGTGCCGCCGGTGCGTGTTGCCCCGGCCGGCGTGCCTAGTGGCTGTCGGCGTGCAGTGCGCCTTCGATGTAGATCGCGGTCAGCAGCGTAAAGACATAGGCCTGCAGGACCATGATCAGGGCTTCAAGCATGTACATGGCGATGGCACCGGCGAGAACCAGGATCGAGGTTCCCTTCAGCAGCACGTTCTCCTGCATGATGAGGTACTCGATGCCGGAACCGGCGATCATCACGATCAGGTGGCCGGCGAGCATGGTCGCGAACAGACGGAGGCTGTGCGTGACGGGCCGGACAACGAAGTTGGAGATGATTTCGATCGGGATGACGATCGGCAGGATGTACCACGGCACGCCCGAGGGGACCGTTGCAAGCTTGAAGTAGCGCAGGCCATTCTTCTTGACGCCGATGGCGATCCAGGTGACGTACACCAGGCCGGCCAGCACATACGCTCCACCCACGTGCGAGAACGTGGGGAGCTGGAACACCGGGATGGCGCCGTAGATGTTGTTGACCAGGATGAAGAAGAACAGGCTGAACAGCAGGGGGACGTACTTGATGAAGTCCCTGCCGCCGATGATGTCCTTGGCAATGCCGTTGCGGACGAAGCCGTAAGCGGCTTCGCCGGCGAACTGGAGCTTGCCGGGTACCAGCTGCTGCTTGCGTGCGGCGAGCACGAAGAAGACGGCGATAAAGACGACAGAGAGGAGGACCAGCAGCATCTGCTTGGAGAATCCTTCTGCGGCACCCCACGGCAGGATTGCCGGCAAATGCATTTCGTTAATACCAGGAGGAGTAAACTCTCCTGAATCTTGGGCCGGGAGCGCAAGCGCGATCAACGCGTTTCCTCTCTGCAGTGTCCATCATTGGGCGTTGGGCGGGGTCCGGCAGCCTGACAGCCTGCTGTTCCCCCTGTGAAATTATTTGGCATTATCTTTTCCGTCCTGGGACGGTGCGCTGGGAGCATGGCGCCCATCAGCAATTTTTCGGGAACTGGTGAGGCCGTGCATGTGGGAAAGGTAGAAACCTCCGACGGCTCCAAGCAGAGCGCCTGCGAGCACAATCCAGCGCGTTCCCCACAGATAATCCAGTCCCCACCCTATCAAACTCCAGACGATGATTCCGCCAATGATGTAGCTGAATACAGCCATTCCAGCGTTGTAGCCGCCATCGGTGGACACGTCGGCAGGACCCTGCGTGGAGTCGGTTGATCCGCGTTTGCCGTGTGCGGCGCCTGCGGCTTTTTTCCGATCACGCATTGGATGCTCCCTTGTCTTCTGGATCGTTGTAGATCTGGAGTCGCGCCCTGCTGAAGCCATGGATCTCGGCGGCCTGCCACAGGATGACGGCCACGATGGCGCCGATGATGAACCAGCGGCCGTGGAGCCATTCAGGAGCACCGATGACGAACAGGACGACGGCAAAGCCAACCACTTTGATGAAGTAGGTGGCGACGAACATTCCGATTGCACCCGATGGGTTGCTTCGTCCCACGAAGTGGCCCACCAGCAGGCTGATGCCGAAGAACAGCATCACCAGCAGGCCGCCCAGGACGCTGGAGAGCGCCCCGGTTGCCCCGTTGAGGACGGCGGCCGGGATTGCGCACAGCACAAGTCCGGCAGCCGCAGCAATAGAGCTGCGCTTGAGCAGGTTCAGCCAGAGCGAACGGGTGGGACCAGACGTACCAACGGGTCCATTGCCGGAGGCAGGTCCGGACTCGGCGTTGGAGGTCATGAGATCCCAATCGTCGTCACCACATGGCGGATCGCCAGGAGGCAGGGGGTGGAGTGGCAGCTTGGGCTGGCCCCTAAATTCTACACGAGATAGAAATAATTCAGAACTGCCGTTACGCCGCAGTTTCCCCGTTGCCGCGGGACAGGTACGGCCACGCTGTCACCAGCCCCATGACCAGCGTAGCGAAGATGTCCACGGCGAGCACGATGTGCCAGGGGAAGACAGCAAACGCCAGGCCGCCGAAGGAGAGCACGGCGGTCCACAGGTACATCAGGACCACGGCGGTACGGTGCGAATAGCCGATGTCCAGCAATTTGTGATGCAGGTGTCCGCGGTCCGCCGACCAGGGCGAACGCCCGCGTGCCGTCCGCCGGACGACCGCCAGCCCGAGGTCCAGCAGCGGCAGGAAGAGGACGGCGAAGGGAAGCAGGATGGGAATGATGGTGGAGATACCGTTGGCGCGGTCGTAGAGGCCCGAGGTGATCTGCCCCGTGGACACGACGCCGGCCGAGGCCATGAGGAGCCCGATCAGCATGGCGCCGGAGTCGCCCATGAAGATCTTCGAGGGAAAGAAGTTGTGCGGGAGGAACCCAAGGCACCCGCCCACCAGTACGGCCGTTATGAGCGTTGCCAGGTCCGAATAATCCAGCAGTACCGCGTTGCGGTGGACCCAGTAGGCGGTAATGAAGAACGCCGTGCCGCCGATTATGGCCACTCCCGCGGCGAGGCCGTCCAGTCCGTCAATGAAGTTGAAGGCGTTCATGGTGGTGACGATCAGTCCGGCCGTCAGCACTATCCGCAGTGTTCCGTCGTGGAGGTAGATGGGTTCAGGTACCCAGGGGACGATGGTCATCTGCACACCCCAGATGGCCACGGTCAGTCCGGCCGCGCTCTGGCCGATCAGCTTCACCCACCAGCGGATGTCCAGCAGGTCGTCCGCCACGCCCACCAGGACGATGACAGCTGCTCCTGCCAGGACACCCCACGGTGAAAAGTTGTTGCGGTAAATGTCCTTGACGAAGAAGGACTGGCTGGCAACGACCAGCGCCACCATGACGCCCAGGAAGATTGCCACCCCGCCCAGCCTGGACACCGGAGTGGAATGCATGTCCCGGCTGCGGATGGGCAGGTGCAGCTCAAGCCGGTGCCCCACCACGCGGGCGCCCCAGGTGGCCGCGTAGGAGACGATGGCGGCGGTGAGCCCCATAAGCAGGTACATGATCATGGGACGGCAACCGCTTCAAGGATGGTGGCGCCAAAACCGCTCGCCTGCGGTGGCAGCCGGTTGGGGGTGTGTGGGCTCACGGGCCGGGAATCTGTTCTTCGATAAATGAAACTTCTCCGTCGCCGAGCGCGCAGCAGGCGGTGCGCTCAGACATGCGCGCAGCGCCTTACAGGGCTGTATTACAGTGGACTCTAGTCAAAGATACTAGTGCCACCGGCACCATGGCTCCGCGCCACACGGGCGCACAACAGGCGGGGAACTCCCTTGCAGCCATGCTGAAAGGACCCCCATGACCCCCCGCATTGCGGTTGCCGCCGTGACTTTCGACCGGCCCAAGGAACTGTCCGTCCTGCTGGATTCGATCAACGCCCAGAGCCGGCACGTAGACACGATTTGCCTGGTGGACAGCGGCACCACCCCGGCCGCGGATGTGGCAGCGGCGCACCCCAACGTGGACTATGTGCGCTCCGAAGCGAACCTGGGCGGCGCCGGCGGGTTTGCGCTTGCCGCGCTGAAGGCCGTCGCCAGCGGTGCCCGCTGGATCTGGATGATGGACGACGACGCCGAGCCGGCAGATCCGGAATGCCTCGCCACGCTGCTTCGTGAGGCTGAGGCACGCGACCTGGAGGCGGTGGTCCCTTTGGTCACGGCGCCCGGCCATCCCGACCGGTTGTCCTTCTTCTTCCGGCTGGACGGCAAGGTCACGCACGACAGGGCCGAGGTGGAGAAACGTGGCTTCCTGCCGGACGATGGCCATTTCTTCAACGGTGCGCTGATCCGCTCCGACGTGTTCTTCAAGGTGGGCCTGCCGGACATGCGCCTGTTCATCCGGGGCGATGAAGTTGATTTCACCATCCGGCTGCGCAAGGCCGGGATCCGCTTTGGCACCGTCACCACCACGGCCATTACGCACCCGCACGCCTTTGGCGAAACGCAGCACGTCTACGGCGCCCGCTGGCACGTAATCGTCCCGGACTCCGCCTTCAAGCGCTTCTACTATTACCGGAACCGGGGCTACCTGATCCGCCGCTACTTCCGGGTGCGCTCGTTCGTGGCCGACGTCGGCGGGTATCTAGGTTACTTCCTGCAGCGCCGCGACCTTCCGGGCTTCCTGGGGTGGGCACGTTCGTTCACCACCGGCCTGCGGGGCAAGGGCTTTGCTCCGTTGGAGGACCAGAAGTTCTAGGCGGGCCCTGCCGCCGTTTGCCGCGCTCCGCTGCGTACGGCCCCGGCTATTTGGCCAGCCCCGGTTTTCCGAGCCTCCGGGCGGCCAGGAGCCACAGCAGGACCCAGGGCTCCCCCAGCACGCGGTAGGCCACTCGGCGGGGATGCAGGAGCAGGCGCCAGGCCCACTCCAGGCCCATCCTGCCCAGCCACCGGGGGGCCAGCTTCTGGACGCCCGCCAACTGCTCGATGGCGCCGCCCACGGCGCAGTACACGGCAGGCGGCATCTCAGCCAGCCGCCGCTGCAGCACTTCCTCCTGGAGCGGCATGCCCAGGCCAAGCAGGACAAGCTGCGGCTGTTCACGGTGCAGCCAGGCAACGGCTGCCTCCTCCAGCTCAGGACCCCATCCTTCACCGGGAAAGCCTGAGACGCGGGCGCCCGGAACGATGTCCTTCAGCCTGCTGACTGCCCCGGCGTTCGCTTCCGCACCGGCACCGATCACGGCAATCCGGTCAAGGCCGCGCACCTGGTCCAGCGCCGGCAGCCAGTCCGTTGAACCCAGCCGGTAATCCATGACGGGGCCTTCGGCGTTGCCGGTCCTCCCCCACAGCCACAGCACGGGTGCCCCGTCCAGGAGCACGACGTCGCTGTCCTCATAGAGGCGCCGGAATCCGTCGTCGGACAACGCCAGCGTCACGCTGTGCAGGTTGTGGCCCAGGACGGTACGGGTAGCGCCATCCGCCACGAAGCTGCTCAGTTCCGCCACCAGTTCGGGGACGCGCAGCGGCGTGGCGTGGACGTCCAGGACAGGGATCTGCTGGCGGTCCAGCGCCATCAAGGCTGCTGGTTCCCGGCCGGCGTGGCGGATTCCGTGGCCGGGCCGGTCACGGCGGACGACCCGGGCGCCTCAGGTGCGGCCCCGCCGTCGTCCTGTACGCCGGCTGCGCTTGACTGGCCGGCTTCCTCTTCTGCCATGGGGATCTCTCCCAGGCCCAGGACGCCCGGGACGTGCCCGCGGAGCTGGTCCAGGCTCACTGCCCCGTTGCGCACCACGCGCAGGATGGGGCCGGTGGCATCCACAATGGTGGACGGCACGCCGGCCTCGCCCTCTACGGGGCGCTGGCCGCCCTCCAGGTACACCTCGACGGAATCAGCAAGCTGTTCCCGGGCGGCAGCAGCAGTCTGGGCCGGTGCGTGGCCGGTGCGGTTTGCCGAGGACACGGCAAGCGGGCCGGTCAAGGTCAGCAGTTCCAGGGCCACCTCGTCGGCAGGCATCCGGAGGGCCACGGTCCCCTTGGTTTCGCCCAGGTCCCAGTCCAGGGACGGCTGTGCGTGCAGGATCAGCGTCAGGCCTCCGGGCCAGAAGGCCTCGGCGAGTTTCCGTGCGTCGGCCGAGACCTCGGTGGCCAGGCCGTCCAGGGCGTTGATCCGCGGAATCAGGACGGGCGGCGGCATGGTGCGGCTGCGTCCCTTGGATACCAGCAGCATGGTGACGGCCTGCGGCGAGAACGCGTCCGCGCCGATCCCGTAGACGGTGTCCGTGGGGAGCACGACGCACTTCTTTTCACTGATGGCGCGCTGGGCATGTTCCAGCCCCCGGGCCCGCTCGTCGTCGATGGTGCAGTCATAAGTTGTGGTCACTGGCCCATTCTTTCATTCCGTGCGGAGTCCTCCACGAGCACGGCGCTGGTGGCGCGCTCCTTGCCGTTGAGGTCCAGGTGCGTTGTGATGGCTGTCCAGGTTCCGGTCTTTGCGAGCATGGCGGCAATCCAGCCGGCCTGGACTTCTGCGTGTTCCATGACGAAGTAGCCCCCCGGCCGCAGCAGCCGGGCAGCGGAGGCCGCTGCCGCCGTCGGAAGTTCCATGCCGTCCGCTCCCCCGCCGTACAAAGCCTCCGGCGGATCGTGCAGGGCTACTTCGGGTTCGTTGGGGATGGCTTCGGCGGGGATGTACGGAGGGTTGGAAACCACGACGTCGACGCTTCCGTTGAGCTCCATGAAGGCGTCGCGCAGGTCCCCCAGGACAAGGTTGACGCCCAGGGGCGCCAGGTTCTTCGCCGCCCAGGCGTGCGCGAACGGGCTGAATTCGACAGCGTGCACCTCGGATCCGGGAAGCTCGGAGGCGAGCGAACCGGCGATGGCGCCGGACCCCGTCCCAAGGTCCACGATGCGGGGACTGTCCATGCCGCGGACATGGTCGATGGCCAGCTGGACCACCGATTCGGTCTCCGGACGCGGAATGAAAACCCCCGGCCCCACCGCCAACTCCAGGTAGCGGAAATATGCCACTCCGGTGATGTGCTGCAGCGGGATCCGGCGCGCACGTTCGGCCACCAGCTCGGCATACCCCTGCGGTGCGGGAGTGTCGCCAAGCATCAGGGAGCGCAGGCGTCCCAGCCCGACGTTCAGGAGGTGGTCCGCCAGGAGCTCCGCGTCGGCGCGGGGGCTGGGGACCCCGGCCTCAGCCAGCAGTGCGGCAGCCTCACGGACAGCTGCAGCCAGTGTCTGGGTCTGGGCA
The DNA here is from genome assembly GCF_040702325.1 of Pseudarthrobacter sp. 902506025. Taxonomy (NCBI): domain Bacteria; kingdom Bacillati; phylum Actinomycetota; class Actinomycetes; order Micrococcales; family Micrococcaceae; genus Pseudarthrobacter; species Pseudarthrobacter sp. 902506025. The sequence goes on from NZ_JBFBKW010000003.1 coordinate 32,975, forward strand.
GGCACCGCGGAGGTGGGCTCGGTCATGGGTGGCAGCTTCCGATCAGTCGCCGATGGCGTCCAGCCGCGCCTGCTCGTCCATTTCGATCGCCGACTGGATGACCGGTTCCAGGTCGCCGTTCATGACCTGGTCCAGGTTGTAGGCCTTGTAGCCGGTGCGGTGGTCGGCGATCCGGTTTTCCGGATAGTTGTACGTGCGGATGCGCTCGGAGCGGTCCATGGTGCGGATCTGCGACTTGCGCTGTTCCGAGTTGGCGGCGTCGATCTGCTCCTGCTGGTGCGCCAGGATGCGGGCACGGAGGACGCGCATGCCGGCCTCACGGTTCTGCAGCTGGGATTTCTCGTTCTGCATGGCCACCACAATGCCGGTGGGAAGGTGCGTGATGCGCACAGCGGAGTCCGTGGTGTTCACGGACTGGCCACCCGGGCCCGAGGACCGGTATACGTCGATTTTGAGGTCGTTCTGGTTGATCTCGAGCTCTTCCGGCTCGTCCACTTCGGGCAGGACCAGCACGCCGGCAGCGGAGGTGTGGATGCGTCCCTGGGACTCGGTCACAGGCACGCGCTGGACGCGGTGCACGCCGCCTTCGAACTTGAGCCGGGCGTAGACGCCCTCAGCGGGGTCGTTCGAGTTGCCTTTGACGGCCACCTGGACGTCCTTGTAGCCGCCCAGGTCCGACTCCGTGGCGGAGATGATTTCGGTCTTCCAGCCGCGGGACTCCGCGTAGCGGGTGTACATGCGCAGCAGGTCGCCGGCGAACAGGGCAGCCTCGTCGCCACCTTCGCCGCCCTTGACCTCGAGGATCACGTTGCGGGCGTCGTCCGGATCGCGCGGAATCAGCAGGCGCCGCAGCTTGGCGGCAGCAGTCTCCAGCGCGGCCTCGAGTTCAGGCACCTCGGCAGCGAACTCGGGATCCTCGGCAGCCATCTCCTTGGCGGCAGCAAGGTCATCCCGGATGCCTTCCCACTTGTGGTAGGCCTCAACAATGCCATTGAGCTGAGCCGACCGCCGCCCCAGCTTCCGGGCAAGCCGCTGGTCAGCATAAACAGCAGGATCCCCCAGCTGCGCCTGGATGGAGTCATGCTCATCAAGCAGGCCCTGTACGGACTCAAACATTTTTCAAAACCTTTCGTTCTGCACCTAGTTTAGTCAGGCACAGGAATCCAACCCCAAAGCATGCGGGGCACCCGGTGAGCTGGCGCCGGCCGCGTGGATTTTCCGCCCCGGGAGTGGCATCGGGCCTGCCGGAGCGTGGCGGCTCACGTCCGTCAGGACTGAGCCGCCACGCGAAGGGGCGGGGGCGGAAAATCCGCGCGGCCCCCAAGCCGCGGGATTTTCCGGCACCCCGCCCCTTTACTCAGCTACTTGTCGTTATCCGACTTCGCACCAAGCGTCGTCTTCTGGACCTGCATGAGGAACTCGACGTTGCTCTGGGTTTCCCGGATCTTGTTGGTGAGCAGTTCAAGGCTCTGCTGGGTCTCGAGTCCGGAGAGGACGCGGCGCAGCTTCCACATGATCTTGACTTCTTCGGGCGAGAGCAGGTTCTCTTCGCGGCGGGTACCGGATGCGTTGACATCCACGGCCGGGAAGATGCGCTTGTCTGCCAGCTGGCGGGACAGGCGTAGTTCCATGTTGCCGGTGCCCTTGAACTCTTCGAAGATGACCTCGTCCATCTTGGAGCCGGTCTCAACGAGGGCGGTGGCCAGGATGGTGAGCGAGCCGCCGTTTTCGATGTTGCGGGCGGCACCGAAGAAGCGCTTGGGCGGGTAGAGGGCTGCGGAGTCCACACCACCGGACAGGATGCGGCCGGAGGCCGGTGCTGCCAGGTTGTAGGCACGGCCCAGGCGGGTCATGGAGTCCAGCAGGACCACCACGTCCATGCCCATTTCCACGAGGCGCTTGGCGCGTTCGATGGACAGTTCGGCCACGGTGGTGTGGTCGTCTGCGGGACGGTCGAAGGTGGAGGCAATGACCTCACCCTTGACGGTGCGCTGCATGTCCGTGACTTCTTCGGGCCGTTCGTCAACCAGCACCATCATGAGGTGGACCTCAGGGTTGTTGGTGGTGATCGCGTTGGCGATGGACTGCAGGATGAGCGTCTTGCCGGCCTTGGGCGGGGAGACGATCAGGCCACGCTGGCCCTTGCCGATCGGGGCGACGAGGTCGATGACGCGGGGGCCGATCTTCTTGGGATCGGTCTCGAGGCGCAGGCGCTCCGACGGGTACAGCGGAACCAGCTTGGCGAATTCGACGCGGTCCTTGAGTTCTTCCGGCGTCTTGCCGTTAACGGACGTGACGCGGACCAGGGCGTTGAACTTCTGGCGGTTGGACTGCTGGCTGCGGTCTTCGCCTTCGCGCGGTGCACGGATTGCGCCTACCACGGCGTCACCCTTGCGCAGGTTGTACTTCTTGACCTGGGCCAGGGAGACGTAGACGTCGTTGGGGCCGGGCAGGTAGCCGGAGGTGCGGATGAACGCGTAGTTCTCCAGGACGTCGAGGATGCCGGCGACCGGCAGCAGCACGTCGTCGTCGGTAACCTCGACGTCGTCTACGTCCGGACCCTGGTTGCGGCCGCGGCGGCGGTCGTTGCGGTCGCGGAAGCGGTCGTTGCGCGAGTTGTCCCGGTCCTGGCCGCCGGAACGGTCGTTGCGGTCATTCCGGTCGCGGCGGTTACGGCGGTTGCGGCGGCTTCCGCCGTCGGCGTCGTCGTTGTCGCGGTTGTCCCGGCCGCCATCGCGCTGGCCGGCTTCGCGGCTGCCGGCATTGTCGCGGCCGCCATCGGAATCGCGGGTGTTGTCACGGCCGCGGGTGCGGCCGCCGTCACGGCGTTCGGTGCGCTGGCCGGCGTCCCCTGCTTCTGCGGGGGTTTCGGTGCGCTGTTCACCTGCCCGCTGTTCGCCTGCACGCTGTTCCGCGGCCGGCTGCTCTGCCGGGGTTTCCACCGGGGCTTCCTGGACGGAGGCGGCAGCGGCTTCGCCGCGGCGGCGGTTGCGGGTGCGCGGCTGGCGGCGCTCGGGGGCGCCTTCCGTTGCCTCGGTGGTTTCCGCGGGGGCGGCCGACGGCGCCTCGACGGCTGCAGCGGCAGGTGCGGCAGCGGTTTCCACGACGGGAGCTTCGGTTGCCGGGGCAACCACGCCGTCACTGACAGCACGGCGGCTGCGGCCGCGGCCGCGGGCACGGGTGCCTTCAGCGGCAGGAGCTTCCGCGGCAGCGGCCTCCGGAGCGGCCGCGGCAGGAGCCACGCTGCTTTCCGGAGCCTTTTCCGTTGCCTTCGCAGGAGTCTTGACGGTCAGGGTCCCTGCGCGGTGGGCGGAGATGGCCGAAACCAGGTCCCCCTTGCGCATGCGGGAGCCGCCGGAGATACCGAGCTGGCTGGCGAGGGCCTGCAGCTGGGCGAGCTTCAGGCCGGCGAGGCCACTGCTCTTGGCGGGTGCGGCCGATGATTCGGCAGCAGAAGTTGTGTGTTCCACAGCTGGCGACAGCTCAGTGGTTTCGGTCACGAAGGATCCTTCCCCCTCGACGGCGTCCAGACTGGGAGCTGGACGCGATGATTTGATCTGGGCTGCAGTTCAGATCTGCAGCCGGATTTCAGCCTTGCCGGTTGGATTTCGGCCAGCAGGGCCGGATACTGATTCACCTTGCGCTGCGCCCACGGCGCAACGCCTGACTGACGCTTCAGGGGCAGTTGGATGCTGCAGATTCCTGCGACAGACCAAGCAGGTGGCACCGGAATACATTCACAGTGGTAGATCAAACAGCAACTGAATGCAGGAGCAGATCAGATAGGCGGAATTACCGCCGGTGCACGTCCACCTTAGCACCTTCAACGTCCACTGCGAGCTTCAGCACGCGCCAGCCAATGTCCGGCGTGTTCTCCGATGTAAAGGCCTCAATGAAGGCCAGTGCATCACTGGCCTGCGCTTCGCCATTGGCCAGCACCAGGACGGTTGGCCCGGCGCCGGAAACCACTGCTGCGTAGCCTGCTTTACGGAGGGCGCCGATGAGCGCCGCGCTGGGCCGCATGGCTTCCGCCCGGTAGCTCTGGTGCAGGTAGTCCTCGGTGCCCGGCAGGAGAAACTCAGGCTTTTGCGTCAATGCATGGATCAGCAGCGCCGCACGGCCCGAATTCATGGCCGCCGCATGGTGTCCCACTGATGCGGGCAGCAGGGCGCGGGCGGCTTCGGTGGACAGTTCGAAGTCGGGTACCGCCACGATGGGGATGATCGAACCGGTCACGGTGGCAGTGGTGCTGCTGTACTGCTCACTGTCCTGCCATGACAGCGCCAGTCCGCCGAAAATCGCGGGTGCGACGTTGTCCGGGTGGCCTTCCATTTCGCTGGTGAGCTGCAGGATCCAGTCGCGGCCGCGCTGGTTTTCCCCTGGAACCATGGCATTGGCGGCAGACACAGCCGCCACGACCGCCGAGGCGGACGAGCCCAGTCCCCTGCCGTGCGGGTTGACGTTTTCGGCAGTCACCTTCAGGCCGCCGTGGCGGAATCCCAGCCGTTCAAAGGCCGCATCCATGGCCCGGATCACCAGGTGGCTGGCATCCCGGGGAAGGGTTTCCGCCCCTTCGCCGCGCAGGTCAAAGACGAGTTCGTCCGTGTCCAGGCTTTCCACGGTCAGGGTGTCGTGCAGGGCCAGGGCAAGCCCCAGGCTGTCGTAGCCGGGACCAAGGTTGGCCGTGGTGGCGGGGACGCGGACGGTGACACGCTGGCCCGGCTCAATCAGTTGCAGTCCGACGGCGGCCTGCGAGGTGGTGTCCAAGGTTATTTTTCTTCCAGTCCCAGCTCAGCGGCTACGGTGACGACGTCGTTGGGGACCTTGACCGGCTGGACATCGCTGCCGTCCTCGGTGCGCAGGGCCCACTGGGGATCCTTGAGTCCGTGGCCTGTGACGGTGATGACGATGGTTTTTCCGCTGGGGACCTCGCCGGCGGCGTGCTTCTTGAGCAGTCCGGCCACGCCTGCGGCGGAACCGGGCTCCACGAAGACGCCTTCCTTGGACGACAGCCAGCGGTGGGCGTTCAGGATCTCCTCATCGGTGACGGCCTCGATGAGCCCGCCGGATTCGTCACGGGCGCCGACGGCACCGTCCCAGGACGCCGGGTTTCCAATGCGGATGGCGGTGGCGATGGTGTCCGGTTCCGTGATGGGGTGGCCTGCGACGAAGGGGGCGGCACCGGCGGCCTGGAAGCCCCACATGGCAGGTGTCCTGGTGGATACGGCGGGAAGGGTGCCGGCCGTCTCCGATTCGAAGGGAGCGGAGTACTCTTTGTAGCCCTTCCAGTAGGCCGTGATGTTGCCGGCGTTGCCCACGGGCAGAACGTGGATGTCCGGTGCGTCGCCCAGGGAATCGACCACTTCGAAGGCGCCGGTCTTCTGGCCCTGGATGCGGGCGGGATTTACCGAGTTCACCAGGAAGACGGGGTAGGACTCCCCCAGCTTGCGGGCGATGTCCAGGCAGTTGTCGAAGTTGCCGTCGACCTGGAGCAGGGTGGCCCCGTGGGCGATCGCCTGGCTGAGCTTGCCCATGGAGATCTTGCCTTCGGGCACCAGCACCGCGCACTTGAGGCCGGCGGCCGTGGCGTAGGCAGCAGCAGAGGCGGACGTGTTGCCGGTGGAAGCGCACACAACGGCCTTCGCGCCGGAGGCAACTGCTGCCGTCATCGCCATGGTCATGCCACGGTCCTTGAAGGAGCCGGTGGGGTTCATGCCTTCCACCTTGAGGTAGACCTCGGAACCGGTGAGTTCGGAGAGCTTCTGCGCGTGCACCAGCGGGGTGCCGCCCTCGCCCAGGGTGATGACCCTGGTGGACTCCGTCACGGGCAGACGGTCAGCGTATTCGCGGATGACACCGCGCCATTGGTGAGCCACTTAGACTCCTTCTACCCGCAAAACGGATGTAACTGAATTGATGACGTCCAGGCTCTTCACGGCCTCGACGGTGGCTGCAAGGGCAGCCTCTGACGCACGGTGGGTGACGATCCGCAGTTCGGCCGACTCCACGTTGGAAGCTGAATCGCGGTGGATGGTCTGCCGCATGATTTCGATGGAGACGCCGTGCTCGGCGAAGAGCTGGGCGATCTTTGCCAGGACGCCGGGCTGGTCGGCGACGTCCAGACCAATGTAGTAACTCGTGGTGGCCGCGTCGATGGGCAGCGCGGGAACGTGGCCCGTGGTGGTTTCGGTGCGGCCGGGACCGCCCAGGACCAGGCGCCTGGCTGCTGACACGAGGTCGCCCAGGACAGCGGATGCCGTCGGGGTGCCCCCGGCGCCCTGGCCGTAGAACATCAGCTCTCCGGCGTTTTCGGCCTCGATGAATACCGCGTTGAAGGCACCGCGGACGGCGGCCAGCGGGTGTTCGCGCGGCAGCAGGGTGGGGTGCACGCGGACGGACACGCCTTCCTTGCCGTCGGCGTCGGTCAGTTTCTCCGCGATGGCCAGCAGCTTGATGACGAAGCCGGCGTCCTTTGCGGCGGCGATGTCCGAAGCACTGACGGACGTGATTCCCTCGCAGTGGACATCGTCCAGCGCAAAGCGGGTGTGGAAGGACAGTGACGCGAGGATGGCGGCTTTCGCCGCGGCGTCGTGGCCTTCGACGTCGGCAGTGGGGTCCGCTTCCGCGTAGCCAAGGCGCTGGGCTTCGGCGAGGGCATCGGCGAACTGGGCGCCGGTGGTGTCCATCTGGTCAAGGATGAAGTTGGTGGTGCCGTTGACGATGCCCAGCACCCGGGTGATGCGGTCGCCCGAGAGGCTGTCGCGGATGGGGCGCAGGATCGGGATGGCGCCGGCCACCGCGGCCTCGTAGGACAGCTGGACGCCCGCCTTGTCCGCCTCTTCGTAGAGGGTGGGGCCGTCCTGGGCCAGGAGTGCCTTGTTGCCGGTGACAACGCAGGCGCCGTTGCGCAGCGCGGAGAGGATCAGGGTGCGGGCCGGCTCGATGCCGCCCATCAGTTCGATCACCAGGTCCGCGTCCTTGACGAGGGTTTCGGCGTCGGTGGTGAAGAGCTCCTGCGGCAGGTCCACGTCGCGGGCAGCGTTGACGTTGCGCACGGCGATGCCGCTGAGCTGCAGGCGGGCACCGGTGCGGGCAGCGAGGGCGTCGGCGTCCTCAATGAGGATCCGCGCAACCTGGGCTCCAACGTTGCCACAGCCCAGCAGGGCTACTTTCAGCGTTCGCATTTCCGTCATTCAGGCTCCCATGTCGCGGTTCAGCAGATCTTCTTCGGTTTCCCCGCGGACAATCAGCCGGGAAGATCCGTCGCGCACCGCGACAACGCCCGGCCGGGCCAGATAGTTGTAGTTGCTCGAGAGGGCCCAGCAGTAGGCGCCGGTTCCCGGTACAGCAAGCAGATCACCGGCTGCCACGTCCTCGGGCAGATATACATCTCTAACAACTATGTCGCCGCTCTCGCAATGTTTGCCCACTACGCGGGACAGCTGCGGGGCGGCGCTGGAGGTGCGGGAGGCCAGGACTGCCGAATAATCCGCGTCGTACAGCACCGGGCGGGCGTTGTCGCTCATGCCGCCGTCCACCGAAACATACCGGCGGGGATACGTAACGTTGTTGCCCGCGTCACCGTCACCGGACGTACCGGGTGCGTCCACGCGGACCGTCTTCAGCGTGCCCACTTCATACAGGGTGAAGGTAGTGCTGCCAACGATCGCGCGTCCCGGTTCAATGGAGATGCGCGGCGCGTCGATGCCCAGTTCGGCGCAGGTGGAACGCACAACGGCGGCCATCGCGTTGGCGATCTCCGCGGCAGGGCGCGGGGTGTCCACCGGCGTGTAGGCGATCCCGTAGCCGCCGCCAAGGTCCAGTTCCGGCAGTGTGATGGAGTACTTTTCCTGCATGGCGGCCAGGAAGCGCAGCAGCTTCTCGGCGGCCAGCGCAAAGCCGTCCGGCTCGAAGATCTGGGAGCCAATGTGGCAGTGCAGGCCCAGCAACTCGATACCGGGATGCGCTGATGCAGCGGCCACCGCTTCCTCGGCAGCGGAGATCCCCGCTTCATCGGTGGTGTCGGCGGCCATGGACAGGCCGAACTTCTGGTCCTCGTGGGCGGTGGCAATGAATTCGTGCGTGTGGGCATGCACGCCGGGGGTGAGCCGCAGCATGACCTTCGCCTGCTCCCCGCGCCCCTGCGCGATCGCACCGACGCGCACGAGCTCATCGAGGCTGTCCACCACGATCCGCCCCAGGCCCATGTCAAGCGCCCTGTGGATCTCGCCGTCGGACTTGTTGTTGCCGTGCAGGGCGACGTCCGCCCCGGGAATTCCGGCCCGGTAGGCCACGGCGAGTTCCCCGCCCGAGGCCGTGTCCAGCCGCAGCCCCTCTTCCTCCACCCAGCGGACCACCGCGGTGCAGAGGAACGACTTGCCGGCGTAGTAGACATCCACTCCCCCGCAGATATCCGCGAAGGCGTTGTTGAACGCGTCGCTGAATGCCCTGGCCCGGGCACGGAAGTCGTTCTCGCTCATCACGAACAGCGGGGTCCCGTATTGCCGCTGCAACTCGCTGACGGGGATGCCGCCAATGGCGAGTTCACCGTCGGCGTTGCGCGCTGCGTCGCCGGCCCACATCGGTTCGTGGAGGGCATTGAGGTCATCCGGAACGGCAAGCCACTCCGGGGCAAGCGGAGAGCCCTGTGCTGCTGTGTGCGTCATGGGTCCTACATCCGTTCCGGCGCGGAAACGCCCAGCAGGTCAAGGCCGTTCGCCAACACCTGGCTGGTGGCGTCATTAAGCCAGAGCCGGGTGCGGTTGAGGTCCGTGACGGGTTCTTCACCCATGGGGGCAATACGGCAGGCGTCGTACCAGCGGTGGTACGCCCCTGCGATGGCCTCCAGGTGGCGCGCCACGCGGTGCGGTTCGCGCAGTTCGGCAGCCTTGGCCACGATGGACGGGTAGCTGCCCAGGTAGGACAGCAGCTCGTTTTCCGTGGCGTGGTCCAGGAGCGACGCATCGAAGCTGTCCTGGCCGTCCACCTGGCGTTCGACGCCGGCGGCCACAGCGTTGCGCGCGGCGCCCCGGGAACGGGCGTGGGCGTACTGGACGTAGAACACCGGGTTCTCGTTGCTGTGCTTCTTCAGCAGTTCCGGATCAAGGGTCAGCGGCGAGTCGGCGGGGAACCGTGCCAGGGAGTAGCGGACGGCGTCCTTGCCCAGCCAGTCGATCAGGTCCTTGAGTTCGATGATGTTGCCGGCGCGCTTGGACAGCTTGGCGCCGTTGACGGACACCAGCTGGCCGATCAGGACTTCGATGTTCACCTCGGGATCGTCACCGGCAGCGGCGGCGATGGCCTTGAGCCGGTTGATGTAGCCGTGGTGGTCGGCGCCCAGGAGGTAGATCTTCTCCGTGAAGCCACGGTCCTTCTTGGACAGGTAGTAGGCAGCGTCCGCGGCGAAGTACGTGGGCTCGCCGTTGGCGCGGATCATGACGCGGTCCTTGTCGTCGCCAAAGTCCGTGGTCCGCAGCCACACCGCACCGCCGTCGTCGAACACGTGGCCCTGCTCGCGAAGGCGCGCCACGGCACTCTCAATGGCGCCGGCGTCGTGCAGCTCCTGCTCGGAGAAGAAGACGTCGAACTCGACGCCGAAGTCCGCCAGGGTGGCCTTGATGTCCTTCATCTGGGCCTCGTAGGCGGCGGCCCGGATGACCGGCAGGGCGGCCACTTCGGTGAGCTCACGGATGTCCGGGTGCGCGGTGAGGACTTCATGGCCAAGCTCGGCGATGTACTGCCCGGGGTAGCCGCCGTCCGGCACCGGAAGGCCGTGCAGGCGGGAGTAGACGGAGTTGGCGAAGGTGTTCATCTGCGAGCCGGCGTCGTTGATGTAGTACTCCGCGGTGACATCAGCGCCCGAAGCGCGCAGCACGCGGGCGATCGAGTCGCCCAGGGCGGCCCAGCGGGTGTGCCCGATGTGCAGCGGCCCGGTGGGGTTGGCGGAGACGAACTCCATGTTGACGGTGCGCCCGGCGAGCGCAGTGTTGGTGCCGTAGTCCTTGCCGGCCTCGACGATGGCCTTGGCCAGGGCACCGGCGGCTGCGGCGTCCACGGTGATGTTCAGGAATCCGGGCCCGGCGATATCCACGGCGGAGACGCCGTCGATGGACTTGAGCCGGCTGCTGAGGACGGCGGCGAATTCGCGCGGATTGGTGCCCGCCTGCTTGGCGAGCTGGAGGGCGATGTTGGTGGCCCAGTCGCCGTGGTCCCGGTTCTTGGGTCGCTCCACGCGCACCTCAGCCGGAATGGCTGATGCCGCAAGGTCGATATCGCCGGCGGCGACGGCGTCCTTGAGGCAGGCGGATATGGCGAGGGAAAGTTCTTCGGGAGTCACCCCTCTAGCGTACCGGGGGCCAGAGACAGCAAAGAATTTGGGCTGTGCGTGCCCCCGGCGGAGTGCAAAAGAAATCTTCCGGGCCGGTTCCGTGAACCATTCGGGCGGATCCGGCGTTGACTAAACCGTAGCCACTGCCGCACGGCGCCGCCCCACAGCAGGTGGCAGCTCCACGGAAGTGAACAGCCCACAGAGAAACGAGCGCGTTCATGAGACCCTCCATCCCTAAAAGCCCCGTCACTCCCGGGAGTACTTTTGCCTTAAAGGGCCCTTCTGTTTCCACAGTCCTGCTCCGGAGAAGCCTCTTCGCCGGTATCGCAGGGCTGTCCCTGGCGGGAACCGTGGCGGGCTGCGCGCCGTCCACCGCCGACAGCACCCCCGGCACTGCCGCGGCCCCGGGCGCCCCCACTGCCGGATCCTCCGCCCTGGCCGGCAGCGGCGGCACCTACAAAGACGGCACCTACAGTGCGGACGGCAACTACGTCTCGCCCAACGGCACGGAAACGGTGGGTGTGCAGCTGACGCTGGCAGCGGGAAAAGTCACGGACGTCCAGATCACCCAGCACCCGTCCAATCCCAACACCCGCAAATTCCAGGGCCAGTTCGCCGGGGGCATCTCAGCCCAGGTGGTGGGCAGGAACATCGATGAACTCAACGTTTCCAAGGTGTCCGGGTCCTCACTGACCAGCGGAGGGTTCAACCAGGCGTTGGAGAAGATCAAGGCGGAGGCGCACTAGGCGGTGTCCGCGACGGACCGGGAGGACTTTTCGTTCCAGGGGATCGGCACCGGCTGGCACATCACCACTCACCTGCCCTTGCCCGCAGCCGTGCGGACACGGGTCCTGGGCAGGGTGGAAAAGTTCGACGGCGAGTGGTCCCGTTTCCGTGCCGACTCCCGCGTTGCAGCCATGGCCCGACGGCCCGGACGCTACTCCTTCCCGGAGGAGGCCGCGCCACTGGGTGAGCTGTACCGGCAGCTTTACGACCTGACGAACGGCGCCATGACACCCCTCATAGGCGGGAGCCTGGAGCGCCTGGGGTATGACGCAGCGTACTCCCTCCGGGCAGCGGGGCCGCCGCTCCCGGCACCGGACTGGGAATCGGTCCTCACGTGGTCCGGAACGGTCCTGACTGCCGGCGCCCCGGTGGTCCTGGACATTGGCGCCGCCGGCAAGGGCCTGCTGGTGGACCTGCTGGCGCAGGAGCTGGCGGCCGCCGGTGTGGGCGGGTTCGTCATTGATGCCGGCGGGGACCTGCTGGCCCGCGGAACCGTACCCGTCAGCGTGGCGCTTGAACACCCCTACAACCCGGCACAGGCGATTGGCGTGGTGGACCTGGAGGGCCGGGCCCTGTGCGCGTCGGCCGCCAACCGGCGCGCCTGGGGCGACGGACTGCACCACGTCCTGGACGGAACCACCGGGCAGCCGGTCCGGACCGCCGTCGCCACCTGGGCACTGGCGGAGACGGCCATGGTTGCCGATGCCCTCGCCACCGCCCTCTTCTTCGTTCCGGGCGCACTGCTCCAGGAGGCGTTCGACTTTTCCTGGCTGACGGTCTTTTCCGACGGCAGCGCAGCCTATTCCGCCGAATTCGAAGGGAAGCTGTTCGCATGAGCCCCGTGGACACACCACAAACCGGTCCGGCCCCCTCCCTGACGGGCCGGATAAGCACCGCCGTGGGCAGGTTCACCATGTACCGGCTCATCCTTGTGGTCCTGGCAGTACTCGCCGCCTACAGCCTGCTGCTGAATGTGCTGGGCTGGCTGACGTTCGGAGTCCCGGAAATGCTGGCACACCTGGCGCTGTGCCTGGGCTTGACCTACGCCGCCAACCGGGCGCTGGCGGCACTCTTCCGGGTCAACCCCCATTCCGAGTCCTCGCTGATCACCGGGCTGCTGCTCTATTTCCTGTTCTGGCCGTCCCTGCAACCGAGGGACCTGGCGGGGGTGGCTCTGGCGTGCGTGCTGGCGTCGGCGTCCAAATACGCACTGGCGTGGCGCGGACGGCACATATTCAATCCCGCCGCGGCCGGCGCGTTTGCCACCGGACTCACCGGGCTGAACATCGCCACGTGGTGGGCCGCGACGGCGGCCATGCTCTGGGTGCTGGTCCCGGGCGTGCTGGTGGTCCTGCACCGGACACGCAAGGTGCTGATGGCATCCGTGTTCACGGGGGCAGCCACCGCGATCATTACCCTTGAACTGCTTCGCTCGGGGATGACGGCCGGGATGGGCGTCTGGCAGGCCCTCGCCCAGCGTCCTGTGCTCTTCTTTGTGGGCTTCATGCTGACCGAGCCCCTGACATTGCCGCCGCGGCGGCCCCAGCAGTTGGCACTTGCAGCTGTGGTTGGGGTGCTCTTCGCGGTGCCGTGGAACCTGGGCATTGTGGCCAACTCCCCGGAGGCGGCGCTGCTGGCGGGCAACCTGCTGGCTTTCCTGGCGGGCCAGCGCGGGGCCGTAAAGCTCCGGTTCGCAGGGAGCCGCCCGCTGACGCCCACCACCGCCGAGTTCTCGTTCGAGCCCGCCCGCCCGGTACGTTTCCTCCCCGGACAGTACATGGAGCTGGACCTGCCGCAGGCCAGGCCGGATGGAAAAGGCCGGCGCCGGGTGTTCAGCCTGACCGGCTCCCCCGGCGAGCGCCTGGTGAAATTTGGCGTCCGGACGGCGGGCCCTCTGTCTGCGGCAAAGGCGGCGCTCCTGGCGCTGCAGCCGGGGGACGAAGTGACAGCCACGGCGGTGGGCGGCGACTTCGTCCTGCCGCGGGATCCCCGCCGGCCGGTTCTGCTCATCGCGGCGGGCATCGGCATCACGCCATTTGTGTCCCACCTGTCTTCCGGGGCCCTGCGGGAGCGGGACGCTGTGCTCCTGCTCCTGGCCAGGAGCGCTGATGAGGTGGCCTACGCGGAAGAACTCGGGACGTCCGGCATGCGTGTACTGGTGCGGCTGGCGGATGGCTCCGACCCGCCTGCCGGCCTGGCCTCCGCGTCCGCCGGCGCGTCCGGCCGGCTGGATGGAACGGCGCTTGCAGCGCTTGTCCCGGATATCGACCGCCGGGAGGTTTACGTTTCCGGCTCGCCCGCAAGCGTCGCATCCCTCCGCCGCGCGGCCAGGCGGGCCGGGGCGCGGCGGGTCCGGACGGACTCTTTCTCGGGCTACTGAGGCTGCTTCGGCAACCACCCTGGACTGGTCCGGGCGGCGGTTTTCCCTTGCGGGCCACCTTCCTGCTAAGCTCTAGGACGTCCCGCCGGGAACGGCAGGATATCCGGAAATTGCCCTCGTAGCTCAGGGGATAGAGCGTCTGCCTCCGGAGCAGAAGGCCGTAGGTTCGAATCCTACCGAGGGCACATGGAAACCCCCGCCGCTTCTTGAAGCGGCGGGGGTTTTTCGTTCCCGTGCGTCCTGCCCCCTGCCGGTCCGGGCCGCCGGAAGGCGCCGGCTCAGAAACGCAGGGCTGCCTCGTCAAGGGTTGCCAGGGTCAGGACGGCTTCCTCTACCGTTTCGTGGTCCTCCAGCTCACGCTCAATCCGGCGCAGGGCCACCGCCACCTCGTGCTCCGGGTGGTCCCCCTCCAGATCCACCGCCGCCACCAGGTACAGCTTGCGCGGGCCGACGAATTCCAGGTGCAGGTAGGTGAGCCGGGCGATGTCGCGGTGCTCCAGCACCCGCCGGGCCATGGAGCGCTCGATGTCCGGGGTGACGCCCTGGCCCACCAGGAAGCGCCTGTTGCGGTCGATCAGGACAACCGCGACGACGGCGAGCAACACGCCGACGACGATCGAACCGATCGCGTCCGGCAGGGGCGAGCCGGTGACCTGGTGCAGGAATACGCCCACGAACGCCACCACGAGGCCGATCAGCGCGGCGGCATCCTCGGCGAAGACCGCGCGCAGGGTGGGATCGGAGCTGATCAGGACCTGTTCAAGGGTGTGCCGTTCCAGCTCGTGGGCCGCCTTCCGGGTCTGGCGGAACGCCTGGACGAAGGAGACTCCCTCGAAGACGAAGGCCACGGCAAGGACGATGTACGCCACGGTGAAGTCCGCAGCCGGTTCAGGGGCAATGATCTCCTGGATGCCGTGCATGATGGACACCACTGCCCCGGCGGTAAAAAGGCCGAACGCGGCGAACATCGACCAGACATAGGCTTCCCGGCCGTATCCCATGGGGTGGCTCTTGTCCCGCGGCCGGGCAGAGCGGCGCTCCGCGAAGAACAGGAACACCTGGTTTCCGGTATCCGCCCAGGAATGCGCTGCCTCCGCGGCCATCGAGGCCGAGCCGGAAAGGACAGCGGCCACTGACTTTGCCGCCGCCACGAGCACATTCGCCACGAAGGCGATGATGACAGTCAGCAGGGTGGAGCTGGATTTTGTTCGCTTTTCGGTTTCAGCCATGCGCCTACCGTACCCAGCCCTGCCCGCTCCAGCGCCCGGCGGCTGCTGAATTCGTGCCGGTGGCGTCCCTGTCATTGTCGGTGGCTCCTCTTAGGCTGATTTCACCTAGTTGAGGGGGTACGCCATGCACGTTCCATTCTGTTCAATCATTCCGCCGTACATGCTGCGGCGGCTGGCGCAGCAGGATGCGCCGGAGTTCTCGTCCGCGGCAAGCGCCGCCAGGAAGGCGCTGGGCCACGTCGAATCGTTCCAGGCTGCGCGTTCGCAGGCTGTTCCGGCCCTTCCGCCGGGCCTGCGGCCGGAAAAGCCAGGACCCGTCAACCGCGCCGTCTACGACGCCGGCGGGGACGAAACCCTCCCGGGCAGGCCTGCCCGCGAAGAAGGCGGACCCGCCACCGGCGATGCCGCTACGGACGAGGCCTATGACGGGCTGGGGAACACGCACAGGCTGTATGCCGACGCCTTCGGGCGGGATTCGGTGGACGGCCGAGGGCTGAAGCTGGACGCCACGGTGCACTTCGGCAAGCTGTACGACAATGCCTTCTGGAACGGCAGCCAGATGGTCTTCGGCGATGGCGACGGCGACGTCTTCGAGCGCTTCACCAAATCCGTCAGCGTCATCGGTCACGAGCTGGCACACGGGGTCACCCAGTACTCGGCGGGGCTTGTGTACCGCAACCAGGCGGGTGCCCTGAACGAATCCATGTCCGACGTCTTCGGCGCGCTCGTTGAGCAGTACGTCAAGAACCAGACCACCGCGCAGGCCAGCTGGCTGATCGGGGAAGGGCTCTTCACGTCCAAGGTCCAGGGGCGGGCCCTGCGGTCCATGAAGGCGCCGGGGACCGCGTACGACGACGACGTGCTGGGCAAGGACCCGCAGCCTGACTCCATGGACTCCTACGTCCGGACCAGCGCGGACAATGGCGGCGTACATATCAACTCCGGCATCCCCAACCGCGCCTTCTACCTGGTGGCGGAGGCACTGGGCGGCTGCGCGTGGGAGGCTCCGGGCCGGATCTGGTACGAGACCCTGACCAACGGTTCCCTGCCGCCCGCCGCCACGTTCACCGTCTTTGCCCGTGCCACGGTCCGCGCTGCCGCTGACCTTTTTGGTCCGGAGTCCCCGGAGCATGACGCCGTGGGGGCGGCGTGGGAAACTGTGAAGGTCAAGGTTTAACCACTGCCCGGCGGCCCACTCACTGGCCCCGGGCCGTATGGAAGCCCAGGGGCCAGGCCATGAAGATCAAGGTGGAGCGCACCGGCGGGATCGCGGCAATCACTCGCGTGTGGACGGTGGACGCCCGGACGGACAGCGACCTCAGCCAGTGGCAGCCCATTGTCGAGGCCTGCCCGTGGGATGCGGTTCCCAGCACTCCACGGGCAGCCGCGGCGGCCTTCGAGGCGCCCCGGCCGGACCGCTTCATCTACTCCATCACGGCCGGGCAGCGCAGGGCTGCCCTGCCCGAGCATGCCCTCACCGGTCCATGGCGCATCCTGGTTGATACCGCGCGGGCCGCCGCGGAGGAAGCCGGCGGACCACTTCCCGGCGCGGACACCGACGGGCCCGGCTGAGGGCGGGCGGCGGCCGGGAAACGACGAAGGGGCGGTTCCCTACGGCAGTAGACTGTCTGCAGCCATGACTTTTCATATCTCCTATCCCGCCGAGCTGCCGGTTTCCGAGCGCCGCGAGGACCTGATGGCCGCCATCGCCGCCAACCAGGTGACCATCATCGCCGGCGAGACCGGCTCCGGAAAGACCACCCAGATCCCCAAAATGTGCCTGGAACTGGGACTGGGCGAGAAAGGCCTCATCGGGCACACCCAGCCCCGCCGGCTGGCAGCGCGGACCGTGGCGGAGCGCATCGCGGAGGAGCTCGGTGTCGAGATCGGGCAGGAAGTAGGCTTCCAGGTCCGGTTCACGGGTGAGGTCAGCAAGGCGACCAAGGTCAAACTCATGACCGACGGCATCCTGCTCGCCGAGATCCAGCGGGACAAACTGCTGCGGAAATACAGCACCATCATCATTGACGAGGCGCACGAACGCAGCCTCAACATCGACTTCATCCTGGGCTACCTCAAGCGGGTCCTCCCCCAGCGGCCGGACCTGAAGGTCATCATCACCTCGGCCACCATTGATCCCGAACGGTTCGCCAAGCACTTCGGCACCCCGGACGACCCTGCCCCCATTGTTGAGGTGTCCGGCCGGACCTACCCGGTGGAAATCCGCTACCGCCCCCTCTCGCAGCCGAAAGCGGACGAAGAAGACGCCTCTGACGACGAACTTGAGGAAGACCGCGATCCGCTGGACGCCGTCTGCGATGCCGTGGACGAACTTGCCGCCGAAGCCCCGGGGGACATCCTGGTGTTCTTCTCCGGCGAGCGCGAAATCCGGGACGCCGCGGAAGCATTGCAGGCCCGCATCCAGTCCAACCGCAGGCTGGCCAACACCGAGATCCTTCCCCTGTTTGCGCGCCTGAGCCTGCAGGAGCAGCACAAGGTGTTCCATCCGGGCAGCAAGCGACGCATCGTGCTGGCCACCAACGTGGCGGAAACGTCACTGACAGTTCCGGGCATCAAATACGTCATCGATACCGGCACCGCCCGCATTTCCCGGTACTCGCACCGCACCAAGGTCCAGCGCCTGCCCATCGAGCGCGTCTCGCAGGCGTCGGCCAACCAGCGCTCGGGCCGCTGCGGCCGCGTGTCCGACGGCATCGCCATCCGGCTGTACTCCGAGGAAGACTTCGAATCCCGGCCCCGGTTCACCGATCCTGAGATCCTGCGGACCAACCTCGCCGCCGTCATCCTCCAGATGACCGCCATGGGCGTGGCAAGGGGGCCCAAGGACGTGGAGGACTTCCCCTTCGTCGAACCGCCGGAAACCCGGGCCATCAACGACGGCGTCACCCTCCTTCGCGAGCTCGGCGCCCTGGCTCCCCCGCGCTCCCAAGGTACCGGGACCAAGGCTGAAGCAGCCGGCGGCAGGGGCGGGCCGCAGGGCGGCGGCCTCACCGCCGTCGGGCAGAAACTTGCCCAGCTGCCCGTGGATCCGCGCCTGGGCCGCATGATCGTGGAAGCGGGAAAGCGCGGCTGCGTCCGCGAGGTCATGGTGCTGGCTGCCGCGCTTACCATCCAGGACCCGCGCGAACGGCCCACCGACAAGCAGCAACTTGCCGCGGAAAAGCACAACCGCTTCCGGGACGAAAACTCGGACTTCACCGGCTACCTCAACCTCTGGAACTACCTGCAGGAGAAGCAGCAGGAGCTGTCGTCATCGGCCTTCCGCCGGCTGTGCCGCGCCGAGTTCATCAACTACCTGCGTGTGCGGGAGTGGCAGGACCTCTTCACCCAGCTGCGCCAGCTTGCCCGTCCGCTGGGGATCACGCTGGACAACAAGCGCCTGGCGGATCCCGTGGGCAACCACGACGGCATCCATATCAGCCTGCTCTCCGGGCTCCTGAGCCACATCGGCATCCTGGACGAGCGCAAGCGCGAATACGCCGGCGCCCGGGGCAGCCGCTTCGCGATCTTCCCCGGATCGGCGCTGTTCAAGAAGTCCCCCACGTTTGTCATGGCGGCCGAGCTGGTGGAGACCAGCCGGCTTTGGGCCAGGGTGGCCGCCAAATTCGATCCGGTATGGGCTGAGCAGGTGGCCCCGGACCTGGTGAAGCGCAGCTACAGCGAACCCCATTGGTCCACCAAGCAGGGCGCGGTCATGGCCTACGAAAAGGTCACCCTCTACGGCGTTCCGATCATCGCCCAGCGGCGGATCAATTACGGCCGGGTGGATCCGGTGGTTGCCCGTGAGCTGTTCATCCGGCATGCCCTGGTGGAAGGCGACTGGCGTACCCACCACAAGTTCTTCCACCGTAACCGGGCGCTCCTGCACGAGGTGGAGGAACTCGAGGCCCGCATGCGCCGCCGCGACCTGCTGGTGGATGACGAAACGCTGTTCGAGTTCTACGACGCCAGGATCGGCCCCGACGTGGTGTCCGAGCGGCACTTCGACAAGTGGTGGAAGGATGCCCGCCGGGAGAACCCGGACCTCCTGGATTACGACAAGTCGCTGCTCCTCAGCGATGACGCCGACGACCTGGACGTCTCCGCCTACCCGAAGACCTGGCTGCACAAGGGCTTCGAGCTTCCGCTGACGTACGAATTCCATCCGGTGGCACCGGGCTCAGCCCCCGACCCGTCCGACGGCGTCACTGCCGAAGTGCCGGTCCTGTTCCTGAACCAGCTCGACGACGCCCCGTTCCGGTGGCTGATCCCCGGCCAGCGGGTGGAGCTGGTGACCGCCCTGATCAAGTCGTTGCCCAAGCAGATCCGGAAGAACTTCGTCCCCGCCCCCGATGTCGCCCGGCAGGCAGTTGCCGTCCTCGAGTCCGACTTCGATCCCGCCACGGACGATCTGGAGCCCTCGCTGGAGCTTGCGCTGCGGCGGATCCGCGGCGCGGTCATCCCGCCCGGCTCCTGGAACTGGGACGCGGTCCCCCCGCACCTGCGCGTCAGTTTCAAGGTGGTGGACAGCAAGGGCAAAGTCCTGGGCGAGGGCAAGGACCTCGCCGGGCTCCAGGAGCAGCTTGCCCCCGCCACCCGGCGTGCCATCGCCGAATCGCTTGGCGCCACCCCGGCCTCCACTGCGCCCGGTGCCGCCCCTAACGGGCAGCGCCGGAAGGGAAAGGCGTCCGACGGCGGCCCACCGGCCCGTCAGCAGGGCGCCGGGGTGCCGGAAGCCCCGGCCGCGGCAGGGTTAGTGGAGCAGGAAGGCCTGACCGAATGGACCTTCGGCACCATCGAGCGCCAGGTGAGCAGCATGGTCAAGGGCCACACAGTTACCGGTTATCCGGCGCTGGTGGACCAGGGCAAGACGGTGGCCTTGCGCGTGTTCCAGACATCAGAGGAACAGCTCGACGCCATGCGCGGCGGGGTAATCCGGCTGCTGGCACTGCGCGTTCCGGCGCCGGACCGCTATGTCCTGGAGCACCTGAGCAACACCGAGAAACTCACGTTCAGCCAGAACCCGCACGGCTCGGTGTCGGCCCTGATCGCGGACTGTGCACTGGCGGCCATCGACAAGCTCACGCCACCGGAACTGCCCTGGGACCGCCAGGCCTTTGACGCCCTGTATGAGCTGGTGCGCGCTGAACTGATTGACACCGTCTTCACGGTCACGGCCGTCGTCGAGCGCATCCTGGCCAGCACCCGGCGGATCGAAAAGCAGCTTAAAGGCACCACCAGCCTGGCCCTGATCAGTGCGCTGAACGACGTCAGGAGCCAGCTGGAGCAGCTGGTGTATCCGGGTTTTGTGGCACGCACGGGCTACGCCCAGCTCAGCCAGCTTCCGCGGTACCTTGCGGCCATCGAGAAGCGGCTGGAGCGCCTGCCCGGGAACGTGCAGCGGGATGCCCTGAACATGGCAGTGGTGCAGCGGCTGGAAGACGACTACGACGACGCCGTGTCGGCGCTGCTGCCGGGGCGGCGTGCCGGACGGGAGTTAACCCAGGTGCGCTGGATGATCGAGGAACTCCGGGTGAGCCTGTTCGCCGTCGAGCTCGGAACTGCCTACTCCGTGTCCGAGAAGCGCATCCGAACAGTGCTGAACAAGGCCCTCGCCCCGGCCTGAACACCTTCTGCTGCTCAGCGCGTCCTGCGTGCCCGGCCGGCAAAAGCCGGGCACGCAGGACGATGACGGGACGTCAGGCCGCAGGTACGAAGTCCCCGTAGCCGGCCGTCCGGAGGCCCTCGCGGAGCTTTTCGGCGTTGGCATCCAGTACTGCGGGATCGGGATTCTGGTCCGCTGAGCCGAAGTCGAAGTCGGCCATGCTTTGCGACGGCCACACGTGCACATGCAGGTGGTTGACCTCGTAGCCGGCCACGATCAGCCCGGCCCGCCGGGCGCGGAAGATGTCCACCTGGACCGCACCGATCCGCCGTGCCACTTCCATGACCCTGGCCAGGGTCTCCGGCGTGGCGTCAGTCCACCGGTCCACTTCTTCGGTGGGGACCACCAGTGTGTGGCCGTCGGCAAGCGGTCCGGTGGTAAGGAACGCCGCGACGTCGTCCTCGCGCCAGACGAACCGGCCGGGAATCTCGCCCTTCAGGATCTTTGTGAACAGGGTGCTCATGCGTCTGCCTCCTCGGCTGCTGCCTGCAGCGTGCTGGTGTCCAGCACGAACCGGTACTTTACGTCTCCAGCGACCATACGGTCGTAGGCTTCATTCAGCTGTCCGGCGGCCACCATCTCGATATCGGCAACCACGCCGTGCTCGGCGCAGAAGTCGAGCATCTCCTGCGTTTCGGCAATGCCGCCGATCAGTGAGCCTGCATAGGCGATCCTGCGACGGATCAGGGCACCCGGATTGACCGGCGGCATGGCTTCGGAGGGCAGCCCCAGCTGGAAGAGCGCGCCGTCCACGCGCAGGGTGCGGAAAAAGGGGTTCAGGTCGTGGGGGGCCGCCACAGTATCGATGATGAGGTCGATGCTGCGGTTCGCGGCGGCCATCGCGGCCTCATCGCGGGACAGGACAACCTCATCCGCGCCCAGTTCCAGGGCGGCCGCAACCTTGGATTCGGATGTAGTGAACACCACCACCTTCGCGCCCATGGCCTTGGCCAGCTTGACCGCCATGTGGCCCAGCCCGCCAAGCCCCACGACGCCCACCACGTCGCCTTCCTCCACGTCGAAGTGGCGCAGCGGCGAAAATGTGGTGACGCCGGCACACAACAGTGGCGCGGCGGCTGCCGGATCCAGCGATTCCGGTACGCGCAGGACGTAGCGGCGGTCCACCACGATGGACGACGCATAACCGCCCTGGGTGATGGCGTCCCCGTTCCGCCGGTCCTTTGCGCCGTAGGTGCCGGTCATCCCCTTTTCGCAGTATTGCTCAAGGCCGTCCAGGCAGCTTTCGCATTCGCGGCAGGAGTCCACCATGCAGCCAACGCCCACGCGGTCGCCCACTGCGAAATCGGTGACGTTCGAACCGGTCCTGCTGACCGTTCCCACGATTTCGTGGCCGGGGACCAGGGGGTATGTCTGGACGCCCCATTCTCCGCGGGTGGCGTGCACGTCGGAGTGGCAGAGCCCGCAGAACTCGATGGCGATTTCCACATCGTCCGGTTTTGGGGCGCGTCTGGCGACCGTCAGCGGCACCAGCCCGCTGGCTCCGGACACGGCGCCGTACGCTGCGGCGCGCACGCCGGAGTCCGGGGCTGCGACTGCTGGGGCTCCGGCGGCTGCGGGCGCGGCTCCGGCCACGGGCGGAATGGGATGGGCAAGGGGCGGTGGTACGGGACGTCCTGGTGTCATAGTGCGACGCTACCCCCGGCTCCGCCGGAGATTCCACCCGGAGCCGCGCCGTCCCCAGGTTCCGCGCCGGTGGCGACCGGCAGGTCCGGGCGGTTGGACCACTCCGAGAAGGAGCCCGGGTAGAGCGCAGCGGAAAACCCGGCCAGTTCCAGTGCGGCCACCTCATGCGCCGCGGTGACGCCGGAGCCGCAGTAGACGGCCACCGGCCGGCCGTCCTGCACGCCCAGGGATTCGAACCTCCGCCGCAGCTCGGCCGGGGCAAGGAACCGCCCGGCCTGGTCCAGGTTCGCAGCGGTGGGGGCGCTGACTGCTCCGGGAATGTGGCCGGCACGTGGATCCAGCGGTTCAATCTCGCCCCGGTACCGCTCCCCCGCCCTCGCGTCGAGCAACAGGCCGCTCTGCGGCCAGGTGGCGGCAGCACCGGCGTCGGCCACGGGCATCTGCCCGGTGCCCAGCTCAACATCGCCGGGGACGGGATGGACCGGGCCCGCCTCACGCGGCAGGCCGGCAGCACGCCAGGCGCCCAAACCGCCGTCGAGCAGGTAGACCTCGCTGACACCGGCGTCGCGCAGCATCCACCACAGCCTGGCCGCCGCCATGTTCCCGCTGTCATCGTAGGCAACCACCACGTCACCGTTCCGCAGGCCCCACCGGCGGGCCGACTCCTGGAAACGGTCGCGGGACGGCAGCGGATGCCGGCCCCGGTCCGGCACGGCCGGATCAGCAAGCTCCGTGGCCAGGTCAACGAACACCGCGCCCGGCAGGTGCTCCGCCAGGTAGTGGTCCTGGCCATGCGGATCGCCCAGCACCCACCGCACGTCCAGCAGTACCGTCCGGAGCCCGGAAGCAAGCCTGGCTTCAAGGCCCGGGACGTCAATCAATGGCTTCATGGTGCTCCTTCTGCGGAATCCGGGCCATGTGCTGGCGCCGGCAACGGTCCAACTGTAGACGGGCAGTCCGGCTGCCGCGGGTAGGCTGGTGCGGTGAAGATCGAGGGCAGCACCGGCACGGGCAGCGGCGGAACGGACCGGGACTGGGCGGACCAGGCCATCCGCACCATCACGGCGGAGAACAACCGTTCGGCAGACACCCACCTCTACTCGGTGGCCCTGCCGGAGCACTGGGGCATCCAGCTGTACCTCAAGGACGAGTCCACCCACCGGTCCGGCAGCCTCAAGCACCGGCTGGCCAGGTCGCTGTTCCTGTTCGGCCTGGTCAACGGCTGGATCCGGGAGGACACCACCATCGTCGAGGCCTCCAGCGGAAGCACCGCTGTTTCGGAGGCGTACTTCGCCCAGCTGCTGGGTCTGCCCTTCGTCGCCGTCATGGCACGCACCACCAGCCCGGAGAAGATCGCGCTGATCGAGAAGTTCGGCGGTTCATGCCTGCTGGTGGAAAACGCCTCTGACGTCTACGCGGCGGCGGAAGAGGTGGCCGCCACCTGCAACGGGCACTATATGGACCAGTTCACCTATGCGGAACGGGCCACGGACTGGCGCGGCAACAACAACATCGCCGAATCGATCTTTGGCCAGCTCAGCCTGGAGCCGCACCCGGCGCCGGACTGGATCGTGGTGGGCGCCGGCACCGGCGGAACCAGCGCCACGATCGGCCGGTACCTGCGGTACCACAGCCATCCCACCAGGCTGCTGGTGGTGGACCCGGAAAACTCCGCGTTCTACCCCGGCTGGCTGGGGGAATCAGCCGCACAGCCCACGGGCCTGCCTTCGCGGATCGAAGGCATTGGCCGGGCGCGGATGGAGCCCAGCTTCATTCCCACGGTGATCGACAGGATGATCCAGGTCCCCGATGCGGCGTCCGTTTCTGCGATGCGCCACCTGCACTCCTTCGCGGGCCTGCACGCCGGCCCGTCCACCGGCACCAACCTGTGGGGCGTCTGGCAGACAATTGCCGGCATGCTGGCGGAGGGACGCCGGGGCAGCATCGTGTCCTTGATGTGCGACGGCGGCGAACGCTATGCGGGCAACTACTGGAACCGGGACTGGCTGGCCGGCCAGGGACTGGACCCGGCGCCGTACGAAGCGGTGATTGCGCGCTTCCTGGACACCGGGGAGTGGACCGGCTAGACCTCCACCGACTCGCGCGGTGCCAGGTGCCGGTACTCCGTGCCGTACTTGGCCCCGATCCGCTTGACGTGCCCTTCAACGATTCCCAGGCCGTTGTCGTTGAGCAGCCCGTCGTGGATCTGGAACGCACGCGGCGCCCGCACCCCGATCACAAAGTCCACTACCTCGGCGGACTTGCTCCAGGGGGCGTGCAGCGGAACCAGGAGTGTCTGGACCGTGATGCCGTCCGGAATGATGAAGGAATCCCCCGGGTGGTACACGTTCTGGTCCACCAGGAAGCCGATGTTGGCCACCATGGGAATCTGGGGGTGGATCAGGGCATGCTGGCCGCCAAAGCTGCGGATGTCGAAGCCCGCCGCCTGGAACGAGGACCCCGGCTCCACCGCGTGGATGCGGTCCGCGGCACCCGGAGCCTCCTGGCGCAGCTGCTCTGCCACGCCCGCCGGAGCGTGGAGCTCAAGGTGCTGGTTGCCGTGGAGGGCCTCCACCACGGCCTTGGTGTCCAAATGGTCAGCGTGTTCGTGCGTCACCAGTACGGCGTGGGCCCCGGACAGCGCCTCCGCTGATTCGGAAAAGGTTCCGGGATCCAGGACCAGGACCCCGCCTTCCTTCTCGAGCCGGACACAGGCATGGGTGTATTTGGTCAGCTTCATAAGCGCCAGCCTAGGGTCCGTTCCGGAACGCTGTCCACGAACGCCGTCCAGGAAGATCCGGCTGGTAATCTTGATGTTTGCCCCCCACGGAAGCGAGTTCGTCCATGCCTACCGGCGTCAAGGCTGATTCCGCCGCCCCGTCCCCGGCTGGAGGCGGCAAGGAACAGCGCGTTACCAAGCAGCGCAAAGCCGTCAGTGCTGCCCTTGACCGGCTGGACGACTTCGTCAGCACCCAGGAGCTCTACCGGATCCTGCAAAACCAGGGTGTGTCGGTGTCGCTTGCCACCGCCTACCGCATCCTGCAGTCACTCGCCGATGAGGGCCTGGTTGACGTGCTGCGCAACGGCGATGGCGAGGCGGTGTACCGGCGGTGCGCGGTGACCGGCCACCATCACCACCTGTTGTGCAGGAACTGCGGGAAGGCCGTGGAGGTGGAAGCCCCCGCCGTGGAGACGTGGGCCGTGCGCACCGCGTCCGAGCATGGGTTCACCGAGGTGGACCACACGGTGGAAATCTTCGGGCTGTGCCCGGACTGCACCGCCCTTAAGGCTGCCGGGAAGCTGTAAGGACCCGCCCGTTGAGGCCACGGGCCTCCCGTACCGAGCCGATGGTACGGCACACCACGTAGATCAGGAACGACAACGTGGTGACATAGGGGCTGATGGGGATACGGCCGCCCAGGGCCAGCAGTATCCCGCCCACCGTGGCCGTCACGGCGAAGACCACGCTGAGCACCACCGCCGCCACCGGCGATGAGGTGACCCGCAAGGCCGCGGCAGCGGGCGTGATCAGCAGGGCGAGGACCAGCAGGGCGCCCACCACCTGGATGGACAGGGCCACGCTGACGCCCAGGACAATCATGAACACGATGCCCAGGCTGCGGACGGGCACTCCCCGCGCCTCAGCGAGTTCCGGGTCGACGCTGGCGAAGTTGAGCGGCCGCCAGATGGCAAGCAGCACGAGCATCACGACGACGGCAGTCCCGGCGAGTGCCTGGAGCTGGACTGTGTCCACGGAAACGATCTGCCCGGTCAGCAGCCCGAACTTGTTCGCCGCGCGGCCTTGGTAAAGCGAAAGGAACAGGATGCCCAGTCCCAGCCCGAACGGCATGATGACCCCGATGATCGAGTTCTTGTCCCGCGCGCGGACTCCCATCAGGCCCAGCAGCAGTGCGGCCGCCACCGATCCAACCAGCGAGCCGAAGACCACATCCGCCCCGACCAGGAGTGCGAAAGCGGCTCCCGCGAAGGACAGCTCGGAGATGCCGTGGACTGCGAAGGCAAGATCGCGCTTCATGACGAAAGTGCCCACCAGGCCGCCAAGCAGCCCCAGGATGGCACCCGCCCAGATGGAGTTCTGGACCAGGACCAGCAGCTCGCCGTAGTTGTCGAAATTGAAGATGGCGCCCAGGATGCTGTCGGCGTCCATTACAGCACCTCCCCTGCCATCGTGTCCGCACCGGCATGGTGGTGGGTGGTGGCGTCGGGAAGGCCGACCACCACGAGCCGGCCGTTGGCGCGGATCACCTCCACATGGCTGCCGTAAAGGTCGGACAGCACGTCGGTGGTCATGACCTCATCGGGCGCTCCGACGCGGAAACGTCCCCCGGCCAGGTAGAGGACCCGGTCCACGTACTCGATGATCGGGTTGATTTCGTGGGTCACAAAGACCACGGCACTGTTGTGCTCGCGGCTCTGCTTGCTGATCAGGGCACTCACCGCCTGCTGGTGGTGCAGGTCCAGGGACAACAGGGGCTCGTCGCAGAGCAGGACCTGGGGATCGGTCGCCAGGGCCTGGGCCACCCGAAGCCGCTGCTGCTCGCCGCCGGAGAGCTGCCCCACCGGGACGCTGGCGTAGTCGGATGCACCCACGAGTTCCAGGAGCTGGTCAACTTTCCGGTTTGTCCTGCCCTGCGAGAGCCGGATTCCCCAGCGGTGGCCGTCCACTCCCAGCCCGACCAGGTCGCGGGCACGCATGGGCGTGTCCGGCGCAAAGGATTTCTGTTGGGGTATGTAGCCGATCAGGTTGCTGCCGCGTTCCACGGGGCGCCCGCCAAGCAGCGCTACTCCGGCGTGCAGTTTCTGCAGGCCCAGCAGGACCTTCAGGAAACTGGTCTTGCCACTGCCGTTGGGACCCAGCACGGCGAAGAACTCGCCGGGCCTGATGTCCAGGTCAAGGCCGTCCCAGAGCGTGCGCTGGCCGAACCTGAGGCGCGCCCCTTTGAGGCTGACGACGGAATTCACCTGTTTGTCTCCAGAACCTTGCTGATGTTGTTCACATTGTCCGTCATCCACTGCAGGTAGGTCTTGCCTTCGGGCAGTGTCTCGGTGAAGTCCACAACGGGCACTCCGGCGGTTTCCGCCGCCTTCTTCAGCGCCTCGGTCTGGGGTCCTTCCGTCTGGGCGTTGTAGCCCAGCAGGCGGACTGCCTTGGAACCGACCAGGTCCGTGGCTTCCTTCAGGACGGCGGGAGGAACGTCAGTGCCCTCTTCGATGGCGGCCGTGTACTGCTCAGGCGTCGCGTTCGCCAGCCCGGCATCTTCCAGCATGTAGAGCGGGACCGGCTCCGTGACTGCCACCCGGCCCCCTCCCCCGGCGGCTTTCATGGCATCCAGGTGGCCGTGGAGGGAGGACAGGGACGACTTGAAGGAATCAGCGTTGGCGGAGAAGGTAGCCGCAGCGCCGGGGTCTAGCGCGGCGAGCTTGTCCGCTATGCCGTCAGCCATCCGCTCCATGGCAGGCAGGCTGTACCAGACGTGCTCGTTAAGGCCGCCGTGGTCGTGACCGTCATGGCCAGCTGCTGCCTCGGGGGTGGTGGATGGCGCTGCACTGGCAGCTTCGTCCGGGTGGGCCAGGCCGGAAACCTCGACGGCGGTCAGCACGGAGGCGCTGTCGAGCTTGCTGCTCTCCACCAGGGTGTGGATGAAGTCGTCGTAGCCGCCCCCGTTTTCGATGACGAGCTGGGCCTTGGACACAGCCAGCCGGTCCTGCGCGGTCGCCTCGTAGGAGTGCGGATCCTGCCCGGCACTGTTGATGATGGCCGTCACGTTGACCTTGTCCCCGCCGATGGTGCGGGCGATGTCACCATAGACGTTTGTTGAGGCCACAACGTTGATCCCCTGCGCCTGGTCCGCGGTCTGCGACGGCTGGGGGCCGCAGGCGCTGAGCAGGAGGCAGACGCCGGCGAGGGCGGCAAGGAAAGAGCTGGCAGCGGCTGGACGGCGCACGGAAAACCTCAGTTCACACAGGATGGGGAGGACAACAGTGCCCAGCCTATACCTAAATGCGAATGATTCCTATTTAGGTGGACGCGCCGCTTTCCACGGCCCACCCCGGACGCGCCCCTGCGAACAGCCAGGGGCGCGTCCGGGGTCTCAGCTGCCGTTCGGCTGGCCCAGCCTGCGGATTCCTGTGGCCTGGGTTGCGTCCCTGATTTCGCCGACCAGCTGTTCGATGACGTCCTCGAGGAAGAGCACCCCGCGCGTAGTGCCGTCCGGGCCAATCACGCGCGCCAGGTGGGATCCGGTGCGCTGCATGACGGACATGGCCTTTTCGATCTCGTCACCCAGGGCCAGGTTTGCCAGTGACCGGACCCGGCTTTCGGCGATGGGCAGTTCATAGGCGGACTCCGGTATGGACAGCACGTCCTTTACATGGAGGTAGCCGTAGAGCATGTCCTCGTCGTCCAGCATGGGGAACCGGGAGAAACCCGTGCGGCTGACGGCTTTCTCGAACTCCACGGGGGTGGTGGATGCCCCCAGCATGACCAAGTTTCCGATCGGGACCATGATGTCCTCAGCCGTGTGCTCCGAAAACTCCAGCGCACCCGTAATGAGCCCGGCGTCGTCATCCACCAAGCCGTGGCGCGTGGACTCCTGCACAATCGACTGCACCTCCTCCAGGGTGAAGGAGGACGTGACCTCGTCCTTGGGCTCGATCCGCATCAGCTTGAGGATGTGGTTGGCGGACCAGTTGAGGACTGAGATCACCGGATGGACCAGCCGCGAGATGAACAGCAGCGGCGGGGCCAGGAACAGTGCTGCCTTGTCCGCCACGGACACCGAGATGTTCTTGGGCACCATCTCGCCGAATGTCACGTGCAGGAAGGTCACCAGCATCAGGGCCACAGCGAAGGCTGCCACGTCAGCCACTTCCGCCGGGAGGCCCACCGTCTCGATGGGGACCGCGAGCAGGTGGTGGATTGCCGGCTCGGCCACCAGCAGGATCAACAGCGAACAGACCGTGATGCCCAGCTGCGCACATGCCAGCATCAGGGAGACGTTTTCCATGGCGCGCAGGGTGGTGTGGGCGCGCTTTGAGCCGGCGTCCGCCAGGGGTTCAATCTGGCTGCGGCGCGCGGACATGATGGCGAACTCAGCGGCCACGAAGAAGGCGTTGCCCAGCAGGAGGACGCCCAGCCACAGTATTCCGGCCCAGTCACTCATGGCTTGCTCCTGTGGTTGGCGTCCTGCGCAGCCGGCTCCGCCGCGGGGTGGAAGCAGATACGGTCGATCCTGCGGCCGTCCATCCGGGTCACGCTGAGTGTCCCGCCGTTGACCGGAACGGTGTCGCCCACGGCCGCGATCCTGCCGAGCTTGCTCATGACATAGCCGCCCACGGTTTCATAGGCCGCTTCATCCGGAACGCTCAGGCCGGGAATCTGCTCGGACAGCTCATCGGGACGGAGGAGCCCAGGGAAGTACCAGTCGCCGGAGGCGCTTTGCAGCAGCCCCGGCCGGACCTTGTCGTGCTCATCCGCCACCTCGCCCACGATTTCCTCCACCAGGTCTTCCAGGGTGGCAATGCCGGCGGTTCCGCCGTATTCATCCAGCACGACGGCCAGCTGAAGGTTTCCCTCCCGGAGCTCGGCCAGCAGCGCATCCAGGTGGATGGTTTCGGGCACGCGCAGCACCTCGGTCATGATGGCGCCCGCTTCGAGGTTCTGCCGGCGTTCCCACGGAACGGCAACGGCCTTCTTGACGTGCACCAGGCCACGGATGTCATCGGCCGAATCACCGATGACCGGGAAGCGTGAGTAGCCGGTCCGGCGTGCCGCATCCACGACGTCGGAAACCGGCTGGTCTGCGTCGATCGTCTCCAGCCTGATGCGCGGTGTCATCACGTCCGCCGCTGTCCTGGTGGAGAAGTTCAGGGTGCGGGCAATGAAGTTGGCAGTCCCGGCGTCAAGGGTTCCCATCGCAGCAGACCTGCGGACCAGCGAGGCGAGCTCCGCCGGCGTCCGGGCTCCCGAAATCTCCTCCTTGGCTTCCAGCCCAAAGACATGCAGGACCTTGTTGGAAAATCCGTTGAGGACCAGGATGGCCGGCTTGAAGATGGTGGTGAAGACGAGCTGGGGGCCGGCCAGGGCGCGGCCCACGGGAAAAGCGAGTGCGATGGCCATGTTTTTCGGCACCAGCTCACCCAGGAGCATGGACAGCAGGGTCGCCACCACCATCGCCAGGACCAGGGACACGGACTCCACCGCCACGTCGGGAAGTCCGACGGCGCCCAGCGGCGCCTTGAGGAGGCGGCCCACCGAGGGTTCCATAACGTAACCGGTGAGCAAGGTGGTCAGCGTGATGCCGAGCTGGCAGCTGGACAGCTGCGTTGACAACGACTTGAGGCAGGTGAGCAAGGGCACCGCGCCCGTGTCGCCGTCGTCGATTGCGCGCTGGACGGTGGCCTGGTCCAGGGCGATGAGGGAGAACTCGACGGCCACGAAGAACCCGGTGCCGGCGATCAGCAGCAAGCCTGCTGCGAGGAGGAACCACTCCATTCAGCATCCCGCCCGGAGCGCGGGCTGTGCCGGAAGGGGAAGCGGCCGTGGTGTGGAAAAGCTGTTTCGTCCCGGCGGAGGATGATCGGCGGATACCGACGCCTGGTCCGTGCGGGTTGCGGCAAGCTGGGCCGTGGGCTGGTGATGGGCGCGTTGTCGGGGTTTGCCGGCTCTGGGGGCGGACTGCGCGGCGCTGCTCTTCGAGCTCCGCTGACAGCGCCCAGGCCGGCACCTAGATTTACTGTCCATAAGAATTTCAGTCTACAGGAGCAGCCCCGCGCCGGACGCTCGGCCGGGCGGCCGGAAGTGGCCTGCTGGCCCGCCTTCGCGCCTGCCGCGCTGGGCTGATGACGGCCCCCGGCGGCAGGCCGGTGGCCGCCATATTCGGGCCCGGGTTCGTCACTTCATGATTTGAGTCACCCTTATTGGCAGTTAACACAGGATGCTCACTAGACTTGCAAAGGTCCGGGTTCAGAGGACGCAGAGACTGGTTCGAACGTAGTGCTGAAGCACCGGGGGGCCAAAGAGAAATCAAACTCATGGAAGAGGCGTATTTCAAGTGCCAGAGCAGCCAAGCCACCGTCTACCAGAGGAATTTGGCGGAAACGAGTGGCTCGTTGACGAACTGTACGAGCAGTACCAGCAGGACAAGAACGCCGTGGATGCCAAGTGGTGGCCCCTGTTCGAATCCTTCGACTCGGGCAACGGTTCTTCTTCCAACGGAAATTCCGCACAGGCCGCCAACCCTCCCACCCGGGAACTCCCCATCGTGAAGCAGGCTTCCGCAGCACCGGCACCGTCGCCGGCTGCCGCCCCCGCTGCGCCGGCCGCCGCCGCTGCCCCGGCGCCTGCCGCACCGGCAGCCCCCGCACCCGTCAAGAAGGCCCCGGCCACGGAAGCCCGCGACGGCGGCAAGAAGACCGAGGCCGGCACCGGCTCGCAGCCCATCCCGGCGCAGCTGCCCAAGAACGTCAAGGCACCCACCGCACCCGAGGAAGACGTCGTCTCCGTCCTCCGCGGACCGGCGAAGGCCATCGCCACCAACATGGTCACCAGCCTCCAGGTGCCCACTGCCACCAGCGTCCGTGCCATTCCGGCCAAGCTGCTCATCGACAACCGTGTGGTCATCAACTCAAACCTGGCCCGCGCACGCGGCGGCAAGGTTTCCTTCACGCACCTCATCGGCTACGCCGTCATCCGCGCCCTGTCCCAGTTCCCCTCCATGAACGTGTACTACGACGAGGTAGACGGCAAGCCCGTTGCCGTCCAGCCTGCGCACGTCAACTTCGGCATCGCCATCGACATGCCCAAGCCCGACGGCACCCGGCTGCTCATGGTCCCGAACATCAAGAAGGCCGAGACCCTCAACTTCGCCGAGTTCTGGCACACGTACGAGGACCTGATCAAGCGGGCCCGCAACGGCAAGCTAACCGCCGAGGACCACCAGGGCACCACCGTGTCCCTGACCAACCCCGGCGGCATTGGCACCGTCCACTCGGTGCCCCGCCTTTCCAAGGGCCAGGCCGCCATCATCGGCGTCGGCGCCCTTGACTACCCCGCAGAGTTCCAGGGCGCCAGCGAGAAGATCATCGCCCAGAACGCCATCAGCAAGGTCCTCACCCTGACCTCGACGTACGACCACCGCGTCATCCAGGGCGCCGGCAGCGGCGAGTTCCTCAAGCTGGTCCACCAGCTGCTGCTGGGCGCGCAGAATTTCTACGACGAGATCTTCGAAGCCCTGCGCATCCCGTACGAGCCCGTCCGCTGGAGCCCGGACCTGCAGGTGGACCCGGCCGACGAGATCAACAAGGTGGCCCGGATCCAGCAGTTGATCCACTCCTTCCGCGTCCGCGGCCACCTCATGGCGGACACCGACCCGCTGGAGTACGTCCAGCGCAAGCACCCGGACCTCGACGTCCTCACCTACGGCCTGACCCTTTGGGACCTGGACCGCGAATGGCCCACCGGCGGCTTCGGCGGCAAGCCGATGCTGAAGTTCCGCGACATCCTCGGCGTCCTGCGCGATGCCTACTGCCGCACCACGGGCATCGAGTACATGCACATCCAGGAGCCTGCCGAGCGCAAGTGGTTCCAGGACCAGCTGGAGCACGCCTACTCCAAGCCCAGCCGCGAGGAACAGCTGCGGATTGTCTCCAAGCTGAACGCCGCCGAGGCCTTTGAGACGTTCCTGCAGACTAAGTTCGTGGGCCAGAAGCGCTTCTCGCTGGAAGGCGGCGAGTCCCTGATCCCGCTGCTTGACGCCATCATGTCCGATGCCGCCGACGACGGCCTGGACGAGGTTGCGATCGGCATGGCCCACCGTGGCCGCCTCAACGTGCTGACGAACATCGCCGGCAAGACCTATGCCCAGGTGTTCCGTGAGTTTGAGGGCACCCAGGATCCGCGCTCCGTGCAGGGCTCCGGTGACGTCAAGTACCACCTGGGCACCGAAGGCACCTTCACCTCGGACAACGGCAAGGAGACCAAGGTCTACCTCGCCGCCAACCCGTCGCATCTGGAAGCCGTGGACTCCGTCCTCGAAGGCATCGTCCGGGCCAAGCAGGACCGGCTGGACCAGGGCGAGTCGTTCCCTGTCCTGCCCATCATGGTCCACGGCGACGCGGCCTTCGCCGGCCAGGGCGTGGTGGCTGAAACGCTGAACCTGTCCCAGCTCCGGGGTTACCGCACCGGTGGAACCATCCACATCGTGGTCAACAACCAGGTGGGCTTCACCACCGCACCGTCGTCGTCGCGCTCGTCCACCTACTCCACGGACGTTGCCAAGATGATCCAGGCGCCGGTGTTCCACGTGAACGGCGACGACCCCGAGGCTGTTGTCCGCATCGGCCAGCTGGCCTACGAGTTCCGGCAGCGTTTCCACAAGGACGTTGTGATCGACATGGTGTGCTACCGCCGCCGGGGCCACAACGAGGGCGATGACCCCTCGATGACCCAGCCGCTGATGTACAACCTCATCGAAGCCAAGCGCTCCGTCCGCAAGCTGTACACCGAGTCACTCATCGGCCGCGGCGACATCACCGAGGAAGAAGCCGAGCAGCTGCTCCGCGACTACCAGGAACGGCTGGAACGGGTCTTTGCCGAGACCCACGCCGCCCAGACCTCGCCTATCCCGATCGTGACCGCCGACTCCGCTGCCGTGTCCGACATCGAACGGCCCAAGGCACAGCAGTCCGATTCCAGCGTCAGCGCACCGGCCTCCACGGCCATCAGCGCCGAAACCCTGGCCCGGATCGGCAAGGCACACGTCGAGATCCCCGACGGCTTCACGGTCCACCCCAAGCTGAAGCAGCTTCTGGAGAAGCGCGAACAGATGTCCCGCGAGGGTGGTATCGACTGGGGCTTCGGCGAGATTGCGGCCTTCGGCTCGCTGATCATGGAGGGCGTCCCCGTACGCCTGGCCGGCCAGGACTCGCGCCGCGGCACCTTCGTGCAGCGCCACGCCGTCTTCCACGACCGTGCCAACGGCAAGGAATGGCTGCCCCTGGGCAACCTCTCCGATGACCAGGCCAAGCTGTGGATCTACGACTCCCTGCTGTCCGAATACGCCGCCATGGGCTTCGAGTACGGCTACTCCGTGGAACGCCCGGATGCCCTGGTCCTGTGGGAGGCCCAGTTCGGTGACTTCGTCAACGGCGCGCAGACCATCATCGACGAATTCATCTCGTCCGCCGAGCAGAAGTGGGGCCAGCGCTCCTCGCTGGTCCTGATGCTTCCGCACGGCTACGAGGGACAGGGCCCGGACCACTCCTCCGCCAGGATCGAGCGGTTCCTGCAGCTGTGTGCCGAGGACAACATGATCGTGGCCAACCCGACCACGGCGGCCTCGCACTTCCACCTGCTGCGCCGCCAGGCGTACAGCCGCCCGCGCAAGCCGCTGATCATCTTCACGCCCAAGCAGCTCCTGCGCCTGAAGGCTGCCGCGTCGTCGGTCGAGGACTTCACCAACGGCACGTTCCGCCCCGTCATCGGTGACCACGAGCAGCTGCCGGCCACCGCCGTCGAACGCGTGCTCCTGGTGTCCGGCCGCCTGTACTACGATCTCCTGTCCACCCGGCAGAAGACCGGTGACAAGACCACCGCCATCATCCGCGTGGAGCAGCTTTACCCGCTGCCGCACGCCGAGATCGAGGCGGAACTTGCCAAGTACCCCAACGCCGAAGTGGTGTGGGCCCAGGACGAACCTGCCAACCAGGGGCCGTGGCCGTTTATGGGCCTGCACCTGCCGGAGGCCCTCGACCGCCGCGTCCGCCTGGTGTCCCGCCCGGCATCGGCCTCCACGGCCGCCGGTTCCATGAAACGGCACGCTGCGGAGCAGGATGTCCTGCTGAAGCAGGCATTTGCACGGAAGTAAGCAGTAAGGCTGCCCGGCCGGAGTCGAAATACCCGACTCCGGCCGGGCAGTTCTGTTTAATGGATTGACAGCGCCTCCCCGCGCCGCCGCAGCTGCGGCGGCAACGATGGCAGCGGCCGTATCGAAGTAACCCGTACCGAAGTAAAGAGGAACGCGTGGAAGACAGGAAGCTGCGGATCGCGGCTGTAGGAGACGAACTGCTGGCCGGACTGGGCGATCCCCGGGCACTTGGCTGGCTGGGCCGCGTCCTGGCCCGCACTCCCCAGGACGGCATGCTGCTCGAAAGCTATGCCCTCCCCTGCCCGCAGGAAGGTACGGAAGGCCTCGCTGCGCGCTGGCTGGATGAAGCCGGCAGGCGATTCAGCCCCCAGGCGGAGAACCGGCTGGTCATCGGCCTTTCGGGCCGCGACATCGAGTTCGGCCTCTCCACTGCACGGAGCCGGCTGAACCTGGCCAATATCCTGGACTCGGCTTCCCAGAACCGGATCGAAGTATTCGTCGTGGGGCCACCCCCCACCCTGGACCCCGCCCAGAACCGCCGGCTGGACGAACTCAATACCGCTTTCGCGGATGTGACCACCCGCCGCAAGCACCTCTACGTTGACACGTTCTCGCCCCTGCTGAACCACGAACAGTGGCGCCAGGACCTCGCCGCAAACGGCGGAACCCCAGGCCAGGCCGGGTATGGCCTCATGGCATGGCTGGTGCTGCACCGCGGCTGGTTCCAGTGGCTGGGCATGGACGCGCCCCAGTAGCGCCGTTCGAGATATATCTTGACCCCGCCACCGGGCGGCGATACCTTGGAGCGATAACGCGATATATCGCCTTTGGAGGGGACCATGGCCGGAGAAAACTGGACAGTCGCCAGCCCGCAGACCATCGACGTGGACGCCGTGACGTCCGTGAAACTAGGCATGGTCGGGGGCAGGTTTCAGATCATCGAGCACGACGCACCCGCAGTTCGCCTGGAATTCTCCGAGGTCCACGGCGACCCCGTGGCGGTGTCCCTGAACGGCGGCAGGCTGGAAGTCCGGCATCAACTGCACGGTGCGCAGGGCTGGTTCAAGAACCTCATGGAGACCGTCAACCACACCAGCGACAACTCCGCCGTCATCACCGTCGCCGTTCCCCGCGGAGTGGAGGTGGAAGCCGGAACCGTGAGGGGGGATGGAACCGTCTCAGGTATTGCCGCCCATGTCCGGCTCAACACCGTGGCGGGTTCCGTCACTGCGGACAGCACCTCCGGCGAACTGCAGGTCAACACGGTCAGCGGCAGCGTGGCCGTCAGGAACCACCGGGGTGTCCTTACCGCCAAAAGCATCTCCGGTGAAGTCACTGCGTCCGGCCACTTCAGCCATGTACGCACCAACACCGTCAGCGGACACCTCAGCTTCGAGCTGCTCGATTTCACGCAGGATTTTGGCTCCAACTCCGTCTCGGGAGACCTCACCATCCGCCTGCCCGCTGACGTGGGCGTCGACATCGTCGCCAAGTCCGCCGGCGGGGCGGTGATCCTGGACGGCCACCAGTGCCTCCTTACGAACGGCAAGGTGGAGACGATTGCCGGGCCCGATGGGCAGCTGATGCTTGTCCGGACCAACTCGGTGTCCGGCAAAACCTCGATCTCGCACGAACCGGCACCGGCGCCCGTCGACTCCCTTGGGGAAGCTGAACGCTGATGCCTCCCGTCTTCGCACACGGTGCGTTGCGCCTCTATCTCCTCTCCCTGCTCGAAAGCGGCCCCAAGCACGGCTACGAGCTCATCAAGGCGCTCAAGGACCGGTTCGGCGGGACTTATTCACCGAGTGCGGGAACCGTCTACCCCAGGCTGGGCAAGCTCGAAGAGGACGGACTGGTGTCCACCGAGCCGGCGGGACGGCGCACCAACTACCGCATCACCGCCGCCGGCCTTGCTGAACTGAACCGGCGCCGCGAGGACCTGGCGGGCGTTGAGAATGACATCGCAGCCTCGGTGCAACGGCTTTCCGGAACCCTCAGGGAGGACATCCGCAGCAGCATGCGGGGGTTCCGGAGCGACCTTGCGGCAGCGGCGGAGGCAGCCCGTGCCGCGGCTGCCTCGGCCACCACTCCGCCGGGAAGCGGCCAGTCGCAGGCGCGCAGGGGGCAGCCGCTCAGGGAGGCAGAACTGCTGCTGCAGGATTTCCGCGACGAGCTCCGCGCGGACCTGCGGCGCCAGGCCATGCACCGGCCCATCAGCCCCATGACGCTGGAGACGGTCAGGACGGCCCTGGACGACGCCCGTGCGGCCATCCGCGGCACCCTCCAGCCCTAGCACCCCGCCACGCAGCCCTGCCGCAGGTCATCCGCCGTTTCCCGGTTCGCGGGGCGCCAGATCATGTGGGAGACTTGAGGGCAGCTCTTTTGAGTACCAACAGTAAGGAGGCCAGCTATGAGCAAGCGTGCACGCAAGCGTCGTGACCGTAAGCGTGGCGGCGCGAACCACGGGAAGCGCCCCAACACCTAGGCAAATGCCAGGGACTACGGTTCAAGTGAAGGACCCCGCAAGCCACTCGGCTTACGGGGTCCTTTGCTGTCTTCGGCCCTGATGGGCGTTACCGCGTCCGGTACCTACGCCTCCACGGGACGGATCGCGTGGATCCGGTCCAGGATGGCGTTCTTGAGGTTGTCCGGTGCGGATTCGGTGCAGGACCGCTTGACCATGTTGCGGATGACGCATTCGAGGTCATACTGCTCCGTGCATTCGGGGCAGTCATCAAGGTGGTTCTTGATTTCCGTAATATCCTCGCGGGTCAGTGCCCCGTCAAGGTACTCGTAGATGCGTTGCATCCGGGTATCGTCGCAGTCGCCCAATCCCTGGCAGTCGCTCATTTCCTGTTCTCCTGTGCTTTGCTTCCTGCCGCATCCGACGCATCCGCGGCCGTTTTGAATCCCCGCTCGGCGGCGTATTCCGCGAGCATGTCCCGCAACATTCGCCGGCCGCGGTGGAGCCGGGACATCACGGTGCCGATGGGCGTGTTCATGATGTCTGAAATTTCCTTGTAGGCGAAGCCCTCCACGTCCGCGAAGTAGACCGCCAGGCGGAACTCTTCCGGAATGTCCTGCAGCGCCCTCTTGACGTCGGAATCCGGAAGGTGGTCCAGGGCTTCAGCCTCGGCCGAACGCAGTCCGCTTGACGTGTGCGATTCCGCCCGGGCCAGCTGCCAGTCCTCGATGCTGTCCGAGTTGGACTGCAGGGGCTCACGCTGCCGTTTGCGGTACAGGTTGATGTACGTGTTGGTCAGGATCCGGTAGAGCCACGCCTTGAGGTTGGTGCCGGGCTTGTACTGGTGGAATGCCGAGAAAGCCTTGGTGTAGGCCTCCTGGACCAGGTCCTCCGCGTCCGACGGGTTCCGGGCCATACGCATCGCCGCGGAGTACAGCTGGTCGACATACTGCATGGCGTCCCGCTCAAAGCGAAGGCGGCGTTGTTCCACGCTTTCCGTGGCAACGTCCACGGTGCTGTCTTCGGCGTCCGCGTCAACGGCCGGCGGACCGGCATCCGCCGGCCCTGCGGCCAGGGGTGACGTTCCTTCCCTGCCGTTCGCTTCGCCGGGAGAAGCCTCATACATGGCCGCGACGGCCGGATCCAGGGTGCTCATCGCCTTCAAGTCTACTGTCAGCCGCCCTGCCGGGGGCATGCCGTACCCGGGCGGCTCGGTGGCCAGCTTGTCCACTGCCACCGGTCCCGCCTGTCTGGTCCCGTCCAACACCTTCCGCAAGGCCCAACTCCGCTCTGTATCGGGTGATTGAT
Organism: Pseudarthrobacter sp. 902506025; assembly: GCF_040702325.1. Taxonomy (NCBI): domain Bacteria; kingdom Bacillati; phylum Actinomycetota; class Actinomycetes; order Micrococcales; family Micrococcaceae; genus Pseudarthrobacter; species Pseudarthrobacter sp. 902506025. Next base: position 71,665 of record NZ_JBFBKW010000003.1, read on the forward strand.
CGCCGGGCCCATCCTTCAGACCCGACAGCCATAACCGTCTCCCGCGGGCAAATATTCCCCAAAAGTGCAAGACTAGGACCGACTCCGCCGCTCGCCGCGGTTCGTCCATCCAGGAGGAAATCCATGTCCTTTGTCCGCACGCTCGCCAGGCCCATGCTCGCCTCCAGTTTCGTTCTTGCCGGACTGGACAAGCTCAAGAACTCCGACGACACTGCACAGCAGCTCTCACCCCTGCTGCGCAAGGCTGCGGCCTCGCTTCCCTTCCAGACGAACGAGAAGACCCTGGCCCGCGTCATCGGCGGAACCCAGGTGGGAGCCGGCGTCCTGTTCGGCCTTGGCAAGTTCTCCCGGCTCTCGGCCGGCCTGCTCACCGTGGTTTCCCTCCTGAACACCTTCGTTGAGTGGCGCAGCGCGGACATCAGCAGCAAGGAAGGGCGCGAAGGCCGCAGGAACCAGCTGCTCAAGAACCTCTCCCTCAGTGGCGGCGCCCTGCTCGCCTCCGTGGACACTGCAGGCAAGCCCGGCCTCGCCTGGCGCGCCGAACACCTGGCCGCCGACGCCCGCCGGAACGCTTCGCACCTGGCCGCCGACGCCCGCCGGACCACCACCAAGAAGCTGAACAAGGCGGACAAGGCCGTACGCCGCGCCGTCGAGCACGCCGCGGGAGCCTAAGCACGAATGACCGCAGCAGCTGCCACCCGGGACACCTCCGGAACACCCGTCCAGCACTGGGCCGCACCTTTCGCGTCCCGGCCCGTCAACGCCACCGTGACCGTCCCCGGATCGAAGTCCCTGACCAACAGGTACCTGGTCCTCGCGGCCCTCGCGGACGGCCCGTCCCGGCTCCGGGAACCCCTGCACTCCAGGGACTCCGCACTCATGATCGAAGCGCTCAGGCAGCTCGGCGCCACCATCACCGAAGTGCCAGGGGACGGATCCTTTGGGCCTGACCTGGAGGTTGTTCCGCTCCCGGCGGCAGCCGCGCCGTCCGCCACCAGGATCGACTGCGGGCTTGCCGGCACCGTCATGCGGTTCGTCCCGCCGCTCGCAGCGCTCCGCAACGGCGCCAGTGTGTTCGACGGCGACCCCCATGCCCGGAAGCGTCCCATGGGGACCATCATCGAAGCCCTCAAAGCCTTGGGCGTGGCCGTTTCCGCCGAAGACGGCACCGCGCCGTCGTCGCTCCCGTTCGTGGTGGAGGGCACCGGCGCAGTCCGGGGTGGCCACCTGGTGATCGACGCCAGCGCCTCGTCGCAGTTCGTCTCCGCCCTCCTGCTGGTGGGAGCGAGATTCGACGAGGGCCTGCACCTTGAGCATGTCGGAAAGCCTGTGCCGAGCCTGGACCACATCAACATGACGGTGGCTGTCCTGCGCGGCGCCGGCGTGTCAGTGGACGATTCTGTCCCCAACCACTGGGTGGTGGCACCGGGACCCATCCGCGCCTTCGACCAAAGGATTGAACAGGACCTCTCCAACGCCGGGCCCTTCCTGGCGGCGGCCCTGGCCTCACGGGGTACGGTCCGCATCCCCAACTGGCCCTTGGAAACGCAGCAGGTGGGCGACCTCTGGCGCGGCATCCTGGCCCGGATGGGAGCCACCGTCTCCCTTGCTGACGGCGTCCTGACCGTCACCGGCGGCCCGGAGATCAAGGGCGGTGACTTCGCTGACACCAGTGAGCTGGCTCCTACGGTCGCGGCCCTGTGCGCCCTTGCCACGGGGCCTTCCCGGCTCAGCGGGATCGCACACCTCAGGGGACATGAGACCGACCGGCTGGCGGCCCTGGTCGCGGAAATCAACCGGCTCGGCGGCGACGCCGAGGAAACCAGCGACGGCCTGGTCATCCGGCCCGCCCGGCTGCACGCCGGCGTAGTCCACAGCTACGCCGACCACCGCATGGCCACGGCCGGGGCAATCCTGGGCCTCGCGGTGGACGGCGTCCAGGTGGAGGACATCGCCACCACAGCCAAGACCATGCCCGACTTTCCGCAACTGTGGACAAACATGCTGGCCCAGGATGCTGCCGGGACCCCGGGGCCGGAAGGGCGCGGCAGTGGCGCGGAGCACTGACTCCTGGGACGAATCAGACGTCCGGATCCGCCCCAGCAAGAAAGGCTCCCGGCCCCGCACCAAGGACCGGCCCAGCCATGACGATGCCGTCACCGGACGGATCATCACGGTGGACCGCGGCCGGTACACGGCAGTGGTGGGCGAAGACTCGGGCAACGAACGCGTTGTCATCGCGGCGCGGGCCCGCGAACTGCGCCGCTCGCCCGTGGTTGCCGGCGACTTCGTCTCACTCGTGGGGGACGTGTCCGGGGCACCGGACACACTTGCCCGCCTGGTGAAAATCCAGGACCGCCACACCCTCCTGCGCCGCAGCGCCGACGACACCGACCCCGTCGAGCGCGCCGTGGTGGCCAACGCCGACCAACTGGTGATTGTGGTGGCGGCCGCCAACCCGGAACCACGCACCGGGTTCATCGACCGCGCCCTGGTGGCTGCCTATGACGCCGGGATCGAGCCGATCCTGCTGGTCACCAAGGCCGACGTGAAAGACCCCGCGGAGCTGCTGTCCAACTACACCCACCTGGGCTTCCCGGTGATCATCAGCCGGACCGCCGATGCACAGGCCTCCGGGATCGATGCACGGTCGGACGACGGCCTCTCCGCCCGGCTGGACAGCGCGGCGGTGGCCGACCTCCGCGCCCATCTCGACGGCAAGGTCACCGTGATGCTGGGGCACTCCGGCGTGGGCAAGTCCACCATGGTGAATGCGCTGACCGGCGCCGAGCGGGCCACCGGCGGAGTGAACGCGGTCACGGGGCGCGGCCGCCACACGTCGTCGTCGGCCCTGGCCCTGCGCCTGGCGGACGCGCCGGCCGGCAGCTGGATCATTGACACCCCCGGTATCCGTTCCTTCGGACTGGCACACGTGGACCCGGACCGGATCCTGCGCTCCTTCCCCGACCTGTCCCCCGGCATCGAAAACTGTGAACGCGGGTGCAAGCACACTGCAAACGCGGTGAACTGCGGCCTCGACGACTGGGTGGCAGGCGGACACGCAGGTCCCACCGGCCCGGCACGCCTGGCATCGCTCCGGCGGCTGCTCGGCACGGACCCGCGCATGGACGCACAGGAAACCAAAGAGCTCGGCAGCGTCAACTGACGCGTTCTCCCGGCAGAAGCGTCCACAGACGGTAGTTTGTAACCATGATCCAACCCGCTTCGAGCTACAACGATGACCTGCGCCTGGCCCATGTCCTGGCCGACTCCGTGGATGACCAGACCATGAGCCGCTTCAAGGCCCTGGACCTCCACGTTGAGACCAAGCCGGACCTGACGCCCGTCACCGACGCCGACAAGGCAGCGGAGGAAGCCATCCGCGGCCAGCTCTCCCGCTCCCGGCCCCGCGATGCCGTCCTGGGTGAGGAGTTCGGCAGCACCGGGCACGGTTCACGGCGCTGGATCATCGATCCCATTGACGGGACCAAGAACTTTGTCCGGGGCGTCCCGGTCTGGGCCACGCTGATCGCCCTGGTGGATGAAGGCGAGCCTGTGGTGGGCGTGGTCAGCGCCCCGGCCCTCGGCAAGCGCTGGTGGGCGGCAAAGGGCATGGGCGCGTACATGGGCCGGTCCCTGGCAGCTGCCACCCGGCTGCGCGTCTCCGACGTGTCCAGCCTCTCCGACGCCTCCCTCTCCTACTCCAGCCTGAGCGGCTGGAAGGAACGCGGCAACCTCGACGAGTTCCTCGGGCTGACCGAAGACGTCTGGCGGACCCGGGCCTACGGCGATTTCTGGTCGTACTGCATGGTGGCAGAGGGCTCGGTGGACATTGCCTGCGAACCGGAGCTCAACCTCTACGACATGGCTGCGCTGGTGCCGATCGTGGTTGAGGCGGGCGGCCGGTTCACTTCCCTCGAAGGCGAGGACGGACCGTTCGGCGGGAACGCGCTGGCCACCAACTCGATCCTGCACTCAGAGGTGCTGCACCGCCTCAACCCGTACCTGGACGACCTGCTGTAACTGCCACGGTTTGGCCCCCTTAGGCGAATATTGCGACGCCGGACACCTCCAGACGGGGGTGTCCGGCGTCGTTTATTCGATATTGCGTAACAAAGCCCTTAACAATTGCCGCGGCTTCAATCCTGGCCGCCCCATGTCCTACGCTTTTATGCAGGTCACGAGTGCCAGCGCAAAACCCCGGTTTGCTGGCCGGCAACCCTCCATTCGCGGCGGGGTGCCCCGGGTGACGACCAGGCCGGTCCGGAGTGGATGCGGCAAGCGCGGATTCCCTGTGCCGGAGTCCTGTATTCAAGTGAGGTCTCTGTGACAACTGCCACCGTCTCCCCCCAGCCCGCCATTGCCGAATCCGGCGTCCCCGATGCACGCCACGCCGCAGCCGGCCGTCCGCTCGCCGCCGTCACCGGCGCGGAAATCCAGGCCCCCCTGATTTCCGGCGGCCACGTGCGGTATGCCAACCTCGATTACGGCGCGTCCGCCCCGGCACTTTCCGTAGTGTCCGCGTACCTGAACGAGATCCTCCCCTACTACGCGAGCGTCCACCGCGGGGCAGGATACGCATCCCAGATCAGCACCTCCGTGTACGAAAACGCCCGCAGCATCGTCCGGGACTTCGTGGGCGGCCGCCCGGACGATTCGGTCATCTTCACCCGCAACACCACCGATTCGCTGAACCTCCTGGCCGGCTGCCTTCCCGTGACCGACGGCCGGCATGACGGCGAGGTCCTCTACCTGGACATCGAACACCACGCCAACCTCCTGCCGTGGCAGGGCGTTCCGCACCGCAGCATCGTTGCCGCCGACACCATCACCGGCACCCTGGACGCCGTCCGGACCGAACTGGAGCAGGGCGGCGTCAGCCTGCTGGCGGTTACCGGCGCTTCGAACGTCACCGGCGAGATTCTTCCCATCCGGGCCCTGGCCGCGCTGGCCCACCAGCACGGCGCCCGGATCGTGGTCGACGCGGCCCAGCTCGCGCCGCACCGCAGGGTGGACATCAGCGCGGACGACGTCGACTACCTCGCCTTTTCCGGCCACAAGCTGTACGCGCCGTTCGGCGCGGGTGTCCTGGTGGGACGTCCCGACTGGCTGGACGCCGGTGTCCCGCACCTCGCCGGCGGCGGGGCGGTCAAGGAAGCACGGCTCGACGGCGTCAGCTGGGCCACCGGCCCGGCCCGCCACGAGGGGGGCTCGCCGAACGTCCTCGGCGCCGCCACCCTGGCCCGCGCCACCCAGGTCATCGCCGAACTCGACCAGGACCGGTGGCACGCCCACGAATCCGCCATCCGTTCCTTCCTGGTGGAGGGCCTGCAGGACATCGACGGCGTCACCGTCCACCAGATCTTCAAGGACACCAACCCGGAAACGGACACCATCGGCGTGGTCAACTTCTCGGTCGAGGGCTACGACGCAGGGCTGGTGGCCGCCTACCTTTCCGCAGAGCACGGGGTGGGCCTGCGCGACGGCCGCTTCTGCGCCCATCCCCTGCTGAAGCGCCTGGGCCTGCCGTCCGGCTCCCTCCGGGCAAGTTTCGGCGTGGGTTCGCGGCTGGAAGACGCCGAACGCCTCCTCGCCGGCATCCGGACGCTGCGCAGCAACGGACTGGGATGGGATTACGTGGTGGATGCGGGCCGCTGGGTGCCCGCCAATGATTTCCGCACCTACCCGCACTGGGCGCCCAATACCCCCGGGACGGCCGGAGCAGCCCCCTGCCTGGACGACTAGGCGGCGGGGCGGCGGCTGCCTGCTGATGCCGGGCATGCGGTAAATTCGAAGGACATCCGCAAGCAGCACCAGAAGGAGGCCACGCGTGGTTCGGGGTGGCCCCAGGCTTGATCACGGCCGGCGCACGGAGCTCGGGCAGAGCTTCCAGGACGGCGGCCGCCACTACCAGCGGGTCCGTCCCGGCTATCCTGCGGAATCTGCACGGTGGCTGGTACCGGCCGGAGCCCATGACGCCCTGGACGTCGGCGCCGGTACGGGAAAGTTCACCGCATTGCTGCTGGCCATGGGGCTGGACGTCACCGCCGTCGACCCCTCTGCGGACATGCTCGCCCAGCTGAAGGCCCACTGCCCCGCCGCCACGGCTGCGCCGGGGACTGCCGAGGCGACAGGCCTTCCCGACGCTGCCTTCGACGTCGTGACCCTTGCCCAGGCGTGGCACTGGTGCGACCCCCTGGCGGCAAGCACCGAGCTGGCGCGCGTCCTGCGCCCGCACGGAACACTTGGCCTGGTTTGGAACCAGCTGGACACCTCCGTCCCCTGGGTGCACCGGCTCTCCCGGATCATGCACGCCGGCGATGTGTACCGGCCCGGCCACAAGCCCGTCGTCGGGCCAGAATTCCACCGGCTCGAAGGTCACGTCACCCACTGGCAGGACAGGGTGACCACCGGGCACTTGATGGAGCTCACCAAGTCGCGCAGCTACTACCTTCGGGCCGGTGAGGCGACGCGGGCAAAAGTTCTGGCCAACCTGGACTGGTACCTGCACGAGCACCTGGCCCATGCCCCCGGCCAGGAACTTGACCTTCCCTACCTCACCCTGGCCTGGCGCGCCACCAAGGCATGACGCACGCGGTCTGCGGCGGGGTGGCCGAAGCGGCGCACTCTGCCGCACCGGCCAAACCGGTAGGCTTGGGCATGTGAAGACCAGCGCGCCCTCCTCCTCGATCGAGGACTACGTCAAGGTCATCTACTCATTCACCGAATGGCAGGACAAGCCCATCACGTCCTCCCAGCTGGCACAGCGGCTGGGAGTGGCAAATTCCTCGGTCTCGGAAATGGTCCGGAAGCTGAAGGACCAGGGCCTGGTGGACCACAAGCCCTACAGCGCCGTCACGCTGACCGAGGCCGGCCTGCGCCTGGCCCTGTCCATGGTCCGGCGCCACCGGCTCATCGAGACCTACCTCGTCCAGCGGCTCGGCTACAGCTGGGACGAGGTCCACGATGAAGCTGAACAGCTGGAGCATGCAGTGTCGGATACGTTCATCGAGCGCGTTGCCGCCAAGCTCGGGGACCCTAAGCGGGACCCGCACGGCGACCCCATCCCCACCGCGGACGGCCAGGTCCTGATGCCGCGCGCCCACCTGCTCGCCGCGCTGGACCAGGGACACAGCGGCAAGATCACCAGGATCAGCGATGACAACCCCGAGCTCCTGCGGTACCTCGCCGCCCAGGACATCGACCTCGACGCCGAAGTCGAGGTGATGGGACGGCGGCCGTTTGGCGGCGCGCTGATGGTCCGGATCGCCGGTTCGGGCGGCACCCGCGACTACGACCTTGCTGACGAAATCGCCTCAGCGTTGTGGGTCTCCAGCGACACCCCGCACCCGGGCTGCGTCCTCGGCGGTTAAGCGGGCTGTCCTCTGCCGATTTGGCCGGCTCCCGTATGGTGGAAGGTGATGATCAGCAGACGCGACGCAGCAATAACCCTTGATGTTCCCCTTGAGATGGCACAGCGCCACGGCCTGCCGAAATGGATGTCGGAGGACGAGCTCCGCGGCATCATGGACAATCCCCCGCCCTGGCTGGTGCAGTCACGGGCCAACCGCACCGGCAAACGGCCCGTCTGGGTACACCTGGAATGCGCCGTCTGCGGGTACGAGGAAGCCGCCCGGCCCAAGAAGTGGTGGCCGGACTTCACCTACGTGGTGTGCGGGCACCACGCCCCTTCGGACGTTCCCGCCGTGCGCCCCGGCTGCGTCCGCAGCGAGTACGACGGCGTGGGGACGCGTTTCGTGGGCATCGCTGACGTGGAAGCGCCTCCGGTCAGCCAGTAGCCTTTCGTACTTCGCCTTCCGGACGTGCCCGCCCACGGTACCGGGCCGCCGTCGACCCTTATCCAGCGCCGTTGGCCGTCATTTCCTCCGGAACAGCCGTCAGGTGAAGCTCGGCGCCGTCCCGCAGCACGGCCAGGTCGAGGGGGCGGCCGATGGCATCGGCGAACAGCAGGCGCTGCAGGCTTTCGGCGTTGCTGACGGGACGGCCGCCGGCTGTGACGATGACGTCCCCTGCCGACAGGCCTGCCTTGCCTGCGGGCGAACCGGGCAGCACCTCGACCACCCGGAGCCCCTGCCGCCGCCCGGTGCGGATCACGGCGCTCGAGCCGAGCTGCATGGGGGTGCTTACCAGGCCCAGGTACGCGCGGCGCACCCTCCCGTCTGACAGGAGAGCGGAGATGATCCTGCGTGTGGTGGCGTTGATCGGGATCGCCAGCCCCAGGCCGGCTCCGGCCACGGCCGTGTTGATGCCCACGATCCTGGCGTGGGTGTCCGCCAGCGCACCGCCGGAGTTTCCGGGGTTCAGGGCCGCGTCCGTCTGGATGACGTCCTCGATGACCCGCCGGTTACCGCCCGACCAAACCGGAATGGCCCTGCCCAGGCCGCTGACCACCCCCGCGGTCACCGAACCGGCCAGTCCCAGCGGGTTTCCCACTGCCACCACCAGTTGGCCCACCCGGAGCGATTCCGCCGCGCCGAACTCCGCAGGCCGGATTCCGGGCCGCGAACCTTTCACCACGGCAAGGTCTGACAACGGGTCCGCGCCCACCAGTTCCAGCTCCATCCTGCTGCCGTCGCCAAAGACCGCGAAGCCTTGCCGGGTGCCGGCCACCACGTGGGAGTTTGTGAGCAGGTAGCCGTCCTCGGTGAAGAGGACCGCGGAGCCTGCGCCCACCCTGACCCGTCCGTTGCGGCGCTGCGCCGTCATTTCAATGGCTGCGACGTGGGGCGTGACTGCTGCCGCGACGCGCATCACCGTCTGCGAGTAGGAGTCCAGGACGTCGCCTGTGTCCGCTGGCATGGGTTCCTGCGCCTGTTCCATGGCGCACCTCCGGATTCAGTTCCGCTCTCGGCGGTCGGGTGCCCTCAGGGGCCTTACGGAAGTCAACGATGCAGGGCGCGATTCCAGTCCCGCGCCGGCTACGCCTTCGGTGAACGGTGTGGGGGGTAACGCTGCACTTTGTGCGGGGGTACCCTCAACGCCCTCAATATTCCATCAAGTAGAGAAATACCTGCTGCCTCGCTGTTAGCTTGGGGCAATGTCACGGGGGAACCACGGACCAGCCGTTGCGGAGCAGCAGGCAAAGGTCCGCGTCGAATGGATTGATGCGGCACGGGGCCTGTGCGTCGTCGCGGTGGTGCTCTTCCACGTTGGGTTGTGGCACTTCCTCCGCTTCGAGCACGAGGCCAGCGTAGCGTTCACCTTCTGGGACATGGTGGCCACCGGACTTGGCTCGGTCCGCATGCCGCTGCTCCTTGCCGTCTCCGGAATCCTTGCCGCCTCCAAGGTCCGCAACGGGTTCGGGAACGGCAGGGCGTGGAAGTACAGCCTGAACAACTACTACCTGTACGCCGTATGGCTGCTTCTCTATGCACTGCTCAGCGTCGTCCTGGCGGGTTCGCCGCGGCCGCAGCGGGTTGGCTCTGCCGGCGATTTCTTCCTGCAGCTCATCGCCCCGGACACTCCCCTCTGGTTCATTTACGCCCTGGCCGTCTACGTCCCGCTGCTGGCCCTCTGCAGGAAACTCCCGTCGTCGGTGGTCCTGGCCGCTCTTGCAGCCTTGAGCATCATCACCGCCGTGCTGGTAGACAGCACCGCCGGCCAGTGGGGCAAAGTCCCGGAGCTTGCGGTCTTCTTCGCCGCCGGTGTCTACGGAAAGAACATCTTCCTGCACATCGCGGGCGCCCGCAGGCTGCGCTGTCTCGCGGTGTCACTCCCGGCCTTCGTTGCCCTGATGGCGCTGCCGGAGATCCACCCCGGCCTCGATCAGGCCGTCTTCATAGTTCAAGGACTGGCCGCTGTCATTGCACTGGTAGCGATGATCAGTGCGGTCACCAGGTACCGGCCCATTGCGGTGGCAGGGTCGTGGATTGGGCGGCGCACGCTTGGCATCTACCTCCTGCACACGCCCATCATGGATTTCCTTGTGCTGGCTTTCCACGGCCCTTTGTCGCCGGTTGGGCCGGCCATCTCGAAGTCATTGCCCATCGCGCTGGTCTACCCGCTTGCCTTGACCGCGGCCGTCATCGCCGCCTGCGTGGGGGTCGAATCCCTCTTCAGGAGATGCGGGTTGACGTTCCTGTTCCAACGTCCGGGCGCCATGCCGGGTCCTGTGCCCACCCGTGCGCGGCTGCTGTCCAGGCTCTAGGATCGGTAGCATGACTGATTCGCCTGCCGGGTCCCGGACCGAACTGTTGAATCCCGACGAATGCTGGCGGTATCTTCGGTCCTCCTACATCGGCCGGCTGGCAGTCATCAACGGTGACGTGCCCGAGATCTTTCCGGTGAACTTTTCCGTTGCCGGGGAAACGCTGGTGTTCCGCACGGCACCGGGCACCAAGCTGCGAGCCCTGCTCAGTGGCGCAGTTGCAGCCCTGGAAGTGGACGGGCTCAATCCGTACGCCACGGAGGTCTGGAGCGTGGTGGCCAAAGGCAGGCCGGAACCCTTCGATGAGGAACGGATGGCTTTGCCGGACGCCGATGCCGACCGGGAACCGTGGGAGCCGGGTATCAAGGACCATCTGGTGGCCATTACCCCCACGGACATCACCGGGCGGCGTTTTGCCGTGCGGTCGCGCACGCGGTGGTGGCCGCCGGTCGACTTCTCCGCGGACTGGCTCTAGGTCCCGGCAGCCCCTCCGCAGTTCCCGCCAGGCCTGTGCAGTTCCAGCCAGGACGTCACGATGTGAGGATCACCTTGAGCGCCTTGGTCTCGGCAGCCCGGGAGAACGTGTCGTAGGCGTCGAGGAACTGGTCGAAGCCGAAGTGGTGCGTGGCGAATTTCTCCGCCTTGATCTTCCCCTGCGCCACGAGCCTGAGCAGCATGGGCGTGGTGTTGGTATTCACCAAACCCATGCTGATGTTGATGTTCTGGATCCATAGATTCTCCAGATGCAGTTCCACTGGTTTTCCATGCACCCCGACGTTGGCCACAGATCCGCCGGGCCGCACTATCCCGGTGCACATGGAAAAGGTTGCAGGGACGCCCACGGCCTCGATGGCGACGTCGACGCCGCGCCCTCCGGTCAGGGCCATGACCTGGTCCTTCCAGTCAGCGCTGCCCGAGAGAACTGTGTCCGTGGCGCCGAACTCCGTGGCCTTGAGGAGGCGGTTGGCGTCCAGGTCGATGGCTACGACCGTGGCCGCCCCATAGAGCCCGGCCGTGGTGATCGCCGCCAGTCCCACGGGCCCGGCACCGACCACCGCCACAGTGTCGCCTGGCTTCACCCGACCGTACTGGACGCCGATTTCAAACCCGGTGGGAAGAATATCGGACAGCATCACCGCCTGCTCGTCGCTGACGCCCCCGGGCAGCAGGTGCAGCGAGTTTTCGGCGTAGGGGACCCGGACATATTCCGCCTGGGTCCCGTCGATCAGGTGGCCGAAAATCCAGCCGGTGCCTTCCTGGCCCTCGGCTCCCAGGCAGTGCGAATAAAGTCCCGTCCTGCAGTTCGCACAGTGGCCGCAGGATTTGATGCAGGAGATGATGACGCGGTCGTTCAGCTTCAGTCCGGTGACGGACGGACCGGTTTCCACAACGGTTCCCACGCCCTCATGGCCCAGGATGCGCCCCTGTTCGACGGCGGGAACGTCACCTTTGAGGATGTGCAAATCCGTGCCGCAGATGGTGGTGGTGTCGACTTTGACAATGGCGTCACCAGGTTGCTGGATTCTGGGGTCCGGGACGTCGGTCCAGGACTTCTCCCCGGGTCCGCCGTAGACGAGGGCTTTCATGGGATTCTCCTTAGGCTGAAGGCCGGCCCTGTGGCATGCCGGGCGGCTTGCGCGGACTGTGCAGCCCCAGCAGGCATCCCACAGCGTCCCACCGGGCCGGGCGGGTCCCAAGTGCCATAGGTCCTCCCTTTTTCGCCGGGCCTTTATGCCCTTTCCGGATGCCGGAGAGTTGCCTACGCTGTGGCCTATGACTGACAACACGAACGTACCTGTCCCGGAAATCCTCGATGCGGAAGAGTGCTGGACCCTCCTCGGCCAAACCGGGGTGGGGCGGCTGGCCGTCATCGCCGACGGCCATCCCGACGTCTTTCCCGTCAACTACAAGGTGGACCGCCAAACGCTGGTTTTCCGCACCGGTGCCGGCACCAAGCAGCAGGCCATCGAGTCGGACGCCACCGTGGCGCTGGAAGCAGATGCTGTCAGCGCACAGTTCGGCCTTGCGTGGAGCGTCGTAGTCAAGGGCAAGGCCGTTGAAACAGTGCCGACAGGGCCTGACGTTGATGACATCCGGCGGGCCCTGTTTCCTTGGCAGGGCGTGGGGCAGGAGCATTTCATCCGCATCACGCCGGAGTCGGTAACGGGACGGCGCTTCACCATGAACGCCCCACTTTTGTGGCAGAGCCCCCTGGACGACGCGACCCGGGCCGGCTTCGAGTAAGCGGGCCGCCGCGAGCCACGGGCCTGCAGGCTCCGGGCAGGAGAAACAATGCGCGCATGGTGGGTTAATGAGCCCGGCGCCATATCCACCCATCCACTGGTACAGGGGATCCGCGCCGCGCCCCGGCCAGCAGCCGGTGAAATCCTGGTGGAAGTGAGCGTCTGCGGCGTTTGCCGCACCGACCTCCACCTCGCCGAGGGAGACCTGCCTCCGCGGCACCCGCAGGTGGTGCCCGGGCACGAAGCAGTCGGCGTCGTCATTGAAACGGGGCCGGACTGCTCCCGCTTCAGGCCCGGTGACAGGGTCGGGGTAGCATGGCTGGGCGGTGTCTGCGGCCGCTGCGACTACTGCCGCCGCGGCGACGAGAATCTGTGCGTAGCACCGGTGTTCACCGGATGGGACCGGGACGGCGGCTATGCCGAGCAGATGACCGTCTCAGAGGACTTTGCCTACCCGGTACCCGCGGTCTTCACCGACGAACAGGCCGCGCCGCTGCTCTGTTCCGGGATCATCGGATACCGGGCCCTGAAGCGCGCCGCCCTGCCCGTTGCCGGGCGCCTGGGCATCTACGGCTTCGGCAGCTCTGCGCACATCACGGCCCAGCTCGCGCTCAAGCAGGGCGCCTCCGTGTTCGTGATGACGCGTTCCGAAAATGCCCGGGCGCTCGCAATGGAGTTGGGTGCTGAGTATGCGGGAGACGCTTACGACAGCCCGCCGGTACCGCTCGATGCTGCCATTCTCTTCGCCCCGGTGGGCGGTCTGGTCCCGGTCGCGCTGCGTGCCCTGGACCGTGGCGGGACCCTGGCCATCGCCGGGATCCACCTGAGCGGCATCCCTTCCCTGGATTACGGCAGGGAGCTCTTCTTCGAACGCCAGGTGCGCAGCGTGACAGCCAATACCCGGGCCGACGGGCGTGAGTTCCTGGCCCTCGCGGCGCGGCTTTCCCTGTCCATCACCACTACGGCCTACCCTTTCGATGCTGCGGACAGAGCTTTGGAAGACCTGGCAGCCGACAGGATTACGGGATCCGCCGTTTTGCGGATCCGGCCGGAGGACAGTCAGCCGAACAGGACAGCGGCCTCCTGGTAGCGCGCCTCCGGCACCACCTTCAGTGCCCCCAGCGCTTCCTCGAGGCCAACGTTGACGATGTCGGTGCCCCGAAGCGACACCATGGTGCCCCACCTTCCTGCCGCAGCGGACTCGACGGCGGCCAGCCCCAGCCGGGTGGCAAGGACACGGTCGAAGGCCGTGGGTTCGCCACCGCGCTGGATGTGGCCCAGGACCGTGGCCCGGGTTTCGATGCCTGTCCTCATCTGCAGTTCCCCCTCCAGCAGCAGTCCGATGCCTCCCAGGCGCGGCCGTCCGAAGGTATCCAGGCCACGGGGAGAGTAGGGGGCCGGGTGGCCCTCGGGCGCGAAGGCCTCGGCCACGACGACAAGGGGCGCCCTGCCACGGTCACGGGCGGAAAGTACCCACGAGCAAATTTGGTCCAGGGACACGGGGTGCTCAGGCACCAGGATGGCGTGCGCACCGGAGGCCATTCCCGAATGCAGTGCTATCCAGCCCGCATTGCGGCCCATGACTTCGGCAACCATGCACCGGTGATGGGATTCGCCTGTAGTCCGCAAGCGGTCGATGGCCTCGGTGGCAGTCTGGACCGCCGTATCAAAGCCGAACGTGTAGTCCGTGGCGCCGAGGTCATTGTCGATGGTCTTGGGCACCCCCACCACATTGATGCCCTGTCCGCACAGCTCGCGGGCTGCCGCCAAGGTGCCCTCTCCCCCGATGGCAATCAGTCCGTCGAGGCCGTTGCGCTGGACGCAGGCGCGGACGCCGTCGATCCCCTTCTCCACCAGCGGATTGGTCCTGGACGTGCCCAGGATGGTTCCGCCCAGGCGCGAAATACCCCGGACGCTCGTCCGGGGTAACGGAACAACGTCCTGTTCCAGGACACCACGCCACCCATCCCGGAATCCCAGGAATTCGTACCCATGCGCAACATCACCGCCCAGCACGGCTCCCCGGATAACCGCGTTGACTCCCGGGCAGTCACCCCCGCTGGTGAGGATCCCCAGCCTCTTCATGACGCCGCCACCCCCGGATCCTTTACAGGTATGGGGAACTGCCGGGTCTGGCCGGGTGGAAGGACCACATCATTGCCGGACACGTGCACAGTGATGGGGCCGGCGTCACCGGGTGCGGAAGCGATGCTCATGTGCCCGTCCTTAAGGTTGACCCGGAGGCGGTGGCCCCGGTACAGGACCTCAAAGGCTACCGCACGGAGCCCCGTCGGCAGGTTGGGAGCGAACAGGATGGTGTCGCCGCTGAACCGCAGCCCCGCAAAGCTGCGCTGGACCACGTCGATGGTTCCGGCCATCGCACCTAAATGGATACCCGTGCGGGTGGTGCCGTGTTGGGTGTCGTCGAGGTCGGCGTCGAGCGCTTCCCGGAAGCTGTCCCATGCCCGGTCCGCATCCAGGCCTGCCAGGACAGAGGCGTGTGCCACCCGGCTCAGCGTGGACCCGTGGGCCGTCCGGGCCAGGTAGTACTCGATGGTCCGGTTGAGTTGTTCCTGCGTAAAGCCGTAGTGCAGCCGCTGGAGGATGGCGATCAACCCTTCATGGCCCAGGAGGTACGGGAGCATCAGGACATCCGCCTGCTTTGCCAGTTTGTAGCCGTTGGTTGCGTCGTCCTCAGCCTCGAGGATCAGGTCCAGCCGTTCAATGTCGCCGTACCGGTCCCGGTAGTGTTCCCAGTCGAGTTCCTGCAAGTTCCCGTAGCCTTCGAACTGGCTGATCACGCCGTCACTGTGAAAGGGCACGTACATGGCGGTTCCCATGTGCGCCCACCCGGCTGTTTCCTCCTCGCTGACTCCAAGGCGTTCCATGAGTCCGGCACGCTCGCTGCCGTGCAGGAAGGACATGATGCCTGCTGCCTGCGAGCAGACCCAGGCCGCCATGACATTGGTGTACGCATTGTCATCCAGCCCGGGTTTGTCGCGGCCGGGATAGCCCGTGTGGTACTCGTCCGGACCCACCACGTCCCGCAGGTGGTACCTGCCGCCGTGGTCGTCGTAGGCCGCCAGGGAGTGGAAGAACCGGGCAACCTCGATGACCAGCTCAG
The DNA here is from genome assembly GCF_040702325.1 of Pseudarthrobacter sp. 902506025. Classification (NCBI taxonomy): domain Bacteria; kingdom Bacillati; phylum Actinomycetota; class Actinomycetes; order Micrococcales; family Micrococcaceae; genus Pseudarthrobacter; species Pseudarthrobacter sp. 902506025. The sequence continues at coordinate 87,200 of NZ_JBFBKW010000003.1, forward strand.
CCCCCTTCTGGAGGAGCCAGATCTTGTTTCCCGTGGCCTGGAAGTACTGCCAGGCATTGAAGGCCACGGCCAGGCCGGAGTGGACCTGCAGGTGCGAGTGGTCCCGCACCCACCTGCCGGACCTGTCGTTGTACAGCCATTTTGGGGTTTCTTCGGTCCCGTCACTTCCGCTTTGCCACGGGAACTTCGCGCCTGCGAGTCCCTCCGTGGCAGCCGCGTGCCGGGCCGCCGGAAGCCGGCGCCACCGGTAATCGAGCACTGAGCGGGCAATATCGGGAGTCCTTGAGGTGAGTACCGGGAGGACGAACAGCTCATCCCAGAAGACATGGCCTCGGTAGCCCTCGCCGTGCAGGCCGCGGGCGGTAACGCCGGCGTCCAGTTCAGCCGTGTGGTGTGTCAATGTCTGCAGGAGATGGAAGATGTGCAGGTTGAGGACCAGCCGCACCTGGACCGGCGCGTCAATCTCCACCAGGAACGGACGGAGCTCGCGCCGCCATGCCTCCTCGTGCGCCGCCAGCAATGCATCGAAGTTTCCGCCGGTACGCTCAAGGACCGCACGGGCCCCCGTTTCCGGCGAGGCGATGGCCCGGTCGCGGGACGTCACCACCGCCACCGTCTTGGTGATCTGGACCGGGATACCGGCCTCGAGGGAGAGCCGCAGGGTCCGGAAGTGGAAAGCCCCTTTCCTGCCCACCTCGGTTCCGGCCGCCCCAGGAGAAACACGGGTCCGGTAGGCTGCGGCGATGCGGATCAGGCTTTGGGTGGTTTCAACTTCGACGACGGAGGCGGCGTCCGGGGGCAGGTCCTGGTCCGGGCACGGCGGGGCTGTCCTGTCTGCCAGGTGGACATCGGATCCTTGGGCGCGTTCGGGCAGGTTGGCATTGCGGACACCGGCATTGATTCCGCTGCGGACCTCAACTGCTCCGCTCCAGCCCAGTGCCGTAATAACCGTTTGAAGGGCCAGCAGGTGGGGTTCGGCCATGGACGCAAAGCGGGTCTGTACCACTTCCAGGCGCCGCCGGTCCGGCCCCTCCAGTAACAGCCTTCGCTCCAGCACCGCCCTCTTGAGGTCCAGGACCCTCCGTTCGCGCACCACGGCCATGCCGCCTTCCGACCACCATTGCCGGCCGGGCAGGCGAAGATCAAGGGGAAGGCAGTCGGGTGCGTTGACCATGTGTTCTTCCAGCAGCATCTCGTCGGCGGACTTTGCCCTGACACGGTTGTAGACGCCGGCGAGGTACATTCCTGCGTAGCTGAACGGACCACCCTCCGGCGCCGCCCCACGGACGCCCATGTAACCGTTGCCAAGGGTGGTCAGGGCTTCCCGGTGTCCCTCGTGGGCGGCGTCGAAACCTTCGAACACGAGGTGCCAGGCATTGCCGATGACCTGGCCCAGGTCCAGCTCTCCCACGTCGTTGAGGACTGTTCCGGCGCCCGCGGCTTCGAGCTGCCTGCGGTTGCCGGTGCGGTCGATCCCCACCACGAGGCCAAAACCGCCCCGCCGCCCTGCCTCAACGCCTGCAGCGGAGTCCTCAATCACCACGGCATGCGATGGAGCGACTCCCAGCCTGGCTGCCGCCTCAAGGAAAGCGTCAGGTGCCGGCTTTCCCTGCAGCCCAAGACGTGCCGCCGCCGCTCCGTCCAACACCACGGTGAAGAAGCCCTGTATGCCCGCTGCCGCCAGAACTGACGCGGCGTTCCGGCTTGACGTGACGACGGCCGTTGGCACCTCCGCGCGTGCGAGCCGTTGCAGCAGTTGCAGCGTTCCGGGGTAGCTTTGGACGCCATCCCGCTGGAGGTGTTCCAGGAACAGGGCGTTCTTCCACCGGCCCAGGCCGAATCCGGTCCAGGTTCCGGCCTCATCTGTCTCCTGGCCTATTTCAAGATGCACTCCCCTGCTTGCCAGGAACCGCACCACGCCTTCCTCGCGGGGCATGCCATCGATGAAGGTGAGGTAGTCCGACCTGCTGAGCGGGGCACGGTTGGTACCGGATGGAATCCTCGGGTCCTGCAGGATCCGGTCGAAGGCGTCCTTCCATGCGGCATGGTGGACCAGGGCCGTGTTGGTGACCACCCCGTCCAAGTCGAAAATGACGGCGTCGAACGGAGGCTTGGCAGCGGCGGCGGTGGGGGACGCGATCATAGGTCAGTGCTACCAGCAAGGAGTCGTTCAGCAAAGGGCCGATGGGCCCGCCGCCGGCTACGCAGAGTCCCTGCCCGCACGTTGCCCCACGTGGTTCCACCAGGTCAGCGGGGACGTGATGGTGAAGCGCCTGCCGCTGACGGAAGTGGGGACGATTCGGACAAAGTGGTCCTTTTCTCCGGCCTGCCAGGGAAACAACGTGAGGCCCGCCCCGGACAGGAGCTCCTCTGACGGCTCCAGGATGACGGCCTGGCCTTTGACCAGCACGCTCCACGCCTGGACGTCGTCATGGCCGTCTGCTTCAAGCGCGACGGCGAGTGGTCCCCCGGCGGCCCGCAGCTTGGTTCCTTCCCCGGTGCGGAAGATCACCGACTGTTGATCCACCTTGTAGTTGACGGGGAAGACTTCCGGATATCCGTCCACCAGCACGGCTAGATGGCCGACGGACACTCCATGCAGGAGGTCCCAGCATGTTCCGGCGTCCAGTACTTCAGTGGGCGGTTGCGGCGGGTCGTTGTGCATGGAGTGGACGGTACCGGCCTGCCGGGCCACCCCGCTAGAGCATTTTGGCCCGGACGTGGATCATTGGCAAAGAAAAACACCCCGGTCCGAAGACCGGGGTGTTTTACGAAGCGGGCCGGACATCCTGTGGACGTCCGGCCCGCCCGGGGTGGAGATGGGGGGAATTGAACCCCCGTCCGATGTCGTGTTGTCAGGGCTTCTCCGGGCGCAGTTTGCGTCGGATTTTCTCGGCCCCAGCCATGCCGCAAACAGCTGGCTGATCCGGGCCCAGTCATCTAAAAGTCCCGTTTACTCCGATGACGGGAGCCAACAGCAGTGGCTATCTAAATGACGCCAGGATCCGGGGCGATAGCAACCCCGGGCTGACGGACTGTCTTACTGCTTAGGCAGCAAGAGCGAAGTCAGTGCGCTTAGATTCGGCACTTATTGGTTTGCAGAAAGCGTTTACGAGATAATTCTGCATCCTCGGCCCGCTTCACCTGTCGCGACTAACACCGTCGAAACCGATCATCCCCGTATTTTGTTACCAAACCGGCTGGCAAGCCTGCCGGACTATCCATACTAACGCACGCCCTGCCGAAATAATTCCTAGCGGCGGCGGTTGCGTTCGCGCATCTCGCGCTGGGCCTCACGGTTGTCCTGCTGTTCCCGCAGCGTCTGCCGCTTGTCATACTCACGCTTACCGCGGGCCACCGCGATTTCCACCTTGGCCCGGCCGTCCACGAAGTACAGCTGGAGCGGCACGATGGTGTAACCGGCTTCCTGGACCTTGCGGGAAATCTTGATGAGCTCCTCGCGGTGCAGCAGCAGCTTACGGCGGCGGCGCGCAGCGTGGTTGGTCCAGCTGCCCTGGTTGTACTCGGGAATGTGGATCGCTTCCATCCACAGTTCGTCGTTGTAGAACGTGCAGAATCCGTCCACCATCGAGGCGTGGCCCTCGCGCAGGGACTTCACCTCGGTGCCCATCAGTGCGATGCCGGCCTCGTAAGTGTCCAGCACGTGATAGTCGTGCCGGGCCTTGCGGTTGGTGGCCACCACCTTACGGCCACTTTCTTTAGGCACGGGAAAACTCCTCGGGTTCAGGTCGGATGCCTCCGGGCCTTCGGCCCGGAGCTATACAAGTCTACGGCAGCGGCGCTTGTCCCCTAGAGCAGGCCCATGGGGTCCACAGCCCTGCCGTTGAGCCAGGTTTCGAAGTGGGCGTGGCAGCCGGTGGAGTTGCCGGTGCTGCCCGAGTACGCGATCAGCTGGCCCTGCGAGACCCGCTGCCCGTTTGAAACCACGATGCTCGAGTTGTGGTAGTAGATGGTGGTCAGGGTGTTGCCCTGCATCACGCCATGATCGATCTTGACGCGCCACCCGCCACCATCGGCGGAGTTCCACCCGGAGCTGAAGACCTCCCCGGCAGCCGCCGCATACACGGGGGTGCCGCAGGCGGCACCGAAGTCGATGCCGGTATGCATGTAGCCGCCGGTGCCGTAGAAGTCGATCGTTCCCGGCGGAGTGGTGCGGTATCCAAAGCCGGAGGTGATGGGAATGCTGCCGTCAAAGGGATGGCGGAGGCCAAAGGCCGACGGCGAGCCGGCCGCCGGCGGTACGTACGGCTGGACGGGCGGGGCGGGGCGGTTCGCTGCCGCGGCTGCGGCGGCAGCGGCTGCAGCTGCGGCCTCAGCCTGCCGGCGCTGTTCTGCTTCCCACGCCTCGCGGGCCTTGCGGTCACGTTCAGCAATTTCGTTGGCCACCTGGTTCTGGTTGGCCTGGACACCGGCCAGCTGCGCCTGGATCCCGGGCTTGGCCGCCTGGAGCTCGGCATCGAGCCGGGTGGTATCGGCAATCAGCTGGTCAACCTGGGCCTTCTTGGCCGCAGCCTCATCGCGGGCCGCCTTCTCCCGCTCCAGCGCGGCGTCTGCTTTGGCCTTAAGGTCCTTGATCTCCGCTTCGACGGCCTGAAGCCGTGCTTCGGAGTTGACGTTGGTGGCATTCTGCTGGCTGAGCTTGTCCATGGCAGCGTTTTGGCTGCGCATGGCCTGGTCCGCGAGGTCCATGGTTTCGGTCAGGCTGCTGCCGCTGTTGGAACCGAAGAAGAGCGACAAGTTGGAGGGAACGCCGCCGGACTTGTAGGCCTGGGTGGCGATCTGCCCGATCAGTTTTTTCGTGTCCGCGATCTTTTGCTTGTCTGTTTCCAGTTGCTGGGTGATCTTGGCTTTGTTCTGCTGGGCCATGTCCACGCGGGCCGACAGGGCTTCGACTTCCTTGACCGCGCCGGCGACCCGCCCCTGGGCTTCAAGCAGCGCCTGCTGGGCACCCGGCAGCTGGCCCTGGTAGATCACCAGGTCACCGGCGGCCTTGGCAATCCGGGAATCGACAAATTCCAGGGACGCCTGGACACGGGCAGCTTCAGCTTCGAGCGCAGCCTTGCGGTCTTCGAGGTCGTCTGCGAAAGCGACAGGGGTGGCAACGGCCATCCCGGCGGAAAGGATGATGGTGAGCACGCCGCTGACGATCCCCAAACGGCGGGCAGCGGTCCGCCCGCGGCTGTGCCGGGGGCGGTGCAAGGTCTGATCAGTTACGTTCATGGGCATTCCTCGGTCGGTGTGCACAGCCTAAACGCGCAAATATCTGCGTAAGGTCAAGAGAGACGAAATTCCTGCCAAGGATCCGCCAAGGACCAGCAGCGCCGGTGCGAGGATCAGGGTCTGGCCGGAGGAGATGAAGGCCGTGTCAGGGTACTGGCGGGACATGTAGTCGCCCAGGAAGAACTGCGCCACTGCCCACAGGGTGCCCGAGGCCAGGGCTGCACCGATGACCGCCGCTATGACGCCCTCGAGGATGAACGGCAACTGGATGACGGTCTTGGATGCACCGACAAGCCTCATGATTCCGGTTTCCCTGCGCCTGCTGAATGCAGAGAGCCTGATGGTGGTGGCGATCAGCAGGATCGCGCAGACGATCATCACACCTGCGATGCCCACTGCCACCAGGGAAGCCCCGTTCATCACCGAGAAGAGACGCTCGAGCAGCTGGCGCTGGTCAATCACCGTTTCCACGCCAGGCTGGGAGGAGAAGGTCTCGCTGATGATCTGGTACTTCTCCGGGTCCTTCATATTGATCCGGAACGATGCCGGCAACTGGTCCGGCGTCACGGAATCAACGATGGGCGAGTTGGAGAACTGGTCCTTGAAGTGCTTGTAGGCCTCATCCTTGGACTCGAACTGGAAGTCATTGATGTACTGCGCCACGGCCGGTGACTCCAGGAGCGCGTTCAAGCCCTGTTGCTGCTCAGGGGTGACGGGCCCCGAGGCGCAACCCGGCGCCGTCGAACCTTCGCTGCAAAGGAAGATCGCCACCTGGACCTTGTCGTACCAATAGCCCTTCATCTGGTTGATCTGCATCTGCAGCATGCCGGCCGCGCCCACGAATGTGAGGGACACGAACGTGACCAGGATGACTGAGACCACCATGGAAAGGTTGCGGCGCAGGCCGCTGCCAATCTCGGAAAGAATGAATGCGAGCCTCACCGCTGGGCCTCGCCTTCGGCACCGTTGCCCGGAAGGCCGGCGTCGGGCGCTTCCCGGCCGCTGGCGTCCTTCAGGCGCCGGGACTGCCCGACGACGGGGATCATCGAGGTGTACAAGGCCCTGGCTTCGTCGCGGATCACCACGCCGTTCTTGAGTTCCACCACCCGCTTGCGCATCTCGTTGACGATGTCGTCGTCGTGGGTGGCCATCACCACCGTGGTTCCGTTCTGGTTGATCTTGTCCAGCACGCCCATGATTCCCATGGAGGTGGTGGGGTCAAGGTTTCCTGTCGGTTCGTCCGCGAGGAGGATTCCGGGCCGGTTGACCACGGCGCGCGCAATGGCAACGCGCTGCTGCTCGCCGCCGGACAACTCGTGCGGCATGCGGTGTTCCTTGCCTTCGAGCCCTACCGTTTTGAGGACCTCGGGGACGGTGTCGCGGATCACGCTGCGGCTCTTGCCGATGACCTGCATGGCGAACGCCACATTGGCGAACACGTTCTTCTGCGGCAGGAGCCGGAAGTCCTGGAAGACGACGCCGATGCCGCGCCGGAGGCGGGGAACACGCCAGCTGGAAATCTTGGCGACATTCTGGCCGGCGACGTACACGGCACCGGAGGTGGCGCGGTCTTCCTTCAACACCAGCCGGAGGAAGGTGGACTTCCCGGAACCGGAAGCACCCACGAGGAAGGCAAATTCGCCGCGGTCGATCTCAAGATTGACGGAATCCAGTGCCGGTCGGGCTTTCTGGTCGTAAACCTTGGTGACATTTTCGAATCGGATCATGGCCCTAAGTACCCTGCAGGGCATGGCTGATCCGTCTGATGCAGCCCAGTTCTGCAGCCGGTGCACGGGTTTTCGTTTGGGGAAAGTAGGGCCCCGGCCCCTCGACTATACGCAGGATGGCCGGCGGTTGGGCGGGCTTTCGGTGGCGTGTCGCCGGATCAGCCGACGGGCAGCCGGGAGGATCCGGGAGGACCGCCTACTTTTCAGCGTTGCGGTTGTCAGTACGCCAGCGGATGCCGGCGTCGATGAAATCGTCAATCTCGCCGTCGAACACCGCGGACGTATTGCCCACCTCGTGTTCGGTGCGCAGGTCCTTCACCATTTGGTACGGGTTCAGGACATAGGAGCGCATCTGGTCACCCCAGGAGGCCTTGACGTCGCCGGCCAGCGCCTTCTTTTCCGCGTCCTCCTGTTCCTTCTTCAGCAGCAGGAGCCGGGACTGCAGCACGCGCATGGCAGCTGCGCGGTTCTGCAGCTGCGATTTCTCGTTCTGCATGGAGACCACGGTGCCGGTGGGAATGTGGGTGAGGCGGACGGCGGAGTCGGTGGTGTTGACCGACTGGCCACCCGGGCCGGAGGAACGGAATACGTCCACCCTGATTTCGTTGTCCGGGATCTCGATCGAGTCTGTCTGCTCAATCAGCGGAATGACTTCAACGGCTGCAAACGACGTCTGGCGACGTCCCTGGTTGTCGAACGGGCTGATCCTGACAAGGCGGTGGGTGCCGGCTTCCACGCTGAGCGTGCCGTACGCATACGGCGCCTTCACCTCAAAAGTGGCTGATTTCAGTCCGGCTTCCTCCGCGTACGAGGTATCCATGACCGTGGTGGGGTACCCGTGCCGCTCAGCCCAGCGGAGGTACATGCGCATGAGCATTTCGGCGAAGTCCGCCGCGTCCACGCCGCCCGCACCGGCCCTGATGGAGACCACAGCTTCGCGTTCGTCGTATTCGCCGGACAGCAGGGTGACCACTTCCAGGTCCTTGAGGGCCTTCTTGATGGACTCGAGTTCGGCAGCGGCCTCCCCCATCGAGTCGGCGTCGTCCTCGTCCTGCCCGAGTTCCACCAGGACCTCGAGGTCGTCGATCCGGGACTCCAGGTTGGTGAGGCGCTCCAGTTCAGACTGGCGGTGGGACAGCCTGGAAGTGACTTTCTGCGCGGCCGCGGGATCGTCCCAAAGGTTCGGTTCCCCCGCCCGCTCGCTGAGTTCGGCGATGTCTTCCTTGAGCGCCTCCACGTCGGTGACGCGTTCGATGGACTCGTAGGTGGCGCGGAGCGCGCGGATTTCAGCGGAAAAATCAATATTGGCCATGGTGGTTTAAGCCTACGCTATCGGGGAATACCGGCCGGCTCGGCGGCCTGCGTCCTACCGGGTCAACCGCGAGCGCGCGGTTGACGTCGCTTCAATGGGGATGCCGTCGGGTATCAGGAAATTCACCACAGGCGGGTGGACGGCCGCTGTGAGGACCACGACGGCGGTGGAACCGTCCGGCGTACCCGTTGCCCCCGCGACGGTAAGGCTGGAGAAACGTTGCGAGGCAGGGCTCCTGGCAACGAAGTCGGCTGCCACGTTCCGGACGCGGGAAGGGTTGAGGACTGCCGAGGGGCTGCCGCCCTGTGTTGAGACTTCCCCCAGCGTGTAGCTGTCCGCAGCAGCAAGCGAGGCCCCGTCCGCCAGGGACAGCAGGCGCTTGTGCTCCAGATAGACGGCGGATATTCCGATGACCACCGTGGCCACCAGGAGCGCCAGGACCACATAGCCGAGGATCATGACCATCAACTGGCCGTTCTCGTCCGGTTCCCTGCGCTTCATCGGTACCGCCCTACCAGCTGGGAGGATGACGCTTGAACCTCTGTGGCGGACAGCCCCTCGGCAAAGGGGATGAACGGCAGCGGCACGCTCAGGCTCACCGTCACTGTTACCGTACTGCCCGCCGCCTGGCAGTCTGCGGGGCTGCAGGCGGTGGTCATGCTGGCCCGGTCCGCCTGGTGACCGAAATCGGAGAGGGCAAGTGCCACCGCCTGCTCGGCTGCAGCCTGGGCGGTTACAGCATCGGGCTGGGCCACGTAGACCTTCGCTGCCTGGTCCGCGGCGCCCACCACGGCGAAGGAGCCTCCCTGGATCTGCCCGACCGTGATGACGAAGTACACAAGCGGGACCATCAACAGGAGTGCAAGGAACGTAAACTCGACCACTGCGCTTCCCTGTTCATGTGTCAGGCGCGGCTGGTTCCCGCTTTTCCGGCAGGCAGGCGCGGACTCCTGGGATGTGTCCCCCGGGCCGGCGTCCCCGGACCGCTCCCGGCAGAGTGCCTCTGCCAGGCGGGTCCGGAAGCGCAGGTGCGCCTTGGAGCCCAGCACCGGATGGCAGCCGGGCATTCCTTGGGAGCAGGGCTTTGTTTTCCAGCCGGGCATTGTTTTCCAGGTGGCTGGGTCAGGGCTGAACGGCTGCATGCCCCTTCACCTCCAGCAGGTCCCGCGGCCCAATGAGGCCAATGACAGGCATGGGAGAGCGGACCGTGACTTCCAGGGTGCGCATGCCGTGGACGTCCACTTCCTGGGTACTGATGTGTTCCGCGAAGCCCGGGTTGAGGGCCAGGATTATGAGGCTGCGGGTCCGTTCTTCGGCGTCGGAGGCATTGCGGTCAGCGAGGGTTCCGTACCGCGCCCCGGAGGCGGCAGCATCGATGAGGGTGTTCCTGACGTGGAGGACCAGCGTTAGCTGGACTATCGCCAGGAAGAACATCGTCAGCAGCCCGCCGACCAGGACGAAGTCCACCACGGCCGATCCCCGCTCGCCTGCCCGGGACAGCGCCGGCTGCTCAGCCGTGCGGGGAGCAGCCCCCCTCATGGTTCAGTTCCCCACCTTGTCCATTGCCTGGTTGAACATGGCCTCAAGTGCAGGGCCTGCGAGCGCCAGCAGGGCCGCCACCAGGACCGCTGACATCAACGTAATCATCACCCAGCCCGGTACGTCGCCGCGCTCGGGATGATCGCTTTCGGCTGCCGGCGCCTCCCGGCGGTGGTCGGAACCGGCGTCGTACTGTGCGGCCTGACGCGGGTGCAGGCGAACAGCCCGGATCATCTGGAGCTGCAGCAAGGCCGCCAGGGAAAGAAGCAGCGTCGCCCAGCGGATTCCCATGGTTTTCATCTTTGCGTCCTATTCCTGTTTCGTTGAGGGGACTTGCAGGTGTTGCTGAAGTGCGGGCTTCGGGTTGTACTCATCGTCAGAAGCCCAGGTTGATGGCCGCGAGACCGGGGAACACCGCGAAGACCACGGTCAGGGGAAGCACTCCGAAAACCAGCGGGACCATCATCGCGATCTCCTTCTTCCCTGCGGCTTCCATGAGGTCGCGCTTCGCTGAATCGCGTACGTCCTGCGCCTGGGCGCGGAGCACGTCTGCGAGGGGTGTGCCCCGTTCCACCGCGACGATGATGCCGTCGACGAACCTGACCAGCGGTGCAAGGTCGGTTCGCGCGGAGAACTCCTGCAAGGCCAGAACCAGGGGCTTGCCTGCCCTTGTCTCCGCGAGGATCTTCGAGAATTCCTTGGACAGTTCGCCTTTCGCACTTCTGCAGACGCGGTCCAGGGCGCCTGTCGCGCTCTCCCCTGCGCCGACCGCCAGGGCCATTAGTTCGGCAAGGCTGGGGAACTCTGCCATCATCCGGGTTTCCCGTCGCCGGACCTGGACGCCGAGCCAGTAATCGCGCAGCACAAAGCCCGCTGCAGCACTGCCAATGATCACCCCGGCCGCGAGGAAAGGGCTGAACCTGCCCGCTGCGGCACCAATGAGGATGACGGTGAGCGAAAAAACGAAACCGGCTGCGGCCCACAGCAACTGCTCGGCTCGGAAGTCGATGGGTGACTTGTTGATTCCAGCCTGGGCAAGCCGCCGCGAGGTGGCCCCTGGCGAGGGGTTGAGTCTTCCCAGTGCGGAGAGCCAGTCGCGGAAGACGGGACGGAGGATCCGTTCAAGGGGGCCGAATGGCGTGAGGTTCTGCTCGCCGGCGCGAAGGAGTCGCGATTCCAGGTTCTGCGACTTCAGTTGGGGCTCAATCCGCTCCGACAGTGTCAGGGGGCGCATCGGAGGGGACCGGAAAATCACGAGCCACAACCCCAGGCCGAGGCCGATTCCACAAGCCACCGCTGCAGGAGAAGAGAGAATCATCGGAGCACCCTTTCGTCCTGCGGCAGCGCCCCGATCTTCAACATGATCGTGTAGCAGACCAAAGAGACCACCAAGCCCCCGAGCAGTACTGCGGCACCCATGGGCGTGTTGTATGCCTGGATTGCCTCGGGCCTTGTCGCGAGGAGGATCATCACGATCCACGGCGCAGCGACGGCGAGCCGTGCGGCGTTGATGGTCCAGGACTGCCTCGCCTCGAGCTCGCTGCGGGTCCGTGCGTTTTCCCGCAGGAATTCAGCCAGTGTGCCCAAGAGCTTCCCGAGGTCGGAGCCGCCTACTTCGCGCGTCAACCGGAGTGCTTCGATGATGCGGTCGGCAACGGGGTCGGCCAGCCGCTGTTTCAGCTTGTTCAGAGAGCCATCGAACTGGCCACCGGCGCGGTAGTCGGCACCGAACTCGCGAAAGAGGGGCCGCAGTTCCTCGGGCCCCTTGTCCCCGAGCTGGATAAGGGCTTCAGGCAGGGGCAGGCCTGCCCGGATTGCAGACCGCAGGTGATCGACGACGTCGGGCCAGAGCTGGCGCAGCATTGCCGTCCGTTTCCTGGCCCGCCAGCGGAGGATGGTGATCGGCAGCCACGCGCCGAAGAGCCCGAAGCAGCCGGCGATAGGCCAGGAGCGGCTAAGCGCGTAAAAGAGCAGTGCCACAAAGATCCCCAGCCCAAGGCACGTCCCCACCAGGCCGCGCGCCGAGACTTTGTCGACCCCGGCGGCCGCGAGCAGGTCGCCCAGGCGGCCTGGCTTACGCTCGCGCTGACCGCGGCTCGGCGTTTCCCAGCACGACCACCAAATGAGGAAGAGGCCAACCCCGGCGACCGCTCCCACCAGAGTGGCCGTCATCGCGGATCCAGCAAAGCGGCGACGTCGTACCCGGCCCTCGAGAATTTCTCCGCCGAAGGCATGGCGTTGGCGCGGGGGTGCAGGGCGCCGTTCTCCAGGCCAAAGACCAGAGATGATTCGATAATGCCGTTCTCCACGCGGCGGCCCAGCGACAGGATCTGCGTGACTTGCCGCCGTCCATCAGGATGCCTGCTGCAGTGCACGACGAGATCGATGCAGGATGCGACAATGGGAACAACGAAAGCACTGGAAATGTTCTCGCCCGCCAATAGCGGGAGCGTGCATATCTTGGTGACTGCATCATGTGCCGAGTTCGCGTGGACAGTACACATTCCCGGCAGGCCCGAGTTCAGGGCAATGAGCATGTCCAGGCTCTCGGCTTCGCGCACCTCCCCCACCACCAGCCTGTCCGGACGCATCCTTAGCGCTTCCTTCACCAGGCGCCGGAGCGGAATTTCCCCCTCGCCTTCGAGATTCGGTTGCCGGCACTGCAGGCCCACCACGTCCCGGAGGGGAAATTGCAGTTCAAAGATCTCTTCGACGGTGATGACACGTTCCCGGCTTCCGATGCTCGCGGCCAGGCAGTTCAGCATGGTGGTTTTACCTGCCTGGGTTGCTCCGGACACGAGGATGTTAAGGCCGCTGGACACCGCCGCGCCGAGAAAGCGTGCTGCTTGCGGCGTCAGCGTGCCCAACTCCACCAGATGTTCCAAGCGGCTGGCCTTCACCACAAACTTGCGAATGTTCACTGCCCAGTGACGGCGGGTGACATCTGGAATCACCACGTGCAGCCTTGAGCCGTCCGGCAGTGCCGCATCGACGAAGGGTGATGACATATCCAGTCTTCGGCCGGAGCTTTTGAGCATGCGCTCTACAAGATCGCGCACCTGCTGTTCCGTGAGGCTCAGCGACGTCAGTTCAGACTCACCATTGCGCGCCACGTAGATTTCGTTGGGTGCATTGAGCCAGATTTCCTCGATGGACGGGTCATCGAGGAGCGGTTGGAGTACACCGAAACCGGCGACGGCGTCGAAGAGGAACCGGCGGGCCGCATCAAGCGGGCCGAGGGGCGGCAGTGGCCCCATCAAAGCCCGTTCGTCATAATCCGTGACGGCTGCTTCAACCAACCGCCGGACCTCGCCTGCCTGCCTGAGCGGGTCGAGTCCGCGGCGGCGGATGAGCTCGCGGACTTCGTCCTCGACAATTCCCAGCGCGTCCATATGTTCCCCCATACAACTGCCGCCCCCGGCGGAGGCAGTGCGACTGGGCTACAGCCTAGGGAGCTTGCCCGGCGGCAACAAGTCATCCTCCGGCTGTGTGGATAACCGAGGAACCTCAAGATTCTCTCCAGTAGGCCTCAGGATTGGATCTGGATGACCACAGGATTCACATAAGTAACACCAGAATCACTGGTTTCGCTGGTAACACCGGTGCTATGGTGAGCGCGTTATTTATCGAAATAGCACTATCAGGTGCCTTCCTGGGGGAAATCACCTGAGCAGTATCCAAAGAGGCGCTTGGGGGAGCGCCTCATTGTCTCCGGAGCACACATGAAGCGGAACCTGTCTCAGTCCCGTCGCCCAGTCCTGAAGTCTTTTGGGCTCGTACTACTTGCCTGCTCCCTTTTAACAGGACCGGGCCTGAGCGGAGTCGCCTTCGCCGTTGATTCCAGCCCGACGCCCGCTCCGTCACCGACGTCCACCGCGGCGCAATCCCAGACCGCGCCTTCGCCGGCACCGGCTTTGCAGGGTGCACCCTCTACAACCCCTCCGGCCGTCCCGACCGCTTCACCTGCAGCTCCCGCCCCTGCGCCGTCTCCCACCGGCACTAACCCGGCAGCGCCCTCCACCACGAAGAAGTTGTCCAGGCAGGAGCTGCTCGCTGCCGGTGGGGCCCAAATGGGACAGCGTTCCTCGCGGGTGGCACGTGATACGGCAATCGCGGCAGGCTCAGGCTTGTCGACGCAGTCTTTGTCCACGGAAGGCACTTGGAACCCAACATTTGGCGTCCTTGGACTGGACGTCAGCAAGTGGCAGCCAAGCGTGGACTGGCAAGGCGAGTGGAACAAGGGCGCGCGGTTTGCCTACGTAAAGGCGTCCGAAGGCACCTACTACACGAACGAATTATTCAACTCCCAATACCAGGGCGCACGGAACGTGGGCATGATTCGCGGTGCCTACCACTTCGCCCACCCGTCATCGACATCTGGCGCTGACCAGGCGCGCTTCTTCGTCAACAACGGAGGGGGCTGGAGCGCGGACGGCTACACACTGCCCCCGGTCCTTGACATTGAATACAACCCTTACGACGGCAACATCTGCTATGACATGACGCCCGCCCAAATGACGGCATGGATTGCGGACTTCGGCTCCACCATGCGGGCGTTGACGGGCCGGCTGCCGGTGATCTACTCAACCACCGATTGGTGGGCAACCTGCACCAACAACTCCGCCGCATTCGGGGACTACCCGTTATGGGTCGCTGCCTATCCGATGACACCGGCGTCATCGCCCGGAATGCTGCCGGCAAGCTGGAGCACCTACAGCATCTGGCAGTACAGCAGCACCGGTCCCTTTGCCGGCGACTCAAATGTATGGAACGGCGACTTCGCAGCACTCCAGCGGTTCGCGGGAAGCAGCGCTCCCACTATCCAGGTCCCGTCGCAGGCCACTCAGCAAATTGCAGCGTATGCAGGGAGCCACCCCTCCCTCGGCAGCCAAACCACCGCTATCACCTGCGGTTTAACCAGTGGCGGTTGCTACCAAGGGTTCCAGGGCGGGACCGTCATGTGGTCCTCAGCCTCCGGGGCTTTCGCTGTTTCGGCCGGACCGGTCACCGGCGCGTGGCAGGCCCTAGGCGCTGAGCGCAGTCCGGCCGGCTATCCGACCAGTGACTTGATCTGCGGACTGAAGAACAACGGCTGTTTCCAGAACTTCCAGGGCGGCAGCATCATGTCTTCCCCTGCCACAGGTGCCGCTTTCGTTCCATTTGGCGCGATCCGGGATGCCTGGGCGGCGCAGGGCTACGAAAACGGGCCATGGGGCTACCCGACGAGCAATGCGACATGCGGGCTGCGGTCGGGCGGATGCTTCCAACTGTTCCAGGCAGGATCGGGGCTGTGGAGTCCTTCCAGCGGCGCCCACCTGGTCAAATCAGGACCGATTCTTGATGCCTGGGCAAAAGACGGGTTTGAGAACGGCCTCCTTGGCTTCCCCAGCACGGATGCGACCTGCACAGCTTCCGACTGCACCCAGCTGTTCACCGGCGGAGTTATTGGATGGACCTCCACAGCTGGAGCCTGGCCCATCTACATGGGCATCGGTGACACCTGGAAGGCAGCGCGCGCAAAGGGCGAACCGATCGGATTCCCCTTGGCCAAGGAAGTGTGCGGACTGCGTGGCGGCGGCTGCTACCAGCTGTTCCAGGGTGGAAGCATCCTGTTCTCCCCCACGTCCGGGGCGTACTCGATGACGGGCCGCATCCTTAACTACTGGGCGCAATCGGGCTTCGAAAACGGCCAGCTGGGCTACCCGACGGGTCCGGCCAGTTGCGGCGCCGTTCAGAGCGAATGCTGGCAGTCCTTTGAAAAGGGCACGGTCGCCTACTCCGCGGCCACACCGATCCAGACCGTCCCGGCCGGACCCATGGCCCAGGCGTGGAAGAACCTCGGCGCCTCAGGAGGGGCCCTCGGTTACCCCTCCTCAGCACAGATCTGCGGCCTCAAGGACGGCGGATGCTTCCAGATGTTCGCCAAGGGTGCCCTCATGTACTCCCCCGCAGCAGGCGCGCAGCCCAGCCTGCTCGGACCCAT
This sequence comes from Pseudarthrobacter sp. 902506025, assembly GCF_040702325.1. NCBI lineage: Bacteria > Bacillati > Actinomycetota > Actinomycetes > Micrococcales > Micrococcaceae > Pseudarthrobacter > Pseudarthrobacter sp. 902506025. The sequence continues at coordinate 103,002 of NZ_JBFBKW010000003.1, forward strand.
CCGTGACTTCTGGCAGAAGCAGGGGTTCGAAAACGGCGCCCTTGGCTACCCCGCCTCGAATGTTATTTGCGGGCTGGTCGGTGCCGGGTGCTTCCAGAACTACCTGGGCGGGACAGTGATGTGGTCCAATGCCAGCGCGGCGCACGCCATGTCGTTCGGCCCGGTCCGGGACGCCTGGATAGCTTCCGGTTTTGAGAACGGAATCCTTGGCTACCCAACGAGCGAACAGGTGTGCGGTCTGCGGAACGGCGGCTGCTTCCAGAACTTCGTCAACGGAACCGTGATGTACTCACCTGCCACCGGAGCCCAGACCATGTCATCGGCACCTATCCGCGACAAGTGGGCCACCACAGGCTTTGAGGGCGGATCGCTGGGGTACCCCACCAGCGGCGCTATCTGTGGCCTGCGGAACGGCGGCTGCTTCCAGAACTTCGAGAAGGGAACCATCATGTGGTCCGCCGCGAGCGGCGCCCAGGTGATGATACCGGGGCCCATCCAGCAGAGCTGGGCGGCGCAGGGCTTCGAAAACGGTGCGCTGGCATTCCCTACTAACGGCCAGACCTGTACCGCCGACAAGCTTTCCTGCAGCCAGACCTTCCAGGGAGGCACTGTCAGCTGGACCTCCACGGGCGGGGCGAAAACCCGCCTCAACTGACCCGGCCCGCAAACAGCAGGGGCGGGACCGCTTTCGCGGTCCCGCCCCTGCTGTTTCGTTTGTGGATCAACGGCCGTGTTCCAGCAGCTCGATGAGGTAGGAGCCGTAACCGCTCTTGACGAGAGGCTCCGCCCGCTCACGCAGTTCGTCATCCGTGAGGAATCCCAGACGCCAGGCAATTTCCTCGGGTGCCCCGATCTTGAGCCCCTGCCGGTTCTCAGTGGTCCGGACAAAGTTCGAGGCGTCGTTCAGGTCATTGAAAGTTCCCGTGTCCAGCCATGCGGTCCCCCGCGGAAGAATCTCGACCTGCAGCTTGCCGCGCTCCAGGTAAGTGCGGTTGACGTCAGTGATTTCAAGCTCTCCCCGGGCGGACGGCTTAAGGTTCTTTGCAATATCCACGACGTCGTTATCGTAGAAATAGAGCCCGGGCACCGCATAGTGGCTCTTGGGTTCCGCAGGCTTCTCTTCCAGCGAGACCGCCTTGCCGTTCTCGTCGAACTCCACAACGCCGTAGGCCTTCGGATCGGCCACCCAGTAACCGAACACTGCACCACCGTCAATGTTTTCGAAGCGCCGCAGCTGCGTGCCCATGCCGTGCCCGTAGAAGATGTTGTCGCCCAGGACAAGGGCCACGCTGTCATCACCAATGTGCTCGGCACCGAGCACAAACGCCTGAGCTAGGCCGTCGGGAGACGGCTGCTGCTTGTAGGTGATGGAGACACCAAACCGGGACCCGTCCCCCAGGAGCCGCTCGAACTGCTCGGCGTCGTGGGGGGTGGTGATAATGAGGATGTCCCGGATGCCCGCGAGGATCAAGGTGGAGAGCGGGTAGTAGATCATGGGCTTGTCGTAGACCGGGACCAACTGCTTACTGACGCCCAAGGTGATGGGGTGGAGCCTCGAGCCGGTACCGCCGGCGAGTATTATTCCGCGCATGCACCCATCTTTCCTTTAGCTAAGTGCAGCGGCAAATCCGGTAGTCTTGGGAATTATGCAGCGACTTCTTGTTACCGGCGGTGCCGGCTTCATTGGCTCGAACTTTGTCCACTACGTTATTGAGAACACCGAAGACCATGTCACTGTTCTGGACAAGTTGACCTACGCCGGCAACCTGGCGTCGCTGCAGGGCCTCCCAGCCGACCGCTTCTCATTCGTTCAAGGTGACATTGCCGACCCCGCACTCGTGGACGGGCTCGTTGCCGAAGCAGATGTAGTGGTCCACTACGCAGCAGAATCGCACAACGACAACTCCCTGCACGATCCCCGGCCCTTCCTTGACACCAACATCATCGGGACCTACACCCTCATCGAAGCAGCGCGGAAGCACAACAAGCGCTTCCACCACATTTCCACTGACGAGGTCTACGGCGATCTCGAGCTCGATGATCCCGAACGCTTCACGGAACAGACCCCCTATAACCCGTCCAGCCCGTACTCCTCCACGAAGGCCGGATCCGACCTTCTGGTCCGCGCCTGGGTCCGCTCATTTGGCCTCCAGGCAACCATCAGCAACTGCTCCAACAACTACGGTCCGTACCAGCACGTGGAAAAGTTCATCCCGCGGCAGATCACCAACGTGATTGACGGCATCCGGCCCAAGCTCTACGGCAAGGGGGAAAATGTCCGCGACTGGATCCACGCGAACGACCACTCCTCCGCCGTCCTGGCCATCATTGCCAAGGGGCGCATCGGCGAGACCTACCTGATTGGTGCCGATGGTGAGAAGAACAACAAGGACGTTGTTGAGCTGATCCTGAAGCACATGGGCCAGGCGCCGGACGCCTATGACCACGTCATCGACCGGGCCGGCCACGACCTGCGCTACGCGATCGATTCCACAAAGCTGCGGACCGAGCTCGGCTGGGAACCCCGGTTCTCCAACTTTGATACCGGCATCGAGGACACTATCGCCTGGTACCGGGACAACGAGGACTGGTGGCGCCCACAGAAGGCCGCCACCGAGGCCAAGTACAAGGAACAGGGCCAGTAGGGCATGTCCATCGAGTTCTCCAAAAAGCTCGCCGTCCACGAAACGCCCATTCCCGGCGTCGTTCTCTACGACCTTCCTGTCCACGGCGACAACCGCGGCTGGTTCAAGGAAAACTGGCAACGGGAAAAACTGGTTGCTCTCGGCCTGCCGGACTTCCGGCCCGTCCAGAACAACATCTCCTTCAACGAGAAGGCGGGTACTACCAGGGGGATCCACGCAGAGCCCTGGGACAAGTTCATCTCGGTCGCCACGGGACGGATCTTTGGAGCATGGGTGGATCTGCGCCAAGGGCCTACCTTTGGTGCCGTCTTCACCGCCGAACTCGACCCCAGCCAGGCGATTTTCATTCCGCGGGGCGTCGGCAATGCTTTCCAGACCCTTGAAGACACGACGGCTTACACCTACCTCGTGAATGACCACTGGTCCGCCGACGCCCAGGGCCAGTACACCTTCCTGAACCTGGCGGACGAAACCGTGGCCATCGAATGGCCCATCCCGCTCTCCGAAGCCGAACTGTCCGACAAGGACAAGGCGCACCCCCGCCTCGCGGACGTCGTGCCCATGCCACCGAAGAAGACCCTGGTCATCGGCGCCAACGGCCAGCTGGGTAAGGCACTGCGGAAAAAGTACGACGGCGACACTTCCGTTGAGTTCGCATCGCGCAGTGAGTTCGACCTCGGCAGTCCGGACGCGTTCAAAGACCGCAACTGGAAGAACTACTCCACCGTTATAAATGCGGCGGCCTACACGGCCGTTGACGCGGCGGAGACTTCGGAGGGGCGCGCAGCCGCCTGGGCCACCAACGTGACCGCGTTGACGCAGCTTGCGCGAATTGCCGTTGAGCATGACCTCACCCTGGTGCACGTCTCCTCCGACTACGTGTTCGACGGGGCCAAGGAAGTCCATGCGGAAACTGAAGCGCTCACACCGCTTGGTGTCTACGGTCAGACCAAAGCAGCAGGCGACGCTGTCGTCAGCGTGGTCCCCCGGCACTACATCGTCCGCACGAGTTGGGTCATTGGTGAAGGCAACAACTTTGTCCGTACCATGGCCTCGCTCGCTTCGCGCGGAGTGGAACCTTCCGTGGTGAACGACCAGTACGGCCGCCTCAGTTTCACTGATGACATCGCGGCAGGTATCCGGCATTTGCTGGACACCGGCGCTCCCTACGGCACCTACAACCTGAGCAACGACGGCGACCCGCAGTCGTGGGCGGACATCGCCGCGGACGTGTACGAATTGTCCGGCAAAAGCAGGGCCGCCGTGACGGGCGTGAGCACCAAGGAATACTTCGAGGGGAAGGATGCCGCCCCCCGGCCGCTCAACAGTGTCCTGGACCTCTCCAAGATCAAGGCAGCAGGCTTCGAGGCACCGCCGGCAGGGCTGCGCCTGACCGAGTACGTTAATTCGACCACGAGCGGATTCCCAGCATGACCGAAGCACGCCACGACACCCTCGTCATCATGCCGGCCTGGAACGAGTCGGAAGCAATCGGCAACACCATTGCGGAAGTCCTTGAGTTTGGACCCCCATGCGATGTGCTGGTGGTGGACGACGGCTCCCGTGACAACACCGCCCGGGTGGCACGCGCGGCCGGCGCCACCGTCGTGCAATTGCCGTTCAACATGGGCGTCGGCGGCGCGATGCGGACCGGCTTCAAATATGCCCAGATGCACGGCTACCGGCAAGTCATCCAGGTGGACGCCGATGGCCAGCATGACCCCCGGGACATCAAGGCAGTCCTTGACGGATTGCGCGACGCCGATATCGCCATTGGTGCCCGCTTCGCCGAGGCGGGGAACTACACCGTCCGCGGCCCCCGAAAGTGGGCAATGAACGTCCTGGCGTGGACAATTTCCCGGCTTGCACGGACAAAGCTCACCGACGTGACCTCCGGTTTCCGCGCAGCGAACACCAAAGCCATCCGCCAATACCTGGACCATTACCCCGCCGAGTACCTGGGCGACACGATTGATTCATTGGTCGTGGCGATCCGTTCAGGCTGCACTGTCCGCCAGGTTGGCGTTTCTATGAGGGAGCGTCAGGGAGGCACCCCCAGCCATGACCCGATAAAGGCCGCGATCTACCTCGGCCGCTCAGGGATGGCGCTCTTGTTCGCGCTGACGCGCAAGAAATCCACACCTTCCACCAACTAGGAATCCACATGTCCCTCCTTATGGGCTCCATCGTCGTCGTGGCGATTCTCTTCTTCGTCTTCGAAATGCTGCGACGGCAGAAGTTGCGCGAGAAATACGCTGTTCTCTGGATCGTCATCGGCATCGGCACTCTTCTGCTGGCGGCCTTTCCCGCCCTGCTTGAGCAAGCCAGTGGCCTGCTCGGAATCCAGGTCCCCGCGAACCTTCTCTTCATCACCACCCTCGTCCTCCTTGTCGGGGTATGCCTTCACCTGTCACGCGAGCAGTCGCAGGCCGAGGACGAGGTGCGCATTCTTTGCGAAGAGGTGGCCCTGTTGAAGGTAGAGCTTTCGGCACTGCAGCAGAGCGTCGGGTCACACCCGCGACAGGAAGGAACCACCGGCCCCGCTGCGTAGCAGGAGCATTTCCGCGGGCCTGGCCAGGCGGACCAAACAAAAAAGGGAGCGACCCCGCGGGGCGCTCCCTTTCCTATGCGGCCGGTCAGCCGAAGATGTGCTTTGCCAGCCGTGGGAGGGAGTCCACCTTGCCCATGGCCACAGACTTGACCACCAAGGATGCAGCATTCAGCCGCGAGGTGGTGTGGAAGGACGCAGCGCGGGCAGCGCGGTTCCAGCCAAGTTCCTTGAACCGGGCTGCCTGCCCCTCAAAGAAGCGCCGCTCTTCATCAAAACGGCGTCCGTCCAGGGCACGCACGGAAGAATCTGACGCCGAGTGCCTCCGGTACAGGAAGGACAACGTGGGGTCCACCACAAGGGAGCCGCCTTCGGCCGCTATGTCCAGCAGCAGCGCGAGGTCCTGAACGACGTCCAGGCCGTCGGTGAAGCCGATCCGCACGATGGTCTCCGACCGCCATGCCAACGACGGAAAGTATGCCCAGTCAGCACGTACCAGGCTCGTGGCCATCTGCTCGCCCTTGAGCTCGATCCGCTCACGCGTCTTCGGGGCGTAGGCCTTTTTGACGGCATCAGCCAGGGGGATGCAGGCAATGCCCTTTTCGTCAATGACCTGGACACCCGGCTGGACAACGCTGGCGTGGGGGTAGGTCTCGAACGCATCCACGACGACGTCCAGGTAGTTGGGCAGCATGACATCGTCTGCGCCCATGATGACCACATACGGTGCCTCGACCATGGTCAGCGCCTTGCGGTAGTTGCCGTTGGCGCCCAGGTTTTTCTCGTTCTTGAGGTACGTAACGCGAGGGTCAGTAATCGTCGAGAACCAGCGTTCCGGCTCGGGGTCCGGGTAGCCGTCATCGATCACGATGAGCCGCCAGTCTTCGTTTTCCTGGTTCATCACGCTTCGGGCTGCGAGCTTCATCTGATCGACATCGCCGTAGTAGGGCAGCATTACGTCAACGGTCATGGACCTGGGATTCCTTCCGTGGGCTCCGCTCGAAGAACTCGGCGGCTTCCCCACGATTATAGTTGACCGGCCCCTGTCGGGCCTGTCAGGCACGGCTTGCTAGACTGCTTGGGGTCCTGCCCGCCCCGCTGGCACCGCCCGGAGTGAGGAGAATTACTTTTGGAGCCCACAACCACACGGCCGCGCATCAGTGTGTGCATGGCTGCCTACAACGGCGCCCGCCACATCAGCGAGCAAATCGATTCGATCCTTCCCGAACTTGGCCCCCACGACGAAGTCGTGGTCGTCAACGACTGTTCCACGGACAACACTGCTGCCATCGTCGCCGCCGTTCCGGATGGCCGGATCCGGCTGATCAATGCCGAACAAAACCGCGGCTACGTTTCAACATTTGAAAGAGCCCTTGGGGAGGCGCGGGGAGAGTTCGTTTTCCTTTCGGACCAGGACGACGTGTGGCTCCCGGGCCGGGTGGAACGCATGATCTCGGCCTTGGACGGCAAGGACATGGTGGTGAGCAACTGCCGGCACTTCGACGGAGCGCCCGGCTCATTCCATGAAATCCGTCTCAGGGCCAAGGATTCCACCCACCACCTGCGGAACCTCCTGGGCATCGTGGTCGGTTACCGGCTCCACTGGGGTTGCGCGATGGCCGTCCGGCGGAACCTTTTGGCGCAGGCACTGCCATTCCCCCACTACATGAACGAATCCCACGACCAGTGGCTTGCCACTGTGGGCAACGTCAACCGTTCCATCGTCTACATGGAAGAAGACACCATCCTGCACAGACTTCACGGCGAGAACCTGACGCCCCACGGTATCCGCTCAGCCTCAAAAATAATCCGTGCACGGATCGCCTTCCTGCGCAACGTCTACATTGCAGTACGGCGCTCCCGGCAGGCGAGGCAGGCGTGATGGTCCAGCCCGGCCCGAACCCGACCAGTCCCCACCCCGACGTGTGCGGAGTCGTATCGGCCTATAACCCCGGTGATGAAAATGTTGCCAACGTAAAGTGGCTGTTGCGCTTCGTCGCCCACGTCGTGGTTGTCGACGACGGCTCCCGCGACGATGTATCGCAGGCACTGGCAGAGATGGAGCAGGCAGGTGCCGTCGTTCTGCGCCTCGGCACCAACTCCGGCATCGCCAGGGCCCTGAACACGGGAATCAAGGAAGCACTCGAGCGCTGGAACCCGGAGTGGATTGTCACCATGGACCAGGACTCCAGGTTCACTGGAGACTACATCGGTGCCGCTCTCGCCACTGTTGCAGCATCCAGTGACCCGCACAGCGTAGGCATGGTGTGCGCGGAGTCGCACAACCACATCCCCCTGCCGGTATGGGGCAGTCAGGATGAGCCCCAGATCTTCGACCCCATGACCAGCGGCACGTTGGTGCGTGCACGCACGTTCGATGCAGTTGGCCTCTTCGACGAAGGGTTCTTCATCGATTGCGTGGATTCCGAGTTCAATGCCCGGCTCCGGGAGCACGGACTTCGTGCACTGGCAGGACGGGGCTGCAATCTCGAGCACAGCCTGGGCAGTGCACGGCCAATGAAGATTCTCGGCTGGCATGCGCACATCGGAGCCAAAAAGCTCTACATCTACTACCACGCGCCGTTCCGGGTCTACTACATCACCCGGAACTCGCTGACACTCGCACGCCGTTATGCGCTGAAACAACCGGCCTGGGTGCTGCGCCGAATCTACATGGAAATCCAAAGCAACATTGTGCGCTTCGGATTTGGTCCCAACCGGCGCAAACACGCGGTTGCCGCTGCAGCCGGCATCCGGGACGCCGTTCGTCAGCGGATGGGCAAAATAGACGACGACCTCGCAGCCCGCCTGCGCTAGGCGCCGGCTCCCCCATTCCCCTGCACTGCCCGGTCAACATCGAAAGAAAACTCATGACCACCACCTCAGGATCAATCTTCGTCCTCTATCATCGTGGCTTGCGCACCGGAGGGCCCGAAGCCCTCCACCAGCTCGTCGATATGCTGCGTGAGCTTGGGCAGGACGCCTATCTGGTCCCGCACCCGCACACCGCAGGCAACGACCGCGTTGAGCAGTACGGGATTTACGACGCCCCGGAAGCACCTGAAATCATCGATTCCGCCGAAAACGTTGTGGTCTATCCGGAGACCTACGTCCACGAGATGTCCCACATCAAGCAGGCCCGCCGCATGTGCTGGTGGCTCAGCATCGACAACTCGCTGACTTTCATGGCCGAGCGCATGTGGTACCGGAATACGGCCGGCCTGTTTGAAAAGGCAAAGGAAGCAGCCGTCCCCTTCGCCCGGATGTGGAAGAACGGCGTGACGCCGGCAAAACTGCGCACGGACAAGGACGTCATCCACCTCGTGCAGTCCTCTTATGCATGGGCCTTCGTTGCCACCAGGTTGGACGTCGTGCCATCCCTGGTCTCCGACTACACCCCCACCGGGGAGTTCCAGGCCGCCGCCACCGCCAAGCGCAACCGCCAGCTGGTCACCTACAACCCCGCCAAAGGCGGACACATTATCGATGCGGTGAAGGCGGCGAGCCCATCCACCATTGAGTGGCAGCCAATCGTCGGGATGACCCGTGCCGAGGTTGTTGCGACCATGCAGCAGTGCGGCGTTTATTTGGATCTGGGGCACCACCCCGGTAAAGACCGCATGCCTCGGGAGGCAACACTTTCCGGCGCCCTGACCATCGTGGCCCGGCGCGGATCCGGCGCCTTCTACGCTGACGTTCCCATTCCCTGGGAACACAAGATCACGCCGGGAGATACCGAGGTTGCCACTGCTGCAGCCATGCTTCCGCAGCTCATCGCCAACTTCGAGCAGGAAGTGGCGAAACAAGGCAGCTACCGCGACACCATCCTCAACGAACGTTCCCGGTTCAAGCGGGAGGTTGAGGACGTCTTCGTCAACGGCCGCCTGGGCAAGGACGCCTATGACTATGTGTAGTCGACGCACCGCGGCCGGGACCACGGCATGATCAAAAGGATCGCGGCTTTCGCCGGATTGCCGCTGCTCGCCTCTCTTGCGTCATTCATCCTTTTGCCCATCATCGCCAGAGTGGGTGGGGCGCCGGCTTGGAATTCCCTCGCCGTAGGCCAGGCTGTAGGGGCAATCGCCGCGATCGTCATAGGTCTGGGGTGGCCGCTGACAGGTCCTGCCGCCGTCGCCTCAGAAAGCGATGCCGTAACCCGGCGCCGGCTTTACGCCACCAGTTTCGTCACCCGCGCATTTGTCTTCGTCTGCGCCCTCCCCCTTATGGCAGCCGCCCTCTCGATCACGGGAGCCAAAGAACAGTTCTGGGTTGCTTTCCTGATGGCCTGCGCCCAGGCGGCGGCAGGACTAACCCCGGCCTGGTACTGCATTGCCACCGGGCACGCTGGCAGGATCGCAAAATACGACGTCGTTCCCCGTATGGTGGCGACTCTGGGCGTCATCCCACTTCTGTTCGCGACAGGTCAGATCTTCCTCTACCCACTGGCGCTTCTGCTGCTGGGCCTCGCGGGAACCATGTGGTTCAACAAGGATCATTCCCAACGGACCGACTTCGAGGGGCTGACGCCCCGCGCAGTGGTCCGCGAGATCTGGGCACTGAGGGGCGGTGCCGGCGTGACGGTCGCCGCAGGAGCGTACGCGTCCACCCCCGTCCTTGTGGTGCAGTTCGCCGCTTCTGCCTCCGGCCTGGCTGCGTTTGTGTCAGCGGAGAAGCTGTACCGCATCGGACAGCTCGCGACGGCCGCGCTGGGAAACAGCCTCCAGGGGTGGGTCAACGAGTTCGGCTCAAACCATGCCGAGCGGCGAAAGTTCTCCCTTCTGGCATTGTCAGTCCTGGGAGCAGCCGGCTGGCTGATCCTTGCTGTTCTCGGCCCATGGGTCAGCACCCTCCTTTTCGGTTCAGAGTTGGCCGCTGACTTCTGGACCTGTTTCTGGTTCGGTCTGTCGTTCCTCCTCGTCTGTGTCACAACGTCCACCGGTGCCCACTGGCTGGTGCCCGCGAAACAGATGCGCACCGTCTTCTCCAGCACCATCGCAGGAGCCATCGTTGGGCTCCCGGCCATGGTCATCCTGGCGCACCTGATGGGCGGCCCGGGCGGCGCGCTGGGTCTGGTAGTAGGCGAAGTTGCGGTAACCGTCATACAGCTGCGCGCCATCATCCGTCTGCTGCGGGAACCGTCGCCGCAGGACAGGACTGAGGAAATTCCGTCGTGAACTGGTTGACCATTCTTCCGGCCTCGGCGGTCGCAATCCTGCTCCTGTACGTCCCCGGGGCCGCCATCGCGTCGTGCCTCAAGTTCCGGTTGGGCGGGGTTCTCGGCATCGCGCCCCTGCTATCAACTGCAGCCGCCGGACTTGCCGGGGTCATCGGCGGGTTCCTCCATCTGCCCTGGAGCGTCCTGCCGTATCTCCTCGTCAGCGCCCTCCTGGCAGCCGGAGCGTTGCTCCTGACGCGGCGCATTCCGTGGCGCCTGGCTGCCCCCGCCTGGAGGCAATCCCTGCCCCTCGCGGCCTTGGCACTCGCAACGCTGCCCATGACCTGGCGGTTCATCCAGCTGGTGGGGTCACCGGACCACCCGTCGCAGGTCTTCGATAACGTCTTCCACCTCAATGCAATCCGCTTCATCATCGACAGCGGAAACGCCTCATCCCTGACGCTGGCGTCGATACAGGGAGTGCAGGGCCTGGACGCGGTCTATCCCGCGGCGTGGCATTCTTTTGCTGCCCTCCTGGTGCAGCTGGCTTCAGTGGATATCCCTACCGCCGAGAACGTCCTGAACCTGGTCATCGTCGTGCTCCTCTGGCCCGCGTCCTGCCTGTTCCTCGTCACGAAGACCATCTCGCGCAGGCCGACGGCCCTCATCATCACCGCGGTGGTCGCCGGCACACAGGTCGCCTTCCCCTTCCTCATGATTGTCTGGGGCCCTTTGTTCCCGTACGCCATGGCCCTCAGCATGATGCCGGTAGTGATAGTCGAACTCGCAGCGCTGGTCCGCATCGGGCGGACGCGGACGGAACCACTGCCCAGCTGGGCAGCGGCACTGGTGTTGTCGCTGGCAGGCCTCGCATTTGCCCACACGAGCTCCATCAACATCACGGTGGCGCTTGGCCTTCCGATCCTCGCCATGTTGTGGTGGCGGATCATGCCGCGCCGGGAGATGTGGCGGGTGAACCCCGCCGGCGCGTGGCTGTTCCTTGGCGGGACCGTGGTGATCCCCGCCGTCGCCGCGGTCCTGTGGTTGAAGCTGCGTCCTGCCCCGTACGACAACTGGGGACCAACCGTGAAGCCGGGCGCCGCCGTCGGGGAAATACTCACAGCCAGCACGATGCAATCAGCCATACCGGCAGTAGTGGTCTCCATCCTGTCGGTCTACGGTCTCCTCACCACCTTCAAAGTGGGGAAGTGGCGCTGGATGGCTGCGTGCTACGCCGTACTCGGCGGGCTCTATGTCGTTGCGGCGTCGTTCCCTAAAGGCAGCATCCGGGACCTCCTGATCGGCACCTGGTACCAGGACACCTACCGCCTCGCTGCACTCCTGCCCCTGCTGGTGACCCCACTTGCCGTCATCGGAGGTCTGCGCCTGTGGGACTCAGCCCGCCGCTCCCGCCACGGTGCGCGGACGTGGCAGGTGTGGGAAGCTTCCATCGACCGGACAGGCGCGAACGGGAAAACTGTGCTGTCCACGGCCGTTGTGGTGGTCTTCGCCCTCCTCGCTTCGTTCGCAGGCCCGCTGAGCCACTACATCAATGGCGCCTCCTCCGTATACCGCTTCGACGCACAATCGGAGCTCCTCACACCCGATGAGCTGGCGTTGATACAGCGGCTCCCTAGTCACGTCCCTTCCGATGCAGTCATAGCTGACAATCCGTGGAACGGGAGTTCACTCGCTTATGCCTACACCGGCCGCCGCGTCCTGACCACTCACCTGTTTTCAACAGACGACCCTGATACGGAACTGATTAATCAAAAGCTCGGAGACGCCGCGGGCAACCCCGCCGTCTGCGCCGCCCTGCGCAATAAAAACGTGCAGTACGTCCTGGACTTCGGGCCCCGTTACCTGATCGACCTGCCAGGGTCCGAAAAGTACCCGGCGTTGACCAACCTTGCGCCGGGAAACGGAGTGACCCTGGTGGATTCGCAAGGCCCGGACGCACGGCTATACCGGATTTCCAGTTGTGGATGAGCGTGGCCTGCACCGGTCCGGCGCCGCCCGTGTCCCATACTTGCAGTGCTGGACCACTAGGCTGGATAGGTGATTCCCGTTTCTCGACGAACTAAAATCGGCGCCGCTGTTGTGCTGTCCGCACTCCTGCCCCTGTCCGCATGCGCAACCATGCCGCCGGGGACAATCGAGGGTGCCCTGACCGGAATTGGAAGCAATGCCGGCCAGGGAGCTGTCAGCGCGTGGGGCCTCGCATGGGGCAGCTCCGTGAAGGGAACCTACGTCAGCTACTCCCCCGACGGGTCTGCGGCAGGGCTGAAAGCGTTCCAGGACGGGCAGTCACAGTTCGCTGTTGGTTCCGCCCCGCTCCCGGAAACCGAGGCTTCCGCGGTCCGGGGAATGTGCACATCCAAGGGTGCCATGTCCCTGGCTGCCGGTGTCCTGCCCGTGGGCGTAGCCGTCAAGCTCAAGGGCGTCAACGACCTCATCCTGGACGCCAAAACCCTGGCACAGATCCTGCAGGGGGGCATCACTCGCTGGAACGACCCCAAAATAGCGGCACTGAATCCGGAGACCACCCTTCCGGACGTAGCCATCACGGTTCTGGTACAGGAGGGGCCCTCGGATACTGTCCGCCCGGTCAATTCCTACCTCAAGGACGCGGGAATCGACTGGAACGCGCCCGCCGAAGACAGGTGGCCGGGCAGCGTCAAAGGTCAAGTCCAGTCTCCCCCATTGGATCTCGCGAACAAGCTGGACGACACCAACGGAGGCCTGTCAATCCTTGATGGAAGCATCATCGGAAACAGGTTTGTCGCTGCCCAGCTCGTCTTCGACGGCAAGCCACGGCGGCTCCAGGCATCCTCAGTGGTCGACGCCGTGTCCACCGGTAACGTAGCCGCGTCATCAAGTGCAGTCACCCAAGCACTCGATGGGCGCTCGGGTTATGGCCTGGGCACCGTTATCTACATGTACATGTGCAGGGAGTACACCGACGACCATATGGGCCGGCTGGCCCGCTCATTCGCTGAAAGCGCACTCAGCGAAGAAGCACAAAAGAACGCGAACGCATTCGCCTTCGTCATGTCGCCAAGCAAGAAGGCGGTGAACGAAGGGCGCGCCCTCGTCAATGCAATTGGAGACGGACAGTGAGTTTATTCCTAAGAAGTGTTCGCGCGCGTTCCCTTCCCCGGCCCCTTCCCACCTTCGCGCTCCTGACTGGGATCTTCTTCCTGCTGTTTGGCCTGTGGTCCCTGGCAACACCCCTGATGGGCGTCCCCGACGAACCGGCCCACACCATCAAAGCGGCAGCCGTGGTCCGGGGCCAGGTCCTGGTTGAGGACGGCACATCATTTGGCCATGGCGTCCACGTCCGCGTTCCCAACTACATCGCCAGTCTCCATGCCCAGAGCTGCTACAAGTTCAACAGGGCGCAGGCAGCCGACTGCGCAGCGCCCATCTACGTGGACGATACGTTCACGAACATCGGTGTCACATCCGCAGGCTCCTACAACCCGATGTACTACTGGATAGTAGGGCTTCCCACCCTGTTCATGTCCGGCGCCCCCGCAATCTATGGCATGCGCCTGGTCAGCGCGCTCCTGTGCGCCGTGTTCTTCGCCGCTGGGTTCACAGCCTTGACTGAGCTGAGGCGGCCAAAGTACGCCGTCCTTGTCGCAGCCCTTGCAATGACGCCCATGGTTCTGTTCCTCGGCGGAGGCATCAACCCCAACTCGTTGGAGATTGCCGCCACAATGGCTGCCTTCTCAGGTTTCGTCGTCGCCCTTGACAACCGACGGGGCACCAAGCGTGTCTTGCCCGCCCTGGCCACCGTCGCGGCCGCGACGGTGGTGCTGGCCAATGCCCGGCAAATATCGCTGGTGTGGCTGCTGTGCGCCCTCGTCGTAGGGGTTTGCTCCTTCCGGCTCCGCAGGGTCCTAACCGTCTTCAGCGACCGGCGGGTCCTTACGGCTGTAGCACTGGCAGTTCCGGGGGCCCTGCTGGGCCTGCTGTGGATGTACATCGCGGCGAACGGCCCCGCCAACGTCGGAGTTGCTCCTGAGGGTATTGCCAGCCCGCACCCCGACGCTCCCCTCTACAGGGGCTTCATGATCATGCTTGACCAGACCTACGACTTCTTCCCGCAATACATCGGAACCATGGGCTGGCTGGACACGCCGGTCCCCGAACTGGTTGCCCTTGTGTGGGGCGGCCTCATGATTGCAGGGCTCGTGGTCCCCTTCTGCGTCCGCCCGCTGCGGAACTGGACGGGTTACTGGGTGGCGCTGGCCATGCTGTACCTGGTCCCGGCGCTCCTGCAAACCGCGCTGTGGCGCGGGATGGGATTCATCTGGCAGGGCCGCTACACGCTTCCCCTGGTGGTAGTTCTGTTCATCAGCGTGGGCCTTGGCCTGCGGAAGCTGCGGTTTCCCGGCGGCCCCCTGGCATTGCGCATTTCCAGGGTCTTCTTTTGGCTCATCGTTGCGTGCCACACGCTCGCCTTTGTCTATGTTCTGCGCCGCTACGTCGTCGGCATCAGCGAAATAGCCAACTGGCAAACACTGTTTTCGTCACCGCACTGGCAGCCGCCCCTGGGCTGGCTGCCTCTGACCGTCCTGTACCTGCTCGTGACAGCGGTCGGAGCCCTGCTCCTCTTCCGGTACCTCCACCCAGGAAGTCCCCTGGTGAAGGGAACTTTGTCCCGGAAGGGCAGAGCCCAACACAACTCAGGCCGGGCGGCAGATACAACGCAAGAAGTCGTTGGTCGGGAGCCTGCACCTGCTGCGGCTGAAGCGCCGATGAGCGCCGGCGAGAGACTGCGGCAGGGAAAATAGACTGACCCGGGGCCACCCCGCGGGTCCCAGGGACTTTACCTTCGGGGCACCCCCGGGCCGCCCGTTGTCAACGGAGTACCCTGCAGACAGCCTGCCCGGCATCGAACGGCGGGCAGGCAGTCTTGCGGGCGGCCGGACTGAGGCGGGGACAGCCGTCCGGCCAGCCGGTCCTCTACAGAGTGGTTAAGCCCGGCGGAATAGTCGGGCCGGCGGGCGTGGGTGGAAGCCTGAAGCGCACCACCCGCGTTGCCTTATGAGCGGATCTCTTCCGGTGAACGCCGGAAAATCCAGTGCCGGTACAGGAAGTAATTCCACGCCGTCGTAAGGATGGTGGCAGCTGTCTTGCCGATGACGTAGGTCCAGCCGACGGCGTCAAACCCAGTGACGATGAGATCGCTGATCACGATGTTGACGATGACCAGCAGGATGTACTTCAGCGCGCTGATGCTGCCACTGTTGTTGGCGCGGAACGTGAACAGGCGCTGCAGGAGGAAGTTGAAGACCAGGCTCACGATAAACGCGATGGGAGTCGCTATCCACAGCGGGACATCGAAAATTTCGTGGAGGATGGCCAACAGCCCGAGGTCCAGGGCAAACGAAACGCCGCCAACAAGCAGGAACCTGACCACCGGGTGCCGGTAAAGCCCCATCACCATTCCCGGAACAGCTGGAGCAGCTTCGACGGGGGTTTCCGGTGATGACGACGTGCCTGACGGCGGTGTTGGCATGGGTGGGTGATCCTCTCATGGTTGCGGAGTGTTCAGCCTCTGCACAGCCCGCCTCCAAGTATCCTTAAAGCTATCATGCCGTATTCCACTCGCTCCTTGCCCATGCCCAAAATCAGGACTGCCGGCCCGCGCCGCCTCCCGCCGTCGCCCCTCCGGGTCCTCATCGTTGCTTGGCTGATTTTCGGCTCCATTGGCAGCGTCTGGAGCTTCGCGTCCCCCCTGATGTCCGTCCCTGACGAACCCGCGCACGCCATCAAGGCCGCTGCGGTGGCCAGGGGGCAACTTATGGGTACGGGATCGGGAGTGCAGGGCGATCCGTTGGTTGTCCAGGTCCCGGGATACATTGCGAACCTGAATGTCCGCAGTTGCTTTGCCCAGCACTCGAACATCACCGCGGACTGCGCCAAGCCGGTTGACGCAACGGACCGCGGCTGGACCGCAGGAAAGACGTCCGCCGGAAACTACAATCCTGTCTATTACGCGATCGTCGGCATGGGAAGCCGGGGCCTCAGTGGTGAGCCGGCAATCTACGCCATGAGAATCATCAGCAGCTGGCTCGTCGGATTCTTCCTGGCAGCAATCTTCACGGCCGCCTTCTCGCTTCGCCACTTCAGGCGGCCCGTCATCGCCGCCGCTGTTGCCCTGACGCCGGCGGTGTTCTTCCTCTCCGGTTCCATTAACCCCAATGCTCTGGAAATAGCAACCACCGGCGCCGTCTTCCTCAGCCTGTGCGCCGTCTTTGAACAGGTGGCCGGCAGGACATCACTGCAACGGCTCCCGCTGGTTCTCCTTACCCTGTCCGCATCGCTCCTGGCGCACACCCGTCCGCTTTCTCTGCTGTGGCTGGCGCTTGCTGCGATCGCAGCCGTGCTGTGCTACGGCTTCGGGACGCTTATGAAGACCCTGGCCCAGCGCGGCTTCCAGATCGCCATGGGCATCATTGCGTTGTCGTGCGTGTTCGCTCTGTGGTGGGTCTTCGCCGCCAGGAGCTTTGACAGCCTTCTTGCGGGCGCACCGATGCGGGCAGAAGATGCGGCCGTCGCCATGCTGGATAAGACGGTGTTCTTCATGGTCGAGTACGTCGGTGTCCTCGGCTGGATCGACACCATGCCCCCGCCGGGCACCCTTTACACCTGGGTACTCGGATTCGGCGCCCTGCTGTTTCTCGCCTACACAGCCCGCCCCGTGCGCGGCCGCTGGGTCATGGCCCTGCTCACGGTCACAGTCATCGCCGTGCCCACCGCGCTCCAGGCAAGTTCGAGTGAGAAGCTCGGCTGGATCTGGCAGGGCCGCTACGCACTCGCCATGGTGGTGACCTTGATCCTGGCAGCCGGGGTAACCACGCGGTTCCGCCAGTTCCGCATCACACCGTGGACCAAGTCCATGATCCGCTGGGGCCTGGTCCTGGGCGTCCTCGCCCACACGTACATCTTCCTGGAGGGACTGCGGCGGTACACCATCGGCATTCAGGACCACGTCAACTGGACTGAAATGTTTGATCCCCGCTGGCAGCCGCCGCTGACCTGGCAGGGCCTCGCCGTCATTTACATCGCACTTCTGGCAGCCGGTGCCGTGTGCCTGTACCGCCTGCTCACGGTGAAACCTGCAGGGTCCAGCCTGCCGCGTGCACATGCAGTATCCGCCGGGGAGCGGGCCTAAGCCCCACCTGGAACGCGAAACGGCTGCCGGATGTGAATCCGGCAGCCGTTTCGTTGTTTAAGTGCAGCTACCCGTCCCCGTGGAAGGTTTTCCGCCACGCCTCCATGGATACCAGGTCCGCAAGCGCTGCGCGGTAGTCCGCCGCCAAGGCGTCCCAGTTTTTATAGAGCGCCGCGTGCTGAAGAGCGGACTGGCCCAGCATGGCTTTCAGCTTTTTTGGGTCGCGTTTATACCAGGAGGCGGCTGTTCCCTCGGCGTTGGATACTACGACGGAATCAAACTGCGCCGTACGGAACCACCTGTTGTCGACGTGGGCAAGGTAACCCTGCGGGCGTTCGAGCGAAGCCGGGGATGGCTGCTTAAGCAACTGCCGGGCCACTGTCGTCAGGCCCCACTTGACCATGTCCTTCTTCGCGGGCATCTGGCTGTCGGCCTGCCCCGAAAGTCCTGTCCCGAGGGAAGGTGCAGGAAAATCGTCAATATCTTCACGCAGCTGTGCATCGGGGAAAGAGTCCCGCATCTTGTTGATGCTGGCCAGCTTGGTGGCGAGGGACGGATGCAGGTGGGAGGGACCGGTCATCAGGTCCGACCTCGCCGTCAGCCGGTTCTGCACCGTGAAGTACTGCAGCGAGACGAGGTGCTTTACGTCTTCCTGGAAAGATTCCCGCAATACGGAGCCGCCCTTCGGTTGGGGGCTGTGGAGGAGGGCGGTTATCAGGCGGTTCCGGTTATGAAAATATGCCTGCCAGCCAACCAGGTCGTCTTTGTCAATCCATGAGATATGCCAGAGCGCTGCGCCGGGCAACGATACGGTCCGGTAGCCGGCGGCCCGGGCGCGCAGCCCGTACTCCGAGTCGTCCCATTTGATGAACAAAGGCAGCGGAAGGCCGATGTCGCGTATGACGGAAGTGGGTATCAGGCACATCCACCAACCGTTGTAGTCGACGTCGACGCGCCTGTGCAGCCACGGCGTCTGCCGGAGGTTCGACACACTGAAGTCGTGCCGCATCTGCATGTCCTGGTGTGGCTGGCTGGGTGAAAACCGCCGGGAATCAATCGTTTCGCCCATTGAATACAGCGTGCTGCGGCTGTACAGGTCGAACATGTGGCCGCCGACGATGGTGGGCTTACGGCAGCGGCCGGAGAACGCCATCATGCGCAGGATGCTTTCCGGCTCCATCACAACGTCGTCGTCAAGGAGCAGAACGTAATCGCTGCCGTTTTCAACAGCTTCATACATTCCGCGGGCGAACCCTCCGGAACCACCCAGGTTCGCCTGGTCGATCACTCGAAGCTTGGGGCCGATGCTGGCTGCGACTTCAGCGAAGCCGGGTTGGTCAGCCACCTTTACGGTGCCCTGGTCAACGATCAGTACTTCCCGGGCCACCTCGAGCGCTTCCGGGTGTTCTGCCAGTGCACGGACGTTGGCAAGGCAGAAGTCCGGCTTGTTCATTGTGGTGATCTGAATGGTCGCTGTTTCAAGGGGGCGCTCTGCGGGAGCCCCTTCCCAGCGGGCCTCACCGAGGATAAGGTCACCCCGGCTTGAGGCCAGGTCGAACCAATACCACCCGCCGTCGCCAAAGGGTTTGATGGAAAGATTGAACTCTGTTCGTGAGTCGCCCTCGACCCTCGTGCCATCCACGCGTTGAATGGTGCCGCGCGCGTTTGATTTGTAGACGGTGATGGATCCGTGGCCGGACGTCTCGACCACCAGGCGAACCTCGCGCAGGTGTGTCCACCTCCGCCAGTAGCTGGCGGGAAACGCGTTGAAATACGTTCCCAGCGAGATTTGCTCCCCTGAACGCACGCGGAGGGAGAACCGGGACAGCAGGTCGTCGAAGTGCACCTCCCGCTGGCTGGATCCCACAAGTTGCAGCTTGTCCTCTGCCCGTTTGGGATTCCGGGCCGACTCATCGCTTTCCCGGAAACGTATCCCTGTCGCCGGGCCGGGGTCCGCATAGAGCGACATCGTGTCGACTCCGGATTCCGGCGGGAATATCACCCGCTGGAGTGTCGCCCAGCCCGGCGAACCGCTCATGCGTCCACGCCTCCGCTTTCCAGCTTCACGCCGCTTTCGAAGTGCGGCCTGATCTTGTTGTCGAACATGCTCAGCGCGGACCCGATGGCCATGTGCATGTCCAGGTACTTGTAGGTGCCGAGGCGGCCGCCAAACAGGACATCCTTCTCCGCGTTGGCGAGGTCGCGGTACTTGAGCAGCCGGTCCCTGTCCGCCGAGGTGTTGACCGGGTAGTAGGGCTCATCGCCCTTCTCCGCAAAGCGTGAGAACTCGCGCATGACGACAGTCTTCTCACTCTGGTAGTCGCGCTCAGGGTGGAAGTGGCGGGGTTCGATGATGCGGGTGTAGGGGACGTCGTCGTCGTTGTAGTTCACAACGGACGTGCCCTGGAAGTCGCCCACCTCAAGGACTTCTTCTTCGAAGTCGATGGTGCGCCAGGACAAGTCGCCCTCGGCGTAGTCGAAGTAGCGGTCAACCGGGCCGGTGTAAACAACGGGGATGTTGCCCACCACTTTGTTCTTGCTGTACTCGTGGGACTCATCGAAGAAGTCGGTGTTGAGCCGCACCTCGATGTTGGGGTGCTCCGCCATCTTCTCGATCCAGGCGGTGTAGCCGTTGGTGGGCAGCCCCTCGTACTTGTCGTTGAAGTACCGGTTGTCGTAGTTGTAGCGCACGGGCAGCCGGGAGATGATGCCGGCCGGCAGGTCCTTGGGATCCGTCTGCCACTGCTTGCCGGTGTAGTGCTTGATGAAAGCCTCGTACAGTGGGCGGCCGATCAGCTGGATGCCCTTGTCGTTCAGGTTCTGGGGGTCGGTTCCCGCCAGCTCGCCGGCCTGCTCCTGGATGAGGTCCCGTGCCTGGCCGGGTGTGAGGTTGGCCCGGAAGAACTGGTTGATCGTGGCCAGGTTGATCGGCAGCGAATAAACCTCGCCTTTATGGACGCCGTAGACCTTGTGCACGTAGTCGGTGAAGGTGGTGAACCTGTTGACGTATTCCCACACGCGTTCGTTGGAGGTGTGGAAAAGGTGGGCACCATACCGGTGGATCTCGATCCCGGTCTGCTCTTCCTTTTCGCTGTACGCGTTGCCTCCGATGTGGTGACGGCGGTCGATGACGACGACCTTCAGGCCGAGCTCGGTGGCGGCCTGTTCTGCGATTGTCAGGCCAAAAAAGCCGGACCCTACGATAACGAGGTCAGCGGTCACAAAATCTCCTGGTTCGAATGCGGGCAGCGCAAAGGCGTGCATTGTCTGCTGCTCCAGCCTACCCGAGGGACCGCAGGGGTCGTCGAATCAGGCTGACCGCTGTGAGCTGGCACACGGCGGCTACAACGCTGGGCGCAGCACTCCCCCGTCCTCGAAGTAGACCTCCCCCGTTTCCGGGCAGATCCACTGCCCGCCCTCTTGATTGAGCGGCTTGCCCGCCTTCCCGACCCACCCGATTCGTCGCGCGGGGACGCCCGCCATGAGGGCAAAGTCCGGCACGTCCTTGGTAACGACGGCGCCTGCCGCCACCATGGCCCACGCACCGATCGTCACGGGTGCTATGCAGACGGCCCGGGCGCCGATGGCGGCTCCCTGCCGGATGATGACGCCCACTTTGTCCCAGTCATCCTCCGTCTTCAGGCTGCCCTCCGGTGTCACCGCACGGGGAAAGACGTCGTTGGTCAGGACCACCGCCGGGCCGATGAACACTCCCGCCTCCAAAACTGCCGGCTCGTACACCAGTGCGTAGTTCTGGACCTTGCAGTTCTCCCCCAGGACCACGCCAGGGCCAATGTAGGCGCCGCGGCCGACAACGCAGTTCTCCCCCAGGCGCGCTGCCTCCCTTATCTGGGCAAGGTGCCACACCTTGCTGCCTGCGCCTATGCGGGCTCCGGCGTCGACGTCAGCACTGTCAGCGATCGTGTTCAAAGGAGACTCCTTCGCTGCTATCGGACCGCCTGGCCCGGTCCAGGGTGTAGTGATCCTAACCGGGCTGCCGCCTTCCGGGGAGGCCGGAAACCACACGTTTATCCACATAGGCCGTGAAACGCCTGCCGGGCGCGGCGTGCCGTGGCTAGCGTGGCTACATGCACGAAGGATCCCAAGCGATGACACTCAACTGCACACTGGTTGGCGGCCCGGGATCATCACAGGACCAGCCGCCCGTGGAACTGTCCATTAGCGCCCCGGCCGGCACGCCAGGCGAGATGATCCACGAGCAGCTGGTCCGGAAGCTCCGTACGGGCACCGTCACCGTAGATGGCGAGGACCTGCGATGTGTGGCCTTCGGAGTACCCCCGCTTATAGAGGCCGCGATCCTTGTCGACGGCGGCCCCGTCCCGTCAACCCGGCGGCCGCGGCGCCGGCCGTCCCCTGAAGCCGCGCCTCCCCTGGCTCTTGCCGTCGACAGCGGCGCCGCCGCGGGGACGGTCGTTCCGTTGCGGCGCGGCAGTTACAGCATTGGCCGAAGCGGAACGCGGATAGTCATCCCGGACCCGGAGTTGTCGCGTGAACACGCGCGGGTTGTGGTCACGGACACCGACATCCTGTTGATTGACCTGGACAGTGCCAACGGCACCTATGTTGACGGTGAAAGGATCCGGACCAAGGTCATCTCCACCAATTCCAGCATCAGATGTGGGCAATCGACCCTGTCGCTGATCTTTGCAGACCCGCCAGGACGGTCACTTGCTGACGCCGGCCAGTCCGTGACGGAGCCCATTGTCGTACCCGCCCGCGTTGACGCCGGAAACCGGGCAGCACTCGTTCTCACCGCGGTTCTCCCACTGGCAGCCGGGGTGCTGCTGGCCGTACTCACGGGGATGTGGATGTTCCTTGCCTTCTCCGCCGCTTCCGCATGTGCCGTCCTCGTTCCTGCTGCCAGCGGACGGCGGCAGAGACGGAACCTGTCCGCTGCCCTGCAGTCCGCGGTGAAGGAAGACAGGGAACGACGACGGCGGAGTGCACCGCCCCTGTCCCTCGTCGCCTTGACAGCACCACGGGGCAAGAAGACGTCCGGTCCCGGCTCCGGCGAAGGCGTCTGGTTGCGGCTGGGCCAGGCAGAGCAGGCGGCCAACGTCCGGATTGAACCGGCAGGCGCCGGTCCCGCGGTTCCACCGGCAGGGGCGGTCCCCCTGGTCCTGGACCCGGACCGCGGACTCACCACCATTGGCGGTCCGCGGTCCGCCACTGACGGCGCCATCCGGTCCATACTCATGCAACTGGGCGGGTATCCGCGCGCAGGCACAACTCACGTGCTGGTTCATGGAAAGCCGGGAAGCCTGCCACTCGCCGCCCGGTATCTGCCCAGGGTGACTCTCACTGCCACACCACACGCAGCCCTCAGTGTGGTGACCAGCGGTCATCCGCACGGCTGCGAGCGCGCCGTCCTGCTGATTCGAGGGGAAAGCGCTGAAGGGGCAGCTGATAACTCAATACGGGACACAGCGATTCGACACGGATGGCAGGTGCTCCACTTCCGGCCGGAAGAGGGGGAATGGCCCACACCGGACGTCTTTCTTTCCGAGCGCAGGTCTGTCCTCCTCGAGGATTCTTGCGAGACCTTCTTTGTTCCCGATCTGGTGCCGGAGGATGTCTTCAGCGGTTTCTGCCGGAGCATGGCAGGCGCTCCGCGGCAAGGCACGATGGAAGCGGGATCCGTTCCCGCCACCTGCAGCCTCGGCGAGGTCCTGCCGTTGACGCCTGCAGCCACAGCCGACCGTTGGGGCTCCAGCGGGCAAAAGGACGGGCTGGCCGTACCGTTGGGCCTCGGTGCGGCAGGAACCAAGACCGTGGATCTGCACCACGACGGGCCCCACCTGCTGGTGGCGGGCACCACAGGCTCCGGGAAATCGGAACTGCTCCGCAGCCTTACGCTCGCACTCGCCCTCAGCTATCCGCCCGAGCGGGTCAACTTCTTCCTGATCGATTTCAAGGGCGGTTCGGGGCTTGGTCCGCTGAGTGACCTCGTCCACTGTGTGGGACTGCAGACCGACCTTTCCAGCTCCGAAATGGAACGGACACTGACCTCGCTCCGGGCCGAACTGCAACTCCGGGAGCAATGCCTTGCTGCGGCCCGGGTCCCGGACCTTTCCGCGTACCGCTCCACCAGGGCGGCGGAGGACTTTGTGCTCCCCCATTTGGTCATTGTCATCGACGAGTTCAGGATGCTGGTGGAGGATGCGCCGGAGGTGCTTCGTGAGCTGCTGCGCATAGCGTCCATCGGGCGTTCCTTGGGGATCCACCTGATCATGGCAACGCAGAGGCCGCAGGGAGCGCTGACAGCGGACATCCGCGCGAACGTTACGTCCAGCATCGCCCTTCGTGTGCAATCCGACATGGAGTCGGTTGATGTGGTCAATTGCAGGAGCGCTGCGCCATCAGTGTGGACGCACCTGGCCGGGCGTTCCTGGCCCGTGGGACGGAGGCCGCCGAAGAGTTCCAGGGTGCGTCACTGGCCGTGGCGGCGGGAGGTGACTCATGTCCCGTGGTTGTCCACCGGACGATCGACTTTCTGGCGGGCCAGGTTGCCGGGCCCGGTAAGGCGCCAGCCTCTGTGCCAACTCCGGCGGAGGCTGTGGAACCCTTGGCGGCCATGGTGCGGAACCTCTGCACCCAGCAGGAGAAGCAGGTGCCGAGGAGGCCCGTCGCCCCTCCGCTGCCGGCGGATCTGGAAGTACCCGCCTCCGGTGGTCAGTCCCCCTGCTCTGCCGTTCCCGGTTCGCGGCCGCTGGAACCCGTCAACTTGTCGGGTGAAGTCCGCCTCGGCCTCATGGACGTGCCCGAACAGCAACGGGTGGAAGCCCTGGCGTGGAGTCCTGCCCGCCACAGCCACGCAGCATTTATCGGCAACCCTGCGTCCGGTGCCGGGGCGGCCTTGGAGCTGGCTGTCCACACATTGATGACCCGTGGCAGTGAATCCCACTTTTACATACTGGACGCCACGGGAGCTCTCCTCCCACTGGCCAGTGCCGGCCGGGTGGGAGCACTGGCCGGACTGGATGATCTGCGGCGTGGAGTTCGGATTCTGGAGCGGCTTGTCCGGGAGCTGGGTCAGCGGCGGAGCCATCCAGCCTCCGGGAAGGTGCCTCTTGTTGTCGTCGTCTCCGGCTGGGGGTCCTGGGTGTCGGCTTTGCGTGCGGGACCGCTCGCATGGGCTGAGGACCTGGTCCACGACCTGGTCCGTGACGGCGCCCAGGCAGGGATAACGCTGCTGCTCTCCGGGGAGCGGGAGCTTGTCACTGCCAGGTTCTTCGGCGCCGTTCCCAACCGATTCTATTTTCCGGCCGGTTCCACCGAGGAGGGCCGTGCCATGTGGCCGCGAATGCCCTCGGTACCCGCCATTGAGGGGAGGGCTGTTGCCTTCGGCCCGGTTTCCAACGGCGGTCCGGCTGTCTGCCAGTTCTACCGGAGCCCGGCGCCGAGTGTCCTGGGCAAAAGCGGTGCGGGATATCCGGGTGCCTCGCTGCGGCCATTCCGGCTGGAACCCCTCCCCGGGCACGTCACCGTGATTGAGGTGGCAGCAGTGGCGGCACCGGCACCCCGGCTGGGTCCATCAGCCGACGCCCACCCAGGCCGGGAACCAGCCACCGTCGGTCATCAGCCGGGGCGGCCCACAACCCCCGTGAGGCAACGGGATGTCCTCCTCGGAGTGGCCGGGGATGAGCTCGCCGCGGCGTCCTTCCGCATTCCGGCCAGCGGGGTAGTTGCGGTGCTTGGCAACCCCGGAAGCGGCAAGAGCAATACCCTGCGCGCGTTGGAGGAACTCAACCCCGGCCAACTGTGGTGCGCACATGAAGGGCCGCCCCAGGACGCGGAGCGTTTTTGGGCAGATATGCTCCTGCAGGCGGGGAGTGGTTCTTTGCCGCGGGAGGCACTGCTGCTGGTTGACGACATCGACCAGCTCGCCCCTTCGGCACTGAGGGACGTGGGCCAACTACATGCCCTGGGCCATTCCCTGGTGGTAACCGCTGGTTACAGTCCTGCGCTTCTCCATCGTGTCCCGCTCCTCATGAATGCAAGGTCATCCGGCGTCGGGATACTGCTAGGCCCGCGTTCGATCGCTGACGGCGACCTTTTCGGGATACGGTTCGACGTCGAGTCCAATCCCCCGCCGGGACGTGCTGCCCTCATCACCGGCGGCCGCGCCGTCCCCCTCCAGGTGGCGTGGGCTGGAGCAGGTGGGTGACCGGCCCGCGGCCCAGGAAGCGCACAGGGTCAGCCACGAATCGGGGACGGTCCAGCCTCAGAGGGCCGGCGGTGCACTCCCTGTGCGGGAGGCATGGCTGACAACCTTGTTGGTAAACAGGAGAACAATGGCGGTGACGGCGGGGATCAGCATCGCCAGGCCGGCCAGGACCAGTCCGCTGGTCATCGTGGGCACCCCGATGGTGAGGACGAATAGCTGGGCGACCAGCGCGGCCGCCCTGGTCCACCGGTAGCCCCGGTAGAGGAAGACTGCCACTGCGTACAGCCACGCCGAAAAAGCCAGCAGGAGTCCCAAAGTGAAGACCGCACCCCAGAAGGACAGGACCGGGCTGCCGCTGAACAACTCGTAGGCATACCAGCCTGCCGCCGCCAGGAGGGCAGTGGCCTCGGCAGCCGCAACCGCGGCAACGACTTTGGCGGCTGCGGGTACCAGGTCCGGCCGCCCGTGGGGCCCGCGGTCGGGGACCCCGCCGGGTTGGTCGGAAGAGGATGGGGTACCTGCTGGGTCTACCGGGGGTCTTGACACACTGGCACCCTACCGGACATAGTCGGACACTGGTGAGGGCCGGAGCCGCCACTGTGATGCATCGCTCAGGTTTCATGGGATATCAGGCGTTATTACCCCTTGTTTACACAGCGTTAACATGACAGGCTTGATGCAGATGACCAAGGGGGCCCAGAGGGCCCTTTTCCTTTGTAGCCACTAGTGAATAATTTCACAAAGGCACTTCCCAGAAATGGAGCAACTGATCAGCATGGATTGGCGTAACCGCGCAGCGTGCCTCGACAAGGACCCGGAACTGTTCTTCCCCGTCGGGAATACAGGACCGGCCCTCCTGCAGATCGAGGAAGCAAAGAGCGTCTGCCGCCGGTGCCCCGTGGTCGACACCTGCCTGCAGTGGGCGCTTGAGTCCGGCCAGGACGCCGGAGTCTGGGGTGGCATGAGCGAAGACGAGCGCCGCGCCCTGAAGCGGCGCGCCGCCCGCGCACGCCGCGCCTCCTAGGAGCCCGGCGCCGGCAAACCGGCACAGGACGACGCAACCGGCATACAGAGGCCCCGTGACACATCCACTCCGGATTGTCACGGGGCCTCTGTCAGTTCAAGCCCGCGGCCAGGTAAACCACTGGCCGGAGCACACCTCCTACTTCCCGGCCAGGCTGAGCCGGATCTTGACCTCGGTCCCGCCGCCCTCGCGGCGCTCCCACGTGATGGTGCCGCCGAGCTCGCTCGTGACGAGCGTCCGCACAATCTGCAGGCCAAGGCCCTCCACATGCGGGGTCTGCGGAAGACCCACGCCGTCATCGGCAATGGTTACGGTCAGCTCTTCGCCGTCCTCCGCTTCGGACCGGTCAGCAACCAGCCAGACGGTGCCGGCCCTCCCCTCAAGGCCGTGCTCCACAGCATTGGTCACCAGTTCGTTGATCACCAGGGCAAGCGGGGTGGCGAGATCGCTGGGGAGCTCCCCGAAGCTGCCGGAGCGTTCGGTCCTGACCTGCTGTGAAGGGGAAGCCACTTCCGCGGACAGCCGGAACTGGCGCCCGATCAGTTCGTCGAAATCGACGCTCTGCGTCAGCCCCTGCGACAACGTCTCATGGACCAGTGCGATGGTGGCCACGCGGCGCATGGCCTGCTCCAGGCCCTGCTTTGCTTCATCGCTCACCATGCGCCGGGACTGCATCCGCAGCAGGGCAGCCACCGTCTGCAAATTGTTCTTGACCCGGTGGTGGATTTCGCGGATGGTGGCGTCCTTGGTCACCAGCTCCATTTCACGGCGGCGCAGCTCTGAGACGTCGCGGCAGAGGACCAGCGCGCCGAACCGCTGCTGCTCATCCCGGAGCGGGATGGCACGCAGGGACAGGCTTACTCCCCTGGACTCAATCTCGCTGCGCCAGGGCATGCGGCCGGTGACTACAAGCGGCAGGGTCTCATCGACCAGCCGTCGGTCCTTGAGCAGGCCGGCGGTGACTTCAGCGAGCGAACGCCCCTCCAGGGACTCCCCGTCGCCCAGCCGGCGGAAGGCTGAAACTCCGTTCGGGCTCGCGTACTGCACCACCCCGTCGGCATCCAGCCTGATCAGCCCGTCGCCCACACGGGGAGCGCCCCGCCGAGAGCCCGTGGGCGAGGCAAAGTCCGGCCACAAGCCCAGGGTGCCCATCCTCAGGAGATCGTAGGCGCACTGCCGGTACGTCAACTCAAGCCGGGACGGCATCCGTGAACTGGAGAGGTCCATGTGGGTGGTAACAACCGCAAGTGTCCGCCCGTTGCGCACCATGGGGACAGCCTCGACCCGCAGGGCCATCTCACTGTTCCAGTTCGTCTCGCTGGAGCGCTCGATGGACCTGCTGTTCCATGCCTTGTCCACGAGCGGCTGCAGGTCGGAGCGGATGCCCTCACCCACGAAGTCACTGTGGAATGCCGTGTGCGTGGTGGAAGGACGCACGTGGGCCAGGGCAATGTAGCCAAGCTCCGGGTGGGGGAACCACAGCGCCAGGTCGGCGAACGCAAGGTCCGCAACCATCTGCCAGTCCCCCACCAGGAGGTGCAGCCATTCGGCATCGCCCGGCCCGAAATCAGCGTGCTCCCTGATGGGGTCCGTAAAGATTGCCACTGCACCTCCAGTTACGGCGCCTGCTTCCTAGCGCCGGACGATTGACCTCAAGAGCCTCAATGCTACCGACAGTGAGGCCATGTCGTCGGCCTCCAGTGCGTTCACCTCATCGAACATGCTCTTTGCCCGGCCCAGCTGCTCGGCATTCTGAGCCTCCCAGTCCTTGAGCCGCGCGTCCGGCGACCCGGTGGCGGACGTTGCGTCCAGCACCGCCGTCGTCATGTCCGACACCGTTGAGTACAGGTCATCGCGCAACGCTGCCCGTGCCAGCGCCTGCCACCGGTCCTGCCGGGGAAGGCTGCTGATCCGTTCAAGCAGCGAGTCCGCGTGGAACCGGTTGAACACGGTGTAGTAAACGGCCGCAATCTCCTCTACACGGTCCTTCCGGGAGCGGGCGATCTTGGCGATGTCCAGCAGCACGAAGCTCTCGAACAGCTCGGCCCAGCGCAGCGCAAGGCCTTCCGGGAGTTCCCACTCGCGGCCCTTCGCCAGCCACGCCGCCACGCGATCGCGGTCGTCGCCGCGGAGGTAGTCCAGCAGCCGGGCCCGCATGGGATCCATCAGCGGCTTGAACTCTGCCACCACCTCGGCAATGGGGCGTGAAACACTTTCCTGGCTGAGCAGCCAGCGGACCGCCCGGTCCAGGAGCCGACGGATGTCCAGGTGCACTGTGCTCCAGTGCTCCGTGGGGAACGAGGCAGGCAGGCTGTTCAGCTCCCCCACCATCGCGTCCAGTTCGTACACCTCGCGCAGCGCCACAAACGCCTTGGCCACGGCAACTTCGCTGGCGGACGTTTCCTCCATCACCCGGAAGGCAAACGTGATGCCGCCAAGGTTGATCATGTCGTTGGCCACCACCGTGGCGATGATTTCGCGGCGCAGCGGATGCGTGTCCAGTTCGGCGTCGAAACGTTCACGCAGCTGGTGCGGGAAGTAGGACCGCAGGGTGTCACGGAACCAGAGGTCATCAGCGAGGTCGCTGTCCCGCAGGGCCGAGGCCAGCTCGATCTTCGCATAGGCGGCCAGTACTGAGAGCTCCGGAGACGTCAGTCCCTGACCCTGCTGCAGCCGTTCCCGCAGCGTTTCCGTCGTGGGCAGCGCCTCAAGGTCGCGCTTAAGGTCGGCGCTCTTCTCCAGCCAGTCCATGAGCCGCTCGTAACTTGGGCTCCACTCCGCCACGCGCGTCCGGTCGTTCAGGAGCAGGATGTTCTGGTCGATGTTGTCTTCGAGAACCAGGCGGCCCACTTCATCGGTCATGGAGGCCAGGAAGTCTGCGCGCTCCCCCGCCGGCAGCTTGCCGGCGGCAACCATCCGGTCAACGAAGATCTTGATGTTGACCTCATGGTCGGAGCAGTCCACACCGGCGGAGTTGTCGATGGCGTCCGTGTTGAGGATGACCCCCTGCAGCGCTGCTTCAATACGGCCGCGCTGGGTCATTCCCAGGTTGCCGCCTTCACCCACTACCTTGACCCGCAGGTCCCGGCCGTTGACCCGGATGGCATCGTTTGCTTTATCGCCAACGGAGGCGTTCGACTCGGAAGACGCCTTGACGTAGGTTCCGATTCCGCCGTTGTAGAGCAGGTCAGCCGGCGCCAGCAGGATGGCGCGCAGGAGCTCCGGCGGGCTGAGCTCAGCGGTTTCCGCCGGAAGCCCCAGCGCGGCCCGGACCTGCGGCGACACGGGAATGGACTTGGCCTGGCGGGCAAAGACACCGCCGCCTTCGCTGATCAGCGACTTGTCGTAGTCGTCCCAGGACGACCGGGGCAGGTCGAACAGCCTCTGGCGCTCCGCGAACGAGGCTGCCTCATCCGGGTTGGGGTCCAGGAAGATGTGCCGGTGGTCAAATGCCGCCAGCAGGCGGATGTGCCGGGACAGCAGCATCCCGTTGCCGAATACGTCGCCGGACATGTCCCCCACGCCAACCACGGTGAAAGGTTCGGTCTGGGTATCCAGGTCCAGCTCGCTGAAGTGGCGCTTCACCGATTCCCAGGCGCCCCGCGCCGTGATGCCCATGGCCTTGTGGTCGTAGCCCACGGAACCGCCGGAGGCGAATGCGTCCCCCAGCCAGAAGCCGTACTCCGCGGACAGTCCGTTGGCTATGTCGGAGAAAGTAGCCGTACCCTTGTCCGCCGCGACCACAAGGTAGGAGTCGTCGTCGTCATGCCGGACAACGTTCGACGGCGGCACGAGCCGTTCGCCGTCGCCTTCGGTAAGGAGGTTGTCAGTAAGGTCCAGCAACCCGCGGATGAACGTCTTGTAGCTTTCGACGCCTTCGGCCATCCAGGCCGCGCGGTCGGTTGCAGGATCCGGAAGCTGCTTCGCGAAGAAGCCTCCCTTGGCTCCCGTGGGCACGATGACGGCGTTCTTGACCGTCTGCGCCTTGACCAGGCCCAGGACTTCCGTGCGGAAATCCTCCCGCCTGTCGGACCAGCGGAGGCCGCCGCGGGCAACCTTGCCGAACCGCAGGTGCACACCCTCGACGCGCGGGGAGTAAACCCAGATTTCGAACATGGGCCGCGGGAACGGCAGCCCCTCAATGTGGGCGGGATCCAGCTTGAAGCTCAGGTGCGGCTTGTTCTGGTAAAAGTTGGTGCGGAGGGTGGCCTCGATCAGGTTGACGAAGGTGCGCAGCACGCGGTCAGCATCGAGAGTGGCGACTTTTTCGATGGACGCTGCCAGTTCCTGCCGCACCGAAGCCTGGGCCTCAGCGCGTTCACCATCGCTGATGGAGGGATCGAAGCGGGCCGCGAAGAGGGCGCTCAGCCCCCGGGTCACATCCGCGTTGGCCAGAAGCGTGTCCGCCATAAAGCCGAAGGAACTGCTGTTGCCCATCTGGCGCATGTACCGGGCGTAGGCGCGCAGCACGGTGATTTGCCGCCATTGCAGGCCTTCCCGCAACACCAGGCGGTCAAAGTTGTCCGATTCCGCAGCACCGGTGACGGCCGCGCCAAATGAGTCGGCAAGGAGCCCGCCCGTGGACAGGGGGTCCACTCCCGCCGGGTACTTCAGCCCCAGGTCGTACAGGAAGAAGTCCCGGTGGTCTGCTGTTTCGATTTCAAAGGGCCGCTCGTCCAGGACCTCGAGGCCGAGATTGTGAAAGTATGGCAGGATCTGGCTCAGGCTCTTGGGCTCCAGCATGTAGAGCTTTACCCGCGCGTCTTCCTCCAGTGTTGCACCGGCGCCTTCGGGAAGATACACGTGGACTCCGGGACGGTCCTGCCGTGCCCCGGCACTCCGCTCGGCGGCGGCCCCGTACTTTTCGAACCGCGCGATGTCTTCGAGGGCGTCCTCTACTTCGTAGTCCACCCGGTAGCTGGCAGGGAACGCCTCGGCCCAGGTGGCAGCCAGTTCCTTGGCTTCGGCTGGGTCCCGGCCCTCGCGCAGGACCTCCGCGATGCCTTCGCTCCAGGACCTTGCCGCCCGGACCAGCCGCTTTTCCAGCTCGTCGCTGTTGACATGGCTGACGTCGGCGTCCTTGGGCAGCCGGATGCGGAAGAACAGGCGCGCGAGTGCCGATTCGGTCATGCGGGCTTCGTAGTCGATCGAGACTGCCTGGAAGGTCTCCCGAAGTTCCTGTTCGATGCGAAGCCGGACGTTGGTGGTGTACCGGTCCCGGGGCAGGTACACCACGGCGGACATGAAACGCCCGTAGATGTCGGGCCTCAGGAACAGCCGGGTACGGCGCCGTTCCTGCAGTTTCTGGATTCCAAGCGCGGTTGCGGCCAAATCGGGGATTTCGATCTGGAACAGCTCATCGCGTGGGTAGGTTTCCAGGATTCCCAGCAGGTCCTTGCCCGAGTGCGAGTCCGGCGGGAAGCCGGCGTTCTGAAGGACAGCATCCACCTTTTCCCGGACGATGGGGATGTCGCGGACGGAGCCGGCGTAGGCGCTCGTGGCAAAAAGGCCAATGAAGCGGCGCTCGCCGTTGACGTTGCCCGCAGCGTCGAAGCTTTTGATGCCGATGTAGTCCAGGTAGGCCGAGCGGTGCACGGTGGACCGCGAGTTGGCCTTGGTGATGACGAGGGCGCGCTTTTCCCGCGCCTTTTTACGGCCGGTATCGGTGAGGTGCTGGATGTGCGGGGAGTCCGCGGCTGCCCGCAGCAGTCCGAGGCCGCTGTCCTCGCGCAGTTCCAGGACGTCTTCGCCGTCGACGTTGAGCAGATCGTATTCGCGGTAGCCCAGGAACGTGAAGTTTCCGTCGTCCAGCCAGCGCAGCAGGTCCTTGGCCTGCCGCAATTCGGCAATCTGCGCAGAGTTGGCCACCTTGTCCAGGCTTTCGGCGATCTCCAGCGCCTTTTGGCGCATCCTTGGCCAGTCCTCGACGGCAGCCCTGACATCGTTCAGGACGCGGGTCAGGCCCGCGAGCAGGGAAGTCTTCGCTTCGTCGGAAACCCGGTGGACTTCGACGGCGATCCAGGACTCCATGTGCGAGGCATTTTCACCTTGCGCAATGAGGTGGGAAAGGTTGGGCATTGCCGCCGTGTCCCCGCTGGAAATGCCCAGATGTGCCGGAACCCTGTTGACCTTGACCAGTTCTCCCGTTTCCCGGTTCCTGGTGGCTACAAAAAGCGGGTGGACCACGAGCCGGATGGCCGCGTGCTGCCGGACAAGTTCGGCGTTGACGGAGTCGACCAGGAACGGCATGTCGTCGGTGACCACAAAGACGACGCTGCTGTCCTCTTCATCAATGATCGATATCTTCGCCTGCCCGGGCTGCCGCACGGACGCTGCCCGGCGGTGTTCCTCGGCACGGGCTTCCAGAACGTCCCGTGGGTAGCTTCGGGCATCCTCCTCAGCCAGGTGCTGGTAGTAGTCCCCCATGAAGCCTTCAAGGCCTTCAATGGAGAGGGGCTGGTCCTCCACACTGGATCCAGACGACATCGACAACGCCTCCATCAGAGATATTCGCCGCACCTTTGCAGCTCTTATGGCGAGCCTAGTCCTTTGCCCTTCGCCGTGGTGTGGAAGAAAATACAGAGGATTTCGCATTTCGCTGGGCTGGTGCACAAACAAGTTCACGGATGGCGCGCCGAAGCGCGGAGTCGGGGCAAGCTTCAAGCAGCAGTGACCCAGCAAGGAGTGCTGCGTCGGCGGCGCCGGGGTCGTAGGGCAGGAACACTTTGAGTTCCGACGCGGGACCGTACCGTTCCCAGGCATCCCGCAACTGGCGCTCCGGGGTTCTGCCCACGGAGGAGGAACGCACCTTGTTCATGACGACAGTGGGTGAGGCCTGCGGTACAGCGCCTTCGAGTTCGGAAAGCGCACGGACCATCCGTGGTAAGCCCACGGGATCAGCCGCACCAACGGCGTAGACCTCGTCCGCCAGTTCCAGGGGACGCAGCGTCGCGGCGTTCCGCCGCGGCGCCATGGTGTCGAAGCTCAGCTCTTCATCGGCTTCGAGGCAAAAGCCGGTATCCACCACCACAACGTCCGCGATCTGCCGCGCCCGTTCAAGAACAAGTGCCAGGGCAGTGGCGCGCAGCTCGGTCCAGCGGTCCGCGCGGGTTATTCCCGTAAGCACCCGGAACGTCCCGGATGCAGTTGCGACGGTGGCGGCCACCTTCCTGAGGGCGTCCGGGTCCAGCAAACCCTGGTCGGCAAGCCTGCACGCCTGGGCAAGCCCGGCCGACTCATCCAGGAGACCCAGCACCGCCGCGACGCTTGCACCGTAGGTGTCCGCGTCGACCAGCAGGACATCCCGGCCATCGGCAGCCATCTCGCCGGCGATGTTCACCGCCACAGTGGTCCTGCCAGGCGCCCCGGCCGGACCCCAGACAACGATGAGCCTGCCCGCCGGTTCGCCCTCCGGATCAGGTCCAGGCTGCACGGGGTCCATGGCCAGCGCAGCTCCGGTGTCAGCTCCCGCGCTCAGGATGGCGGGACGGGCCGCACCTGTCAGCTGGGCAACGGCATCGGCGATCCTGTCCGAAAGCTCCGCTGACTCCACTCCCGTCAGCGCCGAGGCGACACCAATTTTGCGGAGCCTGGCCGCCTCCTCGGCATTGTCCGTCAGCGCGATGACCGCCACCCCAACAGCTCCAAGCCGGTCAACAAGGGAAGCAGTTAATCCGTCGGACCCCTCAGCCACTACGGCCGCCCTTGCCAGACCGCTTTGACAGGCAGCGAGAAGCTCGGGAAGTTCGGTGCATCGTCGAACCACTGTCACCGGACCGTGCAGCCTTTCGAGGCCGCCCACCAGGTCCTCCCGGCTTTGGCCAACGGTGACAACCGGGATACTCATCGGGCCCCGCCCGGATTCCACACAACGGATATCTTCGCGTCGTTGGCTTGGGCACCCAGCAACGCAGGCATCTGTTTGTCCTCCACCAGGACCATCAGCACGGTGGTCTTTGACGATCCGAGGGCAGTGGACCCGGTGGTGACCTCAGCGATTTCAGCTCCGGGAAGGATGAGTTTCGGCTCGCTGAACCCGTTCTTTGCATCCGGCTGCGCCACCCAGACGTCCACCCTCGCACCAGCAACCGCTTGGGACGGCAAAGTCTGCGCGATGTTGAGCGCCACCGGCTTACGGTCCAACCGGTCCACCTCCCCAAGACTTGACCTGGGAACCAGCTGGTCCTTGGCGATCCGCTGCACGGCGACGACGTCCTGGGGCAGGCCGTCCTCCACGGTGATGTAGTGCTGCTCCGTGTCGCCCAGGCGGACCTTCGCGCGAACCACGTTCTCCGCTGTCAGGCGCTCACCCACGGCAATGCCGTCCCGCGCCGCGAAGACCTCGGTGGTGCGGTCTGCGCTGCCGACCAGGAAAGTAACCCCGGCGACGGAGACCAGGACCAGGAGAATGCCCACCAGCAACCGCGGGTCCTTCCAGGACGGGCGCTTCAGCCGTGGCGCCGTGGCGCTTGAATCAGGAACCATGCCGTTCTCCCCCTAGGTACACCGGACCTGCCCACTCTGGCCGGACTCCTCATTGTTACCGCCAGGGACCGGGAACAAAAGTCATTTGCCTAAATACCGGCTAACTGTGGAAAACGGGCACAAACAACGTCATGTGATGGCAAAATGGGCATATGCCAAGGTTCCTCACGCTCGCAGACGTCGCCGAGCAACTCCAGATCAACTCCCCCGCCGCGTACGCCTTGGTCCGCAGCGGGGAGCTGAAGGCCATCCAGGTTGGCGGCCGCGGGCAGTGGCGCGTCGAGGAGAAGATGCTGGAGCAGTAC
The DNA here is from genome assembly GCF_040702325.1 of Pseudarthrobacter sp. 902506025. Lineage (NCBI taxonomy): Bacteria > Bacillati > Actinomycetota > Actinomycetes > Micrococcales > Micrococcaceae > Pseudarthrobacter > Pseudarthrobacter sp. 902506025. Next base: position 138,540 of record NZ_JBFBKW010000003.1, read on the forward strand.
ATCGAGGAACGCTATGCCGAGGCCAGCCGCATGATCCAGGAGTCCCGCTCCAAGTCAGTGTGACGCCCTTAGGCTCCGCCGGCCTTATGGGACCTGATCATCGCCAGCGCCGTAAAAGGTATCGCTGACACCTGGCCAACGCTTTGGGTCCTCCTTGCCTCGCCCGGAATCACCGCGGCAAGGTCGATGTAGTCCCGGCCAACCCGGTCAATGACGCCCTCCACCCGCGCGGCTCCGACTCCCCCGCCAATCGTCACGGTCACCTCCGTCCTATCCCGGGCAAGGGCACGCAGGGAATGGGCAAGTCCGATTGAACGGCGGACCGGGGAGTCCTCCGTCCGCACATGCCTGCCCAGGCCCACGTACCGGGCAGCGGCCGCATAGGGAATGAGCACCTGGCGCCGTTCTTCATCCAGGACCAGCGCATCAGCTCCAACATGGGTCAGCTCCCCTTGCGCCGATTCGCCGCACAGGAGGTGGACCGTGATCCTGTAACCAACGGCCGCCCGCAGCCTGTCATCGAGCCGCAGGCCAACCATCTCGGCCCGCGTCCGCTCACTGATCTCGCTCTCGAGCGCCAGCCGGTCAGCCTCCGCCAGCTGGCTTTCCATGTCGTTGAAGAGTGCATCCCAGCGCATCCCGCCAGCGTAGGTTCCCCTGCCCCGCCCGTCAACGCGCCCCTCATTTCACTCCAACGTCTGGACAAAACGCGCTTAGGCGGTTCAGACTGTCTCAATCGACATCAAACAGCATCAAACGACGTCAAGGCGGTTGAAATGGGTCACTCCGGTAGGACGGGAAGGTCGGATGCCGCAACAGCGCTGGCCCTGCTCGTGCTTGGAATCGTGCTCTGCATCCTGGGAGCGGGCCAGCTGGCGCAGTGGCAGGACGCCGCTACCCATCAGCAGGGGTGGACCGTGGAGGTCCTCCTGGCAGCGGCCGCAACAGCGGCCGGCCTCGGACTTTTGCTGTGGTGGGCATTTTCGATGCTGGCTGCTGGAGCCTCCGTCCTGCTGGAGCGGCTGGGCCGGAACCGGGCTGCCGCGACCGCCCGCCGGCTCTCACCTGCATTCATGCAGCGGGCTGTGATTGCCGCTCTTTCGATGCAGCTGATGGCCGGTGCCGCGGCACATGCGGCCATCACCGCGCCGGGGCCGGAGTGGACACCCACGCACGAACAGTCCTCGGCGGCTTCCGCCAGCCCTGCAGCCGCGCACGTTGCTCCGACACCCCGCCAGGGCACTGGCCCGGCCATGCATTTCTCTGTCCAACCAGGCCCAGCTGAGGTGCCACCACCCGGCCGGGAAGCCGCGTCGCCGGCATGGCAATCCACGGCGGACAAGCCCACCCCCGCCACGCCCAACCCGGGATGGCAACCGGCCTCCCCGGTGGTGGAGCCGGGCCTGCTCGCAGCACCGGAAGCCAGGACCGCCGCCGGCGCGATGCCGGATCCGGGGGCAACGGGCGGCGGGGCGGGCCCGGTAACCGTGCTTGCCGGCGACACACTATGGGACATCGTGGCGGCCCAGCTGGGGCCGGAGGCATCGGATGTGGACATAGCCCTTGAATGGCCGCGGTGGTACGCAGCGAACCGCGGACTGATCGGCGGGAGCCCGGATGTCCTGCTTCCGGGACAGATCCTCCAGGCGCCGCAGGCGCCATAGCCACTGACGCTTTCGGTGCTGCGCCGGCGCCAGGCCAGCCAATAGACCATCAGCTACTCCGCTATTCGAACCAAGGGGAACACCATGACCGCAGTGACACCTGTCCAGACCGCCCAGCGGCTGGCTGCCAACACCGTAAACGGCGGGAGGGTACTCGGGAAAACCGCATCAGCGTCAACAACGGCGGTGACCGCAGGCCGTTCCCGCGCCGCGGACCCATCGTCCCTGAGGCCCGTCAGTGAAGCTGCGGAAGTAAGGTCCATTACCCGCGGAACGGTTCAGGCCGCCATGGAGGTCCTGGCAGGGATCCGTCCCATACACCAGCTGGCGCGCCGTCTGGATCCGCGGTGCCTGGCATCGCTGCAGCACCGGGCCGCGCTGATCAGGCGCGAGCTAACCAGGACGGGCAACCCCGCCCTGGCCCGGCTCCACCGAAACTCCACAGTCCGCTCGGTGCGGGTGTGCGAGGTGGCCGAGGGAATTTATGAGGCAAGTGCCGTCGTGGTGGATGACGTACGGGCTCGTGCCGTTGCCGTCCGGCTTGAGCGCAGCAAGCAGGTCTGGCGCATCGTTGAACTCGTCATCGGCTAAGCCGTTGGGTAATTTGGTGCGCACCCGAGAGCACATGGTGCACCATGCAGACAGGGCAGGGGCCCATCGGCCCCTGCCCTGTCCATCAACGCCTGTGTGTGTTTACGGCTGTGTTTTAGCGCTTTTTCTTCTTCGCCGGGCGCTTGGCGGCGTCCTGGGCAGCTGCCTTGGCAGGGTTGCCGGAGCGTCCACTTCCTGCCCGGGTTTCCACCCGGGTTTGTGTTCCGCCGGTCTCGCTGGGAGCCGTGTACTGCAACTGCGCGGGCTTTTCGGGGGCCTCAAGTCCGGCAGCATGCACCTGCGGGTCCACGTGCTCAGTGTGTCCGCCGGCGGCGTCCTGGACTACGACATCCTGGGCCGGCGTCACCTCGACCTCAAGGTTGTACAGGAAGCCGACGCTTTCCTCCCGGATGGCTTCCATCATGCTTTGGAACATCGCGAAACCTTCGCGCTGGTACTCCACCAGCGGATCACGCTGCGCCATGGCGCGCAGGCCGATGCCCTCCTTGAGGTAATCCATCTCGTAGAGGTGTTCCTGCCACTTGCGGCCAATGACGGAGAGGACCACGCGGCGCTCGAGCTCGCGCATGCTTTCGGAGCCGATGACCTCCTCGCGGGCCTGGTACACCAGGCGGGCGTCGGAAAGGATCTCCTCCTTCAACAGCTCCACGGTGACCCTGGACTTGCCACCGGCCTCCTCGATGATGTCTTCGGGAGTAACGCTGACAGGGTAGAGCGTCTTCAGGTTCGTCCACAGCTGGTGGAAGTCCCAGTCGTCGCCGTTCCCTTCCGCGGTGGCGGCGTCGATCAGGGCAGTGATGGTGTCCTCAATGAAGTACTGCACCTTCTCGTGCAGGTCATCACCTTCCAGGATCCGACGGCGGTCGCTGTAGATGGCTTCGCGCTGGCGATTGAGGACGTCGTCGTACTTCAGCACGTTCTTGCGCTGCTCGGCGTTGCGGCCTTCCACCTGTCCCTGGGCAGAGGCGATGGCCCTGGATACCAGCTTTGATTCCAGCGCAACGTCGTCCGGCACGGAGCTGTTCATCAGCCGTTCCGCCGCCCCGGAGTTGAAGAGGCGCATGAGGTCGTCGGTCAGCGACAGGTAGAACCGGGATTCACCCGGGTCGCCCTGGCGGCCGGAACGGCCGCGGAGCTGGTTGTCGATGCGTCGCGACTCGTGGCGTTCGGTGCCCAGGACGTACAGGCCGCCGAGGTCCAGGACTTCCTCGTGTTCGTCCTTGACCGACTGCTTGGCGGCTTCAAGCGCTGCGGGCCATGCGGCTTCGTACTGTTCGGAGTTCTCCTCAGGATCCAGCCCGCGCTTGGCGAGTTCGGCGACGGCCGTGAATTCGGCGTTTCCGCCCAGCATGATGTCAGTACCGCGGCCTGCCATGTTCGTGGCCACAGTGACGGCACCCTTCCGGCCTGCCTGGGCGACGATGGCAGCTTCGCGGGCGTGGTTCTTGGCGTTCAGGACCTCGTGGCGGATGCCCTCCTTGGCGAGCAGCTTGGACAGGTACTCGCTCTTCTCCACGCTGGTGGTGCCCACCAGGACGGGCTGGCCCTTTTCGTGACGCTCGGCGATATCGCGGACCACGGCGTCGAACTTTACAACCTCATTCTTGAACACGAGGTCCGGCTGGTCGATCCGCTGCATGTCCCTGTTGGTGGGGATGGCCACGACGCCCAGCTTATAAGTGCTCATGAACTCGGCCGCCTCAGTCTCAGCGGTACCGGTCATGCCGGAAAGCTTGCCGTACATACGGAAGTAGTTCTGCAGCGTCACGGTGGCCAGGGTCTGGTTTTCGGCTTTGATCTCGACGCCTTCCTTGGCCTCGATCGCCTGGTGCATGCCTTCGTTGTAACGGCGGCCGGCCAGGATGCGGCCGGTGTGCTCGTCCACGATCAGCACTTCGCCGTCCAGGATGACGTAGTCCTTGTCACGCTTGAAGAGTTCCTTGGCCTTGATGGCATTGTTCAGGAACCCGATCAGCGGGGTGTTGGCGGACTCGTACAGGTTGGAGATGCCGAGGTAGTCCTCCACCTTTTCGATCCCGCTCTCCAGGACGCCCACCGTGCGCTTCTTTTCGTCGACCTCGTAGTCCTTTTCGGGCTGCAGCCGGAGCACCACTTTGGCGAATTCGCTGTACCAGCGGTTGGTGTCCCCCTGGGCAGGTCCGGAGATGATCAACGGGGTGCGTGCCTCATCGATGAGGATTGAGTCCACTTCATCGACGATGGCGAAGTTGTGGCCGCGCTGGACAAGTTCGGTCCGGTCCCATGCCATGTTGTCGCGCAGGTAGTCGAAACCAAACTCGTTGTTGGTCCCGTACGTGATATCGGCGGCGTACTGCTGGCGGCGGACGGCGGGATCCTGGTTGGCAAGGATGACACCGCTGGTCAGGCCCAGGAAGCGGTAGACACGGCCCATGAGCTCGGACTGGTATTCGGCGAGGTAGTCGTTGACCGTGACCACGTGGACGCCCTTGCCGGTAAGGGCATTCAGGTAGGCGGGAGCGGTCGCCACCAGGGTCTTGCCTTCACCGGTCTTCATTTCAGCGATGTTGCCCAGGTGCAGGGCGGCGCCGCCCATCAGCTGGACGTCGAAGTGGCGCATGCCCAAGGTGCGGGAGGACGCTTCACGCACTGCTGCGAAGGCCTCCGGAAGCAGGTCGTCGAGCTTCTCGCCGTCCTGGTGGCGGGCGCGGAGGCGGTCCGTCTCCTCGCGCAGTTCGGCGTCGGTAAAGGTCTTGAATGAGTCTTCGAGGGCGTTGATGGAATCGGCATAGTTCCGCAGCTGCCGGAGTGTTTTCTTGTCACCCGTGCGGAGAATTTTTTCGATAAGTGATGCCACGTGAAGATGCTCCCAGTCTGATGCCGCCGAATTCTGGCGTGTTCAGTCTACGGGAGAGACACGCCGCTGGTGCCCCTTTTCCCTGAGAGCGGATACTCCCTACGGACGTGCCAGCTCCTGCGCCAGCCGGGCGGCGAGGTCCCCTGCCGGCCCCACTTCCACATCCGGCAGGCCAAGCCACTGGCCCATAAGCTTCAGCTCGGCGGCAAGTTCGACGGCGGTATCCGCCGGTGCGTCGGGCTCGGCGAACGCGGCCCTCGCCAGCAACCGGCCGGCGGCCCGGTCCGCTTTCAAATCCACCCGTGCCACGATCCTGTCACGCAGCAGGAACGGCAGCACGTAATAGCCGAAGCGCCGGTTGGGTTCCGGGGTGTAGATCTCGATCCGGTAATGGAAGCCGAACAGCTCGGAAAGGCGCCGCCGCTCAAAGACCAGGGAGTCGAACGGGCTCAAGAGCGCGCGGCCGGTGGCACGCCGCGGCAGCAGCGAATCGACATGCCGGAAAATCTTCCGGTTCCAGCCCGCCACAGTGACGGGTTCCAGCCTGCCTTGCTCCACCAGGTGCTCCACAGCCAGGGCTGTGGCCTTTACCGGAGTCCGGAAGTAGTCGGCGAAGCAGCGGATGGTGCCGATTCCGTGGGCCTGGGCGGCCGCGTCGGTCAGGCGCCGGAGTGCAGCCTCGGGATCCTTCTCCCCTGCCGCGGCGGCCGCATCCGGGAGGACCTTGGAGGTCAGCGTGTACCTGCGTTCGAACTGCCCGGTCCGGGAGGCCGCCGACACCAGACCCGCTTCGAAGAGGTGTTCAAGGACCCGTTTCACCGCGTTCCAGTTCCATCCCCAGTTGTCCGCCTGTTTCTCTTCGACATGCCCAATCCGTGCCGTCAGTTCAGATGCCGTCATGGGCCGGGAGCGGGCGAGGACCGCCAGGATCCTGGCAGCAACATCGTCCCGGAGCACGGGGTCCATCCGGGACGCGCCCACCCAGGCCCGCTTTTGCCAGAGAAGGAGGTCCTGGTAATGCTCCGGCCGGATGTAGCTGGCTTCGTGAGCCCAGTATTCGAACATCCGTCGCGGGTGGCTGGCGGACATGCGCTGCAGGATGTCCCGGTCATAGTTGCCAAGGCGGGAATAGAAGGGCAGGAAGTGGCTGCGGACCAGGACGTTTACGGAGTCGATCTGGACCAGCTGGAGACGGGCAAAGGTACGGCCCACCGTCCGTGCTGTCACGGGGCCGGTGGGCCGTCCTTTGTGGAGTCCCTGCGCTGCCAGCGCGATCCGCCGGGCCTGGTCAAGGCTCAGCGTTGCCGACAATTCAGACCTCTCTGGTGGTTGGTACCACCTTGGACGTTGGCAGGTACGTCAGACAGTGGCGGCTGCGTCGTCGGAGCGGTAGGCAAGGACCTTTTCCTCCACGACAGTGTCGCCTGGCTCGCATTCGTGGTCCAGGGTGATGACGCCGTAGGTCCAGCCGCGGCGGCGGTAGACCACGGACGGCGTGTTGGTGGCCTTGTCCACGAAAAGATAGAAGTCGTGGCCGACGAGCTCCATGTTGTCCACGGCGTCGTCGAGGGTCATGGACGCAGCGGGGAAGACCTTGCGCCGGATCAGTACCGGCGAGCTCCCGGCCGGGATGTCATTCTCGACATCGTAGGGGGACTTTTCCTCCGGCGCCTGCGCTGTTTCGCTCCTGCGGTTGGCCTCGAGGTAGAGCGGTTCGTGCGCGCTGGCTGGTTCCAGGGAGGCGGTAGCTTCACGGACGGCCTTGGGCGTGTGGCGGCCATGGTGGACCTTTTTGCGGTCCTTCGCGCGCCGGAGGCGCTCAAGCAGTTTGTTGTAGGCGAGGTCAAAGGCGGCAAATTTGTCTGCGGCGCTCGCTTCGGCACGGATAACGGGGCCCCTGCCCAGGACTGTCACTTCAACGGTCAACTGGTCGCCGGTTTGCCGGGCGTTGGTCTCCTTGGAGACTTTCGTATCCACCCGCTGGATCTTGTCGCCAAGCGATTCGATCTTTGCGATCTTTTCCCCGGCGTATTCGCGGAACCGGTCTGAAACAGTCAGATTTCGTCCGCTGATCATAAACTCCATGGTGCCCTCCAAATGACTTCGGTGACACGACGGCGGCACTTCCCTGGGCCGGGCTGTTTGACAGTCGAGCCCCTCTCCGAGCCGCCATCGAAAGGTACATTCTGTTCTTGGTACCCACCACCGACGTTAGTTCATAGCCACCTGTTATTCATCCTTTCCCGGTTTATTTTTTTCTAAGTCATGGCTCCTTCCGTGCGGGCCGGCGGCGGGCGTGCCGGGGTCCCCCGCAGCGGGCGGGCGTGTCGCGGCAAGCACGACGGCGCCCCTCACCTGGGCTCCGGCCAGGTGCAGGGCACGGGCTGCTTCTCCGATGGTGGCGCCGGTTGTCAGGACGTCGTCGACAATGATGCAGGGACGGCCCACGACCTTGGTTCGGGCGCGGGATGTGACCTGCATGGAACCCCTGACGCGCTGCGAGCGGGCGCCCCTGCCCAAACCTTTTTGGCCGCCCAGACCTTTCTGGCCGCCCAGAGCCTTTGGCCCTTCCAGACGGACCCGGGGCTTCTTGCCCAGGACATCCGCGACGTCGAGACCTGGCAGTTGCCGTGCGGCCTCCTTCAGGAGCAGATGGACGGGGCTGAACCCCCGGTTGACGTACGCCGCGGTGCCGGTGGGCACCGGAACCAGCAGGAACCCGCTGCTGCCCCGGGCGGCTGCCCTGACTGCTACGGCCAGCGCCCGGCCAAGGTTTCTCCCAAGCTGGTGCTGGCCGTGCCTTTTGAATGACAGCAGGCCTTGGGCCAACTCGTCCCGGTACACCCCCGCGGCCACCACCGGCAGCATGATGGTCCCGTCGACATCCATCAGCGCGGGGGCTCCGCTTTCCGCACGGAAAGGCTCCCTGGTCAGCTGGCGGATGCGGCTGCCGCACGGGGCGCAAAGGGTGCGGTCTTCGGCCCCGCAGCAGACGCAGTCCACCGGCACCGCCAGGGCGAGGAGATCTGCCGCCGCGCCGGACACCCAGTCGGCAAGGCGCAGGAGCGCTGCGGCGTGCTCAGCCCTGTGCAGTGCCGGCCAGGGCGGCGGCGGTTCAAGGTCGGGGTCCATCCGTCGGGTCCCCTGCCGGCCAGGTCCAGCTGTTCCGCTTCCGCCGGATATTCCGTTCACTGCCCCAGCATGCATCAGATGCCCGGGCATCAGGAGGGCCTGGGGCGCCTATGTGGACAAGTCGGAGGACAGGGGTCAGCCCGGAAACGCGGGGTCGATGGGACCCTTGATCTGCGGCGACCAGCCGTTGCCGAGGCGCTGGAAGATACCCTCTCCGGACTGGACATAGATGTCGTCTGCACCGTTTCCGGCGCTGATGGCAACCAGGCCGGGCCAGGGAGCCAGCTGCTGCGGCTGTCCGGAGGTGAGGGACAGCAGCTCCGGCGTGACGTTCGCACCGGCTGCCTCCTTCATGACGGCAACGGTGGTTCCGTTCACCCACACGCCTTGGTCAGGATCGCCGGCGCTGACCAGAGTGATGGGCGCGGTCAGTTCGCGCGGTGTGCCGTCGCCGGCGCGGATCACGCCGGTCACCTGCACCTTGGACTTCCCGTTCTGCTCGGAGATGACCAGGGCGCGCACGCCGTCGCGTGAGATGCGGAACTCCTTCACCGTCCGGCCGGCAAGCCATGATGGCGCCAGCGTCACGGACGGGACAGGTGCCCCTTCCGCAACTCCCGCTGGATGGAACGCCACGACTTCGGTGGTACCCGTTGCACCCGGTCCGGCGGTCCATACCCAGTCGTTGATACTGAAGGACGGCCGGCTGAGGGTGCTCCGGGTGGTCAGGGAACGCGCCGGCTGGCCCGGACTGATGCTGTACAGGGTGGTGCGTCCGTCATTGAGGAAGGCGGCGGTCTGCGACACCGGCGATTCCGCAGGGTAGCGCGGGTTGAGCGCAGAGACGGGCTGCATGTCGGGCAATGGGGAAACGCGGTTGTTTTCGTAGCGCACCAGATCGTTGCCACTGATGGCGATCTGGCGCGAAGGCACTGTTTTATCCAGCACCGGGGGAAGGACGGACCCGTTGTCCTCCACCCGGACCAGGTCCTGGTTGGCGCGCAGCTCAACGTTGACCACATCCGGCTGGCTGCGGAACGTCAAAGTCAGCTGCATCTGCATGCGCAGCCGGTCCTCCGCCGAGGTTTCCGTCAGCTCCTTTGCCGTCAGGTCCACCTGGGCGGCCCCGGAGACTACCGGGACTGACTCACGGGCCAGTTTGATTCCCGAGGGGAATGCGCTGGCGACGGCGCCGCGGAGGTAGGGGGCGGGGCCGGCCAGCAGCGCGCTGGTCATGGCCTTGACGGTCTTGTTCTTCAGGAACCAGCGGACATCCGGGATGGCGTAGGTGAACGTGGGGTCGTAAAAGTAGATGGGGTAGGCGCCGTAGATCACCTTGAATGTTTCCTCGGCAATGGCGGTCCCGTCCGGAATCGCGGAGATCCGCCACTCGCCGTCCACCTGGGTCACCGTCACCGGAATGCGTTCCACTGTTCCCGGCGGCGACTGGGTGGCGATGCCGTCGGCGTCCACTGTGTAGGAGACGTCCAGCTCGTAGTTGAAGACGTTTTCCGTTGCTGTGGGGACGACGCGCGCCTCCCGGTAAACCAGGGCGCGTTTGTCCGGCTTCCAGGACACCGCCGACGCCTGCGTGAGGTACTGGCGGGCAACGGCGTAGTCGTCCTCGTAGCCGCTGCCGGCCCGGTAGAAGTAGTCGATGATTGTCTCCGGGGACGCACCGGCCTGGGGTGCTGCGGGAAGGAAGACGGGCGCGTTGACGTTGCCGGCGCTGCTTTCGCTGCTCTTCCCCACCGGGCCCGAGGTGGGGATCCGCGCGCAGCCCGACAGGAGGACGATGAGCAGCGCGAGCAGTGCCGCGGGGTACCTGGCGTGGCGCATCGAGGCCCTCATGGTGTCTCCTCGGGAGGCCGGACTGGAGCGGGACCGGCCGCACCAGTCTGCAGCAGCAGCATGTTCTTGTAGTCCTGTTCCGCGGGGATGGTTCCCGGCGCTCCGGGTATGGTGGCGTCCCTGGGTTCCAGCTGAACGGGTGACTCGGTGATTTCGCCGTCCTGGCGCAACGGAAGGGTCAGCCGGAAGTTGGCGCCATCGCCCTTCCTGCCCCACGCCTGGAGCCAGCCATGGTGCAGTTTGGTGTCCTCCATGGCGATGGACAGTCCCAGGCCGCTGCCTCCCGTGGTGCGGGCGCGGGCGGGATCGGCACGCCAGAACCTGTCGAAGACCCTGGCCGCCTGCGATGGGTCCATTCCGATCCCGTGGTCCCGGACGGAAACGCCCACTGCCGTCTCGTTTGCCGCGACCGTGACGGTCACCGGCTTGCCCTCACCGTGCTCCACGGCGTTCAGGATCAGGTTCCGCAGGATCCTGTCGATCCGCCGGGCGTCCATTTCCACGATCACGGCATCGTCCGGGGCCGCGTAGAGGATGTCCGAGCCATACTCGGCCGCGACCGGGGCCGCGCCCTCAATGACGTGGGCGATCACCTGGAGCAGGTCCTCGGGTTCAGCATCGAGGACCGCTACGCCTGCATCGAAGCGGCTGATTTCCAGCAGGTCGGAGAGCAGCGACTGGAACCGCTCCACCTGGTTGTACAGCAGTTCGGCGGACCGTTTGTTGATGGGGTCGAAGTCGTCCCGGGCGTCGTAGAGAACTTCCGCGGCCATCCGGACGGTGGTCAGCGGAGTTCTGAGCTCGTGCGAAACGTCGGACACAAAGCGCTGCTGCATCTGCGACAACGTGGCCAGCTGTGTGATCTGCTCCTGCAGGCTGGCTGCCATGTGGTTGAAGGAGGCACCAAGGCGGGCCACTTCGTCCTCGCCCTTTACCACCATGCGCTCCTGCAGCTGGCCGGCCGCGAGCTTCTCGGAAACCATGGCGGCGTGACTCACCGGGCTGACCACGTTGCGCGTGACATACCAGGCGACGGCGCCAATCAGCAGGACCAGGACCGCACCGCCGGCCCAGAGGACGCTTTGGATCTCGTTCAGAGTTTGCTGCGCGGTGTTGAGGTCGTAGATCAGGTACAGCTCGTAGACGGTGCCGTTGAAGGTCACCTTGTTGCCCACGGCGATTCCCGGCCGGTCCTCGGTCCCCACGGGAATGACAGTGGATGCCCAGTACTGGTCCTTCCCGGACTCCTGCACTGCTTTGCGCAGCTCAGGGGGGATGACGCTGACCGTCAGCTGGTCCGACGCGCGCGATTCAACCCAGCGGTTGCGGGGCTTGGTCTGGTTGGGCATCGCCTCGAAGACGTAACGCCGTTGGATGACCGAACCGCGCCCTTCCACGGCGCTGAGCGTGTCCGAGACCAGGGTAATGACGCTCGACTGGTCGGTGACCTGGGCGCCGTCGAACGTCTCCTGAACCTGCTTCACGTTGTAGCGTGTCTCGGATTCGGCCTGCGTCAGCCGCTCCTGGAACAGGTTGTTGGCGATCTGGTTGGACAGGTAGGCACCCACCACGGCGAACGACGTCACGGCCAGCATCAGGGTGGTGAGAACGGTCCGGAACTGCAGGGACCGGCGCCAGCGCTGCTGCAGCGCCCGCCCAAGGTACCTCAGCCCCGGGAGGAAACGGCGGACTCCGGTCCGCACCAGCCGTGCAACGCGCAGCGCCACGATCACGGCGCGGCGCTGCCAGATCCGTGCGCGGAAGGCAACATGCCGAAGACCGGGAGTCACGGAAGGTCCGGGCACGTCGGCCTCGTCGCCGCCCTGGGATGGGCTGTCCTGCCCGGCGCCGCTGCTCAAACCTTCATCACCGGCGTGCGGCGTTGCGCGCCGGCCGGGTTGCCCGTCCTGCGCAGCGGGGTCAGACCCCTGCTTTGTAGCCGACACCACGCACCGTCAATACAACTTCCGGAGCTTCCGGGTCCTGCTCGATCTTGGACCGCAGGCGCTGGACATGGACGTTGACCAGGCGGGTATCAGCGGCGTGGCGGTAGCCCCAGACCTGCTCCAGGAGCAGTTCGCGGGTGAAGACCTGCCAGGGCTTGCGGGCCAGTGCCACCAGCAGATCGAATTCCAGCGGCGTCAGGGAGATCCGCTCGCTGCCCCTGCTGACGGTGTGCCCGGCGACGTCGATAGTGATGTCCGCGATCTTAAGCGTTTCGGGCGCCTTCTGGTCGCCGGGGCGCAGGCGGGCGCGCACGCGTGCCACCAGTTCGGCCGGTTTGAACGGCTTGGGCACGTAGTCGTCAGCACCGGATTCCAGTCCGCGGACCACGTCTGAGGTATCGGACTTGGCGGTCAGCATGACGATGGGAACATCGGATTCGCCGCGGACCTGGCGGCAGACCTCGATGCCATCCATGCCGGGAAGCATCAGGTCGAGCAGGACAAGGTCCGGCCGCGATGACCGGAAAACGTCGAGGGCCTGGGCGCCGTCGGCGCAGAAGACCGGCTCGAAGCCGTCATTACGGAGGACAATTCCAATCATCTCGGCCAGCGCTTCGTCATCATCTACCACCAGAATGCGTGCCTTCATAGCTATATATTCCCTTATCGGGATGGGTTTGTCCTGTTGAGCGGCTTCCCGGCATGGCGGGACACTAGGCCGGCCGACGGCGGAACTATAGTCTTGGGGTCATGCCCTGCATTGCCGGTGCGCGCCTTCCGGCGGGCGGCCCGCGGGGCGGGCGGACTGATATGGGGGAGGAAATCAGTGTCAGCACAGGAGCCGGAGCGCGGGGAGCCAACGCCGGGGTGGCCCCGCGGCGGGCATGACGACGGCGGACATGACGACGGCGGGTCCGCCGGCACCGGGGGACACAGCCCGGCAGCACCTGCCTGGGAGCAGCCGTGGGCGCCACCGGCAGGGCAGCAACCCGACGCAGGCCGGCAACCCGGCCCAGGACAACAATCCGCTGCCGGACAGCAGGGGGCGCCAAGGCATCCGGCGCAGCAGGCACCCGGGTGGGAGGAGCGGCGGCCCTGGCAACAGCAGCCGCCGCAACCGCCCCAGTGGCAACAGCGTGGACAGTACCCCTACCCTGAAGCGCCGCACTCCGGCCCGCAGTACCCCGGTCCGCCATACCCCGGTGCGCCATACCCCGGCGCGCCTTACGGAGCCTCCCCCTACGGACAACCCCGCTATGTCGCCCCTCCAAAGCCCGGCATCATCCCGCTGCGTCCACTGATGTTCGGGGAAATCCTGGATGGCTCGTTCCAGGGCATCCGGCGCAACGCCAAAGCGATGCTGGGAGCCGGCATCCTGGCCCAGTCCCTGTCGGCCATCCTCGCCGCAGTCCTTACTGGGGTCGTTGCAACGTCGTCCGGGTCGATTGAATCCTGGGCGCGGACGGCCAGCAGAGCCGACGTCGCGTCCCTCGGGATTGGGCTGATGGTTACCTTTGCCTTTCTGTCCATCCTGTCCGTCTTCATGTCCGTGGTTCTCCAGGGCGCCATGGTGGTCCCCGTGGCAAGGTCCGTCCTGAACCGGCCCACCGGCTTCCGGCGCATGCTGTCACTGGTGCGTCCACGGATCGGGGCGCTGATCAGGCTGGCCGCGGTGCTGGTGGCTGCCGCGGTGGCCACGATGGCGCTTTTCTTCGCTGTCATCGTGCTCCTGTTCTCCAATGTCCGCGGCGCGGGAGCGCTGCTGGTCATCCCGCTGATGATGGGCTTCGCCGTCCTGTTCCTCTGGGTGGCGATCAAGCTCATGGTGGCGCCTGCCGCCGTCGTCATCGAAGAATTGGGCGCCCTGGCCGGACTGCGCCGCTCGTGGACCCTCACGCGGGCAAACTGGTGGCGCATCCTTGGCATCACCCTGGTGGTGGGAATCCTGGTCGCCGTGATCACCCAAGTGGTCCTGATCCCCGCAAGCATGCTGCCGACGGTCCTGTCGGGAGTCGTCTCGCCGCACGGCGGCAGCGGGCAGGACGCGGCGCTTACCGTGACCATCAGCATCATCACCGCGGTGGTCGGCGCCTTGGTGGGTGCGGTGGGCTACGCCTTCCAAACGTCTGTCATGGCCTTGCTCTATATGGACCTGCGGATGCGCAAAGACGGCCTGGACATCGTGCTGCTGCGCGATCTGGAGACCGGAGCGGATCCCGACGGGATCCCGGGCCGGAACGCCGGGACCGGGAGCACCCCGTACCCCGGGTACGGCACAGCGCCGGGGGCATGGCCGTATGGCCGCTGAGCCGCCGGTGCTCCCTGGAGCCGACGAGGCCCGGCAATGGGCGGCAGAAGAGTTGGCCAAACCTGAATACCGGGACGCCGCCCCCTCCTGGCTGGACGCTCTGTGGCGGAACTTCCTCGACTGGCTCCAGTCCCTGGACGGCTCCCCCGGGGACGCCGCACCAGTGCCCAGCCCCGTCATCGCCCTCGTCATTGCCGTCATCATCGCCGCCGCCATCCTCCTTGCCCGCCCCCGGCTGAACGCGCGGGCACGGAAGGCCAGCGACGTGTTCGAAAGGGAAACCGCGCTGACCGCCGGGGACTACCGGAACCGCGCGGAAGCCGCAGCCGCGGCCGCACAATGGGGGGACGCCGTCGTCGACCGTTTCCGTGCGGTGGTCCGCAGCGCCGAGGACCGGACCATCCTTGATCCGCAGCCAGGCAGGACGGCGGACGAGGCCGCGCAGGCGCTGTCCGTGCCGTTCGCCGGTGAATCCCGGCGCCTGGCCCGGGCGGCGGCCACATTTGACGGCATCCGCTACGGAAACAGGGCAGCGGGCAGCGGCGATTACCAGGAAATGGTGGCCCTGGACGCGGCATTGGGTGCCATGAAACCCGCCGCCGCCGGCAGCACGGTGACGCCGATATGAGCGGACCCGCCATTGCCGGCACGGACCCGGCCCAAGGAACCCGGCAGTCCCAAGAACCTGGGCCGACAGGCCGGAACGTCCCCGTCCGCACGTTGAAGAAGTGGCTGCGGCAGCACCGTGCCGCCACCGCAGCAGCAGCGGTGGCGGCAGCTGCAGTGGCCCTGCTCATCGGTACGCAGCTGGCGCCCAAGGGTGACAGGGTGCCCCTTTCAGTCCACAATGCCGGACCGGAAGGGGCCAGGGCGCTGGGCGAAATCCTGGGGCGGCACGGAGTTTCGGTCCATACGCCCGGCCGGTTCGACGCTGCGCTGGACGACCTGCACTCAAGCTCCTCCCCCACCCTCCTGCTCTATGACAGGAACGGTGTGCTGGACAGGCAGCAGGTGGCCGGCCTGATGGCTGCTGCTGGCCGCGTGGTGGTGGTCACCCCCAGGCTGGACACACTCGCCGCCCTTGACAGCGGCATCCACCAGGCCGGCGTCGTCCCCGACGCCTTTCCGGTCCTTGACCCCGGCTGCACCCAACCTGACGCGGAAGCGGCAGGACAGGTCACGGGCCACAAGGGATTCGTGTACGACGGCGGCACCACCTGCTACCGTGCGGCAGGAACCGCCGGGATGCTTGCCGTCAGCGGTGACGGCCGGCTGGCCGTCCTGGGCAGCACGGCGGTCCTGGGCAACGACAAACTGGACGAGCTGGGAAACGCCGCGCTGGCGGTCCGGCTGCTCGGCGCGGCACCGGACCTCGTCTGGTACCTGCCCTCGATCGAAGATGCAGCGGACAACGGGTCCGGGAAAACCCTCGACGACCTTGCACCGGGCTGGGCCCGCTTCCTGGGCCCCTGGCTGCTGCTGGTGGCGGTGGTCGCCATCATATGGCGTGGCCGCCGGCACGGGCCGCTGGTGTTCGAACCGTTGCCCGTGGTGGTCAAGGCCGTTGAAACGGCGGAAGGCCGCGCCCGGCTCTACCAGGATTCACGTGCCGTCGACCAGGCCCGGGACAACCTGCGCGCCGGCTTGCTGGTGCGGCTCTCCGGAAAACTGCGTCTGGGCCCCGGCGCCACCGCGGAGGACACGATTGCCGCGGCAGCCCGGCTCCTCGGCAGGGACGCCGCCGGCGTCCGCGCCCTGGTCAATGAACGCCCCACAACCGAAGCCCGGCTGGTGGCCTGGTCCCAGGCCCTGGAGAAACTGGAGAAAGAGGTCATGACCCGATGAGTGAACAGAGCAGTGGCCCGGGGGTCCTGAACCCCACAGACCCCAACAGCCCAATGAACGACGACGGCCCACGGCAGGCGCTGCTTGCCGTCCGCCGGGAGGTGGCCAAGGCAGTGGTGGGACAGGACGCCACGGTCACGGGCATGCTGATTGCCCTTCTTTCGCAGGGGCATGTGCTGCTGGAAGGCGTACCGGGGGTCGCCAAGACCCTGCTGGTCCGGGCGTTGTCCTCCGCCCTGAGCCTGGACACCAAGCGGGTGCAGTTCACCCCCGACCTCATGCCGGGCGATGTCACGGGATCGCTGGTTTACGACTCCCATACGTCCGAGTTCAGCTTCCGGGAAGGACCGGTCTTCACCAACCTCCTGTTGGCCGATGAGATCAACCGGACCCCGCCAAAAACCCAGGCTTCCCTCCTCGAAGCCATGGAAGAGCGGCAGGTGTCCGTGGACGGAGCCGCCAGGCGGCTCCCGGCCCCGTTCCTGGTGGCGGCAACCCAGAACCCGGTGGAATACGAGGGGACCTATCCGCTGCCCGAGGCGCAACTGGACCGGTTCCTGCTCAAGCTCACCATGCCCTTGCCCGGACGCGGTGAGGAGATTGAGGTCATCCGCCGGCATGCCGCCGGATTCGATCCCCGGGACCTGGCAGCAGCCGGAGTCCGGGCCGTGGCGGGCGCCGAGGACCTGGAACGTGCGCGGGAAGCTGTCAACCGGGTAGCGGTGGAACCGGAAATCATCGGCTACATCGTTGACCTGGTGCGCGCCACCAGGGCCGCGCCCTCCTTCCAGCTTGGTGTCTCACCGCGCGGTGCCACTGCCCTGCTCAATACATCCAGGTCCTGGGCCTGGCTCTCGGGGCGTCCTTTCGTCACCCCGGACGACGTCAAGGCCCTGGCCCTGCCCTGCCTGCGGCACCGGGTGGCGTTGCAGCCCGAAGCCCAAATGGACGGGGTCCGGGTGGACGACGTCCTGGGCAGCATCCTGGCCTCCGTCCCCGTTCCCCGCTGATGGCCGTCTCGGGGCGCTTCGTGGCGGTGGTGCTGCTGGGCCTGGTGCCGGTGCTGCTGTTCCCGGGATGGTTGACCGTGTTCACCACGGCCGCCGTGCTCGTTGCCCTGTTGGGCGTCGACCTGTTGTTGGCAGGATCCCCCAGGCGGGTGGGTGCGGTACGCACGGAGCCGGAGAACGTCACGCTCAACAACGCGGTGGAGGCGGTCCTCACGCTCCGCAACGGGGGTACCCGCAGGCTCCGGGGATCGTTCAGGGACGGGTGGCAACCTTCCGCGGGCGCCCAAAATCCCATTCAGGCCATCGACGTCCCGGCGGGCGAAAGCAGGCGCTTCGCGGTCAGGCTCCGGCCGGTCCGGCGGGGGGACCTCGCTGCGCCGCACGTGACCATCCGTTCCTATGGTCCGCTCCGCCTGGCAGCCCGGCAGCGGACCATTGATTGTCCCGGCTCGGTGCGCGTACTGCCGCCGTTCCATTCCCGCAGGCACCTGCCCTCGAAGCTGCGGAAGCTGCGCGAACTCGATGGCAAGGCCGCCGTCCAGATCCGCGGTGCCGGCACGGAGTTCGATTCCCTGCGTGACTACGTCCGTGGCGATGATGTGCGGTCCATTGACTGGCGGGCTACGGCCAGGCGCTCCTCGGTGGTGGTCAGGACCTGGCGACCGGAACGGGACCGGCGGGTGGTCATGGTCCTGGATACCTCCCGCACCTCGGCGGCGAGGATTGCCGACGAAACCCGGCTGGACACCGGGATCGAGGCTGCGCTCCTCCTGGGCGTGCTGGCCGAACGGGGCGGTGACCGGGTGGACTTCGTGGCCTTCGACCGCAGGACCCGGGCGCGCGCCGGTTCCGCGGGCCAGGGCAACATCCTGGGCCGGCTGGTCCAGGCGATGGCTCCCCTGGAGGCAGAGCTGATCGAGATGGACTGGCCGGCTGTCCCGGCGCAGGTCCGCGCCGTCTCCGCGCACCGGTCCCTCGTGGTGCTGCTGACATCGCTGGACAGCGGAGCGCCCGAGGAAGGCCTGCTGCCCGTGGCGGAGCGGCTGGCCAGCCAGCACGTGGTGGTGGTGGCGGCGGTCCGCGACCCCCAGCTGGGCACCATGCTCCGGGAACGCAGCGACGCCACCGGAGTGTTTCGTGCGGCTGCCGCCGAGCGCGCCCTCCTGCAGCGCGCGGCGGTCACCGCTGAACTGCGCCGCTACGGCGCAGAGGTAGTGGACGCGGAGCCCCACGACCTGCCACCCCGGCTTGCGGACATGTACATCCGGCTCAAGGCTGCCGGTAGATTGTGAAGCCGGAGGCAGACAGCGCCGCCGCAGGCAACAGGAGGTCCACGTCATGAACGTCCCCATCTACCGGCAGGCCCTGGGCACCGGGTTCGCCCGGCTGCAGCCCGAGCTCCAGGAGTACTTCTCGCTGGCACCGGGTTCCGGACAGTACGGGGTAGGGGAAGGAACGTTCGACGTCGTGGGGTGCCGCCAGCGGTGGCTGCGCCCTTTGCTGCGGCTGGCGGGCGGCGAAGAGGCCTTTTTCCCGGAATACGGTGAGAACATCCCGTTCCGGATCGAGAACCACGCACACCAGGATCCGTTCGGCCGCTCCAGCCTTACCGCCCGCCGTGAAATCCGCTTCCCGGACCGCACCCGGCTCTTCCAGGACACCACCAGTGCCACCCATACGGGTGGCAACACCCAACTGGTGGACTACGTGGGACGCTATCGGCGGCTGGTGACGGACCTGAACCTGAGTGTCACGGCTGAAGGCAGGCTGCGCGGCGTTTCGGAGGCGTCGAGGCTCTTCATGGGTCCTCTGCGGGTGCCGCTTCCGGCCGCCCTCGACGCCAAGGCCTACGCCGAGCAGTGGTGGGACCCGGCCGAAGGCAGCAACGGACGGCACCGCATCCAGGTGAAGGTCATCCAGCCGCAGATCGGCCTGGTCCTGGTATACGCCGGGGCCTTCGACTACCGCTTGCGCCCGTACACCGGCGGCAGTTCCGCCCAAAGCTACCTGCCCCGCTACGCCCAGCCGGACCGCTGGGAAAACAGGGTGTAGCTAACCCAGCGCCTGCTGGTTCAGGCCGTCGGCTACCTGGGTGAGCCGGTGCAGGACGGCCGTGGCCTGGGCAGGTGTGTGGCCGGCCAGGCCTTCCGAGGGCGTCACCCGGATGGCGCCCAGCAGCGACGAAGGCAGGCCCAGCTGGCGCCAGGGGCGCCAGACGGATTCCACGCACTGGGCCACTTTGGGCAGCGGACCACCGGCACTCACGTCCAGGGCACCAGCCCAGAACTGTTTCCCAGCCTCCACCGCTCCGGCCACCTGCTCCCACTGGCGGTTGGTCAATGCCTTCAGCGGCAACGCGACGCCGTCAGCCCCTGCCGAGAGGGCCAGGTCGATGGGGGCTTCGATTTCGGGGAAGGACACGACAACCTCGGCTGCACCGGCTGCACGCAGGGAGTCCAGGACCAGGCGCCATGACTCGCGTGCTTCCGATCCCGCAATCGCGCGGAGGGTGCGGTACCCGCTGGCGGTGGGTATGGTTCCGGCCAGGACGGCGGCAATGGCGGGCTCGTCCACCTGCACCACGAGCCGGGCGCCGGGCACGGCCGCGGCCACCCTGCTGAGGTAACCGGCCACGCCCGCCGCGAGGGAGGCGGCCAGGTCCCTTCGGGCGCCGTAGTCCAGCAGGGCGCGTTCACCGTTGTGCAGGTACAAGCCGGCGGCAAGGCTCAGCGGTCCCACCAACTGCACTTTGAGTTCACCCGCCGATACGTCTTCCGCGCCGACAACATCGGCCAGGACGTTCAGGTCGGTGGACAGCGCCGACGCTGCCCGCCGCATGTCCTTGCCCGGGCGGTCCACGAGCCGCCAACCGTGCGGCTGTACATCCACCGCGAGTTCCTCCAGGAGGGAGGCAGTACGGCCCAGGGGGTCGGAGCCTACCCCACGGTCCGGCAGTTCAGCCAGGAAGGGAAGGTGCGGGCTGCCAAGCTCACCGCGGATGATCCGGGCAGCTTCCAGCGGATCTTCGCCCGGCCACGGGCCCAGGCCGGTGGCCGTGACTTCCGTGGCCCTGGCCTGGGTAGCCGAGGCCGCGTTTGATGAGGCAGCGTTTGATGGATCACCGGTGAAAGAGGCACCCGCCGGACGCGGGCCGGAGCCCGCATGGCGCTGTTCCCGGTTCACGCCAGCGCGGAGGTCTGCGGTTGCTGGCCCGAGGAGGCCTGGTGGTCCTCGGCAATGGCCTCATGGTGGCGGATCACTTCACCGATGATGAAGTTGAGGAACTTCTCCGCGAAGGCCGGGTCGAGGTGGGCATCCTCGGCAAGGCGGCGCAGCCGGGCGATCTGCGCGGCTTCACGCCCCGGGTCACCGGCGGGGAGGCGGTGGTTTGCCTTCAGGAAGCCCACTTTTTGCGTCGCCTTGAAGCGCTCGGCCAGGAGGTACACCAAGGTGGCGTCGATGTTGTCAATGCTGGAGCGGATGGACAGCAGTTCAGCCATCACGGAATCGTCCACGTGGCCTGCAAGGGAGCTGGCGGATGGATCAAATTCGTCGGCGCCAGGAGAGCTGGGGTTGTGCTGCGTCATGGCTCCAGTCTAGGGGAGCCGGAAGAACCACCGCGGGTGTGAAGCGCCGGTGCCGCCCATCTGGCGGCACCGGCGCTGTCCGCGGCTGGACTGCCCGCAGGACTTCCTGCGGGTCAGATTCCCAGGAGCGCGCGGTGCTCCTCCCGGCGTTTGGCCTGTTCGGCCGGGTCCGGCACCGGCAGGGAGGCGATCAGCCGGCGGGTGTAGTCGTGCTGGGGGTTGCCCATGACCTGGCTGCCGATCCCCTGCTCCACCAGTTTGCCCTTGTACAGCACGCCCACCCAGGAGGACAGGATGTCCACAACGGCAAGATCGTGGCTGATGAACAGGCAGCCGAACCCGAACTCCTCCTGGATGTCCCGGAACAGCTCCAGGACTTTTGCCTGCACCGAAACGTCCAGGGCCGACGTCGGCTCATCAGCGATCAGCAGGCGCGGGTTCAGGCTCAGGGCACGCGCCAGTGATGCCCGCTGCCGCTGGCCGCCGGACAGTTCGTGCGGGTACCGTCCCGCGTACGACGCCGGCAGCTGGACCGATTCAAGCAACTCGCCAACGCGCTTGCGGGCCTGGGCGTCGCTCGGCCGGGTGTGGATGAGCATGGGCTCGGCGATGCATTCGCCAATGGTCAGCTGAGGGTTGAAGGAAGCGGCAGGGTCCTGGAACACGAAGCCGATGTCCTTGCGCAGGGGCTTGAACGTGCGTTCCCGAAGGTTCAGCATCTCGTAGCCCAGCACTTTGAGGCTTCCGCCGGTGGTCCGGTTGAGCCCGGCGATGGCGCGGCCGATGGTTGTCTTGCCGGACCCCGACTCCCCCACCAGGCCGAAGACCTCACCCCTGGACAGGGTGAAGCTGACACCGTCAACGGCTTTGAAGGCCGGTGTCCCCAAGCGCCCCGGGTACTCGATCACCAGGTTGTCGGCGGCCACCAGCACTTCCTCATCCTGGTGGCGCCGCTCGGTGAGGCCTTCCGACGCCGAATTGCGGCCCAGGTGCGGCACCGCGGCAAGGAGGTTGCGGGTGTAGTCCTGCTTTGGTTCAGCGAAGAGCTTCTTCGCTGAAGCTTCCTCCACGACGTCGCCCTGGTACATCACCACCACCCGGTCCGCCAGGTCGGCCACGACCCCCATGTTGTGGGTGATCAGCACGATCGAGGTGCCATATTTGTCCCGAAGGTCCCGGAGGAGTTCCAGGATTTCCGCCTGGACGGTGACATCCAGGGCGGTTGTGGGCTCGTCGGCAACAATCAGGCCGGGGTTCAGCGCCAGGGCGGCCGCGATCACCACGCGCTGCTTCTGGCCGCCGGAAAACTGGTGCGGATAGTAGTTGACCCGGTGCTCGGGATCGGGGATGCCCACCTTGCCCAGCGCCTCGATGGCCCGGGCTTTGGCCTCCTTGGCAGAGACCCGCCTACCGCCGTTGGCACCGGCGTGGGCACGGATGCCTTCGGCAATCTGCCAACCGACGGTGAACACGGGGTTCAGGGCGGTTGAGGGCTCCTGGAAGACCATGGCCACGTCCCGGCCGCGGATCTGGCGCAACCGGCCGGGGCTGAGGCTGATGACGTTGGCACCATTGATCAGCACCGCGCCGGAACTCACAGCCGTTTCCGGGAGCAGGCCAAGGATGGTCTTGGCGGTGACCGTCTTGCCGGAGCCGGATTCCCCCACAATGGCCAGGACCTCACCCGCCTTGACGTCCAGGCTGACATCCTTGACGGCGTACACGTCGCCACCGTCCGTGGCGAAGGTGACCTTCAGGTGGTCGATATCCAGTACTGTCTTCCGGTCCTGGTCCTGACGGCCGGACACTGAACCGGGATTTTCGTAACCGGGGTTCTCACTCACGGGTTGCTCAATTCTGTTTCGGTGCCGGATCCATGGGGAACGGCAGGAGTGGCCGGTACGGCAGCGGCTGCCGCCTTGCGGCTGCTGCGCTTGCGGCCGCGGAGCCGCGGATCGTTGAGGTCGTTGATGCTTTCGCCCACGAGCGTCAGCCCGAGGACTGTCCACACGATGGCGAGGCCCGGGAACAGCCCGGTCCACCAGATGCCCGAGGTCGTGTCGGCCAGCGCCTTGTTGAGGTCAAATCCCCACTCGGCCGCCGAGCTCGGCTCAATGCCGAAGCCCAGGAAGCCCAGCCCTGCCAGGGTAAGGATGGATTCAGACGCGTTGAGCGTGAAAATCAGCGGCAGGGTGCGGGTGGCGTTGCGGTAGATGTGCCGGGTCATGATGCGGATGTTTGACGCGCCCACCACCTTGGCGGACTCGACGAAGGGCTCCGCCTTGAGCCGGATGGTTTCGGCACGGATCACCCTGAAGTACTGCGGGATGAACACCACCGTGATGGAAATGGCCGCGGCCAGGATTCCGCCGAACAGGCTGGACTGTCCACCACTGATGACGATTGCCATGACGATGGCAACCAGCAGTGACGGGAAGGCATAGATGGCGTCAGCCACGACGACCAGGACGCGGTCCAGCCACCCGCCGATGTAGCCGCTCACCAGGCCGAGGATGACCCCGGCGAAGATGGAGAGGACCACGGCCACGATGATGACCAAAAGTGCCGTCTGGGTACCCCAGATGACGCGGGACAGGACGTCGTAACCGCCCACCGTGGTGCCCAGGAGGTGTTTCCCGCCGGGGGCCTGCTGGGTGGGGAAGCTGCCGTCGGCATCGGAAAGCTGCGCGAAGCCGTAGGGCGCCAGCAGCGGTGCTGCCAGCGCGGTGAGCAGGAAGATGCCGGTGAGGACGAGCCCCACCACCAGCATGAACCGTTGCAGGCCGACGCTTTTGTTGAAGTGCGAAACAACCGGCAGCCGCCGGAACAGGGAAGCCCGCGGGTTGGCGACGGGTTCGAGAGTTGTATTGGCAGACATTTCAGTACCTCACGCGGGGATCGATCAGCGCGGCGATGATGTCCACGATGAAGTTGGTGACGGCGACGATGACGGCCAGCAGCACCACGATGCCCTGCACGGCGACGAAGTCGCGCGCCGTGAGGTAGTTGGCCAGCTGGAAACCGAGGCCTTTCCATTCAAACGTCGTCTCAGTCAGCACGGCGCCCCCGAGAAGGACGGCGATCTGCAGGCCCATGACCGTGATGATCGGAATCAACGCCGGTTTGTAGGCGTGCTTGGTCACCAGGCGGAACTCGCTGACACCGCGTGAGCGCCCGGCCTCCACGTAGTCCTTGCCGAGGGTACCGATGACGTTGGTCCGGACCAGGCGCAGGAAAACGCCGGCCGTGAGCAGACCCAGTGCCAGCGCCGGGAGGACCGCGTGCGACATGACGTCGCTGAAGGCGGCCATGTTTCCGCTGCGCAGGGCGTCCAGCCAGTAGATGCCCGTGGGCGCCTCCAGCGCGGTGAGGGACAGTTCGGTCCTGGTCCCTGCGCGGCCGGCGACCGGAAGCCAGCCCAGCCATACGGAGAACACCAGCTTGAGCAGCATGCCGGCGAAGAACACCGGGGTGGCGTAGAACAGGATGGCCAGGATCCGGAGCACTGCATCCGGCAGGTGGTCACGCCGGTGGGCGGCGACCATGCCCAGCGGGATGCCGACCAGCAGCGCCACGATGATGGCGTTGATGGAAAGCTCCAGCGTGGCGGACCCGTAGGTGGTGAGCATCTCGGTGACCTTGCGGTTGTCCGAAAGCGTCGTGCCGAAGTTCCCTGTGACCAGTTGGCCCAGGTATTCGAAGTACTGCACGAGCAGTGGCCGGTCGTAGCCGGCGGCATGGATCCTTTCCTGCAGCTGTTCCGGGGGCAGCCGGCCGCCCATGGCGGCGGTGATGGGGTCACCGGTGATCCGCATCAGGAAGAACACCATGGTGACGAGGATGAGGATGGTGGGGAAGATCAGCAGGAAGCGGACCAGGATGTACTGGCCCAGCCCGCCTCCTGTTTGCTTTTTCTTGGGCGGAAGGAGTGCGTCGGCGTCACTGGGTGGCGCGTCAATCAAAGTTGTCATCGGTACCTGGATTCGTGGTGACCGGGAGCCAGCAGTCCCCTCGTTGCTGGCTGATGACCGGCAAAAGGCGGGACACCGTTGCGGCGTCCCGCCTCTGGCCCGTCAGAGCCCGATGGGGGTGGAGTGCTTACTTGGACAGGACGCCAAGGCGGGTCTTGAAGGAGGGATCCAGGGTCTTCTCGACACCCTTGACGTCCTTCCCGGCCACCAGCAGCTGCGAGCCCTGCAGGAGCGGCAGCGTGGACAGGTCCTTGGCAACGGCCGTCTGGACGTCCCCGATCAGCTTCTGGCGCCCGGTCTTGTCCGGCGTGGTGAGCTGCTTCTGCACGAGGTCCGTGACGGTGGGGTTCTCGTAGTGGTTCTTCAGGAAGTTGCCGGGGATGAAGAACGGCGTGAGGTAGTTGTCCGCGTCCGAGTAGTCCGGGAACCAGCCCAGCTGGTAGACGGGGTAGGCGTCGGCGGTACGTGCCTTGGAGTAGGTCACCCATTCGGTGGACTGCAGGTCCACGGTGAACAGGCCCGACTTCTCCAGCTGCTCCTTGACCATGGCGTACTCGTCACCGGAGGACTTGCCGTAGTGGTCGGGGTTGTACTGCAGCTTCACGTTGACCGGGCCGGTGACTCCGGCGTCCGCCAGGGTCTTCTTGGCCTTGTCCAGGCTGGGCTTGCCGCTGCCGTCGCCATACAGGTCCTTCATCGGCTGGGTTGCACCAGGCAGACCATCGGGGACAACGGAGTACGCCGGGACATAGGTGCCCTTGTAGACCTGGTCGGAGATGGCCTGGCGGTCCACAATGTCAGCCATGGCCTGGCGGACGGCGAGTGCCTTCGCCGGGTTGGCTTCGGGAGTCTTGGCTCCGAAAGGCATGGTGTCGAAGTTGAAAACGATGTAGCGCAATTCGCCGCCCGGGCCCTTGTAGACCTTGACCTTGGAATCCTTATCCAGGTCCGCGGCGTCGGTTGCGGTCAGGCTGCGGCCGGCAACGTCAATGTTGCCGCCCTGGACATCCAGCTTGAGGTTGTTGGAGTCGGCATAGTACTTGATGACGGCACTGTCGTTGGCCGGCTTGCCCAGCAGTCCGTTGTAGTCAGCGTTGGCCTTGAGGCTGACAAGTTCGTTCTTTTTGTAGGAATCGATGGTGTAGGGGCCGGCAAAGGGCTTTCCGGCGACGATGTCCTCATCGCTCATCACCTTGTCCGCCGGGAAGACTTCCTCGTCGATGATGGGTCCGGTGTTGGTGCCCAGGACGCTGGGGAACACCTGGTCATTCCCTGCTTTGAGGTTGAACACCACGGTGGTGTCGTCCTTGACGTCAACGGACTTGAGGTTCGAGAGCAGGGACGCCGGCCCGTTGGGGTCGTCGATCTTCACCACGCGGTCGTAGGAGAACTTCACGTCCGAAGCGGTAAGCGCGTGACCGTTGGCGAACTTCAGGTTGGGCTTGAGCTTCACCGTGAACTCTGTGGGCGAGGTAAAAGACGCGGACTCAGCGATGTCCGGGCTGACTTCAGCCGAGCCGGGCTTGGAGTTCATCAGGAAGGGGTAGACCTGGTTCATCACCAGGAAGGATCCTGCGTCGTAGGAGCCGGCGGGGTCGAGGGTAACGACTTTGTCCGTCGTTCCGAAAGTGATGGCACCGCCACCGGCATTGCCGGTAGACGTTCCCCCGCCGCCGCCCGAGGGCCCTGTGCAGGCTGTCAGGGCCAGGGCGGAGATGCCTGCCAGCGCGATGGCGCGGTGCAGGGCCGTTGTGCTCTTGATCATCTGTGAACTTCTTTCCGATGAGTACGCGCACGCCCGCGGTCATAGGTTGATAGCCCCAGACGCCGGCGTGCAGTGCTGATCCCTAGATTGAATCAGAGAGTCAGCCCTCAGGACGGCCGTTTTTGTGAGTTCAAACACAAAATTTTCCTAAAAGTTACCCGGCGGAGCCCGGCAGCACCGTCAAGGGACGCCGCCCGGACACAGCAAAGCACCGCCACGGCAGAACCGTGGCGGTGCTGAAGGCGGATTGGTTACAGCGCGGCGCGCTGGAGCGAGCGGGCAGCGTCGATGGTGGCCTGCCCCAGCACGCGGCTGCCCTGGTAGAGCACTACCGTCTGGCCCGGCGCGACACCGCGCAGCGGCGCCACCAGACGGACCACCAACTGGGTTGCCGGGGCGCCGTCAGTGGAGGGCTCCATCCGCGCGGTGGCCGGAACCGGGTCCCCGTGCGCCCGGACCTGTGCGTAGCATTCGAACTCGGCGCCTGTCTCCACCTCGGCGATGGGCAGGCCCGCCCAGGAGACCTTGATGCCGCGGATCTCATCGATGGCCAGCAGCGCCTCGGGACCGACCACCACTTTGTTTTCCTTGGGCCGGATTTCCAGCACGAAGCGGGGCTTGCCGTCGGCGGCGGGGGTTCCGAGCTTGAGGCCGCGCCGCTGGCCGACGGTGAAGGCGTTGGCGCCGGGGTGCTCCCCTACCTTCGCGCCGGTTTCATCCACGATGTCACCCTGGGCCATGTCGATCTTCTCTGCCAGCCAGCCGGCGGTGTCGCCGTCGGGAATGAAGCAGATGTCGTGGCTGTCGGGCTTGTTGGCCACGGAGAGGCCCCGCCGTTCCGCTTCGGCGCGTACCTCGGCCTTGGACGGGGTGTCCGCCAGCGGGAACATGGAATGCTTGAGCTGCTCGTGGGTGAGGACGCCCAGGACGTAGCTCTGGTCCTTGGCCCAGTCCGCCGCGCGGTGCAGTTCCCGGTTGCCGTCAGCGTCCTCGATGACCTTGGCGTAGTGGCCCGTGCAGACGGCGTCGAAGCCCAGCGCGATGGCCTTTTCCAGCAGGGCTGCAAATTTGATGCGCTCGTTGCAGCGCATGCAGGGGTTCGGCGTCCGGCCGGCGGCGTATTCGTCAATGAAGTCCTGGACGACGTCTTCCTTGAAGCGCTCGGAGAAATCCCACACGTAATAGGGAATGCCCAGCACGTCGCAGGCCCGCCACGCATCCCGGGAGTCCTCGATGGTGCAGCAGCCGCGGCTGCCCGTGCGCAGGGTGCCCGGCATGCGCGAAAGGGCCAGGTGGACGCCGACGACGTCGTGCCCGGCTTCCACCGCGCGGGCGGCGGCAACGGCAGAATCAACTCCACCGCTCATGGCTGCTAGTACTCGCATGCTGGCTTTCTGTTGGGGGATGCCCGCTGCCCGGGGCCGTGCTGGACGTACCGGGGGCGGAAACGATCTTCGCCTATCCATTCTACGGCGGCAGGCAAATCAACCCGCTCCACACCCGGCGGAGCGGGCGCCGGGACGCGCCCGCCGGCGCTCAAGCGCCCGGGAAACCCTGCCGCGCCGCGGTGCCCGCGGTCTGGATGGAGGACTCGTGTCCGGCCATGCCGGCCTGGCGCGCCCGCGAATAAGCTTCGGGCAGCGCTGCAAGGAGGGCGTCGACGTCGGCCTCCGTGGAGGCGTGCCCCAGGCTGAACCGCTGGGCTCCGCGCGCCGTTTCCTCGTCCAGGCCCATGGCCAGCAGCACGTGGGAGGGGCGGGGCACCCCTGCCGTGCAGGCAGAACCCGTGGATGATTCGATGCCGGCAAGGTCGAGGAGGAACAGCAATGAGTCCCCTTCACAGCCCGGGAACGTGAAGTGCGCATTGCCCGGGAGCCGGCGGCCGCCGGGCGCTCCGCGGAGGACCGCCTCCGGAACACGTTCGCGGACGCCGTCGACCAGCCGGTCGCGCAGGGCTGCGATCCGGGCAGCCTCGGCGGCCAGCCCGGCTGCGACAGACTCCGCGGCGGCGGCGAAGGCAGCGATGGAGGCGGTGTCCAGCGTCCCGGAACGGACGTCGCGCTCCTGGCCGCCGCCATGCTGTACCGGGGTGAGTTTGACGGCCCGCCCCAGCAGGAGTGCGCCTACACCCACCGGTCCACCGATCTTGTGCCCGGAGATGGACATGGCATCCAGGCCGGAATCCTTGAAGTGCACCGGCACCGAGCCGAATGCCTGGACGGCGTCGGAGTGCACCGGAACGCCGGCGGCGTGCGCAAGTTCCACGATCTGCCGGATGGGCTGGATGGTGCCCACCTCGTTGTTTGCCCACATGACAGTCACCAGCGCCACGGTGCCGGGATCGCGGGACAACTCGGCTTCGAGAACCTCGAGGTCAACAACGCCGTCACCGTCAACCGGCAGCCACGCCACGTCGGCGCCTTCGTGGCGTTCCAGCCATTCCACGGTGTCCAGGACTGCGTGATGTTCGACGGCGGAGCAGAGGATGCGCCGCCGCCTTGGGTCTTCTGCCACCCGGGACCAGTACATGCCCTTCACGGCGAGGTTGTCCGCCTCGGTGCCTCCGGAAGTGAAGATGACCTCCGAGGGATGGGCGCCGGCCGCGGCCGCGATGGCCTCCCTGGCGTCCTCGACGGCACGGCGCGCCCTGCGGCCGGAGCCGTGCAGCGATGAGGGGTTGCCGGTCCGTGCCAGTTCACGCGTCAAGGCAGCGAGCGCGGCACCGGAAAGCGGCGTGGTGGCGGCGTGGTCGAGGTAGGCGGGCATCCTCCAATTCTATCGCGGCCGGTCCCGGTGGCCGCCGCGTGGAGCGGTCAGCTCCCGCCGGTAATCCGTGCGCAGCAGTGGCCTGCAACGGGGACAACCCGGTCCTCGGCGCCGCCGCAGCCAACCGCAGCCCCCCGCAGGAAGGCGCCGTTCATGTCGCACACCACTGCCGCATGGGACCGCGACAGCCGGTGGAACGGGCAGTTGGGCAGCAGGTATCCCCCATCCCCGTCGGGCTCCGGCTGATAGCCCGTTTCTGCCAGGAACTCTTCCATGCCCGCGGAACCTTCTGCCAGTTCCCGGCCTTTCCGGAAGGCGACGGCGCGCAATGACTCCCCCACCGCCAATCCTTCGGCCTCGGTGGCCTCGATCGCCTCGGCCATCAGCTCCCCGGCGAGGTCGTAGTTCCGGTCCGGTACGGACGCTCCCACTTCACTTCCAACCGGCCGGTACATCTTGGCGGGACGACCTGACCCCGGACCGGTCCTGCCGGCGGGTTTGTGGAATTCCACGGCCAGCAGGCCGTCCTGGACCAGCCTGTCCAGATGGAAGGAGACGGTGCTGCGCGCCATGCCGGCAGTTTCGGCCACCTCGTCGCGTCCCAGCGGGCGGGGTGAGGCTGCGACCAGTTCAAAAAGCTGCAGCCTCTTGGCGTCGGTCAGCGACGCAACGGCAGCAATCCTGTCTGCCCAGGGAAGTCGGTACATGACACCTCCAATTCCAAAGTCAAGATGTCTTGATTATAGACCGTCAACTTTCTAAAATTGGCATACCTACTTTTAGAAGGAGAGCACCATGAAATCAGCATCGGCAATGCGGGCCCAGCATGCGCCAGCCACCGTGCCGCCGGGGCGGCAGGCGTTCCTGCTGCTGCGTACCGTGTTCACCGTCGCACCGATCCTCTTCGGCCTGGACAAATTCACCAACATCCTCACGCACTGGACCGTGTACCTGGCACCCCAGGCCACGGCCATCGTGCCGCTGCCGGCCCAAACCTTCATGTACATCGTGGGGGTCGTGGAAATCATCGCCGGCGTGGCCGTGGCGGTGCGTCCTAAATACGGCTCGTTGATCGTGGCCGCGTGGCTGGCCGGAATCATCATCAACCTGCTCCTGCTGGGCAGCTTCTACGACGTCGCGCTGCGTGACTTCGGGCTGTTGGTTGGCGCCTTGGCCCTCAACCGGCTGTCAGTGGGGACCAGCCGGACCACTGCGTAACTCCGCAGGCGTTTGCCGGGCGCAGGACATTGCAGCCACACAGACCCGCCGGCGGCTGAGCCCTCCAGCCGCCGGCGGTTTTGCGCCTGTCAACGCAGGGACTTACGCGGCCGGCGGCACCAGCGGCAGGTACCGGGCCACGTCCTGGCGGGCCGCGCCAAGTGTTGCCGCATCCGGACAGGACACCGACACGTAGGCCGATGACCCGGCAGTACCGAAAACCCTTGCCAGTAACGCAATGGCACGCCCGCCGGGAGCTGCCTGCTCCAGCGCCAGCACCTCCACGTTCCGGCCGGGAGCCTCCGGGGTACCACCCCACTGCAGGGTTGCCGTCTTCAAGTACGAGGGCTGGATGGTTGCGTCCAGGTACTGGAACAGGGCAACAGTGGACTCCCGGTCGTCACCGCGGACCAGCGCCGCCTGGCCGGTGGTGGCCCGTGCGGAAACGATGCAGCCATCGGCCTTGGCATATTGGCTGGCACCGGCCACGTCTTCCTTCGCCAGCTTCCAGCCCGGCGCACCTTTGAGATCATCGGAGATTCCCACGGGCACTCCGGGAGCCAGGTCGCCGCCGGCAGCGAAGGGCATATCACGCGCTGCCACCGCCGCGGCATCATGGCCGGGGGTGATGGTGGGTGTGGCCAGCACCGGAGTGCCGGCGGGGGCTGCGGTGACGGAGGGATCCCGGACGTCAACGCTGCATCCGCTCAAAAGCACGGCCCCCAGGCAGCCGATCACCAGGGCCGCTCCCCCGTGCCATGCCCTGCCGGCCCGCTCCGCCGTCGTCGGCATCTCCATCTCCACTGCGTCACATCCCCTTCAACCGGTGTTCGCACCGCGCACGCACGAGTCTAGACTCCGGCCTTCCGGGAACCCACCAGCCCGGGATGTTCGTTGTCACCGCAGGCGCACCATCCACGATGGCTAGACTGGGCGGGCGCTCCGCTTTCCCGCCGGGACTGAGGAAGCCGCGCACCAAGAGAAGGAAGATTGCTTGACCGAGAGCAGCAGCTCCCATTACCAGGTCCTTCGGGTGGCCGTCACCGCCACCGAGAAAGAAATCAAGGTGGCCTACCGCCGCGCGGCCAGGATGGCCCATCCGGACCACGGGGGCGACGCCGCAACGTTCCGCCGCGTAACCGCTGCCTATGAGACGCTGATCGATCCGCAGCGCAGGAAGGCGTACGACCGCTCCTACGGCGCGGGCACCGTCCGGGACGCTTCGTCCGACGACGGCGCCCACTTTGATGCCCCCGCCGCTGGAAGCCGGGCGTCCGCCACAGTCCGCCGGCCGGGCAACGTCAGGAATACAGCGGGGGACCCGCCCGTCTACGTTCCCCCCTACGAGGGAAACGACGCTCCGCTCATCCCGCTGGCACAGGCGCGGCAGCAGGTTCACGGAATGCCTCGAAAACGGGGAATTTTCGGCGCCGAGGCCCGCATCCAGCGGGAGATGCGCACCGTGCAGCTGCTGACCCGGCAGGTGCTGCCGGCCATCCCCGCCGCCCGGCTGATCAACGGCCTGCAGTCGCCGGCTGACAACAGCCACATCGACCACGCTGTCCTTTCCGGCTACCGGTTGGCCCTGGTCAACTCGATGCTCCTGCCCAAGGGCGCCTATGCCTGGGACGGACGGACCCTCAACTACGGGGGCCGCGCGGTGGCACCCCCGCAGCTCGCCCGGGTGGTGTGGGCCATGCAGGACATCTTTCCTGAGCTCAACGTCACGGGATGGACCGTGGCGCACAGCCCCGACGGCAACCTCCACGAGCCGGTGATCGATCACCACCGCCGCCCCGCAGGAGACCTGGAAACCGTCCAGATCGTCAACGCAGCGGGCATGGTGCGGGGCCTGAAGGAATTCCTGGCGTCCGGCCCGGCTCCCAACACGGTGAACATCCCGGTCCTGGCCAGGCTCCTGCGCGGCATGCACTGACCGCGGGTAGCTAGGATGGGGAGGTGTTCCGCATCCTTTTCCATGAACCTGAAATCCCCGGCAATACCGGCAACGCCATCCGCCTTGCCGCGATCACCGGTGCCGAACTGCACCTTGTGGAACCCCTGGGCTTCGACTTCTCCGACGCGAAACTGCGCCGGGCAGGGCTCGACTACCATGACCTCGCCGTCGTCACCGTGCACAAGACCATCGAAGACGCCTGGGAGCACCTGCAGCCCGAACGCGTCTACGCGTTCACTTCGGACGGCACCACCAGCTATACGGACATCGCCTACCGCCCGGGAGATGTGCTGCTCTTCGGCCGTGAATCAGTGGGCCTGCCGCCGGAGATGAAATCCGATCCCCACGTGACCGCCACGGTGCGCCTGCCCATGTTGCCGGCCCTCCGTTCCCTGAACCTGGCCAACGCCGCCTCCATCGCGGTGTACGAGGCCTGGCGCCAGCAGGGCTTCGCCGGCGCCAGGATCTAGCCCCGCCGGGCACCGGTCCACGCCGGCACGGAAAAACTTGCCGGCCGCCCCATCCACCCTCCACGCGGCACCGAATGACTTTTGAAGACATTCGAGCGGACCAAGGAGCGGCAGGTGACCCTACTGGAGGCACGTTCCAGGCCGGACAACCGCAGTCGGCACGGCACTGCTGAGGATCCGTCGCCCGGAGACTTATGCTTGGACGTAATGGAAACTCCCAACGCGCCGAACTCCGAAGGCTCCGCCGCGGTGACCGACCCACCTGCAGACCTCAGCCAACGCCTCTCGGCCCTTTTGGCGGGGATTGCCCGCGGGGACCAGGCGGCTTTCGCCGAGTTCTACCAGCTCACGTCCCGCAGGGTCTTCGGCATGGCGCGCCGCGTCCTGATCGACCCTGAGCTCAGTGAAGACACCACCCAGGAAGTCTTCCTGCAGGTCTGGCAGAACGCTGCGAAGTTCGATCCGCAGGCAGGCAGCCCGTTGTCCTGGCTGATGACCATCTCGCACCGCCGCGCGGTGGACAAGGTCCGCTCGTCGCAGTCCTCCACGGACAGGGAAGCCAAGTACGGTGCCAGCACGCAGGAGATCGATCACGACAGCGTGTCCGATGAGGTGGGCAGCAGGCTGGAGGCCGAGGCGGTGGTCCGCTGCCTGGGGACGCTGACCGAAACCCAGCAGGAGTCCGTGCGCCTGGCTTACTACGGCGGCCTCACTTACCGGGAAGTCGCCGAACGGCTGAACGCAGCAGTGCCCACTATCAAGTCCCGCATCCGCGATGGACTGATCCGATTGAAGACCTGTTTGGGGGTGAGTTGAGATGAGTGGAATGGATGAAAGCCGCGACGGCCGGTCACGTGCCTTCGGGGACACTGTGGCCATGGACATTGCTGCCGGCCGCGCCGTCGACCTTGCTGAGCTCTACGCCCTGGATGCTGTCACGGAGCAGGAACGCGAAGCCATCGACCGTTACATCTCGACTGCCCCGGAAACGGAACGCCGGGCCTTCCTTGAGCGTGTCCGCCAGTCCCGGGAGGCCTTGGTCCGCACGTTCCGTGCAGAGGAGGAACCGCCGTCGGACCTGTTCCAGCGGATTGTCGCCCAGCTTCCCGCCCAGTTCCCCGGGCAGGACGGCCTGACCGGCGGGGGCGCACCGACACCGGCCGGCAGTACGGCACTGCCTCCCCGGCAGGGGCCACAGGACGAACTGGCAGAGGCCCGGAAGCGCCGGGAGCAACGCCGGGGCGGATCCGGCACGCGCCGGTGGCTGGTGGGGGTGGCAGCGGCAGCAGCCATCGCCCTGGGCGGCGTAGGCGTGGGCGCGTACATGGCTGACCAGAACGATCCCGTCAACCAGGTGGCCAGGGCCAACGACCTTCGTGAGGCCTCTGTGAACGTCGTGGGCGGCGGCAAGGCAACCCTCCTGATCTCCGCGTCAGAGGACGCAGCCGTGGTGAAGATGAGCGGTGTGCCCGCTCCCCCGGCCGGCAAGGTCTACCAGATGTGGCTGATACCCAAGGACGGCTCCGCCCCGGTGTCGCAGGGCCTGATGGACGAGCAGGCGCTGTCCAAGCCTGCCGTGGTCCAGGGCATCCACTCGGCGGCATCACTGGGCATCACTGTCGAGCCTGCAGGCGGATCCAAGGCACCAACGCTGCCGACGGTGGCGGCGGCCCCGCTGGGCGCGTAGCACCCGCAGTAACCGGAAACGCCTCAACCCAAAACGCCCCGTTCCTCCCACCGGAAGGAACGGGGCGTTTGGTTTAACTCAGAATCCCGCGATGGTGCCGGGCCCATTGATTGCCACCACATGGAACGCCTCCGCGCTGCGCCCCTCAGGGAAGCCGGCCCTGCCGGCGTTCAGGTGCATGCCCTGGCGGACGGTGGCCTCCATGGCCTCCACGTCCGGGTGCTGGCTCACATGGACGTGGATGGCGGCGAGCTTGGCTTCCACCTGGCCGGTGACGTCGACGAAGTGGTTTTCCCGTTCCCCGGGGCCGGCGTAGAGCCACAGCCACGGCAGCTTGTACGCTTCCAGGCCTGCTTCCGCCAGTTCCGGGTAGGCAAACGGGTTTTCGAGGGCCGGGTACACCGCCCGGGTCACCGCCTCCCCCACGGCCAGGTGGTCAGGATGGCTCTTTTGGATCCTTTCCCAGTTCCGTTCCGGGTGCATGGCAAGGACGACGTCGGGACGGATCTCGCGGATCAGCCGCACCACCCCTTTCATCACCTCGTGCGAGGCCTCGAGGTACCCGTCACGCTGGTGGAGGTAGTGGATGTCGGTGACGCCCACCAGTTCCGCCGCCCGGCGCTGCTCGGCGTCGCGCATCGCGATGATGTCGGCGCGGTGGGCGGGGTCGAAGCCGCCCGCGTCACCGTCGGTCATGATGCAGTAACTCACCTGCACGCCCGCTGCCGTCCACGCGGCGATGGTACCGGCAGCGCCGAAGTCGATGTCGTCAGGATGTGCCGCAAAACAGAGCACCCGCCCAACCCGGTGGATATCCGGGTTGAACGGGCTCTGTGCCTGCTCGTGGGAGGCAGTCAAAGAATCAGCCTTTTCGTTTCTTGATCTCGGCGGTGGCCTGCGGCAACACGTCGAACACGTCGCCGATGATCCCGAAGTCGGCGATCTCGAACACCGGCGACTCCGCGTCCTTGTTGACCGCAACAATGACCTTTGACGTCTGCATGCCGGCTTTCTGCTGGATGGCGCCGGAAATGCCTGCCGAAATGTAAAGCTGCGGGGAGACGGTCTTACCGGTCTGCCCAACCTGCGCGTCATGGCTGATCCATCCGGCATCCGTGGCGGCACGCGATGCACCTACGGCGGCGCCGAGGGCATCGGCCAGTTCCTCGACGGGGCCGAAGTTTCCGTCCATGCCGCGTCCACCGGCCACCACGATGCGGGCATCGGTGAGGTCGGGACGGCCGCTGGCCACCTTCTGCTCCCGCGCGGTGACCCTGGCCGCGGCGGCTACTGCCGGTACCTCCACGGTGGCGGTCTCCGGGCTGGTGGCGGCGGGAGCCGGTTCCGGAGTGACGTTGTTGGCTTTGAGGGTCAGCACGGACACAGGGGTGGTGGCCTTGCAGGCGGTGTTGTAGGAGCCGGCAAGGACGGACTTGTGCGCGGTACCGTCCGGATCCACGGCGACGACGTCGGTGATGACGCCGGCATTCAGGCGGATACCCAGCCGTGCCGCTATTTCCTTGCCTTCCGGCGAGTTGTCCAGGAGCACGATGCCGGCGCCGGTGCTTTCAGCCGCGGCGGCCAGGTAGGCCGCTTTGGGCGCCACCAGGAAGTCGTCCAGGTCATCCGTTGCCGGACGCAGGATGGTTCCCACGCCGTACTCGGCAAAGGTGGCGGCGGCGGCGTCGGACAGGTCTCCGTTGAGCGCCACGGTGCTCTCGCCGAGGGAACGCGCCAGGGTCAGCAGCTCGAGGCTGCTCTTCTTGAGCGAGGCGCCGGGGTTATCGATGAATACAAGTACTTTTGCCATGTCGGTGTCCCTCTTAGAGCAGCTTCTGGGCGGCCAGGAAGTCAACCAGCTTGATGCCGGCGTCGCCTTCGTCGGTGATGATGGTGCCTGCAGTCCTGGGCGGCCGCTCTTCCGCACTGGTCACGGTGGTCCAGGAACCGGCGAAGCCGACCTGGGCGGGGTCCACCCCGATATCGGCCAGGGACAGCGTGCTGATGCTCTTGCGCTTGGCGGCGATGATGCCCTTGAAATTGGGGTACCGCGGCTCGTTGATCTGGTCCGTCACGGACACAACGGCGGGCAGGGGCGCCTCCACCGTTTCGGAGGAGGTGTCGGCATCGCGGCGGGCCGTCAGCCGGCCGCCGTCGACCTCCAGCGTGGAAGCGAACGTCACCTGCGGCAGCCCAAGCCGCTCGGCCAGCTGCGCCGGAACAAGCGAGGTCTCGCCGTCGGTGGATGCCATGCCGGTGATGACCAGGTCCACGTCACCCAGGTGGCGGACCGCGGCTGCAAGCGCAAGCGAGGTGGCCGCGGCGTCGGAACCGGCCAGGGCGTCGTCCGTGAGGTGGACCCCCTCGGTGGCGCCCATCTGCAGCGATTTCTTGACCGCGTTGACGGCTCCTGCGGGCCCCATGCTCAGGGCGATGACCTGGTTGCCCGCCTTGCTTCCGCCGCGTGCCTCCACCAGTTGCAGTGCTGCCTCGAGCGCGTATTCGTCAAGCTCGGACAGGATGCTTTCGTCGCGGTCCGCGGTATTGCCCTCCCCGTTGAGGTGACGGTCGAACTGGGCGTCCGGTACATGTTTGACCAGGACTACGATCTTCAATGTCTCTTCCACTGTTTCTACAGCAGCCTTCCATGCTTGTGGACAGCCAGCCGGGTGGGACATGGCCGCGAAATGCCCGGCAGGCGGGTAAACCCTAGCTAACCATATCGGCGCGTCCCGGCGCCCTCTTCCGTTAACCCCTGTGTCAGGCTTTTTCCGGTACATGGCGACGGCGGCGCCCCCTCAGGTGGGGACGCCGCCGTCGTCATGTGCCTGGCGTTGATGCTGCCCTGCGTCAGCTGGCTGCAGCACCCAGCGTGACGTCGAACGTCTGCTCGCTGCCGCCGCGCTGGACGGTGATCTTCACCTTGGAGCCCGCAGGCTGTTCACGCACGGCCGCGGTCAGCTGGTTCGGTTCGCCGATGGTGAGGTCGTTGAACTTGGTGATGACGTCGCCAACCTTGATGCCGGCCTTGCCTGCCGCTGAATTGGGGTCAACGGTGGCCACGTCGGCTCCCACCGAGAATTCGGAGGATCCGCCCGCAGAGGCCTTGGCCTTGACGCTGACGCCGAGCTGCCCGTGGGATGCCTTGCCGCTGTCGATGATTTCCTGCGCCACCCGCTTGGCGTTGTTGATGGGGATGCTGAACCCAACGCCGATGTTGCCGCTTTGGGACGTTGAGGTGCCGGACCCGGCGGATGCGATGGCCACGTTCACGCCGATGATCTCGCCCTTGCTGTTCACCAGGGCGCCGCCGGAGTTACCGGGGTTGATGGCGGCATCG
The DNA here is from genome assembly GCF_040702325.1 of Pseudarthrobacter sp. 902506025. NCBI lineage: Bacteria > Bacillati > Actinomycetota > Actinomycetes > Micrococcales > Micrococcaceae > Pseudarthrobacter > Pseudarthrobacter sp. 902506025. The sequence continues at coordinate 176,505 of NZ_JBFBKW010000003.1, forward strand.
GTCTGGATCACGTTAATGGCGATGGAGCCCTCGCTGGAGCTTTGCTGGCTCTGGCCGCCGCCAGGAGGGGCGAACTGGAATCCCTGGTCACCGCCCTGGCTGTTGTCACCGCCCTTGGGCGCTGCGGACGATGCCACGCTGATGGTGCGGTTGAGGGTGGACACGATGCCGTCCGTGACCGTTCCGGTCAGGCCGAGCGGGGAACCGATGGCAATGGCGGTGTCGCCAACGTTGAGCTTGGAGGAATCACCGAGTGTGGCAGGGGTGAGTCCTGACGTGTCGTCAACCTTGATGACGGCGAGGTCGGACAGCGGGTCGGTGCCCACCAGCTTTGCCGGCAGGACCTTTCCGTCGCTGGTGCGGATTTCCAGGGTGGCATTGGCGGTCTGGCCATCGAGGGTCACCACGTGCGTGTTGGTCAGGATATGCCCCTGGTCGTCCAGGACGATGCCGGAACCGGTGCCCCCGGAGCTGCCGCTGGTGGCGCTGATGGTGACGACGCTCGGCGAGGCCTTCACGGCGGCAGCGGTGATGGCGTTGACATCGTCCTTGTTGTTGACGATGACAGTGCCGGGCTGGTTGCTGCTGCCGACGGTCGAGGTGCTGGACCCGGTGTTGCCAAACAATTCACCGGCACCAACCGTTGCCACTCCGCCGCCCACGAGCCCTGCTGCGAGGATGCTTGCCACGAGGGTGCCAACGCCGAAGCTTGCCTTCCGGCGCGGGGCATCCTTGGGGTTTGGCGCGAGACCGACACCTCCGTTGGGCGCTCCCTGGCCTCCGCCAGGCATAGCGTGGCCGTGCTGGTCCTGCTGCTGGCCATAATGTCCGGACTGGCCGTAGAAAGGCTGCCGCTGGGGGTAGACGGGGCGGGGTGCGCCCGGCAATTCCTGGGTTTCATGCGGCCCTGCGGGGCTGTGCTGCCGGTCCCTTGCGTTGTAGCCACGCTCCTCTCCGCCGGTGGCTCCGCCATTCCCATACTGAGCAGGTGCCGGGCGGTCTCCGGGCTGCTGCGGGCCCTGCTGCTGCCACGGGCTCCGGCTGTCCCCCTGGTTGTCCTCCGGGACCGGCCCTGGGGTTTGATTCTCAGTCATGGGACTTCCTTTCATGCTCGTCTGCCATTAACTATGACCCGTCCCGCTGGAACAAGCTCGGATGTTTGCTGAAAGCTTCCTGAATGCCGGGCCGATGGCTGTTGCGCCGCCGGAGCGTTTCGCTGGCGGCATATTCGGCCGCATGGACTGGCTGTGGGGTGCACCATAGAATCAAGATGAATTGCCACAGCGACCTGCGGCTTCACACCAAGCGTGGGGGCGCTGCTGGATTCGACGACTGATTCGTCCCGAATCGGTGTCAGGCGTGCTGAAGGGTTGCACATGCGGTCAAAGTTCAAACGTATCCTCGCCGTGATCGGCCTTGCCGGGCTGCTGGCGGTACCCGCCGGCGCCGCCTGGGCCGAAGACCCGGTAACCATTCCCTCCGGGACCAACATTGTTGATAACGCCAACGTGCTGGGCAGCCGGAAGGGTGAGGTCCAGGATGCGATCCAGAAGCTGCTGAAGGACCACAAGTACAACCTCTACGTGGTCACGGTAAAGTCCTTCGACAACCCATCCGACCCCACGGCCTGGAGCCAGGCTGTGGCCAAGACCAAGGGTATGGGCAAGGCGGACGTCATCCTTGCCATCGCCACCGACCAGGGCAAGTACTACTTCTCCCCCAATTCGGCCAGCGCCATCTACTCCAAGCGCTCCAACATCACCCAGAATGCGGTGGTGGCCAACCTCGCAGGTGGCAAGAAGGACTACGCGCAGGCAGCCATTGACACCGCCTCCGCCGTGGGCGACGCCGCCGGCGGCGGCAGCGGCAACGTCTCTTCCGGTAATGGCGCCGGAGCCGGCCTCCTGGTGGGTGCAGGCGTGGTGGTCGCCGGAGGCGGCGCCTACCTGTACTTCCGCAACCGCCGGAAGAAGGCCGCCGGCCAGGTGGCCTCCAGCGGAAGCTACGGCCCCCAGGGCGCCGAACTCGATCCGCTGGCATCCCTCAGCGTGGAGGAACTTCGGCGGAAGAGCGGTTCCCTGCTGATCGAAGCGGATGATGCCATCAAGTCCAGCGAGCAGGAGCTCGGCTTCGCCCAGGCGCAGTACGGTGATTCCGCGGTCGGAAACTTCACCAAAGCCTTGGCGGAAGCGAAGGCCCACATGACGGAGTCCTTCAAGCTGCAGCAGCAGCTCGATGACCACATCCCGGATACCGAAGAGCAGCAGCGGACCTGGCTGGGTGAGATCATCCGCCGCTCCGAGGCCGCGCTCGAGTCCCTCCAGGAGCAGAAGGCGGACTTCGACTCCCTGCGCGAGCTGGAGAAGAACGCCCCGCAGGCCCTGGCAGCCGTCAACGCCGGAGCCCGCGAGGCCGACGGCAAGATCTCCAGCGCCGAACAGTCCCTGCAGGAAATGCGGTCCAAATACGCGGACAGCGCGCTGGCACAGGTTTCGGACAACATCGTGCAGGCCAAGGAACGGCTCGCCTTTGTGCAGAATGCGTCCGAAACCGCCCAGCAGAAGCTCGGTTCGGGCGAAGGCAGCCTGGCTGCCGTGGCCGTCCGTGCGGCCGAGGAAAGCCTGCACCAGACCAACGTCCTCCTGGATGCCATTTCCAAGGTCGCCACCAACCTCGACGAGGCCCGCAACGGCCTGGAAGCCGCCGTCGTGGACACGTCCCAGGACCTTGCCCAGGCGAAGGCAATGATCCAGTCCGGCACCCACGCGGAGCTGGCCGGCCCCGTGGCCGCGGTGGAGGCTGCACTGGCACAGGTGAAGACCGAAATCCAGGGCGGCAGGATCGACCCCATCGCCACCCTGCAGCGGGTGGAAACCGCACACCAGTCCCTGGACCAGGCCCTGACCGGCATCCGCGACCAGCAGGAGCAGGCCCGCCGCGCGCAGGCATCCCTGCAGCAAACCATCATGTCGGCCCAGGCCCAGATCAGCGCCACCTCCGACTACATCACCGCCCGCCGCGGCGGCGTGGGCACCGAAGCACGCACCCGGCTGGCCGAGTCCCAGCGGAACCTCGACTACGCCCTGTCCATCGCCCGCACCGATCCCGTCACCGCCCTCACCTATGCGCAGCAGGCCCACGCTCTGGCCGCCCAGGCCGCGCAGCTGGCCCAGGCCGACGTGGACCACTTTGACGGCTACGCAAACCAAGGCTTCGGCCGCGGCGGCATGTTCGGCGGCGGAGGCGGCGGCGGCCTCGGCGGTGCCATCCTGGGCGGCATCCTGATCAACTCCATCCTCAACGGGGGCCACGGAGGCTGGGGCGGCGGTGGCGGCTGGGGTGACGGCGGCGGCGGTGGCGGCTGGGGTGGTGACTCCGGCGGCTTCGGCGGCGGCGGGGACTTTGGCGGCGGCGACTTCGGTGGCGGCGACTCCGGCAGTTTCTAGAGACTTCCGCCGGATACGCCGGAAGATCCCGGCGGGCGGACAGACGCAGTACACCACTGTGCACCGGTTCCAGTGGTCAACACAGAGCAGGACGAAAGGCAAACACCATGGTTAAGCAGTCCATTTTCGGCCGGATCGCGCAGCTGGCGAAGGCGAACATCAACTCCTTGCTGGACAACGCCGAAGATCCGCAGAAGATGCTGGACCAGATGGTCCGCGACTACACCAACAACATCGCCGAAGCCGAGTCCGCCGTGGCGCAGACCATCGGCAACCTCCGGATGCTGGAAGACGACTACAACGAGGACATCAACAACGCCCGCGACTGGGGCAACAAGGCACTTGCCGCCTCCCGCAAGGCTGACGAGTTCCGCGCGTCCGGCGACGTAGCCGACGCCGAGAAGTTCGACAACCTGGCAAAGGTGGCCCTGCAGCGCCAGATGGCGGCCGAAAGCGAAGCCAAGGGCGCAGAGCCGAGCATCGCCTCCCAGCGCGAGGTAGTGGACAAGCTGAAGACCGGCCTGGACCAGATGAAGAACAAGCTCAACCAGCTGACCAGCAAGCGCAACGAGCTTGTTGCCCGGTCCAAGACGGCAGCGGCACAGTCACAGGTCCACGACGCCATCAAGAGCATCGACATCATGGACCCCACCAGCGAGGTGGGCCGCTTCGAGGAAAAGATCCGGCGCGAAGAGGCCAAGGTCCGCGGGCAGCAGGAGCTTGCAGCCTCCAGCCTGGACGCCCAGTTCAACCAGCTGGAGGACCTGGGCGAGCAGACGGAGATCGAAGCCCGGCTGGCGGCCCTCAAGGCCGGAAACTCCAAGCCTGCCCTGGGCGCCGCAAGCCCCGCATCGTCCGAATCGACCGTCGACGAGGCCGACTTCGACAAGCTCTAAAGTTCGGGGCACCGCCTCCAGCTGACGACGCAATGGCCGGGACCGTGGTCCCGGCCATTGCTCCGTCCGCTGTGTGTAGCGTGGTGCCATGACTTCTTCTGATGGAACGTCCCTGGTTTGGCTGCGCGATGACCTGAGGTTGGACGACAACCCTGCCCTCGCAGAGGCCGCCGGCCGGGATGCGCCGCTGACAGTGGTTTACATCCTGGACGAGGAGTCCGACGGCGTGCGTCCCCTCGGTGGGGCAGCGCGCTGGTGGCTGCACCACTCCCTGGCCGCACTGTCCGCCGACCTCGAAAGCAAGGGATCCCGCCTGGTACTCCGGCGTGGTCCCGCCGGCGACATCATCAGGGACCTTGCCATCCGGACGAAGGCAAGCCACCTTTTCTGGAACCGCCGTTACGGGCAACCCGAACGGACAATCGACGCCGGGCTCAAGGACTGGGCGGCCGGGAACGGGATCGAGGCCGCCAGCTACCAGGCGAACCTCCTCTTCGAGCCCTGGACAGTGAAGACCGGGGCGGGCGGACCCTACAAGGTGTATTCGCCCTTCTGGCGGGCGTGCCTGGCATCCCAGGACATCCGTGACCCCTACGAGGCGCCGGATGCGCTGCCCGGTCCCGCGCCTGCCGGGAAGGGCCTGCCCGGCAGTGACACGCTCAGCAGCTGGCAGCTCCTGCCCTCCAAACCCGACTGGAGCGCCGGGCTGGCCGCCACGTGGGTGCCCGGCGAAAAAGGGGCCCAGGAGCGGCTTGAGGACTTCCTTGACGGTCCCATCGAGGAATACGGCACAGGCCGGAACCTGCCTGGAACCGAGGGCACCAGCCGGCTCTCACCACATTTGCGCTTCGGTGAGGTGAGCCCGTTCCGCGTGTGGCGCGAGATTCGCCGCCGGCATCCCCGCAAGGTTCCTTCCGACGTCGGCACCTACCGGGCCGAACTGGGCTGGCGGGAATTCAACTGGCACCTGCTGTACCACAACCCCGACCTGGCGACCCGGAACTTCCGGCCCGCCTTCGACAACTTCCAGTGGGCCTCCCCCAGCCGGCAGGAGCTCGCCGCGTGGCAGCAGGGAAACACCGGCTACCCGCTGGTGGACGCCGGAATGCGGCAGCTGTGGCAGACAGGCTGGATGCACAACCGGGTGCGCATGGCCGCCGCGTCATTCCTGGTCAAGAACCTCCTGACCGACTGGAGGGTCGGGGAGGAATGGTTCTGGGACACCCTGGTGGATGCCGATGCCGCGAACAACCCCGCCAACTGGCAGTGGGTGGCCGGCTCGGGGGCGGATGCCTCGCCCTACTACCGGATCTTCAACCCGGTGACCCAAAGTAAGAAGTTCGACGCCGACGGCCGCTACCTGAGGGCGTTCATCCCCGAACTCGGGGAGCTCAAAGGCAAGCAGATCCACGAACCGTGGGCGGCGGACACCGATGGATACCCCCAGCCGCTCGTGGACCTGCCCGAGTCGCGGGAACGGGCCCTGGACGCCTACCAGAAGCTCAAGGACGCCTGACGCCGCCCTGGTGGCGCCGCTCCGTCAGCGGCTGACCTTGCCCATCAGGGACGCGATGGGCCTCAGGAAGACCGGCCGGGCCAGGAACCAGGCCGCCACCATGACCGCCACGGAGGCGAGGAATACCCAGAAGCCAAACCAGCCGTCGTCGTCGCGGACCCCGTACATGTGGTTCAGGTTCCGCAGTGCGCCCGTGGCGAGCACCAGGAAGACGTGGACCACGATGAAGGCAACAAAATAGATCATTACCGGGAAGTGGACGGCACGGGCCCATTCAATGGGGAACGCCTTGTTGAGGCCGGCTGCCTTCTTCGGCCAGGCTCCGGACATCCGCAGGCCCGTGATGAACGACAGCGGCGCTGCGATGAAGACGGTCACGAAGTATGCCAGCAGCTGCAGGGCGTTGTAGTTGATCCAGCCGTCCTCGGTGGGCCAGTCCAGCGACGCGTACTGCAGCGCGGCTGACAGCGCGTTGGGGAAGACGTCCCAGCTGGTGGGGACGATGCGCATCCACTGCCCGGTGGCCAATAACAGGACCGCGAAGATGAGCCCGTTGAGGATCCAGAGGGCATCCAGGGTCAGGTGGAACCACAGTTCGAGGCTGATCTTGGTGGGCGCGTTCCTGGTGCGGATCAAGCCCTTGTTGTTCCTGGTCCAGTACCCGCTGGGGCGGGTGGTGGTCCGGACCTGCCACCCCGTGCGGATGATCAGGAGCAGGAAGAACGCATTGAGGAAGTGCTGCCAGGCCAGCCAGGCGGGGAATCCCACGGGCGCGTTGTCCGGAAGTTCGGACCGGCCCGGGTAGTCGGCGACAAAGGACGCCACGGCCGGCAGCCCGGTGAGCAGCCTGGCCACCAGCACAACCAGGACCAGTGCCACGAGGACGGCGGGAACCATCCAGTAAAGCCGGGACCGCTTACCCGTCGCGGAGCCGGGCTTCTTCGTGGGTGTGGCCATCGAACAACATACCTCTCAGGAATGACGGGGGCTGCCCGCAGATCGCGGGACCCTTCGAAAGAGAATACTAGGAACTGGGCGCATCCAAGGAAAAGAAAGGCCCCGACCGGCGTAACTGAACTGCTCCCCGAAAGTTGGACTGAAAATTCAGTTTCGACTTCCGGGGAGCAGTTTTGCGTTCAAGTAGTTCTTTGTCGGCCGATCAGCGCGCGACGGCTGTAGCGTGGTTTGAGAAAGGCCTTGCATATACGGCGACAGCCACCATGCTGGGTGTGTCTCGTGAGTCTAGTGGGCCTGTTAAGAGGCTGTATCGGCGGTGGAGGATCCATGGTCAAGGTGCACTGGTGACCAAGCCGGCTCAGTCATACACGTTCGAATTCAAGCTCGCCCTGGTGCAACGGTTCCTCGCGGGCGAGACCGCGCCGGACCTGGCGGAAGAGGCCGGCTTATCCTCGGCCGTGCTTCTCAAGTCGTGGGTGCGTGCATACCGTCGTGAAGGCGTGGACGCCTTACGCCCAAAGCCCAAGGGCAGACCTCGCAAGCCCGACTCCCCGCCGCCTGCCGAAGCATCCGAGCTAGAACGGCTACGGCGGGAGAACGAACGCCTGCGGGCCCAAGTCGCATATCTGGGAAAATTGCGAGCCTTGAGGGCTCAAAAACAAAGGTGAAGGTCCAAGCCCTCATCGCCCTCAAGGCCGACTTCCCGCTGCCGCTTCTTCTTCAGGTCTCAGGCCTTGCACGGTCCACATTTTTCTATCACCAGGCGCGCCTTCAAGCCCCTGACCCACAAGAGGAGCTCAAGACCTCCATCAGGGACATCTTCAAGAAGAACCATGGCCGATACGGGCACCGGCGTGTGCACAGTGAACTGCTCAATCTCGGCTGGGCAGTTGCAAAAAAGACCGTGCTGAAGTTGATGCGGACACTCGGCCTGCTATGCAAAGTCCGACGCAGAAAGCGCTACAACTCCTACCAAGGCGAGGCAGGCATCATCGCACCGAATCTCCTGAACAGGAAGTTTGCCGCCGCTGCCCCAAACCAGAAATGGGTAACGGACGTGACCGAATTCAGTGTCGGTGACCGCAAGCTCTACCTCTCACCGGTCATGGACCTCTTCGACCGGCAAATCATCTCCCACAGCATCAGCACATCCCCGAACTTGGATCTGACTAACAACTCTTTGCGTGCCGCGTTGAAATGCTTGGAGCCTGGGCAGCAGCCACTCGTGCATTCCGACCAGGGATTCCAGTACCAGCACATCTCGTGGCGCACCCTTTTGGCGAACGCCGGCGCTGTCCAATCAATGTCCCGCAAAGCCAACTGCTACGACAACGCCGTGATGGAAAACTTCTTCGGACACCTCAAGGAAGAACTCTTCCACCGTGTCCGCTTCCTCAACACTGAAGCCCTAACGGCAGCACTGCACGAATACATCCACTGGTACAACACCGAACGAATATCCACCAAGCTCAAAGGCTTGAGCCCGGTACAGTACCGCGCCCAGATGCTTGCGGCTTAGCTCCCTTTTCCCAACGGTTAGTCGGACGGCTCCTTGTTCCAGGATCCGGGCTACTGAGGGTCCTCCGGCCGCTCGGGTGGCGTTCGGCGCGTTTCTTTTCGCCTCGAAAGCCATTCCTGACGGTATTGATCCGTCTTTGCTGCCTGACGTCCGCCCCACCCAGCTCCAAAGTACCCGCCGAGAAAAATGCAGATCATCAGAAGTGCCGCGCCTGCAGACTCAGGACCGAAAAGCCATGTAGAGCCGAACGTCACCACAGCAATGATCAGCAAATAGATGAGTATCTTCAGAAGCACTCTCATCGACGCTGCCCTCAATTCCCTTGCGATACCCGGGAGTCTACGACCGCGAGCCCGCCTCGAGTAGCCCCCTTGCGACGCTGCGAAGCTGCTGCTCACTAGCCGGAGATAGAACCTTCTGCAACCACGGAAGTCCCCGTCCAAACGGGACGGGGACTTCCGTGAAGAGTCGGCGCTAACCACTAGAGTGGAGCTCGCACATTTACGAGTCCAACTTTCGGGGACCACTTCAAACTGCCGGTCGGGGCCTTCATAAGTTGCGGGGACAGGATTTGAACCTGTGACCTCTGGGTTATGAGCCCAGCGAGCTACCGAACTGCTCCACCCCGCGTCGCTTGATCAACACTACCCTACTTTCGCGGCCGCCCTGACCACTTCTCCGCGAACCGGCCGTCACCGGGTGAACCCACCGTGAAACCACAGCACCCGGGAAAGCCAAACGTCCCGGACAAAGCAAAAGACCCGGACATTGTTTCCAATGTCCGGGTCTTTCCTCAGTTGCGGGGACAGGATTTGAACCTGTGACCTCTGGGTTATGAGCCCAGCGAGCTACCGAACTGCTCCACCCCGCGTCGCAAGAACTACTTTACCGGGAGGTGAACCGCAGGCCAAATCGTGGCGGCGTGACGTCCGTTACGCCGGCCCGGCACCCGGCCCCGCGGGGACCGGGCGCCGGGTGCCGCCGTCGTCCTACTGCCCTGCGGACGGGGACGGGGACGGTGACGGCGAGGACGACGGCGACCCGGAGGCAGCGGGGGCCGGGCTGGCCTCCGGAGCCGTGACCGGAATCTTGGCCTCGGCGTCCATCGCCTTCTTCAGCGCGGCCGCAACCTTCTTCTGTGCGTCGCCATAGGCAGCGAAGTCGCCGGCTGCGAGCGCCGTCTGGCCTGCCTGGATGGCGGAGTTCGCCTCGTCCAGGGCCGCCTTGAGCTGGGCCTTGGCGTCCGCCTCTGCGGGAGTGGCAGGCGCCGAAGGTCCGGCCGGCGTCTGGCCATTGTTGGCCGAATCCCCCGCGGCTGCGCCGGAATCCCCACCGAAGAGCTGCTTGAGGGCTGCATCGAGTGTGGGCGCGAAGCCCACCTTGTCGCCGAAGGCCACCAGCACGCGCTGCAGTGTGGGGTATGACGTCTCACCTGTCGACTTGAGGTAGACCGGCTGGACATAGAGGATGCCACCGCCAACGGGGAGGGTGAGCAGGTTGCCGTTCAGCACGTCGGACGCGCCCTGCCGCAGCAGGTTGAGTGCCTGCGACACGGTGGGGTCCGAGTTGAACTTGTTTTGCGCCTGCCCCGGACCGGGCACCTGGGTTTCCGGCGGGATCTGCAGCAGCCGCAGTTTTCCATACCCGTCAGCCTTCACGCCGGCCTGGTTGCCTGCATCCGAATCAGCGGCGAGGAAGCCGTACAGGACGTTGCGCGCATTACCGTTGACGATCTGCGGGATGAAGGACGACGTCAGCTGGAACGCCGGCTTCTGCTGGTCCGGCATCTGCAGCGACATGTAGAACGGCGGCTGCTTTACGTCGGTGTCCACGGTGGGGTCAGCCGGCGTGCTCCAGGCGTCGTTGTTCTTGTAGAAGCTGGTGGGATCGGTGACGTGGTACTGCCCCAGCAACTCGCGCTGGACCTTGAACAGGTCCTCGGGGTAGCGCACGTGGCTCATCAGTGCACCGGACATCTCCGAATACGGCTTCAGCGTTGAAGGGAAGACCTTCTGCCAGGCCTTGAGGACGGGGTCGGTGTCGTCCCAGGCATACAGGGTGACCGAGCCGTCATACGCATCCACCGTCGCCTTGACGGAGTTGCGGATGTAATTCACTGTGCTGTTCGGCAGGGCCACGGCGCGGCCGGAACTGGTCTGCGAATCAGCGGTGGCATCGGACAGCTGCTTCTGCTGCGAGTAGGGGAAGTATTGGCTGGTGGTGTAACCGTCAACGATCCACTTGACGCGGCCGTCCACCACAGCCGGATAGGCGCCGCCGTCAACAGTCAGGTACGGGGCCACCTTCTGGACACGCTCGCGGGGGTTGCGGTCGTAGAGGATCTGGGACTCGGGGTTCACGCCATCGGAGAGCAGCAGGTCCGAGGACTGGAACTTGATGGCGTAGAGGATCTTGTTGAAGAACGAGCCGACGTTCGGCCCGCCGTTGCCCTTGAAGGTGTACTGGGTTTCCCCTTCCCCTTCCTTGCCGGAGGGGCGGTCCTGCTCGCGCGGCGTGGCGCCGTCCGGCGCACCCACGATCGAGTATTCAGGCGAGGATTCACCGAAGTAGATCCGCGGTTCGTAGGTGGTGTCATTACCCAGGACGCCGGTGGACGGAATGCCGGACTGCAGGAACTCAGGCTTGCCGTCGACGGTGAACTTGTTGCCCTTGGCCGCCACAACCCCGTAGCCGTGCGTGTATACGACGTGCTGGTTCAGCCAGCCCTGCTGGTTGGTGGCCACGTTCGTGGGGTTCAGCTCCCGCACCGCGATCACGGTGTCCTGGATCTTGCCGTTCACCTCATAACGGTCCACGTTGAGGGCCTTGGGGAACTGGTAGTACGGGCGGTACTGTTCCAGCTGCGCAAAGGCGTCGGAGATCAGGTTCGGGTCCAGGAGGCGGATGTTCGCCGTGGTCTGCGCGTCGGGTGCAAGCGCCCCGGTGTTGGCAGTGTTGGTGGCGTCGTAGCGGGTTTCCTGGATGCCGTCCAGGCCGTAGGCCTTGCGCGTGTTTTCGATGTTGCGCTGGATGTACTTGCTTTCCAGGGTCTGCTCCGACGGGCGGACCTGGAACTGCTGGATGACCCACGGGTAGACGCCGCCGGCCAGGATGGAGGTGATGATCAGCATGGCTGTGCCGATCACGGGCAGGCGCCAGCGGCCGATGACGGCAGCAACGATGAAGAGGATGGCCACCAGGACGGCAGCAACGGCGAGGATGGCCTTGGTGGGGATGACGGCGTTGACATCGGTGTAGAGCGCACCGGCCCAGCGGCCGCCGTTGCTCTGCACGGACGAATAGCGGTCCAGCCAGAAGTTGACGCCCAGGAGCACCAGGAACGCGGCGCCGGTGACGGCGATGTGGATCTGCGCTGCCCGGCTGGTGAACACGCCGCGCTCCATGAGCCGGATGCTGCCGTACAGGTAGTGGGTGAGGATGCCGGCGATGCCTGCGATCACCACCACGCTGATCAGGAACCCGGTGACGAACCCGAGGAACGGCAGGGTCATCAGGTAGAAGCTGATGTCCATGTTGAACTGCGGATCGGGTTGGCCGAAGCCCACCTGGTTGAAGAACAGCAGGACTTTCTGCCACTGGCTAGCGGCTGCGCTGCCCGCGAAGAGTCCGAAGAGGACCGGCAGGCCGATCATGACAATCCGGCGGACCGGCTCAAGCTGGGCCTGGTACCGGTTGAGGTTGTCCCGGACCTCAGAGTCCGGGGCGTAGACGGGCCGGGCGTTGTAGGCAATGCGGATGGAGAAGAAAACCGCCGCGAACATGATGGCGAAGCCGGCCGCGAAGGTGGCGATCTTGGCAAGGTTTTCGGTGATGAAGACCTCGAGGAAGCCCAGCTGCCGGTACCAAAGGACGTCGGTCCAGACGTTGGCGAAGAAAATGAAGCCCACTACCACCAGGGCGACGACGATGAGGGTGGGCGTCAGGGCTCCCCGTCGCGATGGGGGCCTTCCTGTGGACGTGGTGCTGGCGGGACGGGACAAACTGGGTACCTCATAGCTGGTCGTCGAAACATTCGAAGCGTGCGAGCGACGTACGGTACCGGTCAAACGGCTGGTTTCGTCCGTCATCAGTGCCACGAGTGGCGGTAAAGCTTAGTTCCTGTCGAAACTGTTTGGGCCCAGTCTATGCATGGCGCAGGCGGCCTATTTGCCCGTGCACGCCGGAAGTGCGGATGTGTCCTGCCCGCTCCCGGCCAGTTCCACCGCGTGCCGTGCTTCCGCGAGGTTCTCCACGCGGACCACCTGGAGGCCGTCGGGGATGTGTCCGGCAACCTCGTCGCAGTTGGCGGCGGGCGCCAGGAACAGGGACGCTCCGGACGAGCGCGCACCCCGCATCTTCTGGCCGATGCCGCCGATGGGTCCCACCGCACCGTCCGGCGAAATGGTGCCGGTTCCCGCGATGTGCTTGCCGCCGGTGAGGTCGCCCGGCGTCACCGTGTCGATGATGCCCAGCGAAAACATGAGTCCGGCGCTGGGGCCACCCACCTTGTCCAGGGAGATCTGCACCTGGAAGGGGAAAGTAAACAGGTACTTCAGCATGACGCCGAGAATGAAGCGGCCCTGCCCGTTGTCCTTGGGCGTCACCTCGAGGGCAACAGGCTGGCCGGCCCGTTCCACCGTCACCGCGGCCGGGGCCCCCTTGCCCGCAGCCAGTTCATCCTGGATGACGGAAAGTGAGGTGATTTCCTTGCCGTTGATGGACTTGAGGATGTCCCCCTGCTGGATCTTGCCCGCAGATGCCGAGTCCTTGGACAGCCCCGCGGCCTGGAGCTGCTGGCCGAAAGGAATCTTGAGTTCGTTCAGGGCGGACGCCACCGCGTTCTCCTGGGACGTGGCCATGGCCACCGCGCTCTGTTCCTGGGCCTCCTCCTTGGTGGTTCCCGTGGGATAGATCAGTTCCACCGGGTAGACGGCCTTGGAGTTGTCCAGCCACGCGGAGAAGGCGTTCAGGATGCTGACGGAGCCGGTGGGGCCGCCGTCGACGTACACCGTGGTCAGGTCCAGGCTCCCGGCAGCGGGATAGGTCTCGTGCCCGCTGACGTTGATCACCGGATGCCCCTGGCTCTCCCCCAGCGTGTTGTAGGTGGGCCCGGGCGACTCGATCACGTAAGGCACCGGAAGGGTGCCCACGGCAATCCCCAGCCCCAACGCCGCCAGCCCGGCAACCATCATGGTGGAAAGCCGCCTGCCCGGGCGTCCGCCGTCGGCCGCCCTGGCGCTGCTGCCCGCGCCTGCCGCGCCGCTTCCGCCCGGGCCTTCCGGCGGACTGCCGGCCCCAAAGGGTCCGGGGCTGGAGAAGGGGGAAACATCGGGAACGTGGTCCTCGGAGGGGTGTCCGCCACGGGTTGTAGTCACCCCACCAACAGTACGCGGTGGCGGCGCGCCGGGGCGCTTTGCCTAGAGCGAACGACGGCGGCGGGCGGCAGACAGCCGACCCCCACCGGGGTACCGTGAAGGTTGATCAACAGTCACACCATCGATCGGCGGGACCATGACCTCCAACCCACTCAATCCGTCCAACGGCGACGACACCCCCAAGGATCCGTTGACCGAAATGCTGCAGAACCTGATGGGCGGCAAGGGGATGGAAAACTTCGACCCCTCCGAACTCGCCAAGGCTGCCGGCCTCCCGGACGACCCCAACCTGCTGGCCCAGATGTTCTCCCAGGTGCAGGCCATGATGAGTGCACCGTCCGAGGGCCCGGTCAACTGGACGCTGGCCCATGACAACGCCCGGCGCGTTGCCGCCGGCAGCTCCGACCCGTCGGTTTCGGCCCAGCAGTCGCGCGAGGTGGACGAGGCCCTCCGCCTCGCCGAGCTGTGGCTGGACCCGGTCACTGACCTGCCCGCCACCGGCCTCATCGGCAAAGCCTGGTCGCGCGCCGAATGGGTGGAGGCCACCCTGGGCACCTGGAAGCGGCTGACCGAACCCGTGGCCAACAGCATCGCCAATGCGCTGTCCTCCGCCATGACGGAGCAGATGCCGGAGGAGATGAAGTCCATGATGGGCGGCGCCTCCTCCATGCTGCAGAACATGGGCGGCGCGATCTTCGGCATGCAGCTGGGCCAGGCCATCGGCGCCCTGTCCAAGGACGTGGTGAGCTCAACCGATATCGGCGTCCCGCTGGCCGACCTTGAAATGGCACTGCTGCCGGCAAACGTTGCCGCCTTCGGCGAGGGCCTGTCCCTGCCGGAGAACGATATCCGGCTGTTCCTTGCCGTGCGGGAAGCCGCCCACGCCCGGCTCTTCGTGCAGGTGCCCTGGTTGCGCGGACACCTCCTGGGTGCGATCGAGGCCTATGCCCGCGGCATCCACATCGACACCTCGCGCATCGAGGAACTGGCCCGCGACCTGGACCCGAGCAACCCGGAGGGCATCCAGGAGGCGTTGTCCCAGGGGGTGTTCATGCCGCAGCGGACCCCCGCCCAGGAACAGGCCCTGGAGAAGCTCGAGACGGCGCTCGCCCTGGTGGAGGGCTGGGTTGACGAACTGACTGCGGCGGCCACCGAGAAGGTGCTGCCGTCGGCCGGGGCGCTCCGGGAAACCGTGCGGCGGCGCCGGGCAACGGGCGGTCCCGCTGAGCATGCCTTCGCCTCCTTGGTGGGGCTGGAGCTGCGGCCGCGCAGGCTTCGAGATGCCGCAACCCTCTGGGCCACGCTGAAGGACGAACGCGGGATCGAGGGCCGGGACGCCATCTGGCACCACCCCGACCTGCTGCCCACGGCCGAAGACCTGGACGATCCGAAGGGTTTCAGCTCACGCCGCAAGCTCGCCGAGGCCAGCGACAGCGAAGTTGATGACGCCCTGCAGAAACTGCTGAGTGGCGGGTTTGACGATGCCTCCGCTGAAGACGGCGGAGCCGCGGACACCAAAGATGCCGGGGACAAGGACGACGATGACGGAACCGGCCAGCCCAAAGGCTGACATATAGAGACCCAAAGAAAGACCCCGGTGGGCCAGGATTTCCTGGCCAACCGGGGTTTTTAGCATCCGATCGGTGTTCCGGACATGGGCTGGCCGGCGACGCCGCTGCCGGCCGCGCCGTCCTTCTCCAGCCCCTCCAGCCCCCGGGACGTCGCGAACGAAACGCCCTCCAGGAATGCTTTGGCCCGCTGGGTTTCCGGATACGCCTCCAGCAGCTTCCAGAACGCGGCGTTGTGTGAGGCCACCAGGAGGTGGGCCAGTTCGTGCAACAGGACGTAGTCGATGACCCATTGGGGCATCGGCCGCAGTTTGTCCGACAGCCGGATGGTTCCGTCGGCCGGCGTGGCGGAGCCCCACCGGGAGTTCTGGTTGCTGACCCATCGGACGGACGTGGGCGCCGGCCTGCCGCCGAGGTACTGTGCCGACAGCTGTGCGGCGTGGGCTGCAAGGGCATCATCGGTGGCGGGGCGCCGCCGCCCGGCTGCAGCCCGCCGCTCCCCCTGCTTGTGCAGCTTCGCCAGCATGCGCTGCACCCACTCCCGTTCCTGGGCAGCAGTGAAACGCGCCGGAATGGCGACCACCGCCGTTCCGTCCTCCCAGAATGCGGCTACCGTCCGCGTCCGCCTGGCAGAACGCCGCACCTCAACCGGAGAACCGTGGGATGTGGTCAGTGATGCTGCCTGCGGCGTGCCGCTGCTTGCCGGGCTGCCCCGCCTCACAGGACGGAACTTTCGACCAGGACCCGGAGGACGTCTTCACCGTACTTTTCGAGCTTTGACGGGCCGACGCCCGCGAGGCCGGCGAGCTCCTCCAGGGACGCCGGCCTGGCTTCGGCAATGGCGGTGAGGGTGGCATCGGTGAAGACGACGAACGCAGGGACGTCCGCCGACTGGGCCACCTCGCGGCGCCAGTTTCGCAGGGCGTCAAAGGTCTGTTCCTCGTACGTGGGGGGACAGGCGTTGCAGCGGCCCACCTTGCGTTCGGCCCCGGTGGCGAGCATGGTCCCGCAGACCCGGCACACAGCGGGCGCGGCAGCCTTCCGCCGGGGCGGGGTTCCCTTTCCGCGGGCACTTGAACTTGCCACCGAGTCAGGCCGCAGCCCGTCCAGGAACCGGGACGGCTTCCGGTTGGCGCGGCCGCCGGGAGTCCGGGCGGTGCTCCACGAGAGGGACAGGTGCTCACGGGCCCGGGTGATGCCGACATACAGCAGCCGGCGTTCCTCATCCACCGATTCGGGAGAATCCGCGAAGGAAATGGGCATCAGGCCCTCACTGAGCCCCACCAGGAAGACCGCGTCCCATTCCAGGCCCTTGGCTGCGTGGAGGGAAGCGAGGGTCACGCCTTGGACGGTGGGCGCGTGCTGGGCCAGGGAGCGTTCCTGGAGTTCGTTGACGAAATCGGCCAGGCCAAACCCGGCACCACGGTTTTGGACGAGTTCATCGGCGAGCGCCACCAGCGCCGCGAGCGACTCCCACCGCTCACGCAGGGCTCCCCCGCTGTGCGGGGCAGAATCCGTGTACCCGAGGGACGAGACGATGTCCCGGACCAGCTGGCCCAGGGGTTCCGGTGTATCGGTTTCGGAAACGGCGCGGGTGGCTGCGCGCAGCTGGAGGATGGCGTCCCGGACCTCCTTGCGGGCGAAGAAGCGTTCGCCGCCCCGGAGCTGGTAGCCGATTCCTGCCGCCGCGAGCGCCTGTTCGTAGGCTTCGGACTGGCCGTTGGTGCGGAAAAGGACGGCTACCTCGCTGGCGGGAGTCCCGGCGTCGAGCAGTGCCTTGATCTTCTGCGCCACGGTGGCGGCTTCGGCCTCGTCATCCGAGCATTCGGTGAACTGGGGCGCCGGGCCGGCGGGGCGCTGCGCCACAAGCTGAAGGGGAGCTGCCCAGGCGGCGTCAGCGGCAGGGCCACCACTCCGTCGGCCGGCCAGCAGGTCATTGGCCAGTTTCACCACCTGCGGGGTGGAACGGTAGTCCCGGACGAGCTTGACCACATTGGCCTGCGGATAGCGGGTCTTGAAGTCCAGCAGGTGCCTGGGCGATGCGCCGGTGAAGGAGTAGATGGTCTGGCTGGCGTCGCCCACCACGCACAGTTCGTCACGGCCGCCGAGCCACAGCTCCAGGAGCCGCTGCTGCAGCGGGGAAACGTCCTGGTACTCGTCCACGACGAAGTGCCGGTACTGTTCCCGGACCGTGGCAGCAACCTTCTCGTCCTCCTGCAGGATGCCCACCGTGATCAGCAGGACGTCCTCGAAGTCGATCACGTTGCGGTCCGTCTTGACGTCCTCATAGGACTGGAAAACACGGGCCACCGCAGTAAGGTCGAACCCGCCGGGAGCGCCCCTCCCCTGCGCGTTTTCCAGGTAATTGGCGGGGGTAAGCATGGACACTTTGGCCCACTCGATCTCAGAGGCAAGGTCGCGGATGGAGGCCCGGTCCGTGCTGAGCCGGAGCCGGCGGGCGGCCTCGGCAAGCATCTGGGCCTTGTGGTCCAGCAGGTTGGGCAGCGTGCCGCCCACGGCCTGCGGCCAAAAGAACTGCAGCTGGCGCAAGGCCGCGGCGTGGAACGTCCGGGCCTGCACATTTCCGGCACCGAGGTCGCGCAGCCGGCTCCGCATTTCTGCCGCCGCCCGGGCAGTGAAGGTCACGGCGAGCAGGCGCTGAGGGCTGTAAACGCCCGAGTGGACGCCATAGGCAATGCGGTGGGTGATGGCACGGGTCTTGCCGGTTCCCGCGCCGGCCAGCACGCACAACGGGCCGTTCAGCGTACTGGCCACCTCACGCTGTTCTGCGTCCAGCCCCCCAAGGATCCGGTCCTCAAGGGAGGCTGCTCCGTCAAAATTTTCTGTAGTCACTTCTGCTGCTTTGTTTCTCGACTACCGCGTGCTGGAGTCTGGTGGATGGAATAACTTAGTCGCCGGTCCGGTCCTGTATCCGGCCGCCGTACCAGTGCTCAATGAGGGAGCGGGCAATGGAGAGCCTGCTGGAAATGGTGATCTCACCACTGAGCACCGCTTCCTGGAGTTCCTCGCGACTGAACCAGCGGGCCCTGGTGACCTCCACGCCGTCGGGCGTTGCCTGGGCGTCCTCGGTGACGGCGGTAAATCCAAGCATAAGGGAGGCCGGGAACGGCCATGACTGCGAGCCGAGATACTGGCAGGCAGTGACCCGGACGCCGACCTCTTCCTGGATCTCCCGGACCACAGCTTCCTCCAAAGACTCCCCCGGCTCAACAAACCCGGCCAGGGTGGAGTAATTCCGGGCGTCCACGGGGCCACCCCCGCCAAGGAGCAGACGGCCGTCCGGGCCGACGACCGTGACGATGATGGCGGGATCGGTCCGTGGATAGTGCTCAGAATTGTCGGCCGGGCACCGGCGTACCCAGCCGCCGGCTTCAACGTCCGTCGGTGTGCCGCAGCGGGGGCAGTGTGTGTGGGCCGCATGCCAGTTGGCGATGGCGCTGGCTTCCACGAACAGGGCTGTGGAGGTGGCGGTCAAGCCTGCTGCGACGTCCCGGAAGCCGGCCCAGGACGCATCCGCGGGAATACCGGCGGTGCCGGGTTCCGGAGGTGCAGGCAGGACGAACAGCAGCAGCTCGGTCCCCGCCGGAACGTCCGAAGCAGGCAGGGCGGATCCGAGGTACACCACGAGCTCCGGCGCTGATCCCGCCGCTTTGAGGTGTGCCAGGAGTTCCCTGGCCCCGGTCAGGACCAGGTTGCTGCCGCGCACCAGGCCTTGCCGGCCTGACAGTACTGCGGCCACCGCGTCCGGCCCGGCCAGCAGGTCATCAATCATTCCGGCCCTGATGCGGGCGGCTGATCCGCGGTCCACCAGTGCCGGCCTGACCGGCAGCAGGGTGTCCACCAGATGGTTCGCCGGCAACGGCGCCGGTACAGCCTGGTGGACGGTTACAGCGGACTCCGTGTGGCTCATGCTTCCACCGTACTGACTGCTACAGACATTTCACATTTCGGCCGGGCCCCATCGGCAGCGGGGTGCCCCCTAATTCCAGCTATCTGGAGACTCGCCGCGGCCAGACCGCCGTCTGGGACGGCGCGCAATCTACCGTGGAACGGTGAGAAGAAAACCGATTGAACTGGCGGCGATTGCAACCGCGGCAGTCCCCGGACTGACCCCGACAGCTGTTAGCTCTGCGCCGGACGACCCCGCGGACTTCGACTCGGCCCTGCTCCTCGATTCCGAAGGCAAGCGTTGGCGGGTCCGGTCGCCGCGGCACGCCGAAGCCAGCGCACGGCTGGAAACGGAGTTCCTGGTGCTGCGCGCCTTCGCTCCCGCTGTCCGGGCGGAACTGCCGTTCCTGATGCCAACGGTCGCCGGCAGTGTCCGGCTTGGAAGCCTGACCACCTTCGTCTACTCACACCTGTCCGGGAGCACGCGCAGCGTTGAAGAGCTGACCTCGGGACCGTCAGGGCTTGCCCGCGAAATCGGTTCCGCGCTGGCCGCGGTCCATGACCTCCCCCGGTCGCTGGTCAGCAATGCCGACCTCCCCAGCTACACGCCCAATGAGTTCCGCCAACGGAGGCTGAACGAACTGGACCAGGCGGCAACGACGGGCAAGATCCCCGCCGCACTGCTGCGCCGCTGGGAACATGCCATGGAGGACGTATCCCTGTGGAGGTTCAACCCCTGCGTTGTCCACGGCGACCTGCACGAGGACAACCTGCTGGTGGAGTCCGGCCGGGTGACTGCGGTAACCGGCTGGACGGACCTGCGCATCGGCGACCCCGCAGACGATTTCGCCTGGCTGGTGGCCTCCAACGAACAGGACTTCATTGATGCCGTACTGAAGTCCTACACGTCCAGCCGCCGCGACGTGCCGGACCAGCACCTGCTGCGCAGGGCCGCCCTGTCAGCCGAGTTTGCCTTGGCGCAGTACCTGGTCAAGGGCCTCGCGGCCGGCGACCAGGACATGGTCAGCGAGGCCGAGGGAATGCTCGAGAGCCTTGCCAGCGACATCGCCGAATTCGGCGGCCAGCCGATCAGTGTGGAGCCGCTGCCGGCGAAGGGCACTCCCGCCGGACCGGCAGCAGCCGTACCGGCGGCGGCCGGAACGTCCGCTGCCGTCCCGGCCCCCTTGCATGGCAGTTCCGCGGTCAGTCCCGCTGTGACGGTCATCCCGGTCCCCGCCGAACCGGCAGCAGACACCACGCCGGATGTCCCGGCGCTGGCGGCAGTTCACGCACAGCCCGCCGTCCACGTGGCCCCCATCCCGGCGGAGCCTGCCCCCACGGGTGCTGAGGCCGCGGAGGTGCGGGCCGGTGACACCAAGGCGGCGGACGACACGTCCACGGCAGCTATCTCGGTCCTCAACGCGAACCGGAGCTGATCCGGACAGGCCGGGCCCTGAGGAACCACCGTGGCGTCCCTCAGGTGCGGGCCCGGCCTCAAGGCCGGGTAATCGCAGCGGCAACGATTCCTTCCAGGTCGGCTGCCGTCCCAAGGTCGTGCGGCCGCACTACCGCGTTGTCAGCAACGTAGAAGAATGCCGCCCGCACTTCCTCCAGCGGAACATCCTTGAGCCGCGCCCATGCCAGCCGGTAGACCGCCAGCTGCACCGCCCGGGTCTTCAGCTGCTCTGCGGACGGCCGCCGGCCGGTCTTCCAGTCCACCAGGTCCCAGCGGCCGTCGGCGTCCTGGAATACTGCGTCCACCCGGCCGCGGACCACCACTTCGCCCACCCTGGTTTCCACGGGAACCTCGACGAAGGCCGGTGACCTGTCAGCCCATGGGGAAGCCTTGAAGGTGGCCACCATCTCATCAAGGTCGTAGGCAGCATCGATGTGGTCGTCCGAACCCGGTGCTTCGCCGAGGTCCAGCATGCCGGCCTTTCCGAAATACTCCTCCACCCAGGCATGGAACGCCGTACCCTTCCGCGCCGACATGCCCGGTTCGCGCGGCACAGGGCGGCGCAGGCGGCCCAGCACTGCCGTGGGGTCGTCTCCAAGGTCAACAAGGGTGGAAGCCGATATATGGGTGGGCAGGTGCACGTCCTGGCCACCTGACCTCCTTGCCCTGCGATCCAGCAGCAACGCAGCTTCGCGTGCCCAGCCTGCAGCGGCCCCCGTGAGGCCTGGCAGTGGACGGCCTTCCTCTCCGGGCTTGCCCGCCTGCCCTGTCCCCCCAGTCCGAGGCGGCCGGGCGGAACCGGCGGCCAGTAGTCCGAGCACCTGCTGCGCCGCCATTTCCATGGCCGTCCTGCGCCCGCCGGCCAGGCGCAGGCGTTCACCCGTGCGTAGGTCGACGGGTCCTTCAAGGGGATCGTAGGGCCAGCGGGCTTCTTCCGTTTCCTGCGTCAGCGGGCTCTGTTGGGGCAACGCTGCCTCTTCCAGCGAGAACGGATGGACCACAGCCGGCACCCGGGATCCGCCATCAGCCGGTTGCGTGAGGGCTTCCAGTTCCGCGAGGAACGGGGACATTTCCGCGCGGCCGGCCCGCGATCCCACCCAAGCGGCACTGGACACCCACAGGACATGCTTGGCCCTGGTGTAGGCGACGTAAGCCAACCGCCGTTCCTCCGACTCCCCGTGGGCCTGCACGCCGGCTTTGTACTCTTTCTCGGCATCCAGCCAGCCTTTCTGGTCCGGCTGGTCGAGGTCCCACTGCGGCAGGTCTGCCCGGTCCCCACGCAACGGCCAAGGCAGCGCAGCAGAGCCGCTGCTCCAGCGTGAATCCCGGTCGCTGGGAAAGGCGCCCGCGTTCATCCCCGGGACAAACACGACATCCCACTCCAGGCCCTTGGAAGCGTGCACCGTCAGCAGCTGCACGGCTTCCCGGTTGACGTCGCTGGCCGGCGCCTCCAATCCGTTTTCCTCCGCCGACGCAGCCTCAAGCCAGGACAGGAAAGCGAGGATGTCCACCCGTTGGGAGGTGCGGAGGAACCCTGCCGCCGCATCCTGGAAGGCGTCGAGGTTGCGGCGGGCCTGGTGGATGCTGATTCCGGGGCGGGCGGCCACCTCGATGTCCAGCAGCATGGCCCTTTCGACCTCCCCCAGGAGCGTGGTGAGGTCGTCCCCGAGGTAGCCACGAAGTTGCCGCAGCTCGGCTGACAACCTGGCCAGCCTGCTGCGCGCCTCCGTGCTGAGGGTGCGGCCATTGGACGAGGTCCATTCGTCCCGGGGCAGGAAGTCCAGGGCCTCCACCAGGCTGGCTCCGTCGGTCAGGTCACCCTCGAGGATGGGGGCATCTGCTTCGTCGTTGTCCTGGACGTCGTCATCGAACCCCTGCGCGGCCTTTCCCCGGCTGCGTGCCAGCTGGCCGGACCAGTCGCGCAGGGCCATGAGGTCGGCAGGTCCTATCCGCCACCGGGCACCTGCGATAAGCCGCATGAGGGCATCAGACCGGCCTGGGTCTGCAAGGACGCGCAGCGTGGCCACCAGGTCCACGATTTCCGGGGTGTCCAGGAGGCCGCCGAGGCCCACGATTTCATAGGGGATGCCCCGGGCCTCGAACTGGCGCCGGACGGGCTCCATCTGCGCGCGTCGGCGGCACAGCACGGCGAGGGCAGGGGGCTCGGGTGTACCGTCCGGCTTCAGCTCGAAGTCCGTCACCCGGTACCGCAGGACATCGTCAGCCAGGGCAGCAGCTTCTTCCACGTCGCTGGCGAAACGCCCCAGCACCACGGTTCCGTCCACGGCGTGCGGGCTCGGTTGCAGCGGCGGTACTTCAGCAGCGGCCGGCCTGCTTCCGGCAGGTCCATGCTGTGCAGCTGTCCGGCCAAGGGATTGGGACATGACGTTGGCAGCTGCGAGGATCGACCGGCCGTTCCGCCATGCAGTGGTCAGGAAGGAGGTGGGCGCGGGCGCCCAGCCGGTTCCGTCCTCTGCTTCCCCGGTGCGCACGGGAAACTCGCGAACGAAGTGGAACAGCTGCCCCGCCGAAGCGCCGCGAAAACCATAGATCGACTGGTTGGGGTCGCCGACCGCCGTCACGGCATGGCCGCCGCCAAAAAGGCGGGAAAAGAGCACCAGCTGGGCATACGACGTGTCCTGGAATTCGTCGAGCAGAACCACTTTGTATCTTTGGCGTTCCATCTGGGCCGCCAAAGGAACATCCTGCGCCACCTTGGCAGCGAGGGCCACAAGGTCGCCGAAGTCGAGCGCCCCGCGGGCCCGTTTGGCGGCGGCGTAGCGGCCCACCATGTCGGCGACGCTTGCCCGGGTCCGCAGCATACCGCCGAGGTCCAACGCCGCCTTTGGTGTGTTCCTCTTCTTGTCGGCCAGGTACGGCAGGCATTCAAACTCCGAAAGACGCGCCATCAGCCACGCTTCCACGTCTTCGGGTTCCTGAAGGTGTTCGGCGCATTCACCAGCCAGCTGGATGACGGCCTTGACCAGGGTGGACTTGGCGGCACGGAAGTGCTCGTATTCGCCGTCGTAGGCTTCAACCACCTCGCTGGCCAGCTGCCAGGCCTGCGCACCCCCCAGCAGAACCACGTCCCGCTCCACCCCGAGCCGCAGGCCGTAGTCGGAAACGATGCCGCTGGCGAATGAGTGGTAGGTGGACACCTTGGGCTCCAGGGCATCACTGCTGAGCAGCCCGGCCGGGAAAAGCTCCCGGTGGTCGTCCTTCGCGGCAAGACGCTGCAGCGCAAGGAGTTTCGACCGGATCCGGCTGGCGAGTTCACCCGCAGCTTTGCGGGTGAAGGTCACGCCCAGGACTTCCTCAGGGGTGACCCATCCGTTCGCCACCAGCCATACCACCCGGTCCGCCATGGTGGCGGTCTTGCCCGATCCGGCGCCCGCGATGACCAGCCGGGGCGCCAAGGGGGACGAGATGATGGCGGATTGCTCGGGCGTGGGAGTGTTCTTCTCGCCGAGCAGCAAGGACAGTTCTTCGGGGCTGAAACGCACCGCCGGGGTGGCTTCCACAGCAGGCAAGGCCCCACTCATTCGGTCACCTGCCGTCCACGCACACACAGCGGGCACACCTCGGGAAGACGGCAACCATGACCGCCGTGGCTGCCCTTGGCAGGATCGTGCCGGGCGACGAATTCACTTCCACCCATGACGGCTGCGGCCTCCTTGACCATGTCCAATGCCCAGTTCTCCTGTGGGTCGAGTGGTTCCTGCTGTTGGATCGCTGGACTTTTTGCCCCGGTCCCGAGCTGCGCCAGCACGGCCCCGCCGGACAGGCCCTGGCCGCCGCCGGAAGCGTCAAACCCGCCCGCGAGCACTGCTGCCTGGTACGCGCCCAGCTGCGGATGGCGGGACAGTTCGTCCTTGCCCGGCTGCCTCTTGCCGGTCTTGAGGTCCACCACTACCAGCCGGCCTTCCCCATCGATCTCCAGCCGGTCCACCTGGCCGCGGAGCACGGCGTCCCGCGGCGGAGCTTCATCCACCGCCACCCCTCCGAGGGCCACTTCGAAGTCCTGTTCAACACCCAGCAGGCTGCGGCCCTCGTCCCTCATGGACAGCACATACTGCGCCAGCTTCCGCACCATGGACTCGGCACGCTGGAAGTCCAGCCGGCCCTCCCAATTGTCCTTCATGCCCAGCGCAGGCCACCGGCGCACGAGTTCGGCAACGTACTCGGATCCGGATGCGTCCGGCATGTCCTGCGCGATGGCATGCACCAGGGTGCCCAGGCTTCGGGCGAAGTCCGTGGCAGGCTCCCCTCCCGCTGCCTGGACGAACCAATCCAACGGCGACTTCTGCACCGTCTCCACCTTCGACGGGGACACGGACACAGTTCCCCCGGGCGGGACCACAGCCTCGGATGTGGTCAGGGGGGCGAGTCCCCACCAGCTGCCAGGGTGGGCTCCTGCCACAGCTGGTTCGGCCGCTGCGAGCTGCGCCAGGACCCTGGCGGCTTCCGCCGCCTGTGGCGCCGCGGCATCGAGCTGGGCATGCTGCCTGAGCTCCGCCACCAGGGCGCGGAGTGTCATGGGCCGTTCCACCTGGGTGAAAGCCCGGCCCTCGGCTTCCGGCCCCAGGGGTGAAACAAAATCCAGGAACGACGACGGTTGGTGGTCCTCCGACGAAACCGCCGTGCAGACCAGCAGTTCGCGTGCCCTGGACACCGCCGTGGAGAAGCTGCGGAGTTCGTCATAGCGGATATCCCGCAGGCGGCTGAGGGGATCGCGCTGCAGGGCATATTGCGGGCCGTGTTCCACGGCGTCCGCGTACAGGGTGCTGCCGAGCAGTTCACCGCGGAGCCTCGTATTGGGCCACACCCCCTCCTGCAGCCCGGCAATGATCACCACGGGCCACTCCCGCCCTGCCGCGCTGGCCGGCGTCATCAACTCCACAGCGTCATCGAGCTGGGCCCGGGCGGCGAGGGTGTCCATGGGGAGCTCCTGGTTCAGGAGATACTCCAGGAACTGTTCCGGCCCGGCGCCGGGCATCTGGTCCACGTAGCGTTCCGCGGTGTGGAAAAGCGCCATCATCGCATCAAGGTCGCGGTCAGCGCGCGCCCCATGCGGTCCGCCCGACAAAGCTGTCGCTGTCCAGGCCGACGACAGGCCCGTTGAGTCCCAGAGCGCCCACAGTACCGACTCGGCGTTGGCCCCCGGGAGTCCGGCTGCTTCCCGCCCCGCACGGATCATCCGCGCGGTGCGCCGTGCTGCGCGCCCTTCGATCCCCAATGTGCCCAGCGCCCCCGGCTCAAGCAGGGCCTGGACCAGCAGCGCATCACTGGCGCGGCCCCCGCCGCCCAGGAGTTCCTCGCGCCGCAACGATTGCCGGAGCCTGCGCAGCTCAATGGAGGTAGCGCCGCCGATGCGGGAGGTGAGGAGGGACACCGCGGCTTCGGGCGTCAAAAGCTCCGGATCCAGCGCAATGGCGAACGCATCGAGGAGCGGACGTACAGCGACCTCATCGCGCACCGCGGATTCAGCCACGGGCACCCGTACGGGAATGCCCTGCCCGGACAAATAGCGCTGCAACTCGCTGACCTGGCCGCCGTTGCGCACGATCACTGCCATGTCCGCAAGATCACGGTTGTGGTTGATGTGCTGGTCCAAAATCCGCTGGGCAACGTACCGCAGCTCATGCACCGGAGTAGGGACAAGGTGGGCCTCGACGCTGCCGGGTTCGCCGGCATCCCCGGGCCGGCTGAGGCGGCGGGCCAGTTGGCCGCCTGCCCGCTGCGAGATGCGGCCTGCGACGTTCAACCACGCCTCTGCCACTGCAGGCGCCAGACCGTGGGCATGCCACAGCGGACGCTCGAGGACAGCCGATTGTGCTGACAACAGCCGGGGCAGTTCAGCCACCAAGTCCGGCCGGGCGCCCCGGAACCCCTGGACCACAGTGTCTGGGGACGACGTCACGTAGCAGTCTTTACCGGCGGCGATATCCGCCAGCAATTCAAAGATGGCCGGGTTTGCTTCCTGGATATCGTCCACCAGGACAACCTGCAGCCTGGCACGTTCCGCTGCAAGGAATTCCGGCGCGTCCTGGAAGATCTGCCGGGCGGCCGTGATGATGCCGGCGGGGTCGAAGGCTTCGGGCATCCGCAGGTCAAGGACGTCCCGGTACTCGGCGTAGAGGCGCGCGGCCGCCTTCCAGTCCGGCCGGCCGCAGGCGTCCGCCAGTTGCGCAAGGTCTTCAGCCGTGCGGCCCGATTCAATGATGCGGTCAAAGAGTTGCCGCACCTCCTGGCGGAACCCCCTGGTTTCCAGGGCGCCATCAAGATCGGACGGCCACGGCAGTTCCAGGCCCGGCAGCCTGTGGCCCTCAAGGAGTTCCTTGATGATGAGGTCCTGTTCGGGGCCCGACAACAGGCGCGGCGGCCTGGACAACGGTATGACGCCTTCAGCCTTGGCGCGGCGGATCAGGTCGAATGCGTACGAGGCCCATGTTCTGGCAGGAGTGGTGCTGAGGCTCCTGTCCAGCCGGGCAGTGAAACGGTCCCGGAGGAAGTCGGCAGCAAGCCGGGTGGGCGCAAGGATCAGCATGCGTTCCGGATCCACGCCGTCGCGGAAGACCCGCTGGACCGCGGCCTCGACGAGGACGGTGGTCTTTCCCGTGCCTGGTGCACCCGGAACAAGGACCGGTCCGGAGCCTTGGGTGACGTCAACCGCTGCCTGCTGGTCGGGTGTCAGCAGGAGTGACTCGGCGTGCACCCGGCGGGGCGGCAGCAACCGGAGGGCACTGCCGCCGTCCGGGCTTCCGGGCATGGGGAAAGCCGGCTCCCTGCCTGCTTCCGGCTCCTGCCGGTGCGGGTCCCAGGGTCCGGTCAAAGGAATCGTTACGGTCACAAAATCATTCCATCATCAGGCACCGACAACCTGTGGAGCCGACGCTCCAGTTCCTCGGCAACTGCGTCGATACTGTCAAAATCACTGTCTGTTGGCGCCCAGCGTGCCGTGCCCAGATCCACCCGCCACCGCCCCTCCCCCGTGCGGAGGTAGGAACTGTAGTCGCCAACCAGCGGAGTGCCTTCTTCAAGGTAAAGCAGCAGGGCCTCGGCCTCGTGCCCCGGGGGTGCGTGGCCGCTGGCCTTCAGGACGCGCCACCAAGGGACGGCGCCACCGTGATGGCTCATGACGGAACCGACCTGGCGCGGGCCGCCCGCACCCAGGAGCTCGGCAACGTCCCCATAGGATACGGCCGCCCCCGGCGGTACCAGGCCCACGACGGCCAGGACCGCCTGGACGTACTCATTCCGCATTGATCCAATCTAGCCGCAGTGGCGTTCCCCGGAATTGTCGGTGGGTCCCCTTAGCGTTGAAGCATGAGTTCCTGGAACACCCTCCCCCGCGCAGCCTTCGATCTGGAAACCACCGGCCGCAACTCGCGGGCGGCAAGAATCGTCACGGCATCAATCACCGTAGTGGACCACCAGGGTGAGGTCATCAAGGAGCATGAGTGGCTGGCCGATCCGGGGGTGGAGATACCCGTGGAGGCCAGTGACGTCCACGGCATCACCACCGAACAGGCCAGGCGTGAGGGCCGCCCTGCCCACGAGGTCACGCGTGAGGTGGCCACAGTCCTGCAGGAGCTGTTTGATTCCGGCACCCCGGTGATCGCCTTCAACGCGAGCTATGATTTCACGGTCCTCGCCGCCGAGTCGGCCCGGTACGGGATTCCGCAGCTGAGCCGGTTCCCCGTCCTGGATCCCTACATCATGAACAAGCAGGTTGACCGCTACCGCAAGGGGAAGCGGACACTCACCGCGCTGTGTGAGGAGTACGGGGTGGTCCTGGACAATGCGCATACCTCCGCGGCGGACGCCCTGGCCACCCTTAGGGTGCTTGATGCCATGGCGGGCAAGTTCCCCAAGCTGATGATGCCGGCCAGCCAGCTGCACCAGCTTCAGGTGGACTGGGCGGTCAGCCAGGCATCGGACTTCCAGGAGTACCTCCGGAAGACGAAACCGGCCGCCGTGATCGAGGGAGACTGGCCCGTGCTGCCGCCGCAGGATGCTACGGCGGGTGGCTTCTAGGCTGCGCCCACCCTCCTTCAATGGGAGGCATGTCACAGTCACGCCGCTTAATAAAGCGCAGGCTTGAAGCAAGGGCATCGTTCGCCCCAGCAGCGTAATAGCGCTGCAACTGCTGGCGTTATCAGGCGTGGGGCGGAATGATATTCGGCCTCACAGCGGGTGGACTCCCCTTTGTTCGCTTAACCTTCGGTATTCGCCCAAGTGAGACAATAAAGTTTTGCGGTCACCCCTGCCGCGGACAGCTGGACCAGCGCCGGGCAGGTGCCAGGCGCCACAGCGCTGCCTTGCGGCCCGGTCGACTTATGCCTCATATGAAAGTGACAACCTGATGAAAATCAAAGCGATGAAATGGCTCACTACCGCTCCTGTTGCAGTGGCCCTCGCGGTTTCCCTTGCAGCCTGCGGTGGCGGGTCTTCCCAGCCCAGCGGCACCCCCACCGATGCCCTCGCCGGCAGCGACCAGCAGACGCTGGACAAGTACACCACCGCCAGCGTCACCCCGATCGACAAGATCGACAAGTCCAAGCTCGGCCTCATCACCGAAGGCACCCTGCGTGTAGGAACCCTCTCGGACGCCCCGCCCAACATCTTCATCGATCCCTCCGGCAAGTTCACCGGCTACGACAACGAACTGCTGCGCGCCATCGGTGACAAGCTGGGCCTGAAGGTTGAATTCGCCTCCACCGATTTCTCCGCCCTGCTTTCCCAGGTGGCCAACAAGCAGTTCGACGTCGGGTCCTCCTCGATCTCCACCACCGACGCCCGCCGGAAGACCGTTGGCTTCACCAACGGTTACGACTTCGGCTACATGGCTGTCGTCACCAAGAACGGCTCCAAGGTCAACGGCTTTGCCGACCTCAAGGAAGGCGTCCGCATCGGCGTCGTCCAGGGCACTGTTCAGGATGACTACGTCACCAACACCCTCAAGCTGGAGCCTGTCCGCTTCCCGGACTACAACACCGTTTACGGCAACGTGAAGAACGGCCAGATCGACGCCTGGGTGGCCCCATCCCAGCAGGCGACCGGCCAGGTCAAGGACGGCGACAACACCAAGATCGCCGAAAAGGTTGTGAACACCCAGAACTTCACCGCGTACGCAGTGAACAAGGACAACCAGCCCCTGATCGACGCCCTCAACTCCGGCCTGGACGCAGTCATCGCCGACGGGACCTGGACCAAGCTGACGTCCGAATGGTACAAGGACCGCCCGACCGTTGCTGAGCAGACCCCGCAGGGCTGGAAGCCGGGCAGCAAGGCCGTCCAGATCCCGGCCGCCAAGTAACCAGGGCGTTCCATGGATATCCTCAAGCAACTCGCTGACACTTTCCTTGACTGGAAGGCGATGGGCGAAGTCATCCCCAAGATGTTCGCCGTCGGTTTGCCGAACACCCTCGTGCTCGCCATCATCTCCGGCATCATCGGGACAGCCCTCGGGATGCTGCTCGCCCTGATGGGGATCTCCCGGAACGCAGCAGCGCGCTGGGTCGCACGGGTCTACACCGACATCCTCCGCGGCCTTCCGCCTGTCCTGACCATCCTGGTCATCGGATTCGGATTCGGTCCGATCGTCCGTGAATTTACGGGTTCGACGAGCCCGTATCCGATGGCGGTCGCGGCACTGTCCCTGATGTCCGGCGCCTACATCGGGGAGATCTTCCGCTCCGGCATCCAGAGCGTTGACAAAGGGCAGCTGGAGGCATCCCGCGCCCTGGGGTTCGGCTACGGTGCATCCATGCGCCTGGTAGTGGTTCCCCAGGGCATCCGCCGGGTGCTTCCTGCCCTGGTCAACCAGTTCATTGCGCTGATCAAGGAGTCATCCCTGGTCTTCCTCCTCGGCCTGTTGGCCAGTGAGCGGGAAATCTTCCAGATCGGCAAGGACGCGGCGGCCACCACCGGCAACCTTTCGCCCTACGTGGCGGCAGCCGTCTTCTACCTCGTACTCACCATCCCGCTGACCCACTTCGTGAACTGGATCGATGCCCGGCTGCGGACCGGCCGGCCCGAAAAGAAAGAACCGGACGACGCCGCAGCCGTCGTTGGAAAGGGAGCCCAGGCATGAGCGAGTTCGCATCAGGAACGCTGAGCGCCAAGAACATCCACCTTTCCTTCGGCAGCAACCACGTGCTGCGGGGCATCGACCTGCATGTGCCCCAGGGCACCACTGCGTCAGTCATCGGCCCGTCGGGATCCGGTAAGTCCACCCTGCTGCGGGTCATGAACCGGCTGATCGAACCCGACCAGGGGGACATCCTGCTGGACGGCCGCTCGGTCCTGAAAGACAATCCCGACGAGCTCCGCCGCAGGATCGGCATGGTGTTCCAGCAGTTCAACCTGTTCCCCCACAAGACGGTGGCGGAAAACGTCTCGCTGGCCCTGCGCAAGCTGCGCAAGCTCTCGAAGGAGGAGGCGCGCAGCGAGGCGCTGGAACAGCTGGACCTGGTGGGCCTGAAGCACAAGGCCGAGTCCCGGCCGGCCAACCTTTCCGGCGGCCAGCAGCAGCGCGTGGCAATCGCCCGTGCACTGGCCATGAAGCCCGAGGTGATGTTCTTCGACGAGGCCACTTCTGCCCTGGACCCCGAGCTGGTCAAGGGTGTCCTGGCCTTGATGACGGACCTCGCCAAGGGCGGCATGACCATGGTGGTGGTGACCCACGAAATGGGCTTCTCCCGCAACGTCTCCGACGCCGTGACGTTCATGGATGCCGGGGTCGTGGTGGAGTCCGGGCCGCCTGAGCAGCTCTTCACCGAGCCAAGGACGGACCGGCTCAAGGGCTTCCTCTCGGACGTCCTCTAACGCCCCGCACGCAAAGAAAATCCCCGGCTGCAGCCTGCAGCCGGGGATTTTTCTTAGGGGACGACGGCGGTGCTAGCCCTGGGCGGCTGCGGCCGCTTTTGCCGCGGCAGGCAGTGCGTCGTAGATCCGGTTCATGGCGGCGTCGTCGTGGGCGGCGGAGAGGAACCATGCCTCGAAGACCGACGGCGGCAGGTAGACCCCGGACTCCAGCATGGAGTGGAAGAACGGCGCGTAGCGGAACGCCTCCTGCGCCTGTGCATCGGCGTAGTTGTGGACCCCGTTGGCGGAGGTTCCAAAGGCCACCGAGAACAGGTTTCCCGCGAACTGGATCGAGTGGTCCACCCCTGCGGAGTCCAGCGCGTTGGAGACGGCGGAGGAGAGCTCCAGGGAACGGACGTCGATGAAGGAGTAGACATCGCGGGTGGCGTGGGTCAGGGTGGCAACGCCGGCCGCCATCGCCACCGGGTTCCCGGACAGCGTACCGGCCTGGTACACGGGGCCGGTGGGCGCGAGGTAGTCCATGACGTCGGCACGGCCGCCGAGGGCCGCCGTCGGCATTCCACCGCCGATGACCTTGCCAAAAGTGAGCAGGTCGGGGGTCCATGGGTTTTCCGCATCCGGCGCACCGCCGGTGAGGCCCCAGTAGCCCGAGTAACCGGTGCGGAACCCGGTCAGGACTTCATCGACGATGAGGAGCGCGCCGTGCTCCCGGGTGATCTGCGACAACCCAAGGTTGAATCCCTCGGCAGGGGTGACTACGCCCATGTTCGCCGGCGCGGCCTCGGTGATCACGGCAGCGATATTCGGCCCGTGCACGGCGAAGGCTTCCTTGACGGCGGTGAGGTCGTTGTACGGCAGCACCAGCGTCTCCGCGGCGGTTGCTTCGGTGACACCGGCGGAGCCGGGCAGGGCGAGGGTCGCCAGGCCGGAGCCTGCGGCAGCCAGGAGTCCGTCCAGGTGGCCGTGGTAGCAGCCGGCGAACTTGATGATCAGGTTGCGGCCGGTGAATCCGCGGGCCAGCCGGACGGCGGTCATGGTGGCTTCGGTGCCGGTGGACACCATCCGGAGGCGTTCGACGGCGGGAACGCGCTCCTGGACGATGGCTGCCAGGTTGGCCTCGTCCGGGGTGGAGGCGCCGAAGGAGAGCCCCCGGTCGACGGCGGCGTGGACCGCCTCCAGCACGGCCGGGTGGGCGTGGCCCAGCAGGGCCGGGCCCCAGGAGCAGACCAGGTCCACGTATTCCTTGCCGTCGGCATCTGTCAGGTACGGTCCCTTCGCGGAGACCATGAAGCGCGGGGTCCCGCCGACGGAGCCAAAGGCCCGCACCGGCGAGTTGACGCCGCCGGGCATCAGCCGGCGGGCGCGGTCGAAGAGTGCCTCGTTGCGAGGATTGCTGGAAGTCATGGTTTCTATTCTCTCAGTTGGCCGGGAAGCTCAGTCAGCCGGCGAGCAGTTCCGCCACCCGGGGCGCCACCGCCGTGCCCATCAGTTCGATGGAGCGCATCATGGCGCTGTGCGGCAGCGGACCATTGCTGTATTTCAGGTCGAAGCGGTCAACACCCAGGTTCCGCTTCAGCCGGACGATTTTTTGGGCCACCGTTTCCGGTGATCCGACGTAGAGGGCCCCTTCTGCGGAACAGAGGGCATCGAACTCTCCGCGTCCGGCCGGACCCCACCCGCGCTCGGCCCCGAGCCTGTTCCGGAGTGCCAGCCAGTGGGGATAGAGCTCTTCGCGGGCCTGCTCATCCGTGTCGGCAATATGGCCCGGCGAGTGCGTGGCCATCTGCTGCATGGGATGTCCGTATTTCCCCATCGCCTCGCGGTAGAGGTCGGCCAGGGGCCGGAAGCCCCGCGGCTGGCCGCCGATGATCGCGAAGATGATCGGGTAACCGTACTGGGCGCACCGCAGCACGGATTCGGGGGTGCCGCCCACGCCGATCCAGGTGGGCAGCAGGTGGTGCTCCAGGGGCGGGTAAACGCTCAGCCCGTGCAGGGCGGGACGCGTGCGGCCTTCCCAGTGCACGGGTTTTTGCGCCCGGACCTTGTCGAACAGTTCGAGTTTTTCCTCGAACAGGACCTCGTAGTCCGCCAGGTCCAGCCCGAACAGCGGGAAGGACTCAATGAACGATCCGCGCCCGAGCATCACTTCGGCCCGGCCGTTGGAGATGGCGTCCACGGTGGCAAATCGCTGGAACACCCTGATGGGATCGTCCGAGCTGAGGACTGTCACGGCGGATCCGAGCCGGATGCGGGACGTGCGCGCCGCGGCGGCGGCCAGGAAGACTTCCGGCGCGGAGACGGCGTAGTCCTTGCGGTGGTGCTCCCCCACGCCAAAGGCATGGAGTCCGACGGCGTCCGCCAGTTCCGCCTGCTCCAGCAGTTGGCGCAGGACTTGGGCGTGGGGCTGCGGGCTGCCGTCCGGGTTCGCGCCGATGTCACCGAAGGTGTTCAGCCCAAGGAGGATGCGGTCCTCCCCCACGGGTGCGGTTGGCGCGGCGGAAGGTTCGGTCACCGGGTTTCCTTCAGCCAGCCGGCCAGTTCGGCGGCCCAGTAGGTGAGGACCGTGTGGGCGCCGGCCCGCCGGATGCCCAGTACGGACTCGGTGATGGCGGCGCGGCGGTCGATCCACCCGTTGGCGGCGGCGGCCTCGATCATCGCGTATTCGCCGGAGATCTGGTACGCGGACACCGGTACCGGGCTCATGGCGGCAACGTCTGCCACGATGTCCAGGTAGCTCATGGCCGGCTTGACCATGATGATGTCTGCTCCCTCGGCCAGGTCCAGTTCCACCTCGCGCAGGGCCTCGGTGCGGTTTCCGGCGTCCATCTGGTAGGTCCGCCGGTCGCCCGTGAGCTGGGAGTCCACGGCTTCGCGGAAAGGTCCGTAGAACGCGGAGGCGTACTTCGCGGCATACGCGATAACGGACGTGGTGACGTGCCCTGCGTCGTCCAGTGCCGAGCGGATGGCGGCAATCTGGCCGTCCATCATGCCGGAGGGGCCCAGCATGTGGGCGCCGGCCTCTGCCTGGGCCACGGCCATCCGGGCGTAGATCTCCACGGTGCGGTCGTTGTCCACGTAGCCGTCGGCATCGAGCACTCCGCAGTGCCCGTGGTCGGTGAATTCGTCCAGGCAGACGTCGCTCATGATCACCAGGTCATCGCCCACCTCCGCGCGGACGTCCCGGATGGCTTTGTTCAGCACGCCCTCCGGATCCAGGGACGCGGTGCCCTCGGCGTCGCGGGTTTCGGGAATTCCGAAGAGCATGATGCCGCCCAGGCCGAGCTCAACCGCTTCGGCGGCGGCCCGTTTCAGGGTGTCGGTGGTGTGCTGGACCACGCCCGGCATGGACGTGATGGGGTTGGGCTCGGTGAGTCCCTCCCTGATGAAGGCGGGAAGGATGAGCTCGGCCGGGGCGAGGCGTGTTTCGGCGGTGAGCCGGCGCATGGCAGGGGTGGTGCGCAGGCGGCGGGGGCGTTGGGTGGGGAAAGTCATGGGTCCTGTCCTTCGCATGGTTGTGAAGCTTTGTGGAGGGAAAACGTGCCGGCCCGGTCAGGGCGGGTTGAGGGCCTTCGCGACGGCTGCCACCAGCCCGTCCGGTGTGGGCTCTGCCGCCACCTCGGCGACCTCAAGGCCCAGGGCTGTGGCCTGGTCCGCCGTCGAACGGCCAATTGCCACCAGCCGGCAGCCGGCGAGCGGACCAAGGGCGGCGATCCGCCGCACCGCGCTCGGCGAGGCGGCGATCACGGCGGCAATACGCCCTTCGGCGATGTCCGTGGCGGCAGCTTCCGGCGTCAGGAGGGAGTACGACGGCGGCTGCGGGCCGGCGTCGGCCGCTTCCGCCCGGACGGCGAGACGGCGCTCCGCTGCCGCCGGGTAGTCGACGGTGCGGTAGGCAGTGACAGCGGTGACGTCGCCGCCGGCGGCTTGCAGGCCCGCCGCCAGGGTGCCGGCCGCGATGTCCGCCTGCGGCAGCAGGATCCTGCCGCTACCGGACCAGAAGGCGAGCAGGCCGGCAGCTGACTGCTCGCCGGCCGGCGTGAGCGCTACGTCCAGTCCACCCGCTTCCAGCAGCCGGTGAGTTGCCGGACCGATGGCGGCGATCCGCGTGGCGGCAGGTACCAGGTGGTCCAGGCGCAGGCCACGTTCGGCGGCTTTTTCCATCAGGACGTGCACTGTTGTGGCACTGCTGACCACCAGCCAGTCGAAGGCGCCCGCTGCAAGGGCGTCGCAGGCGACGTCCAGCGCGTGCTGGTCCGGCGCCCTTTCGAAATCGATAAGCGGGAGCAGCACCGGCAGGGCACCGGCCCCTTTCAGGGCCTCCACCAGGGCGCCCGAGCGCTCCGGGCTGCGGGTGACCAGGACCCGGACCCCGCCAAGCGGCATGCTTCCATGCGGCGTGGCGGATCCGGAGTCACTGGAAGGCTGCGTCATTACCAGGTCAGGACGCCTGCAGGTCTGCGATGTCGGCGGCTCCGGCAGCAAGGAGGACCTCCGCCAGTTCGATGCCCAGCAAGGTGGCTCCCACCTCCGTCAGCCCGTCCGTGGCGCGCTTGTCCCGCACGGTGGCGGTGCCGTCAACGGCGCACACCACGGCTTCGAGGTGCAGCATGCTGCCTTTGCGGTAGGCGTAGGCGCCCACCGGAGCTGCGCAGCCTGCTTCGAGCCGGGCCAGCACGGCCCGCTCGGCCGTGACGGCAAGGCGGGTGTCGGGGTCGTCCAGCGCCGCCAGGGCCTGGGCCAGGACGTCACGGGAGCCGTCAGCCGCGCCGGGCTTTGCCGGGGCGTCCGCTGTCCGGCACTCGATGGCCAGTGATCCCTGTCCCGCGGCGGGCAGCATCACGTCGGTTTCCAGGTATTCGGTGACGGCGTCCAGGCGGCCGATCCGCTCCAGGCCGGCGGCTGCGAGCACCACGGCGTCCAGGTCACAGGACTTTCCGGGGACCACCTGGCCGGTGGAGTTGCCGGGCAGCCCAGGGACGCGGCCCAACCGGGTATCGACGTTGCCGCGGATGTCCACGATGTCCAGGTCCGCGCGGGCGACGCGCAACTGGGCCGCACGCCGTGGCGAACCGGTGCCAATGCGGGCGCCGGCCGGCAGGTCTGCCAGCTTGAGTCCGTCGCGGGCGCACAGGACGTCGCGGACGTCCACCCGGCGCGGGGTGGCGGCAAGGCTGAGCCCTACTGCTGCCCCTGTCGGCAGGTCCTTGAGCGAGTGGACGGCAACATCGCACTCATTGCGCAGGAGCGCGTCACGCAGGGCGGCAACAAAGACGCCTGTGCCGCCCATCTGGGAGAGCGAGCCCGTGAGGACGTCCCCGTCCGTGCGGACGTGCACCAGTTCCACCGGGAAACCGCCGACGGCGGCCAACTGGTCCGCGGTCTGCTGGGTTTGGGTGAGCGCCAGCTTGCTGGCGCGTGTTCCGATCCGGACCGTCACAGCTGGGCCGTTTCCGCGGCACCGCCGGACGGGTACGGGTCATGGCCGGTGCCCACGGTGGTGTCAGCCCCTGCAATGGTGGGCTTTTCGCCGCGGAAATTGGCGCAGCATCCCGGCCGGCAGACGTCGTACCAGGGACCAAGATCCGTCAGGGCGGGGCGGTCACTGGTGTTGTTGGCCACCGTCCGCTCGCAGATAAGGTCCACCAGGCCGTCCACGAACTTCCGGTGCGTCCCGGGCGTGGGGACGCGCGTGGCGGCCAGGCCCAGGTTGCCGCAGGTTTCCATTGCTTCGGTGTCCAGGTCCCAGACAACTTCCATGTGGTCGCTGACGAAACCCAGCGGAACGATGACGATGCCCTTGACGCCCTGGCCGGCCAGTTCCTCGATGGCGTCATTGATGTCCGGTTCCAGCCACGGCACGTGCGGGGCACCGGAACGGGACTGGTAGACCAGGGACCACGGTGCGGTCAGCCCGGATTCCTTCTCGACCCGCTCGATGACGGCGGCGGCATTGGCGAGGTGCTGGGCCACGTAGGCGGAGCCTTCCTCGAACACGCGGGGCTCCCCCTCGGAGCGGCCCGCAGCTTCGGCGTCCCGGGTGGGGATGGAGTGGGTGGCGAACAGGATGTGGACAGGGGCGTCCGGCGTGCCGGCTTCGGCGAGCTTTGCCCGCACGTCAGCCAGGCCGGTTGCGGTGCCCTCCACGAACGGCTCCACGAAACCGGGGTGGTCGAAGTACTGGCGGACCTTGTCCACTTCGAGCTTGCCGTCCAGGCCGGTCTCCGTCAGCGCCATGCCGATGTCCTCGCGGTACTGGCGGCAGCTGGAGTAGCAGGAGTAGGCACTTGTGGTGAGCATCAGCACCCGTCGGTGCCCGGCGTCGTACGCTTCCTGCAGGGTCTGCGGGATGTACGGGGCCCAGTTGCGGTTGCCCCACAGCACGGGCAGCTCGATGCCGCGGGCAGCCAGCTCGGCTTCCAGCGCTGCCTTCAGCTCGCGGTTCTGCTGGTTGATGGGGCTGACGCCGCCGTTGGCGCGGTAGTGGTGTGAGACTTCCTCAAGCCGCTCGTCCGGGATCCCCCGGCCGCGGGTGACGTTGCGGAGGAACGGGATGACGTCATCCTGGCCTTCCGGGCCACCGAAGGAGGCCAGCAGGACGGCGTCGTAGTTCTTGGGGGCCATGCGTCCGGCCTCGGTCACCGGGTTGACGGCGGTGGCGGCCTGCTGCTCCGGGCTCATGCCAGGACCTCGGCAACCTCGT
The DNA here is from genome assembly GCF_040702325.1 of Pseudarthrobacter sp. 902506025. Classification (NCBI taxonomy): domain Bacteria; kingdom Bacillati; phylum Actinomycetota; class Actinomycetes; order Micrococcales; family Micrococcaceae; genus Pseudarthrobacter; species Pseudarthrobacter sp. 902506025. Next base: position 214,677 of record NZ_JBFBKW010000003.1, read on the forward strand.
CGGCGGAGATACGGCGTCCGGTGTAGAACGGGACTTCCTCCCGCACGTGGTTGCGTGCCTCGGTGGCGCGGAGGTGGCGCATGAGGTCCACAAGGTCAACGAGTTCGGGGGCTTCCAGGCCCAGGATCCATTCCCAGTCGCCCAGGGCGAAGGAGGAAACGGTGTTGGAGATGACCTGGGGGAAGTCGCGGCCCAGGAGGCCGTGGTCGCGGAGCATTTTGCCACGCTCGGCCTCGGGCAGGATGTACCACTCGTAGGAGCGCACGAACGGGTAGACACAGAGCCACTCCGCCGGAGCGACGCCGCGGGAGTATGCCGGGGTGTGGTTCTTGGCGAACTCGGCCTCGCGGTGGACACCCATCGCGGACCAGACGATCTCGGTGCCGGCGAAGAGGGTGCTGCGGCGGATGTCCCGGATGGCCTGCTGCAGCGCTTCCGGTTTGGGTCCGTGGAGCCACACCATGACGTCGGCGTCGGCGCGCATGGCCGAGACGTCGTAGCTGCCCCGGTGGGTGACGCCGGCAGCGGCGAGCCGCTCCAGCAGCGCTTCGAAGTCGGCGGCGGCGTCAGCGCTGCGGACCACTGACTCCGACCTCTTGAATACCGTCCAGAGGGTAAAGAACTGCTCGGCTGATTCTTCGGTTTTAGTGACAGATTCGGCAGAAGTGTGGCTCATGGTTACAAGTTTGCCCCTTCCCCGCCCCAAGACGAAACCGAAAAGTTCTACAACTCGTAGAAGTGAGCAAAGTCACATTCCCTCATCCAGCAGGCCACCAGGTGCGCCCCCTTAGAGGCGGCGCATCCGCAGGAACACCAGCCCGGCAGCCGCTCCCACACCGACCAGGCCCGCACCCAGCCACACCATGGCATCGGGCACGCCAGGCAGTGGGCCGGTAGAGGAAACTGCCTGTCCCGGTCCGGCCGGGGCGCCGGCGGCCTGCGGCGCGCGGGTGGGCTGGGACTGGCGCGCATTAATGGACAGCGACGTCGGCAGGGCGGACGCATATACGGCGTCCGGACTGCCGGCCGGCGTCTGGGCCGGCGCGCCGAATGCACTGCCGTCCGCTACGGTGGCGCCGGCAACGAAAGGACTGCCCGCCACGCCGGAGCCCGGCACTGCCGCCTGGGTACCCGGGGCCAAAACAGACCCTCCGGCTGGCGCTCCGGATGCGGCCCCGGCCGCTCCGGCGGCCGAAGGAACGGCTGAACGGGCCGGTTCCCCGGCCGCCGTGGACGTGCCGGTTGCTGGGTCAGCGGCCGGCGCTGACCCAGTGGAGGGCCCGGACGCCGTGGGAGACTCTGGCCGGTCCGTGGCCGGAGAGCCGGTCGGAGTGGCGGCGGCCGTGGTCCGCGGGCCAGGTGCCAGGGGCGTTCCCGAGGACGTCGGACTGGGTGCGGTTGTCGACGTGGCCGCCGCGGACGGGGAACCGCTGACCGCCGGAAGCAGGGAACCCGGCACCGGAAGAATTGACCATGGCGTGCGCGGGGCGCTCGTGGCCGGGGATCCCGCCGTGGGTTCGCCGGCTCCCTGCCGGCCGTCCCCCTCATGACCGGATCCAGGGTTCCCCGTGGCTTCCTGCGCTCCCGGAGCGCCTTGACGGGCCGCCGTGGACAGTCCGAACGCCGCGGCGGTTGCGGCGACGGATCCTTGTGCCGCCGGATCCTGCGGAGGGGGGACCGCGTCGTCAGCCAAGGACGCCTGGACGCCGGTGGAAAGAACCAGTACCGCTCCGACGGCCGCTGCTGCGGTGCCGCGCCGGAGTCCCCCATGGATACCGGTCCGGGAAAGTGAAAGCTCGGACCTGTGTTGAACCATAGTCATCGACCCTAACCAGAACGGCTGGCCGATTGGAAACCGGCAAGGAGGCCCGGCCGCCCGCCACGCCGGAGCCGCGGACCGACTTCGGGGCGCTGACCAGCACCGACGCTCAGCCCGCAGTCAGTTGGCCGATTTGCTCACGTGTGTCCGCCACCACAGCGGCCAACCCGTTCCCGGCAACCCATCCGCCCACGACGGCCAGGCCGCCCGCAGCGCTGCAGGACCGCCGGATGTCCGCCGCCCGTGCGCGGTGCCCGACGGCGGCGAACGGCAGGGCTCCGCGCCACCGGACCACGTCCCAGCCCCGCACGTCCCCGCCGGTGATCCGGACGCCCAGCAGGGCAGATGCGTCGCGCAGGGCGTCCGCGAACAGCTCATCATCGGTTTGGGGGCCGGTGGCCTGGGCCGAAGCGCCGTCCACCCGGCCGTAGGAAAGGCGCACCACATGGCGCCCGGGGCCGGCAGCGGCGGTCAGCCAATCCCATTTCCCCGTGGCGTGCGTCAACGCTTTTGCTTCGATGCCGGGCGTTTGCGGGGCTACCAGGATTCCCGTTCCACGCGGCCGCCGGTCCAGGTCCGGTTTGTCCAGGACCAGCGTGACCAGCTTGACGTCCGGCCCGGAGGCAGGTTTCTTTCCCGAGATTGCAGGTACGGCATGTTCGAGCAGGTCGACGGCGGCAGGGCCCTCCACGGCCATGACAAGCAGCGCGGCATGGAAGGCCGCCCCGGCGGCGTCGACGCGCCAGCCTTCCGGGGTGCGGGAAACCGCCGTGGCGGCAGTGCCCAACAACAGGGTCACGCCGCGGCGTTCGAGCTCCGCCACCAGGGCGTCCACCAGGGTGTGCATGCCGCCTTCGAGGCCTGCGACGGCGGACCCGGCCTTTGCCGGTTGGGGCGTCCCGGCTTGGCCGGTTGTCCCGGCGCCGCGCCGCTGTGCCGAAACTGCGGCAGCGAGGGAACCGTGCCTGCGCAGGCCTGCACGCAGGCCCGGAGCCACCATGTCGACGTCGAGCAGGCCGGGATCGGCGGAGTGGACGCCGCCCACCACGGGCGAGACGAGGCGTTCCAGCACGCGCGAGCCCATGCGGGTCCGGACCAGCGCGGAGACGCTGGTGACGCCGGCGCCGGCCCCTATGGATGCGGGCAGCAGCCGGTCCAGGGAGGCGCGCAGCGAGCCGAGCACGCCCAGGGTACGGCGGACCTCAGGGTCCCAGGGGTTGGCGGGGATGCCCAGGACTCCGGTCCGGGGCAGTTCGCGGGGCCCGTCCGGAAGCTGCACCCAGGCACCCCCGGGCCGCGGGGGAACGATCTTTCTGCCGAGCCCAAGGTCCGTGCAGAGCCGGGCTACGGCGTCGGACCTGGTGGCGAAGGACTCAGCGCCGCTGTCCAGGGTGAGCCCCGCGACCGTATGGCTGCCAACACAGCCGCCCCACGCCGTCCCGGCTTCCAGGACGGTCACCTCATAACCGGCTGCTGCGAGTTCCCGGGCGGAGAGCAGCCCGGAGATCCCGCCGCCCACCACGAGCGCCTGGCCAGGTTTCGCCGGGGAGCTGCCCACGGGTTACTCCGGCGAGATGGAGTGGATGAGCTCCACCACCCGGGTCAGGACGTCCGGGTCCGTTTCGGGCGGTACGCCGTGTCCCAGGTTCAGAACGTGGCCCGGGGCGCCGGCGCCGGCGGCGATGACCTCGCGGACATGCGCCTCCAGGATGTCCCAGGGTGCTGCCAGCAGCGCGGGGTCGATGTTTCCCTGCAGCGGCACCGTTCCGCCCAGGCGGCGGTTCGCCTCATCGAGCGGCAGCCGGTAGTCAACGCCCACCACGTCCACTCCCACGTCCCGCATGGCCACGAGGAGTTCGGACGTGCCGGTGCCGAAATGGATGAGCGGGGCACCCAGGTTGCGGACATGGTCCAGGGCACGGGACGACGCCGGCGCAACGTATTTGGTGTAGTCGGCCAGCCCCAGCGACCCCGCCCAGGAGTCGAACAGCTGGGCGGCGGAGGCGCCCGCCTCCAGCTGGGCCTGGAGGAACATGCCGGACGCGTCGGCAGCCCAGTTGGCCAGCGCGTTCCATGTCTCCGGGTCCGCGTGCATCATGGTCCGCGGGCCCAGGTGGTCGCGGGACGGCTTTCCTTCCACCATGTAGGCGGCCAGCGTGAACGGTGCGCCGGCGAAACCAATCAGGGGCGTCTTGCCCAGTTCGGCCACCGTGAGGCGGACGGCTTCACGGATCGGCTCCAGGGCTTCCCACGTGAGCTGCGGCAGGGCGGCAACATCGGCCGCCGTGCGTACCGGCTTGTCGAGGACCGGCCCGACCCCGGGCACGATGTCCACGCCCACGCCGGCGAGCTTCAGCGGGATGACGATGTCGGAAAAGAAGATGCCGGCGTCCACATCATGGCGGCGGACGGGCTGCAGCGTGATCTCAGAGGCCAGCTCCGGGCGGAGGCAGGAGTCCAGCATGGCGATGCCTTCGCGCACCTTGAGGTATTCGGGCAGCGACCGGCCGGCCTGCCGCATGAACCAGACGGGACGGCGGGACGGCTTGCCGCCGCGGTAGGCCGTGATCAGCGGGGAGTCTGCTGTGCGGCCGTCCATCAGTGGATGGTCTGCGGCGAGGGTGCCGGCAGCGGAGACGGCAGGGCTAGGAGTCATGCTTTTGATTGTGCCCAAAAAGAGCTGCAAAAGATAACGACAACCTGTCGCCGACGGCACGGGAATCCCTGAGGTGGCACGGATCACGTCCAGGTGTGGCGACTATCCTTTCCGGTGGTTGTTCTACCGGGCAACGAAAAAGCTATGATTGGTCTGCTGTGGTTCTTTTCTCATTGGTGGCTACACACGCCGACATCGATCTTGAAACCGTTGCTCAGTTGAGCAACGGTTCCTCCGGGATTGCCGCATCCGCGCTCACCGAATCCCCTGCCGTGGCCGGAGCGGTGGTCCTCGCCACCTGCAACCGCTATGAGATCTACGGCGAAGCGCCCAATCCGAACGACGTCGAAGCGGCCCGGGCTGCGCTGGTGTCGCGGATCAGCCAGGCCAGCGGACTCTCCGAGCCCCTCGTGTCACGCTCCTTCAGCACCCGGACCGGTCCGGAGGTAACCCAGCACCTGTTCGCCGTCAGCGCCGGACTGGATTCCGCCGTCGTTGGCGAGCGCGAGATCGCCGGCCAGGTGCGCCGCGCCCTTATCACCGCACAGCACGACGGTACTGCCAGCGCCGGCCTGGTCCGGCTGTTCCAGGCCGCCTCGAAAACCGCCAAGGACGTCGGCGCGCAGACGGCCCTCGGTTCCCGGGGGCTTTCCATCGTTTCGGTGGCCCTGGACCTGGCCACTGATCTTTCCGAAAACCCCGACTGGACCACCAAGAAGGTTGTGCTGTTCGGGACCGGCGCGTACGCCGGCGCCACCATGGCACTGCTGCGTGAACGCGGCTGCACGGACATCTCCGTCTACTCCTCATCCGGCCGGGCCGAAGGATTCGTGGCCTCGCGCGGCGGGTCCGCCCTGGATGTGGATTCGCTGCGCCCCGCGGTGGCGGCCGCCGACGTCATGATCGGCTGCAGCGGCTCGGACACCCGGGTTGAAGCGGACGAACTCGCTCAGGTCCGCGCGGACTCACCCCAGCCCCTGATTGCCATCGACCTGGCGCTCACCCACGACTTCGATCCCGCCGTCGGCGAGCTGGACGGCGTGGAACTCCTGACCCTGGAATCGGTGCGCCTGGCCGCGCCGCAGGAGCAGGCGGAATCGCTGGCCCAGGCAAGCGGCATCGTCAAGGGCGCCGCCAAGGCCTTCGAGCAGGAGCGCGAAGCCCGCTCCGTGGACTCCGCCATCGTTGCCCTGCGCCGCCACACCATGAACGTGCTGGACGCGGAGATGGAAAAGGTCCGTGCCCGACACGGCTGCACCGCTGCCGCTGAAGAAGTGGAGTTCGCGCTCCGCCGCATGGTCAAGCAGTTGCTGCACGTCCCGACCGTCCGTGCCCGCGAACTCGCCGCAAACGGCCAGCAGGATGACTACGTTGCGGCGCTCGAGGCGCTGTACGGCATCACCGTCGAGCAGCCCGGCACCTCTCAGCCCGGCACGGCCGCGCCCGCAGTGGTGGAGGCCGAGTGCCCGGTGGACCACAAGGGCCGCGAAACCGCCTGACGTTCTCCCTCCCCGACGCCCCATCACCATTTGCCCCTAAATCGGTAACGCCCCATCACTTTCTTCAGGGAAGTGATGGGGCGTTTCTCAAAAAGCGGCTAAAGGTGATGGGGCGTCCGGGTCAGTAGACGGGTTTCCCGGGTTCCACGTCCCGCACCCAGGCCAGGATCCCGCCGTCGAGATGGCTGACGCGCTGGTAGCCGGCCTGCCGGGCCGCCGCCAGGACGTTGGCCGAGCGTGTCCCGGCCTTGCAGTGGAACACGATGTCCCGGTCCTGCGGAAGTTCATCCCAGGCTTCGCCGGCCAGGATGCGTCCCTGCGGAATCAGTTTGGCCCCGTCGATCCGCACGATGTCGTACTCGCCCGACTCCCTGACGTCCACCAGTTCGAAGTCCTTGAGCCCGGCCTTGCGCGAGGCCAGCATGGTGGCCAGCTGGGTGGCCGTGACGGTGTGTTCCGTGTCCGACGGGGCGGCCGGGGCGATGCCGCAGAACGCCTCGTAGTCAGTGAGTTCCGTGATGGGCTGGGCGGCCGGGTCCTTCGACACCCGGATTTCACGCCAGCTGCCGCCCAGTGCGTCAAACAGGGCCACGCGGCCCAGCAGGGAACGTCCGACGCCGGTAATCAGCTTCACCGCTTCGGTCACCATGAGCGATCCCACGGCGGCGCACAGCATGCCGAAGACGCCGCCCTCACCGCAGGACGGCACGGAACCGGCAGGCGGCGCCTCGGGGTAGAGGTCCCGGTAGGTGGGTCCGTGCTTCTCCCAGAACACACTGACCTGGCCATCAAAACGGAAAATGGAACCCCATACGTAGGGCTTTCCCAGGATGGCGGCGGCATCGTTCACCAGGTACCGGGTGGCGAAGTTGTCGGCACCGTCAAGAATGAGGTCGTACCCGCTGAACAGTTCCAGGGCATTGGATGAGTCCAGGCGTACGTTGTGCAGCCGGACGTCAACCAGCGGGTTCAGCCCGGCGATGGCATCGCGTGCCGATTCGGTCTTGGGGCGGCCCACGTCGCTGACGCCGTGGATCACCTGGCGCTGCAGGTTGCTCAGGTCCACGACGTCGTCGTCGATGATTCCGATCGTTCCCACACCAGCTGCGGCGAGATACAGCAGGGCCGGGGCACCCAGGCCGCCGGCGCCGATGACCAGCACCTTGGCGTTCTTGAGCCGCCGCTGCCCGAGCGCGCCTATCTCGGGAATGATCAGGTGCCGGGAGTACCGTTCAACCTCGGCGGGAGTGAGGCCGGCAGCCGGTTCCACCAGCGGATCCAGGGCAGGGGTTGCAACATTTGCGGTGAAAGTCGAAGCCATACTTCAATGTATGCCCCGGGATACCGCCGGGTCATATTACCCCGCAGTAAAGTGAGGGGTAACTGCAATGGAAAGAAGGACAACTGTGGTCCCTGAAGCACGGGCTGACCGTCCGGCCTCCGCCGCACCCCAAACTCCCTCCCGCCCCGCAGGCCAGCGGTCCGCCCGCCTGCCCCGGGATGAGCGCCGCGCACAGCTCCTTGCCGCGGCCCAGGAGGTGTTCGTAGCCAACGGCTACCACGGTGCGGCGATGGATGAGATTGCAGAAACTGCCCATGTGAGCAAACCGGTGTTGTACCAGCATTTTCCTTCCAAGCGCGAGCTCTACCTCGCCCTGCTGGAAAGCCATCTGGCCTCGCTGACCGAACTGATGCTGGGCGCCCTGAACTCCACCACGGACAACGATGAACGCGTCCAGGCTGTCATGCGCGCCTACTTCCACTTCATCGCCAATGACGACCAGGCCCACCGCCTGGTGTTCGAGTCCGACCTGATCAACGATCCCGATGTCAGCTCGCGGCTGGAAACGTTCAACAGGACCTTCGCCGACGCCATTGCCCGGGTCATTGCGGAGGACACCAAGCTCCCCCACCTGGAAGCGGAACTGCTGGGCCGCGGCCTGGCCGGAATGGCGCAGGTCAGCGCCCGGTACTGGCTGGAAACGGACGGCAATCTGGACCTCGATGTGGCCAGCGACCTCATCTACCGTTTAGCTTGGCGCGGAATCTCTCGCTTCCCCAAAGAGTCCTAGACTACAAATGAGACAACACCTCGTAGAGAAACACGAGTACTTTCACAGGCTGGGAGGCCCCCTTGGAAATTAAGATCGGCGTTCAGAACGTTGGCCGCGAAATCGTGCTGGAATCAACCCAGGATGCGGAGACGGTGGCCAAGGTTGTTGGCGAAGCCATTAATGAGGGCAGCGAACTGCGCCTGAAGGATGACAAAGGACGCCTGATCATTGTTCCGGGCAACGCACTGGCATACGTGGAAATCGGTGCCGAGGAGGTCCGGCGCGTAGGTTTCGGCCAGTTCTAGTCCGGCCCGTTTCACCCTCTGCCCGTCCCCGGGCCACCGCAGTTTCCCAAGGAGATCCATGCTTTCGCTGACCATCGTGGTGCTGGCAACCGTCGCCGCCGGCTTCGTCGTCTGGGCCAATGACAAGCGGCATGCCAAATACGGTGCGGCAGTTCCGGCCGGTGTTGCCGCGGGTGTTGCGGCGCTGGCCTGGATCATCCTGATGACTGCGGGCTTCGGCTACTTGCCGGGGACCACGTGGCTTCCGTGGGTCCTGCCCATGGTCCTGGGAGTAGCTGCGGCCATCGCCGCCGTCGTCTACCTGGGCCGTACCCGCGCCCGCCGCGACACGGAACGCCTGACTGTTATTCTGCGGCGCTGACCGCCGGCAGGGCAGTACAAACGCGTGTGGCCACCACCCATCCGGGCGGTGGCCACACCTGTATGACGGGGGTCAGAGGAACTCCGCCCGGCCCTCCATCGCAGAGGAGGCAAGGGCGTGCTCCCGGCGCGGGATGCGCCCGGCGGCCCTGGCCATCCTGCCGGCGATCACTGCGTGCTTGAACGCCTCGCCCATGAGCGCGGGGTTCTGGGCACGCGTCACTGCCGTGGCCAGCAGGACGGCGTCGCAGCCCAGCTCCATGGCCAGCGCGGCGTCTGACGCCGTGCCGATGCCTGCATCCAAGACCACCGGCACCGACGCGCGGGAAACGATCAGCTCGATGTTGTGCGGGTTCAGGATCCCCAGTCCGGTACCGATCGGGGCGCCCAGCGGCATGACGGCGGTGGCGCCGAGGTTCTCCAGCCGCAACGCAAGCACGGGGTCGTCATTCGTGTAGGCGAAGACCTTGAACCCGCGGTTGACCAGCTGCTCCGTGGCGTCCACGAGTTCCACGGCGTCCGGCAGGAGGGTCTGCTCGTCGGCGATGACCTCCAGTTTCACCCAGTCGGTCTCCAGGGCCTCCCGCGCCAGTTCGGCGGTCAGGACCGCATCCCTGGCCGTGAAGCAGCCGGCCGTGTTGGGCAGCACGCGGATCCCATGGTCCACCAGCAGCTGGAACAGCGAACCGGTTTCAGCAGTGGAGTACCGGCGCATGGCCACCGTGGTCAGGGCGGTGCCGGAGGCCAGCAGCGCTGCGCCCAGGCCGTCCAGGCTGGGTGCCCCGCCCGTGCCCATGATGAGCCGGGATCCGAGGGCGACGCCGTCAATCACCAGGGCGTCGGCGGCGCCCGCGTTTCCGGCGGGGTTGATGGTGCTGGTTTCGGTCATGGCGTCAGCCTCCCTGTACTGCAGTGACAAGTTCAATATCGTCGCCCTCGGCGAGCGCGGTGGCGAACCATTGGCTCCGCGGCACCACCTGGGCATTATGTGCGACGGCGACGCCCAGTTTCCCGCCGTCCGTCGCCTGTCCGTTGGGTGCCAGCGGGCGTCCGGTGACTTGGCTGACGAGCGTGGTGATGGAGGCGCCGTCGGCCACCTCGTGCGTGTTTCCGTTCAGGGTGATGTTCACGCTGTCTCCTTGATGTGGGGTGTGGTGGCGGCTGCCGCCGGCCGGGAGAACCGCTCCGGGCTGAAGGGCGACCAGCGGGAATCTGATGTCCCGTCCAGCAGTGCCGTGCAGATGGCGGCTGCGGCGGGGGTGAGCAGGACGCCGTGCCGGAAGAACCCGGTGGCGATGATGAGTCCCGGGACATGCCCGGCGGCAGGGTTTCCGGACCCCGGATCCACCGGCACGCGGCCCAGCAGGGGCGCGTTGTCGGGGGTACCGGGGCGGGCCCGGGCGGTGCACTCGAGCAGTTCCAGTTCAGCGACGGCGGGCACCAGCGCCTGAGCGTCCCGCAGCAGCTGGTAGACGCCTCCGGCGCTCACGGCATCGGAGAGCGCGTCCTCGCGCTGGGTTGCCCCGATCACCACGGTCCCGTCCTGCCGGGGGACGATGTAGACGGGGACTCCGTGCACCAGCCCACGAACCGTGGAGGTCACCAGGGGCTGGAGGTGCTGCGGAACGGCGAGACGGAGTATGTCCCCGTGGACTGGGCGCAGTGGCAGGTCGAGGCCGTCGGGCAGGCCGCCAAGGTCCCCTGCCTGCAGGCCGTTGGCCACGATGGTTTCCGTTGCCAGGACGGTGCCGCCGCCGGCGAGGCTGGCACCGGCAACCGTTCCGCCCTCCCACAGCAGGCCGGTGGCCCGGTCCGGCACGGCATACCCGTCCACCGCGCCCGCGGCGGCCAGCTCCGGGGACGTCAGTGCAACGCCCGCGAGGGCCAGCCGCAGGGCCGCCACCAGGCGCCGGGGGTCCACTTGGTGGTCCGCGGGTGTGTCCAGGGCACAGGCGATGGCGGGGCTGAGGAGCGGCTCGCGTTTGCGGGCTTCGCGCACGGCCAGGGGCTCCACCCCCAGTCCGTTGGCCTGTTGTACCGCGCGGAGGTCCATCAGCGCGCGGCGGTCCGCGGCGTCGGCACCCACGGCGAGTGTCGGCGTCGTCAGGTATCCGCAATCCGCCCCCGTCGCGCCGGCGATCCCCGCGGCGAACCCTGGCCAGCGGGACGACGCCTCAAGCATCAGTTCCAGGAGGTCCTCCTCCTGGTAGTGCAGTTCGCTGACCGGGGCCAGCATGCCCGCGGCGGCCCAGCTGGCACCGTTTCCGGGTGCGTCGTCGATCAGGGCAACGGAGCGTCCGGAACGCTGCGCCTCCCAGGCGATGCCGTGGCCCACCACTCCCCCGCCGATGACGGCGACGTCGGCCCGGACAGTGGAGTTTGCGCTGGCGCCTTCGGGCCCGGGGAGACTGTCAACGGGGTTGCGCATGTGGTTCCTTCCCTACGCCGGCATTAACCGGATCAGGTCAAGCGGTCGGCTCTGACGCCCTCTCAGCCCGGCGCTTTATGACAGCTGCCGCGGGCTCCCGCAGTACCAGCCCAGTTTAGAGGAACTAGGCTTGCAGGCATGAATGTGTCCGCCTCATCCCTGCCCGCCGGCCCCCACGCCCCAGCCTCCGCTGCCCTCCCCGCCGAAGTTGCCAACGCCGGCCACATTGACGCCCTCAAGGCAGCGCGCCTGTACCTCTGCACCGACGCACGGACTGCGCGCGGCGATTTCGCGGACTTCGTTGACGCCGCGTTTGCCGGCGGCGTGGACATCATCCAGCTGCGCGACAAGACCATCGAAGCCGCAGAGGAACTGGACCTCCTGGCGGTCCTGAAGGAAACAGCGGTACGCCATGGCCGGCTGTGGGCCGTCAACGACCGTGCGGACATCGCCGTGCTGTCCGGGGCGCCGGTGTTCCACATCGGCCAGAAGGACCTTCCGCTGCCGGCAGCGCGGACGCTGGTCAACGGCAACGCGGCCATTGGGCTCTCCAGCCACACCACTGACCAGGTGGACGCCGCTTTGGCCGCAACGGTGGGGCCGTCCGGGCTGGACTACTTCTGTGTGGGTCCGGTCTGGGCCACGCCCACCAAACCCGGCAGGGCCGCCGTCGGCCCTGAACTGGTGGCATATGCCGCCGAAGCCTCCCGGCAGGCCGGAGATCCCGTGCCATGGTTTGCCATCGGCGGCATCGACCACGGAAACGTCCGTGACGTGGTGGAGGCCGGTGCCGGCAGGATCGTGGTGGTCCGCGCCATCACCGAAGCACCCGACCCCGCAGCCGCCGCCGCCTCCCTTCTCGACGCGCTGGACGGCACCGGCTCCTGAGCCTGCTTAATTCCGGGACTTGGGGATACGCTGATTTTTGTGTCACATCATCGGTTGGCCCCCAACGTCCATGACCACAAGAACGCCCTGGAAGAGGCGCTGGGCCTGCTGCGGACGGAACTTGAACTGCCGGGACCGTACCCCGCCGAAGCAGTGGAAGACGCCCGCGCCGCCGTCGCCGCGCTGAAACTGCCGTCCTACGACCTGACCGCCGTCGGATTCGTGACCATCGATCCGGCGTCGTCCACGGACCTGGACCAGGCAGTGTTCATCGAACCGGACGGAAACGGCTACCGGGTTATGTACGCCATCGCCGACGTTCCGGCGTTTGTTGCTCCGGGCGGCCCGCTGGACGCCGAGACGCGGCGCCGCGGACAGACGTTCTACGCCCCGGACGGCCGGATCCCGCTGCACCCCGAGGTGATCAGCGAGGGCGCCGGAAGCCTGCTGCCCGGCCAGGAGTGTTCGGCTTTCGTCTGGGACTTCACGCTCGACGGCGACGCGACAGTGCTGTCCGTGGGCGTCCGGAGGGCGCGGGTCATCAGCCGTGACAAGCTCAGCTATAAAGGCGCCCAGGCCGATCTCGACGCCGGGACTGCCTCCCCCGTACTGGGCCTCCTCCGCGAGGTGGGACTGAAGCGGGTGGCGCTGGAACGGGCACGCGGGGGCGCCAGCCTGAACATGCCTGAGCAGGAGATCGTCCAGTTGCCCGACGGCGGCTACCGGATCGACGCTGTTCCGCAGCTTCCCGTGGAGGACTGGAATGCACAGATTTCGCTGATGACCGGAATGGCCGCCGCGCAGCTGATGCTGGAGGGCAAAGTGGGCATCCTGCGCACCATGCCTGCCCCGGATGAACGGTCCCTGCGGCATTTCCGGCTGCAGACCGAGGTGCTGGGCAGGCCATGGGACGGGGAGGTCAGCTACGGCGAGTACCTCCGGTCCCTCGATCCCACCGATCCGCGGCAGCTGGCCATCATGCACTCAGCCGGCATGCTGTTCCGTGGCGCGTCCTACACAGCTTTCGACGGCACTGTCCCGGAAGACGGCATCCAGTCGGCCATCGGCGCAGCCTATGCCCACACCACCGCGCCGCTGCGCCGCCTGGTGGACCGCTTCGTGCTGGTCATTTGCGAGGCCCTGAGCAACGGCGGCGACGTCCCTGGCTGGGCGCGGGAGGCCCTGCCGCTGCTCCCGGGCATCATGGCGGGATCGGACCAGCTGGCCTCCCGCATGGAACGCCTGGCCCTGGACACCGTGGAAGCGGCGCTGCTGCTGAACCACATCGGGCAGGAGTTTGATGCGATCGTCATTTCCGGATCCAAGCCGCAGAACGGAAACGGCAACGGGAATGGCAAGAATGGAAACGGGAACGGGAAAAACGGCAACGGCAACGGGAACGGAAGTTCGGGGATCATCCAGATCGCCGAACCTGCGGTGACTGCACGCTGCGCGGGCGAACTGGAGTCCGGTACCAAGGTCCGCGTCCGGCTGGTTTCCTCGGACATCACCACCCGGCAGATCCACTTCGAACTCGTTTCCTGACGGGCCGGCGGGCCGCCTGGGCGGGCCGAAACCGTGTTTCCGCGCCTGTACGGCTAGACTGGAGGGGTAGAACTGGATGCCCGGTCGTTGATTTCCTTGATTTGAAACCAACAAGCCCGCCCCTACGCGATCTTGAGATGTACCCGTTGGTCACCAGTGCCAGCATTTAGATAGCCCGCGATCGGCTTCCACTGGAATCGCTTGCGCGCCTGAGCGTGCTCCGGAGCGGCCAGCCATGGGCCGGCCCGTTGAGCAGGCAGCGCCATTGCCCAAATGAATAAGGAAACTCCCCTGTGAGTGAATTGCATACCCACCAGCTCCTGAGCGATGAGTCCGGCACGGAGACCATCGAGCCGGAAGAAACCATAATCTCCGACGAGACGCCGCACGAGATCGCGGAGAAGTCCTTCGCCGACTACAACGTCCGCGCAGACATCGTCGAATCCCTGGCCGACGCCGGCATCACCCACCCCTTCCCCATCCAGGCCATGACCCTGCCGGTCGCGCTGGGCGGCCACGACATCATCGGCCAGGCCAAGACCGGTACCGGCAAGACCCTGGGCTTCGGCATTCCGGCGCTGCAGCGCGTGATCGGGCAGGACGATCCCGGCTACGCCAAGCTGGCCGTGCCCGGCGCACCGCAGGCCCTGGTCATTGTTCCCACCCGTGAACTGGCAGTCCAGGTGGCCGGGGACCTGGTGACGGCATCGCGGAAGCGCAACGCCAGGATCGCCACCATCTACGGCGGCCGCGCCTACGAGCCGCAGGTAGAAGCCCTCAAGCAGGGCGTCGAGGTAGTGGTGGGAACCCCCGGCCGGCTGATCGACCTTTTCAAGCAGAAGCACCTGAGCCTGAAGAACGTCAAGATCGTGGTGCTGGACGAAGCCGACGAAATGCTGGACCTGGGCTTCCTGCCGGACGTGGAGACGCTGATCGCGGCAACGCCCGCCGTCCGCCAGACCCTGCTGTTCTCCGCCACGATGCCCGGCCCCGTCATCGCCATGGCACGCCGGTACATGACCCAGCCCACGCACATCCGCGCCGCGGATCCGGAGGACGAGGGCCTGACCAAGCGCGACATCCGCCAGCTGATCTACCGTGCGCACAGCATGGATAAGACCGAAGTGGTGGCACGCATCCTGCAGGCCCGCGGCCGCGGGCGGACCATTATCTTCACCAAGACCAAGCGCACCGCCGCCAAGGTGGCCGAGGAACTGGTGGACCGCGGGTTCGCCGCCGCCGCCATCCACGGCGACCTGGGCCAGGGCGCCCGCGAACAGGCGCTGCGCGCCTTCCGCAACAACAAGGTCGATGTCCTGGTGGCCACCGACGTTGCCGCCCGCGGCATCGACGTCGAGGACGTTACGCACGTCATCAACTACCAGTGCGTGGAAGACGAGAAGATCTACCTGCACCGGGTGGGCCGCACGGGCCGCGCCGGCAACAAGGGCACCGCCGTCACGTTCGTGGACTGGGACGACATGCCGCGCTGGGGCCTGATCAACAAGGCGCTGGGGCTGAGTGTGCCGGAGCCGGTGGAAACCTACTCTTCCTCGCCGCACCTCTACACGGACCTTGACATCCCCGAGGGCACCAAGGGCCGCCTGCCCCGCGACAAGCGGACACTAGCCGGCGTCGACGCCGAAGTCCTCGAGGACCTCGGCGAGACCGGCAAGAAGAACAGCCGCGGCGGCCGCGACGCAGGCCGCTCACGCGACCGGGACGGACGGGGCCGCGGAAACAGCGACGCCGGCAAGGGCGGCAGCCGCGAAGGCGGCCGCAGCAATGACTCGACGGGCCGCCCGGGCGAGCGCCGTCGTCGTACCTCAACTCCGGAGACCGCATCCGCCGCCGAAGCTGCAGCACCCGCGGCCGACGGCGAAAAGCCCAACCGCGCCCGCCGCACCCGCACCCGCACCCGCCGCCGCAACGGCGAAGTGGTGGCCGGTGCGGACACCGGCAGCCAGCCGGGCAACTCCGAGGCCTAACTGCCCTGATGACTGACACTGTTTGGGCGCCGGACGGCGGCAGCCTGGTGGTGCACGCGGACAACGCGGAGTACCTCCCCACGCTGCCGGACGGCGCCTTCACACTGATTTATGTGGACCCGCCCTTCAACACGGGCCGGCCGCAGCAACGCCAGGAAACCCGGATGGTGGTGAACGCCGGCGGCAGTGGGGACCGGGTGGGCTTCAAGGGCCGCTCCTACGACACCATCAAGGGCGCCCTGCACCGCTACGATGATGCGTTCAGCGACTACTGGTCCTTCCTGGAACCCCGGCTCGTGGAGGCCTGGCGCCTGCTGGCCGACGACGGCACCCTGTACCTGCACCTGGACTACCGTGAGGTGCACTACGCCAAGGTGATGCTGGACGCCATCTTCGGCCGGGAATGCTTCCTGAACGAGATCATCTGGGCGTACGACTACGGCGCCCGGGCGAAAAACCGGTGGCCCACCAAGCACGACAACATCCTGGTGTACGTCAAGAACCCGGCGAAGTACCATTTCGACAGCGCCGAGGTGGACCGCGAGCCCTACATGGCGCCGGGCCTGGTGACCCCCGCCAAGCGGGAACTGGGAAAGCTGCCCACCGACGTCTGGTGGCACACCATCGTCTCGCCCACCGGCAAGGAAAAGACCGGCTACCCTACGCAGAAGCCGGAGGGCCTGGTCCGCCGCGTGGTCGCTGCGTCGTCCCGGCCCGGTGACTGGTGCCTGGACTTCTTCGCCGGCTCCGGCACCCTCGGAGCAGTTGCCGCCAAGCTCGGCCGCAGGTTCGTGTGCGTGGACCAGAACCAGCCCGCCATCGACATCATGGCCAAGCGGCTCGGAGCGCACGCCACCCTGAGCTCCTTCCCGTCCAGCTAGCCAGGGTGTTGTCCGCCCCTCAGGGACGGACAACGGCGGCTCCCGTACCCAATTCCTCGATCCGCGCCAGCATCTCCGGGGCCGTGAGGTTTTCGCCGAGCAGGTTGGGCTTGCCGGTGCCATGGTAGTCGGAGGAGCCGGTGACCAGCAGGCCATGCCGGGCCGCAAGTTTGCGCAGGAAATCCCGGCCCTCTTCCGGGTTGTCCCGGTGGTTGATCTCCAGGCCTGCCAGCCCGGCGTCGATCATGTCCCTGTACGTCCGCTCCCCCACGATCCGGCCCCGGGCGGAAGCCACGGGATGGGCAAACACGGGCACGCCGCCGGCGGCACGGACCAGTTCGACGGCGGTGGCCGGGTCCGGGGCGTAGTGCGGGATGAAGTAGCGGGACCGGGAGGTGAGGATGGACGCGAATGCCTCGGACCGGTCCTCCACGACGCCCGCGGCGACGAGGGCATCGGCGATGTGCGGCCGGCCAAGGGTGGCTCCGGGCGCCACGTGGTGGATCACGTCGTCCCAGGTGAGCGGATAGTCCTCGGCAAGGATGGTCACCATGCGTTCGGCGCGGGTCAGGCGGGAGTCCTTGGCCTTCGTGATTTCCTCGAGCAGCCCGGGGTGGGTGGGGTCGTGCAGGTAGCTCAGGAGGTGGACACTGATGCCTTCCTCGGTCCGGCAGGAGACTTCCATGCCCGGCACCAGGGCCACCCCGCATGTGGCGGCGGCCGCGGCGGCCTCCGCCCAGCCGGCCGTCGAATCATGGTCGGTCAGGGCCACCACGTCCAGTTCCGCACGGGCAGCAGAGGCCATGACATCGGCCGGGGTCTCGGTGCCGTCGGAGACGTTGGAGTGGGCATGCAGGTCAATCCTCACTTATCCAGCGTAGTGGACCGGGGACAGGAGACCGGGGAGGCCTGTTCGCGTAGCCGGGATGCTGGTGAGACGATGGTGCCGTGAACGATGCCGAAAACACCCAAAACTCTGCTTCCCAGCCGCTGGAGGACCGCGTCAACAACCGCTCCCAGCGGCCCAGTTCCAACGCCTTCAAGGCCTTCATGGCCAGCAACTGGGCGCCGTCCAGCCAGGAGCTCCCCCGGCGCGACGCCGTCGCCGGCTACGCCGCATCCCGGCGCAAGGCGATCTCGGCCCAGTTCAAAGGCGAACGCCTGGTTATCCCCGCGGGGCCGCTTAAGGTCCGTTCCAACGACTGCGACTACCGCTTCCGCCCGCATTCCGGCTTCGCCCACCTGACGGGCCTCGGCCTGGACCACGAGCCGGACGCGGTCCTGATCCTGGATCCGGTGCAAGAGGGAACGGGCGACGACGGCGCGCACCACCGCGCCACGCTGTACTTCCGGCCGCTGGCCGGCAGGGACACGGAACAGTTCTACGCAGACTCCCGCTCCGGTGAGTTCTGGATTGGCGCCCGTCCCACCCTCGAAGAGTTCGAGGCCCGGCTGGGACTGGCCACCGCGCACATCGACCAGCTGGAAACGGCAATCACCAAGGATGTGGGCGCCCCGGAGATCGGCGGGATCTCCATCCGCCTGGTCCGCAAGGTTGACGACAACATTGACGCACTGGTGGACACGGCCCGGTACAACACGGCCAAGGACCCCGAGAACCTGGACCTCGAGGTGCTCGACGCCCTGGACGAGAAGCTCAGCGAAGCCCTCTCCGAGTTGCGCCTGCTCAAGGACGAGTGGGAAATCGAGCAGATGAAGATTGCAGTGTCGGCCACCGTTGAAGGATTCGAAGAGGTGGTCAAGGCCCTGCCGCGCGCCCTCACGCACGCCCGCGGTGAACGCGTGGTGGAGGGTGCCTTCTTCGCCCGTGCCCGCGAGGTAGGCAACGAACTGGGCTACGACACCATCGCGGCGTCCGGCAACAACGCCACCGTGCTGCACTGGACCCGGAACACGGGCCGGATCCACGCCGGCGAGCTCCTGCTCCTGGACGCCGGCGTCGAGGCCGACTCGCTCTACACCGCGGACATCACCCGGACCCTTCCGGCCAGCGGCACCTTCAGCGACATCCAGCGCAAGGTCTACCAGGCGGTCCTCGACGCTGCCGACGCCGGATTCGCGGCGGCCCAGCCGGGAACCAAGTTCCGGGACATCCATACCGCGGCCACCACCGTCCTGGCTGAGCGCCTGGCCGAATGGGGAATCCTGCCCGTCAGCGTGGAGGAAGCCATCAGCCCGGAGGGCCAGCAGCACCGCCGCTGGATGCCGCACGGCACCAGCCACCACCTGGGACTGGATGTCCATGACTGTGCCCAGGCCAAGCGGGAACTCTACCTCGACGGCGTCCTCACCGAGGGCATGGTCTTCACCATCGAACCGGGCCTGTACTTCAAGAAGGAAGACCTTGCGATTCCCGAGGAATACCGCGGCATCGGCGTCCGGATCGAGGACGACATCCTGATGACCGCCGACGGCCCCGTCAACCTCAGCGCCGCCCTGCCGCGCAATGCGGAGGATGTGGAGGACTGGATGGCCGGCATCTACCGGACCGAAGAAGCCTGATACGCGCTGAAGAAAACAAAGAGCGGGGCCGGCGGAATCATTCCAGCGGCCCCGCTCTTTGTTTGTGGCACCGGTTCCTGACACCGTCAGCCCCGTGCACCCGGACGCACCTGCGCTGTTACTGCCGGTGGTCGCCCCGGTGCTGGTCCCCGTCCGGACCATAGTGGTTTTCCACCGGGTGCTCCGCGCCATCCTGCACGTGGTCCCCTGCCCGGTGTTCCGTGGGATGTCCCATGCCAGGCTGCCCCGCATCAGCGGCAGGGCCCTGGGGCAGGCGCACGCCGTACTGCGGGCGGCCGTCCGGCAGGTCCGGGTAACGGACGGAACGGACCGGCTGCGCCGGCTGCTGGCCGCTGTGCTGCTGGCCGGCGTCGTACTGCTGGGCCGGCTGCTGGCCGGTGTGCTGCTGGCCTGCGTCGTCCGGGTACCCGTGGCCTTCCTGCACCGGTCCGTTGTGGGCGGACGAACCGGAGGACCGCTGGCCGTAGGGATCGTTCCACCCGGCGGGGCGGGCCGGGCCCTGCCCCTGCTGCTGCCCGGGCTGCTGGTGGTGCTGCTGCTGGTACGGCTGGTTGTAGTAGTCATGCTGCGTATACGGGCCGTGGCCGGATGCTGCGTCCGAGCGGGACATGGGCAGCTGCTGCAGGAGCCGCCGGGCCTCGTGGGCTGCCTCGGGGGCCACGATCACGTCGTAGCTGGTGGCCACCACCTGGCTGGTGGAGGTGAAGTCCCGCTTGCCGCGCTGCATGGCGTAGGTGACGATGCCGAAGAGCATGAAGAACGCCGCGCCCATCAGCACCGAGGTCATGATGGAGAAGTACCCGGGTGACGGAGCGAAGAAGGAGAGCATGACGCCCACGAACAGGCCGAACCACATGCCGCTCAGCGCTCCCGACAACGCTACCCGCGGATAGCTCAGGCGCCCCGTAACCCGCTCCACCATCTTCAGTTCATTGCCCACGATGGACACCATCTGGACCGGGAACTGCTGGTCCGCCAGGTAGTCAACCGCTTTCTGGGCGTCGAGGTAGGAAGTGTAGGAGCCAACGGTGTCACCGGTGGGAACAGCCCGGGCATCGTCCGGTCCGTTCGCGGCGCCGGCCTTGGGAGCACCAAAAATGTTCGACATAAACCCATTCTTGCCCATCAAGGTGGGTGCCGCCTGTAAATTCAGCTAAAAGAGAGCAGACTCGGTAGCCTGTAGTGGTGAGCACAACACCTACACGCGTCTTCGTGGCACGCCTCCTGGGCCTCGACGTCTTCGACCCGCTGGGCGACCGGCTGGGCCGGCTGCGCGACGTTGTTGTGCTGTCCCGGGGAACCCGGGGAGCTCCGCACGTGGTGGGCATTGTGGTGGAAGTTCCAGGCAAGAAGCGCGTCTTCGTGCCCATGACCCGCATCACCTCGATCGACCAGACGCAGATCATTTGCACGGGCCTGGTCAACCTGCGCCGGTTTGAACAGCGTGGGGCGGAAACCCTGGTGGTGGCCGAGATGTTCGACCGCCGGGTCACCCTACGCGACGGCAGCGGCGACGCCACGATCGAAGACATCGCCATAGACCAGCACCGGTCCCGCGACTGGTTCGTCAGCAAGCTCTTTGTCCGGCGCGGCCACTCCCTGTCCCCTTTGAGCCGGCTGCGCCGCAACGAAACGCTGATCATCGACTGGGCGGACGCCCAGCAGGGGCCGCGCACCGAACCGCAGGCCGCCACCCAGTTCGTGGCCAACCACGAGGACCTCAAGCCCGCGGACTTCGCCGAGGCCCTGCAGGAAATGAGCGACAAGCGCCGCTTCGAGGTTGCCAGCGAACTGCAGGACGAACGGCTGGCCGACGTCCTCCAGGAACTGCCGGAGGACGACCAGGTAGAGATCCTCTCCGCCCTGGATGTCCAGCGCGCCGCGGACGTCCTGGAGGAGATGGATCCTGACGACGCCGCCGACCTCCTCGGAGAACTCCCCTCCGCCCAGGCAGAGGAACTGCTCCAGCTCATGGAGCCTGAAGGCGCCGAGGACGTCCGCCGCCTGCTTGAGTACGACGAGGACACCGCCGGCGGCCTGATGACCCCGGTGCCTGTCATCCTGCCGCCGGAGGCCACCGTCGCCGAAGCCCTGGCCCACGTCCGGCGCGAGGAGCTCTCCCCCGCCCTGGCGTCGTCGATCTTCATTGCCCGGCCGCCGCTGGAAACGCCCACGGGCCGCTTCCTGGGCGTGGTGCACATCCAGCAGCTGCTGCGTTTCCCGCCGTTCGAGGCACTGGGAAACCTGGTGGACAAGAACCTTGAGCCGTTGTCCGACCAGGCCCACATCAGCGAAGTGGCACGGACTTTGGCCACCTACAACCTGAACTCCCTCCCGGTGGTCAATGACGCCGGCCGGCTTGTGGGGGCGGTGACTGTTGATGACGTCTTGGATCATTTGTTGCCGGACGACTGGCGCGCCCATGACGGCGAAGCCCCGATAAGAAAGCTCGGTGGCCGCATTGGCTGATAACAGCGCTCTGAAGAACACCAACCAGCGGAACCTGGCCAATGCGGAATCAAAAGGCAGTCTCGATACACCCCTAAGCGCGCGCCAGCGGATCCTGCCCAAATTCAAGCCTGACCCGGACGCGTTCGGGCATGCCACCGAGGGCTTTGCCCGGTTCATGGGCACGCCGCAGTTCCTGGTCTACATGACCGTGTTCTGCATTTTCTGGCTCGGTTGGAACACCTGGGCGCCGGTGGAGTGGCAGTTTGATTCGCGGGACCTTGGCTTCACCCTGCTGACCCTGATGCTGTCGCTGCAGGCCTCCTACGCCGCACCCCTCCTGCTGCTGGCGCAGAACCGGCAGGATGACCGTGACCGCGTCTCGCTGCAGCAGGACCGGCAGCGGGCAGAGCGCAACCTGTCCGATACCGAATACCTGACCCGGGAGCTGGCCTCCCTGCGGATCGCGCTGCGCGAAGTAGCAACCCGCGACTACGTCCGGGCCGAGCTGCGCTCGCTCCTGGAAGACCTCCTGGAAGCGCAGGAGGAACTGCGGACCCATGAGGACTCCGGGCCCGGCTCGCACGAATCCCCGCGGGACAAGGTCAAGGACAAACTGCGCGAGCAGCGGGACCGGCAGCGCAACCCGCGCACCCAGCAGATCCCCCGGGTCAAACCCGGCCACTCTGCCCAATGACAAGCAGGCCGTCCGTCACCGGCCGGCCCGCCGCCGATACCGCACGAAAGCCGAGGCTCCGTCCATGAGCGCCCCCACCCACCCCGCAGCCGCCGGCCGGCCACCACTGGTCAGTGCCGTCAACGATGCCCTGGCCACGGTCATCGATCCGGAGCTGCGCCGCCCCATCACGGAACTGGGCATGGTGGACTCCGTCCAGGTGTCCGACGACGGGAAGGTCACCGTCGCGGTCCTGCTCACCATCGCGGGCTGCCCGTTGCGGGATACCATCACCGCCGATTCGCAGAAAGCCCTTTCCGCGGTCCCCGGCGTCACGGCCGTCGACGTCGAGCTCAAGGTGATGGACCAGGCGCAGCGCGATGCCCTCAAGGAGAAGCTGCGCGGACCGGGCGGCCAGCGCACGATTCCCTTCAACGAGCCGGACTCCCTGACCAAGGTCTACGCGGTGGCCAGCGGCAAGGGCGGCGTGGGCAAGTCCTCGGTGACGGTGAACCTGGCCACGGCACTGGCCGCCCAGGGCCTCCGGGTGGGCATCGTGGACGCCGACGTCTACGGCTTCTCCGTACCCGCCCTGCTGGGCATCACGCAAAAACCCACGCAAGTGGACGACATGATCCTTCCGCCCGTGGCCTACGGCGTGAAGGTGATTTCCATCGGTATGTTCGTGACCGGCAACCAGCCGGTGGCCTGGCGCGGACCCATGCTGCACCGGGCGCTCGAACAGTTCCTCACCGACGTCTACTTCGGCGACCTGGATGCCCTGTTCCTGGACCTCCCGCCAGGCACCGGCGACATCGCCATCTCCGTTGCCCAGCTGCTGCCCAAGGCTGAAATCCTGGTGGTCACCACGCCGCAGGCAGCAGCAGCCGACGTCGCCGAACGGGCCGGTGCCATCGCCACGCAGACCGGGCAGAAGATCGCCGGCGTCATCGAGAACATGTCGTATCTGGAGATGCCCGACGGTGGCCGGATGGAGCTGTTCGGCAGCGGCGGCGGGACGGTGCTCACAGAACGGCTCAGCGCCACGGTGGGAGCGGACGTCCCCCTGCTGGGCCAGATTCCCCTGGACATCGAGCTGCGCGAGGGCGGGGATGCAGGGGTTCCGATCGTCCTTGGCAGGCCCGGGGCTCCAGCGGCGGCCGCGCTTACCGGCATCGCCGGGGAGCTTGCCGCTAAACCGCGCGGCCTCGCCGGGATGAAGCTGGGTCTGCAGCCCCGCTGAGTGGGAGGCCTAGGTAGCTTCGGTGTCGAACGGGGCGGTCTCGCCCGGGGCGAGCCGCTGGACTACCCTTCCGGGCCGGCTGGGGGCGGCATCTGCCGCGGCGGCAGCGCCGGAAACGGCAGCCACCGCGGCAGGGGCGCCTGCGCTGACAGGCTTAGTATCGTCGTCGAGCAGTGCTTCCTTGATGATGCGCCGGGGATCGTACTGGCGGGGATCGTATTTCTTCCAGTCGACATCATCGATGTCGATGCCCACTTCTTCCTTGATTTGCTCACGGGCACCGTTGGCCATCCGGCGGACTTCCTTGACCAGGTTCGCCAGCTTCTGGGTATATTCCGGCAGCCGCTGGGGGCCGATCACCAGCACGCCAATGATCAGCAGAAGGATGAACTCCGGGCCGTTGATTCCAAACACTTTAGGAAGATTACCCTCTCCGGGCAGCGAGTGACGATTCCCACCCGGCGGGCGGGTAAACAGTCCGTGTCATTGGGTGAACAGGGCCGCGATCTTGTTGATTCCGCGCTCCAGCCGTGCATCCAGGGGTTCCGCGGCCTGCCCTTCCGGCCGGTCCGGGACGTCTGCCGCGACTCCCTCCGCCGCGGAATCGGCAAGCCGCTTGAGGATGGGCATGGCATCGTCGGCCTGCTCCGCGGGCATGTCGGAGCGGTAGGTGATGGTCAGGCCTGCGGCCCGGTACGTGGCGGACCACTGGGAGGTGCCCGGCACCTGCACCGGTCCACCCTCCTGGCCCGCAGCGCTCTCCCCTTCTGCAACCCCGTGAACCACCGGGGCGTGGCCTGCTGGTTCATTGGCGACAGGGTGCTGCTCCGTGACAGTGGCGTGGTGTGCGCCGTCAGTGAGCCTCAACTCCACTGCGGGCTCCCCGTTGACCACCAGCGCACGCGCCGCTTCCAGATGGAATCCCATGGCCTGCAGGTCCGGACACGCCCATCCTTCGGAACGCAGGGTGGCCAGCTGCGTGGCGCTCAAGGGCCGGCCGTCAGCGGGGGTCTGCGATGAGACATGCGAAAAAGCGGCCTCGGTTCCCGCCGGTTCGCCGGCTCCGGGGTCACCTGCTGCCGTGAAAGCACCCACGGCCAGCACGCCCGCCGCAGCTACGGTTCCGCCGGCGGTGAGCGCAAGGGCCCGGGCGGCCATGCGGGGGGTGACACCCTGGGGCGGCGGCACCGGGGCGGCCGGCTGGGCTGCCAGTTCGTGGGTCCGGGCCAGCAGCCGTGCGGTCAGGTCCTGGCTGGCGGGCGGAATGGGGGCATCCCGTAGGCGCTCAAGGTACTGCCGTTCCCGGCGCACCGTGGCGGCACACTCCTGGCAGGCCTCAAGGTGGCTGCCGGTGCGCTGATGCCTGCCGCCGAAAGGAAACTGGGACTTCATGTGCCGTTCAGAGGATGCCGGCGATGCGCGGCATCGAAAGCTTGCGGCGGGACTGCTGCGGGCGCGGATCGCGGTGGGCCAGCTTTTCGCGGAGCATGGTCCGTCCCCGGTGGATGCGCGAACGGACGGTGCCCAGCTTCACGCCCAGGGCCTCGGCGACTTCGTCGTAGGAGAGCCCTTCAAGGTCGCACAGGACCACGGCGGCGCGGAAGTCCGGCGGCAGTTCCTCCAAGGCGGCCTGCACGTCCAGGTCGAGGTTGTTCAACTCGAAGCTTTGCTCCGGACCCGGCTCCCGGCCCGGCAGCCGGGACTCGGCGTCCTCCGCCAGTGCGTCGAAACGGATGCGGGTCTTCCGCCGGGCCTGGTCAAGGAACAGGTTGGTGGTGATGCGGTGGAGCCAGCCATCGAGGGTTCCGGGCTTGAAGTTCTCCAGCGAACGGAACACGCGGACAAAGACCTCCTGGGTGAGGTCCTCGGCGTCGAACTTGTTGCCGGTCAGGCGGTAGGCCAGCCGGTAGACCTTCGCGGAGTGGTTGGTGACCACTTCTTCCCAGGTGGGACGGACCCACTCATCGTCGGGATTGTTTACTGCAGGGACAGGTGCCACAACTGAAGATGACATCGTCCACTCCCCTCGTGGAATGCTAACGCCCGGATACTGTTGACATCTCTGATTCGGCGCCGGTCACCTTTTGGATGAGCGGATACCAATCATTTCAAACTTGGCTGGGAATTTCCTGATCGGGCGCAAACTTCAGCCGTCGGCGCAACGCCCGCTTCCCTGCCCGGCCCGGCCGGACACAGTAGGCTTGAGGAGACATTCCCCCTTTACGCCCAGAAAGCGATTATTCATGAGCGCCGACAAGTCCAGCAGCTGGTCCTATGCAGAAGATCTGCCCGCTGAGGATGAGGTTATGCTTCGGGCCCGGGAACGTTCTTTTGAATTGGGCGTCAGCGCCATCAGTCCCGGCGTGGGCGCGGTCCTCACGGTCCTGGCCGCCGCGTCCAAGGCGCAGACGGCGGTGGAGATCGGCACCGGCGCCGGCGTCTCCGGCGTCTGCCTGCTGCGGGGCCTTGGCGCGCACGCTGTCCTGACCACCATCGATGTGGACGTGGAGCACCTGCGGGCTGCCCGCGAAGCGTTCGCCGAGGCCGGCAGTCCCGCCAACCGGACCCGCACCATTTCCGGCCGCGCGGGCGACGTCCTGCCCCGGCTCACGGACGGCGCCTACGATCTTGTCTTCATCGATGCGGACAAGCCCGGACTCCCCGGCTATGTGGAACAGGCCATCCGGCTGCTCAAGCGCTCGGGCCTGCTGGTCATCAACGATGCCCTGGACAAGGACAAGGTGGCCAACCCTGCAGGCCGCGAGCCCAACACGGTGACCCTGCGGCAGGTGGGCAAGGCCGTTCGCGACGACGACAGGCTGGCGTCGGCAATGCTTCCCACCGGGGACGGCCTGCTGGTTGCCGTCAAGAAGTAGTCGCCGCATGAAGGTCGGGGTGGGGGGCCCCCCCCGGGCGCCCCCCCCCCCCCCCCCCGCCAGAGAGACACCGGCCCCCCCCAGCCA